>CANDCP010000012.1 GCA_947383215.1 uncultured Roseburia sp.
TTTTATACTACCACCGTATTCCAGTTTTGTCAACACTCTTTTGACATTTTTTTCGAAATTTCGTAACAGTTCATAATTCTTCGGTTAGCGAATTCGCTCGCCGCGGGATAATCAGCAACACATGGAGAATAAATGTATTCCCCCGCGTCTCTATATTCATGGCGCCGCCATATTTCTCGGCCACCGTTTTTATATTCGACAACCCTGTTCCTTTTTTTAACGCACCTTTGCCGCAAAAGCTGTTCTCAATTTCCATCATAAGGAAATCTCCCTGCATACACCCTGAAATATGAATATATTTTTCTTTGCCGGAACCTAAATTTTTACAGGCGCAGATTGCATTATCCAAAGCATTCGACAGTATAATACAGATATCCATGTCCCGCAGACCGCAGGGATATGGAAGAAGGAGGGTACAGTCGGCGCGAATCCCCATTCCTTTCGCTATTCCCAGCTTGTTCCCCACCAGAATATCCACCACCGGATTATTGGATCTGCACGGAAACGACATCTTCTCCGCCGTTTCGTCCAGATCCTCAATATAACTTATCGCCTGTTCCAGTTTTCCGTCCCGCAGAAGCCTTTTCACCACTGCGATATGGTTTCTTATATCATGCCGGAACGACTTTGTCTCGTCGTAGCGGGCTTTCGCTTCCTCTACATACCTGTTCAGGGAACGCTCCTTTTGCTCCAACAGCGACAATTCCGTACTGAGACAAAACCCCTGCAGCAGCTTCTTATAGGCAAACAGAATGCAAAACAGACTGCTCATCCCCAAAAGCTGTATCGCAAGCATCTGATAATGGTTCGTATACAGTTCAGTTTCTGCGCCGTCAACGTTCGCAACCGCCATGCCATATACGAAAGAATTGATATATTCATCCATTATAAAAATCATCAGAATCGGAATAAAAGCCAAAAGCAAATACTGCTTTCCCATGGTTCCACAGCGGAAGGAATACATTTCATCAGAAAAATACCGCCGCGCCATCCTATAACAAAGCCCGGTCAGAAGAAGCGAGGCCGCTTCCCCCGCCAGCATAAATACCAGCCCAACCGTATTCTGTTCAAATACGAACAGATACGGATACAGAATGCTTGATAAGGAGTTCACAATTCCATAACTAAGCTGCATGATTTCTACGGTCAAAACAGCGTAGAGAACGGCAGTTTTCCAGTCTGTATGGAAGACAAAAATTCCGGCCGCCGCAAGCGAAAGGGCAAATATTCCCAGTTCTACAATTGTTCCGCCCGGCGCAAAATAAATGACGCCGACAACGACTCCCCCGAACAGCAGAGAAAAACATAGCTTTATTTTCTTTTGCAAGAACCTTACGAAAAAATGAAAACCAAAAAAAACCTGAATACTTGTCATAACGCATTGACAAAGTATTTCCATCTCATTCGTCATTGCACGCCCTCCCGTATACAAAAGCATATCAAAAATTATGTGCTGCCTGCCCATTGATCATACAGGCGGATGTTTTATTCTAACCTGCTTGAATTGCCGGAACAATCAAACTGCTGCGAAATACCTTTTGGATGCCGCAGAAAAAAGCCGCAATACACGCGAACATGTATGCGGCTCCTTCTTCGTTTATTTCTTTTGCCTTACCTGTTGTATAACTGGAAATCATACAACCGGAGCGTTCCCACGCCGTTATCCGGTTTAAATATTTTTATAAATACATAACGCGCCGTCTGACTTCCAATATCAAACGATGCCTCGTTACTATTCTGATTGTCCTGATAATCCACGGAGGTCCAGTTCTCACCGTCATTCGAAATAAGAACCTCCCACTCCGTCGCATTTCCATAACCAGGCTCTTTGCTTTCCGTATTAAAAAGCGTGTACGTGTTAAACGTCTTTTGCTCGCCAAGATCGATCTTTACCCAGTGCTTTACGCCATTTAACTTGTACTGTGCCCCTTCGACCGAATCGTCGCTTTTTGCACACCACTTCGTATTTAAATCGCCGTCAATCAGCATTGCCGCACTTTCCTTATCGCTTGTAGCTCCGGAACATGCTAAAATCTTAGCGCCTCCGCACAAATTCTCACCGTCGGTCACAACCGTACCCAGCTTTGCGGCCGTCTTATCCCCGTGCGTTTTTTCGCCAACCATAGGATACTGCGGATTTGCAACGCCCGCCACATCTTCTGTCAGCCAGTTATCCGGATAATTCCCGAATCCCTCAAACTTCCACGTGCCGCTCTTCAATTCTTCCACAAATCTAAGGCGCAGGGATTCAATGCAATCGTATCCGGTGATTTCCTTTACCTTCTGATTAAATGGTGAGGAAGTATCACGCGGGTCGTCGCTGTACTCGGCCCCGGTGTCATTATTTTTAATCAACATATTCAGACTGTCAATCAAGCCGAGCTTCTTGTTTCCGTCCCCATCCCTTGTCGTCGGATATCTGTAATCCATATACGCAAAGAACCACTTATTATTTCCGTACGGATGATAGCCCCAATCCTGTAAGGAAGCATCGGACGCTTCATAAATTTGAACATATTCCGGATTGGACCAGTGGAAGTATCGGAATCCTCCATAATTTGCCATGTTCTCTGTCCACCACGCGCTTCCTCCATAAATCAGCTTGCCGCCATACTGCTGCACGGAATGCGTAATCTCATGGGAGAAAAACCCAATATCTTTCGGGTGCGCGTTCGCATAAACGGTGGAAACACACACCGTCGTCCCCGCGCAATACGCTACGCCGTCATAATTCTTATCCGCCATAAACGTAATCGTCTTCGGTTCTGTACCTGTTCCCCAGCGCTTATACAGACGCGGATAGCTGTTATAGAACAGCTTCACCAACTCCTCTACATAGCCAGGCGCCGTCACCAGATCCCAGTCTCCCGTAAAGAGAATGTTATATTCGCTCGAACTCTCTGCCGCCCCGTTCAAAGTAATTTCCGACATCTGTAACAAATCGCTGTTCTTTGCCGTGATGTCCAGTTTATAATACGCATACGTACGGACCTTATCTACCGTATACGTATAGGATTTATAATTCTCATCCGCCATTCCGCTATCATTCACACGGTCAATCTTTTCCCAGTTCTCTCCGTCATTCGATCCGTACAGACTCCACGCCTTTGGATTTCTTCCCGGATATTTTTCATTATCGTTCGCAGTCGTTATCGTATAACTGTACAGCGTTACCGGCTGCGTCATTTTAAAGACAATGCTGCCCGGCACAGCCGAGTTAGAACATAGCTTCGTCTCCTTCTTCCCGTCAAAAAGGTTTGCCGGCGCTTCGCCGTTTATTCCCGATATGGTCGTCTTGTCATTTACGACGGAATCAAAATATGCATTTACACTCTCGCCGATGGCGCCGGACATCTCAGAGACGTCCCCGTACATGGAGATCTCCGCAAACTGCAGTCCCTTATAACACGAGCCGTCGCTGCAGCGATTACTTTCAATCTGAATCAGATAATACTGAAAGCTCTCCCACACATCTGTCTCATATGTATATTCCTTTTTATTTTCACCCCTGATCTCGCTTTCATCGACGGTATCGATCTGCGTCCATGACGTCGCATTGTTTGAACCATACAAATGCCACTTCACCGGATCCCGGTAAGAATACGACGCACTGTCGTTTGCCGATGTCAGCGTGTATGTTTTTAACACAACCGGACGCTTCATCTGCCATGCAATCCGGACTTTGCTGTCCCCTGTCACAAATTGATTCGCAAAAAACTTCGTGTCCGGATTTCCGTCGAACAGATTTGCGCTGACCTCGCTTCCGTCTCCCAGTGTGGACGATCTTGCCGCGTCGATCTTGTCAAAATACTCATCCAAAATAACATCCTGCGGCGCCGGCTCTTTTACAATTTCCTCATCCTGATTCTCACTTGGATTTTCGCTTGGCGTCTCGCTCGGATTTTCACCTGGTTTTTCGCCCGGTGTCTCACCCGGTTTTTGATCCGGCTTATAAATCGGCGTCTGGCCTGACGATCCGCCCGGATTTGTACCCGGCGTCTGATTCGGCGTTCCCGGCTTTCCTTCCGGCGTCGGCGTCGGTTTGCTCGCCCGCACTTTGATTGTGTACTTCTTCTTTTTGTAAACCGCCCGAATTTTGGCCGTCCCCGCCTTTTTTGCTTTGATCGTAACCGTTCTTCGGTGTTTTCCCGATTTCTTTATGGAAACGACCTTTTTCCCTGTAACCACCTGCCACTTTACCCTGCTCTTCACATTCTTCAGCGTAACTTTTGTCTTTTTCCCCACATAGAGAGAAACTTTCTTTTTACTCAATGCGACTTTCTTTGACGCCGCCTGCGCCTCCGCGCCGCCTGCAGGCGCTGATACCGCAAGCACCATAACCGCGAGCGCAAACGCTGCCGCCCTCCTCAGGACTCTTTTGCTGTCTTCCATTTTATTACCCCCTCATAATCTATCATCAATTGCCGTCTTCTTACGCTCACCCCAAAAACAGTATCGCGTAAGCGGCAAAGGAATCCGAACGTCAAATTCCGCGTATTGCCTGCACTGCCTCCCGCACATTCTTAACCCCAACCAGACGCATTCCGGAAAAAGCCGGAAGACTTTCCAAACATACCTGCGGCAAAATACATACTTCAAACCCGAGCTTTTTAGCCTCCTGTATTCTCTGTTCCGCCATGCTGACCGCGCGCACCTCACCGCTCAATCCCACCTCGCCGAAACAGATCGTCTTTTCATCTATCGCAATTTCCTTATTGCTGGAAACAATCGCCAGCACAATTCCGAGATCAATCGCAGGCTCGTTCATACGAATTCCGCCGGCAATATTGACATAAGCGTCGCAGGCCGACAGCGACATACCGAGACGCTTCTCCAACACCGCCATCAAAAGATTGACGCGGTTGAAATCCGTTCCGGCCGCCGTTCTCCTTGGAATGCCGAAATTACTGTGGCACACAAGCGCCTGAATCTCCAATAAAATCGGTCTCGTGCCCTCCATAGAGCATGCGACTACCGAACCGGAGGCGCCTTTTGGTTTTCCGTTTAACATAAATTCAGACGGATTCTCTACCTCGCGCAGCCCCTCGTTTCGCATCTCAAAAACGCCGATCTCGTTTGTGGAGCCGAAACGGTTTTTCACCCCTCTTAAAATCCGGTAGGACGCATGGCGGTCGCCTTCGAAATAAAGGACCGTATCTACCATATGCTCCAGAACTCTCGGTCCCGCCACGACCCCTTCCTTCGTCACATGCCCCACAATAAAAACAGTAATGCCCATTTTTTTCGCAATCTGCATCAAAACTCCGGTCGACTCGCGAACCTGCGAAACGCTTCCCGGCGCCGACGACACGTTCTCACTGTACATCGTCTGTATGGAATCTACGATTACAACCGCGGGGCGCTCCTTTTGTATTACCTCCCGGATAATATCGAGATTCGTCTCACAAAAAAGCGAAAGGGAATCGGTAAATTCGCCTATACGCCTCGCGCGTATTTTTATCTGCTGCAAAGATTCCTCTCCTGAAATATACAAAACCGAAAATTCCTGTTTTGATAAATTCTGACAGACCTGCAGCAGAAGCGTAGATTTCCCGATTCCCGGATCGCCTCCCACTAAGACAAGTGAGCCTTTTACTATACCTCCGCCCAACACGCGGTCCAGCTCCCGCATATCGGTTGAGATTCTCTCTTCTTCATTCAATTGTATCGCGGACAGCTTTGTCACGCGGGCATCCGTCTTTTTTCCTTTTGCGGACGCCGCTTTTTCTATATTCTCCTCCACAAAACTGTTCCACTCCCGGCACCCCGGACACTGTCCCATCCATTTCGCCGATTCATAGCCGCAGGACTGACAGAAATAAACTGTCTTCTTTTCTTTCGCCATTCTCTCTTTCCACTTTTAAAGCTTGATAACCTGCACCCTGACCGAATGTCCCGGATTCAGCTCCACACTCAGCGTCAGTTTTCCTCCGAGATTTGTCTTCATCTGCCCGATACCGTTGTCGTCTATCAAAATCTTATACTCCGTCGCCTCCTGCAAACCCAGCGTAATCTCCGCGTCCTCCGGTCCCTCTACCAGAAATTCAACGCCGGACTCCGTCTCCTCCATTCCCGACACCGCGGTCCCCGGAACAGACTCATATATAAACATACCGTTTTTCTCCAGCTTGGTAATCTCTTTAAATGTCTTAACCTTATAAAGATCTCCGCCATGTTCAAAATTATCCAGCTTAGATTTTACAGCCAATGAATAATCTCCAAAACTGATTGTTCCGTTATCCTCCGAACGAAGCAATTCGCTTACTACAGCCATTTTTCTTTTCCTCCTAACCCTTCCCGACCCTATTGTCAGGGAGCTTCCTGTTATCGTTTTCTCTTTGCCGGCGCCCGCCGGCTATCGTCTCGTGTTTTTATTATATAATACTTATCCTTTTTTTTCTAGCTATTTCTTACAATAACAGCGGTTTTTATTTCCTGCTTCACAAGTCTGACCTCCACGGTATCTCCCCCCTTTACCTTGCCAGACAATATCTCTTCCGCAAGTAAATCCTCTATCTTATTTTGTATCATCCGCCGCAGCGGCCTCGCGCCGTACTTCGGATCATACGCTTCTTTTGCAATATACGCCTTTACGCTTCCTTTTATATTTAATGTAAGATTCATCTGCTCTTTACAGCGGTCTGTCAGCTTGCGCAAAAGCAATGAAACAATCTTCTTCATATCCTCTTCATTTAACATGCGGAATACGATCGTCTCGTCAATACGGTTTAAGAATTCCGGTTTGAAAATGCGCTTTACCTCCTCCATAACTCCGGTTTTCATATATTCATAATTCTGCTTTTCATTTTCCTTTGACGCAAATCCGAGCTTCTTTGGCTCTACGATCGACTTCGCCCCCGCATTGGAAGTCATA
The DNA here is from genome assembly GCA_947383215.1 of uncultured Roseburia sp. Lineage (GTDB taxonomy): Bacteria > Bacillota > Clostridia > Lachnospirales > Lachnospiraceae > Roseburia_C. Next base: position 6,875 of record CANDCP010000012.1, read on the forward strand.
ATGATAATTGTATTTTTAAAATCGACTCTCCGTCCCTGCGCGTCCGTGATCCTTCCGTCGTCCAGCACCTGCAGCAGAATATTAAACACATCCGGATGCGCTTTCTCGATCTCGTCAAATAATATGACGGAATACGGATTACGCCGCACCTTTTCGCTGAGCTGTCCGCCCTCTTCATACCCCACGTATCCCGGCGGCGAGCCTATCATTTTCGACACGCTGTGTTTCTCCATATATTCTGACATATCTACCCGGATCATGGCCTGCTCGTCCCCGAACACAGCCTCCGCCAGCGCTTTTGTAATCTCCGTTTTCCCGACCCCGGTAGGTCCTAGAAACAAAAACGAGCCAATCGGACGGTTCGGATCCTTTAGGCCGACGCGCCCTCTGCGCACCGCCTTGGCTACCGCGCTCACCGCCTCCTCCTGGCCGATCACGCGCTTATGCAGCGTTTTCTCCAAGCGGTTCAGGCGGGCCGCTTCCCCCTCCGCCAGCTTCTTCACGGGAATCTTCGTCCAGCCTGCCACAACCTCGGCAATCTCATTTTCCCCGACGATTAATTTCTTTTTCTCCGCGTCTTTATGAAATTTCTTGAGCATTTTTTCATACTTGGCCTCCGCCTGCTCTTTCAGCGCTTTTACCTCTTTTGCCCTGGATACGTTTCCCGATTTTAAGGCTTCCTCAAATTCTTTTTCAAATTTGCGGACCGCATCTTCCATCTCTTTCATATTTTCCGGCATCTTAAAGCCGTCGAGACGCACTCTTGACGCCGCCTCGTCCATCAGATCGATTGCCTTATCCGGCAGAAAACGGTCGTTAATATAACGGACCGCCATGTGCACCGCCGCCGCAATCCCTTCGTCCGTAATTTTTACGTGATGATGTTCTTCATATTCTCTGCGCAGTCCTTTTAAAATAAGAACCGCCTGCTCTTCGGTCGGCTCCTCTACATTTACCGGCTGAAAGCGCCTCTCAAGCGCGGCGTCTTTTTCCACATATTTGCGGTACTCTTCCACCGTCGTCGCCCCGATAAGCTGAATCTCCCCTCTCGCAAGGGAAGGCTTTAAAATATTTGAGGCGTCTATTGCCCCCTCCGCGCCGCCGGCCCCGATTATCGTATGAAGCTCGTCGAGAAAAAGCAGGACATTTCCGGCCTGAATCACTTCCCGAATCACTTTCTTTATGCGCTCCTCAAATTCTCCCCTGTACTTGGAACCTGCCACCATTCCCGACAAGTCGAGAGTCACCACCCGTTTATTCAAAACCGTCTCCGGCACAAGCCCCTTTACAATCCGCTGCGCGAGCCCTTCCGCAATCGCCGTTTTCCCGACGCCCGGCTCGCCGATCAGACACGGGTTATTCTTTGTCCTTCTGCTCAATATCTGGATTACACGCGCAATTTCTTCTTCCCTTCCGATAACAGGATCCAAAACATTGTCGGCCGCCAGCTTCGTCAAATCCCTGGAATATAAATCCAGCGTCGGCGTCAATTCCGGCGTCGCCTTTTTCCCGGAACGAAACGCCAAAAACTCGTCCTTTCCCACATTCTGGTCTTCGCCCATAGCCGCCAGGGTCTCTGAATATACTTTCTGAATATTTACGCCAAGCGTATTCATAAGACGCACCGCCGCACAGTCCGTCTCCTTTAAAAGGGCCAAAAGAAGATGCTCTGTTCCAATCTCCTTACTCTTAAAGCGCTCCGCCTCGTTTTCCGCCGCCTCCAACACATGACCCATCCGCGGAGAATACCCTTTTTTATCCATAACCGCAACCGCGGCGGACGGCGCGATCAGATCTTCGATCAATTCTAGCAGCTTCTCCTCCGCAAGTCCCGCGTCCGCCAGAACACAGGCCGCAACTCCCATATCCTCTTTCAGCAGTCCGACCAAAAGATGCTCTGTTCCAATATAATTGTGATGCATCATCTTAGCAATTTTTCCCGTCAGTTCGAGTACCTTCTTTGCTTTTTTGGTATATTCCCTATGCATTTTAATGCCTCCCGCAATCTATCTTACAAATCGTTCAGGTCGAGGATTTCCAGTTCTTCATCAATGGAAGACCTCCCGCCGATATCTTCTGTCAGCTCATTTTCCTCTTCATCGTAATACTCGTCCTCTTCATTGGAGACGTCAAAGATGTCTTCTCTTCTTCCGAAACGTTTCTTCTTTTTCTTTTTTCCTCTTTTTTCTGTCGCAAACTCCGGCTCGTCGTCAAAATTCAAAAAATCGTCGTCGTCCGCGAAAAATTCGTCCGTTTCCTCCGGGAACCTCTCTTCACGCTTGTCTTTTTTCTTTTTTTCACGCTTCTCTTCTTTGAATATATTCTCTGTCTCTTCCTTTTCCGCCCTTCTTCCCCTTCCGAAAAGCAAAAGATTCACAATGAGAATCATTAAAACCGCAACTGCAATAAGCAGTCCCGTGATAAATTTCGTGTCTTTATTTTTTAAGCTTGTGTACTTCTCGCTCAGATCATTGTAAGATTTCTGAAGGAACTCGTACTCCTCCGTCTCTTCCGTGTCCGCCTCCTGCTTTGCCGGCGCTCTGTATCTCTGGTAGGTCCCTTCCGCATTGTCATATTGATACCAGCCCAGGATTCCCGCGCTGTTTATTCCGTAAACAAGGTAATAATCCCCCGCGTCCGCCTCCGTACTCTGATAGGCCGCTGGAGCGCTCTTCTGGTTAATGATAAGCGACGCCTCCGCAAAATTCTCTCCCAGAGACGCGTCAAAGGACTGGCGCAGCAAAATAAGCGCATGTTCTCCGGCCGTAAGCCTGATCATAGGATACACGCTGCCGCTTTCTGCCTCATATACAAATAAACTGCCCGTTCCCTCCGCGTCTGTCATATACAAAAGCGTAAGCGGGCCTTTGTTATAGGAAAGAGCCTTCTGCTCCTGTCCCTCATAGGTAACTGTCGTCTCTGAAAAATCAGGCAAAATCACCTCCTCCGGTATCACGGAAGCCACCGTATATCCTTCGGCTCCGGAGACAGCCGGCGTACTCCCGTCTCCGTCCGCGGGCGTATCCGCCCCCATACCGCTGCCGTCTGCGGGCGTATCCGTCCCCGTACCGCTGCCGTCTGCAGGCATATCCGTCCCTGTACCGCTGCCGTCTGCGGGCATATTCTCCTCTGACGAACCCGATGCCCCTCTCGTAATCGTAATCGTATAAGTCGCAAGATTCCCGTTCTCCGCAGCTACCACAATCTTCACCGTATTCGACCCCTCTTTCAGGGAAACGGTTCCGGTTCCGGACTGAATGCTTGCCGCGGCATTTGACGTCGACGCCGTAACCTCCACGCTCGCCGTATCCGCGCTTACTGTCGCCGTGTAATTTACTACATTATAGGCAAAAGAAGGGGAGAGCGTCCCCTGCGAAAGCTTGAGCGAAGACAGCGAATTATCGGCGGATTCCGCCTTCACAACCGAATCCGCCTGCAAAAGGCACAGAACCGTGAGCGCCGCCATTACTATTATCTTTATCTGTTTTTTTAACTGATACATTATTTTCTCCTTAAGTACAAAGCCCCTGTTTAACATTCTCATTATAGGTAACTCGAAAGGAAGCGTCAACCTAAATCATACAAATTTCAGCAATTCTTAATTTTCCCGCTACCGTTTTGCCCCGCCGATTTTCCGTATGTTACAGCTTCTATGCCTGCACGAACTGTGAATTATATAAATCTGCGTAAAATCCGTCTCTCGCCAGAAGTTCATAGTGATTTCCCTGCTCGATAATGTCCCCGTCTTTCATGACAAGAATGAGATCCGCATCCCGGATCGTCGATAACCGGTGCGCGATGATAAAACTGGTCCTTCCACGCATCAGATTATCCATCGCCTTCTGAATCCGCATCTCGGTTCGCGTATCGACCGAGGAAGTCGCCTCGTCTAAAATCAAAACCTTGTTATCGGCAAGAATCGCCCTCGCAATCGTGAGGAGCTGTTTTTGCCCCTGGGATACATTGCTTGCATCCTCGTTCAATTCCATTTCATATCCGCCGGAGAGCGTCTGAATAAAATGATGGGCATGCGCCGCTTTTGCCGCCGCTATCACCTCTTCGTCCGTCGCCTCCGGCCTCCCGTAACGAATATTCTCCATAATCGTCCCCTTAAACAGCCACGTATCCTGTAAGACCATGCCGAACGCATCCCTTAAGTTTCTGCGCCCGTACGTTCTGATATCGCGGCCGTCGAGCTTAATACAGCCCTCGTTTACGTCATAAAAACGCATCAGAAGTTTTACCATCGTCGTCTTCCCGGCTCCCGTCGGCCCGACAATGGCAATTTTTTGTCCCGGCTCTACCTGCGCGGAAAAATCGTTGATTATAATCTGATTCGGATCGTAACCGAAATGCACATGAGAAAACGTCACCATCCCTTTCACATCCGTAAGCTCAGCCGCGTCCGGTACGCTCTGCTCTTCCTCCTCCTCGCCGAGAAATTCAAAGACGCGCTCTGACGCCGCCGTCATAGACTGAACCTGGCTGATTACCTGAGCAATCTGCTGGATCGGCTGCGTAAAATTCTTAACATACTGAATAAACGCCTGTATATCGCCAATACCGATCGTCCCCCGAATCGCCAGCATTCCCCCGCTGATCGCCACGCCCGCATACCCGATGTTTCCCACAAATACCATGATCGGATGCATCAGGCCCGATAAAAACTGAGATTTCCAGGCCGACTCATAGAGCACGTTGTTCGTTCTGTAAAAGGTATCCGTAACCTCTTTTTCCTTATTGAATGCCTTTACGACAAGATGACCGCCGTATGTCTCTTCCACCTGTCCGTTGATATGTCCTAAATATTCCTGCTGGGTGCGGAAATGCTTCTGCGAAAATTTGATAACAAAGGAAACCAGAAACGCCGATACCGGTAGAATCACAAGCGCGATTACCGTCATCAGCGGAGAAATGGACAGCATCATAACAAGCACGCCCGCCATCGTCGCCACGGATGTGATAATCTGCGTAATACTCTGATTTAATCCCTGTCCCAGCGTATCGACATCGTTCGTAATCCGGGATAGCACCTCCCCGTACGTACGGCTCTCAAAATACTTCATCGGCATACGGTTTATTTTCTCCGAAATTTCTTTTCGCATTCGATAACAGACTCTCTGCGTCACTGTGCTCATAATCCAGCCCTGGAAAAAACTAAACACCGTGCTTACAAGATACAAGCCCAGCGTGAGAATAAGAATTTCTCCGATATAGCTAAAATCAATTCCGCCTGTTCCCGCAATTTTCCCCATAAGCCCTTCTGCCAGCGCCGTCGTCGCCTTTCCCATAATCTTCGGACCCAGCACGGAAAATACCGTAGACACTGTCGCAAACACCATTACGATCACAATTGCAATTTTATACTTTCCTATATATGCGACCAGCTTTTGAAAAGATCCCTTAAAATCTTTTGCCTTCTCTCCCGGAACCATCGGTCCGTGCCCGTGTCCCATGCCTCTTCTCCCCGGTCCCGCCTTTATGTCCTCTCTACCCATGGATCACTTCCTCCTTTCTGACACTGCCGGAAAGCTCTTTTTCCGACAACTGCGATCTGGCAATCTGACCGTAAACCTCGCACCCCGCAAGCAGCTGCGCATGCGTCCCCTTTCCGACAATCCTTCCCTCGTCCAGCACGAGAATCTCATCTGCATGTAAAATTGTGCTGATTCTCTGCGCCACAATAATTACCGCCGAATCTCTTACCTTTTCCTCAAGCGCTCTGCGAAGCGCAGCGTCCGTTTTCATATCGAGCGCGGAAAAACTGTCGTCAAACACAAACAATCCGGGCTTCTTTACAATCGCCCTCGCAATGGCAAGGCGCTGCTTTTGCCCTCCCGAAACATTACTTCCCCCCTGCGCTATGGCGCTTTCGTATCCATCCCGCTTCTCCTCAATAAACGCATCCGCCTGCGCGATCGCAGCCGCCTCCCGAATCTCTTCGTCTGTCGCATTCTGATTTCCAAACCTCAAATTAGAAGCGATTGTCCCCGAAAAAAGCACGCCCTTTTGCGGCACGAACCCGATTGTCTCCCTCAGCTCATTCAGGGACATATCCCTGACGTCCTCGCCGTCCAGCGTAATCCTTCCTGCGGTTACATCATAAAAACGCGGTATGAGATTCACCAGAGTGGATTTCCCGCATCCGGTACTTCCTATAATCGCCGTTACCTTCCCCGGTTTTGCGGTAAAATTGATATCGGTCAACGCGTTTTCATTCGCGCCGGGATAGCGAAAATCCACATGAGAAAATTCAAGTACGCCGCGGTGCGGCTTAGAACGCTTAGGCTCCCCGCTCTCTTCCACGGAGGATTTCGTCGTAAGCACTTCGTCAATACGATCTGCCGCGACACCCGCGCGCGGCAGCATAATCGACATCATTGTAAGCATTAAAAACGCCATGACAATCTGCATCGCGTAGGTGATAAACGCCGTCATCGCGCCAACCTGAAGGCTTCCGTCGTCAATGTGATGCGCAGATACCCACACGATCAGGACAATAATTCCGTACATAATCATCATCATTCCCGGCATCATAAAGGTCATAACGCGATTTGTAAACAGCTGCGTCCTGGTCAGATCGGTATTTGCCCGGTCAAAACGCTTCTCCTCGGTCTCCTCTCTTCCAAATGCCCGGATTACGCTTAATCCTGTCAGAATCTCTCTCGACACAAGATTTAAAGCGTCTACCAGTTTTTGCATCGCCTTAAATTTAGGCATCGTAATTCCCACAAGCAGCAGGACAAACCCCGTAATCAAAACAACGGCGAGCGCTATGATCCACTCCATTTTGGCTCCCGTCTCAAATACCTTAACGATACCGCCAATCCCGATAATCGGCGCGTATAATATCATCCGAAGCATCACCGCCGTCACCATCTGTATCTGTTGAATATCATTCGTGCTCCTCGTAATCAGAGAGGCCGTCGAAAAACGATCCATCTCTGCACCGGAAAAACTTACGACCTTCCCGAAGATCCGGCCGCGCAAATCCCTTCCGACTCCGGCTCCGACCTTTGACGCAAAATAGCCGGTCAGAACCGCGGCAGCCAGCATGAGAAGCGCCAGCGCAAACATCTTTCCGCCCGTCTTCCAAAGATATGCGGTCTGTATCCGGTCTGTATCCACGCCGGCCTCCTCATCACAGGCGCGCGCATACGCCGCGCCCATCGCAAAAAAAGTGGCGTTTCCTGTCGAAGATATCGTCTTTTGCATCTTTTCTCTCACTGCCTGTACTGTCTTCGCACCGTCCAAACGCTCAGAGGGCGCGGATATGCCCTCGCCCTGCGCGTCCTCCAAATGTTTCATCTGATATGTAAGGACAATCGGCGTCAAAAGCTCTTCGTCCAACCGGTCTAACTCCTTTTCCGATTCCACGATAAGGCGGTAGCCGTCCCCTCTCTTTTCATAACAGCTCTCCCATGTTTCAAGCTCCTCATCCGTCATAAATACCGACGCCCTCTTATATTCCGCCGCCGTAATCCGCTCCGGCAAGATATGCTCTACCCCTCCGTTTTGTATTCCCACGTCGATAATATCCGACGTGTACTGCGGCAGCGACAAGTCGCAATATGCCTGCACGGTTAAAAGCAGCACGATCGCAAGTATCATACGCCAGTATGGAACCATATTTTTAAATATTCTCTTCATAGTTTAAGCCCTGCCTTTCTTTTCGGTTTGACGGCGCCCTCAATTCCTGCCGCAAAACTGGATCAATGGCGCCACTGAGCTAACAAAATGTGCTTTGTGTGGAACAATGTACCAGACAAAATTACACACAATTTTCACATTTAATCTATATCATAGACTTATTTTATAGATAATATCACTTGGTGTATGCAACATCAACCATGTTTTTGTAAAGAATTTATAAATTCTATTTTCTATTTACTTAAAAAAGTTTATAATTAAGCACATTGCCGGCCAGCTGCCGGCATCAGAAATGGAGGAATCAGTAACATGAAACGTATCTTGTATCAATTTAAACGGTTTTTCTGCATTTTACTCTCGCTTGTACTTTTGCCGGGCGCAGATACGCTTACATACGCCGCGTCCTTTGATGCAAACGCGGCTGCCGAAACCGTCGTTGACTCAGCGCCCACGGACGCCGGACGCCCTGACAACTCTGAATTTTTGAATACCGAAGCCGCCGATCATCCCGAGTCTGCGGACACCGGAGACGGCAACGATTCCGGACATACGGACACCGAATACAGCGGCGATTCCGGGCATACGGACACTGAAAATACCGGAGGCGAACCGTCAGCTCCCGCGGCGGCTACGATTACTTTTGCGGCCGCCAATCATTATGCGTCCGTCCTTTTAAAGTGGAATGCGCTTGCCGGCGCAGCCGGATACGTTATCGAGCGAAAAGCCGAGAATGAACCTGCTTTTCAAAAAATCGCGACCGTCACAGACGGCGCCTCTTACACGGACACGAACGGAATTGCAGCCGGATGTACTTACACTTACCGCATTTATGCATACATAACTTACCTTACGGAGGATAACCAGACTGTCTCTATAAACGGAGCATATTCAAATACAATATCCGTAAAACCGGAATTTACAAGCACGGTTTCCTCTTTTTTGGCCGAATCAAACGAGTACGACAGCGTAACTTTAAGCTGGCGGCCGACAGACGGCGCAAGCGGCTATACGATTTACCGCTCCGCAAAACCCTCTTCCGGCTTTACGAAAATAGCCTCCGTAAACGCTCCCGCTTCCTCCTACGTAAGCGGGGGACTTACCACCGGAAAAAAATACTATTATCGCATAGAAGCATTTCGGACGACCGGAGCCTTTACAAGCACGGCGCCCGTCTCTTCAACGGTCAATGCGACGCCGCTTCCCAAGCGGCCGACTATAACCGCAACGCTAAACAGTTATACCTCCGCGCTGCTCAAATGGAAAAAAATAAAAGGCGCAAACGGATATGAAATCTACCGAAGCAAAAGCAAAAACGGCGGTTATAAAAAAATAGCCACGATTACCAAAAACACCGGAAAATATACGGATAAGAATCTAAACACCGGCAGCACCTACTACTACAAAATCAAAGCTTACCGGAATGTAAAGGGGAAAAAAGTGAGCGGCAGCCTCTCTGCGCGCGCCTCTGTGAAAATCACGCTGAAAGCCCCCGCGCTTCGTTCCACGCTGGTTGAAAACTATAACACTCTGACGCTCCGGTGGAAAAAAGTAAGCGGCGCCGACGGCTATTATATTTACAGAAGCACGAAAAAAGACGGAACCTATAAAAAGATCGCCACCGTAAAAGGCGGGACGACGCTTACTTATACAAATACCAAGCTCTCGACCGGAAAAACATACTATTATAAAATCAAGGCCTATCGGCGCAGCGGAAAGAAAAATATAGACGGAAATTATTCGTCCGTTACATCCAAGGCCACCTCCCTGAAAAAGGTTACCGGGGTAACCGCCACGCCGCAGCACGCCAATAAAATTAAACTGCAGTGGAAAAAAGTAAACGGCGCCTCCTCCTACAATATTTACCGCAGCACAAGTAAAAACGGCGCTTATACGCAAATCAAAAGCGGCGTAACGTCCGCAAGCTATACCGACAAAAAACTGACCGGCGGAAAACGCTATTACTACAAAATCTGTGCAAAAAAAGGTTCCGTCACGGGAAGCCGCTCCGCCTATGCTTCCGCCATGGCCTCTTCCCTGAATCTGAGCCAGACCTCTGTCATTGTTCAGAAGCGTTTTTCCGTCACCGTGGAAGGGTCGGCAAGTCCAAAAGCCAAAGTCAAGTGGTCCTCGGCCAATCCGAATATTGCCACCGTCTCTTCGAAAGGAATTATCAAAGGAGTCGGCGTCGGCAATACAACGATTTACGCCAAGGCGAACGGCGTTACCCGCAGCATTAAAGTACATGTCCGCCAGACGCTGGACGGCATCGACGTATCAAAATGGCAGGGAAATATTGACTTTCATAAAGTGCGCAGCGCCGGATACAATTTTGTTATGATCCGCATTTATAACGGGATCGCAAAAGATCCAAACTTTGAAACGTATTATAAAGACGCAAAAGCGGCGGGACTCGGCATCGGCGTATACTATTATTCCTATGCCACATCCGCGGCGCAGGCGGCGGCGGACGCCAACACGGTACTGCATATCCTGAACGGCCGGGCCTTAAACTATCCGGTTGTCATCGACATGGAAGACGACGCCCAGCTTACGGGGCTTACCAACAAAGACCGCACGGATATTGCCTGGGCGTTCTGCAACGCAATTCACGCGGGCGGTTATGAATCGGGGCTCTACGCCAATACCTACTGGCTGAACAATTACTTCGAAAACAGCCGCCTAAAGGGCATGAATATCTGGGCGGCGCGCTGGCAGGATATCTCCCTCGGCCACCAGTACAGCGGCAACGGAAATATATTTATGTGGCAATACTCGAACGCCGGAAACGTCAACGGCATAACCGGCAATGTAGACTTAAACCTCGGATTTTCCGATTAACGTAAGCTTTTATGTCTCACAGCGTCAAGGTTGTTTCTATAAAAATTCGATCCAAAAAAGGGGCTTTTCAGCTTGTGCCTGAAAAGCCCCTTTTGATATCTAAATTAATACAATACACAGCTCATTTTCCGATCATAGAAAGAATGCATTGCACCGCATTGTCCACGCCGTATTTAGAAATATTAATGCACAGGTCATAATTGGCGGCCTCGCCCCAATCCCCGTCCGAATTAAAGCTGTAATAGGATTTCCTCGCCTTGTCCATCCGGCGCATTTTATCCGCCGCCCGTTCCCTTGTCAATTGATCCCTCTTACTGATTCTCTCAATCCGTTCTTCATCCTCCGCGGAAATAAACACACGCAGCAGATTTTCTTTTCCTCTCAATATGTAATCCGCGCAGCGCCCTACAATTACGCAGCTTCCCTTCGCGGCCACGCAAAATACCGCTTCTCTCTGCGCGCGGGACGCCATCTGTTCCACAGAAATATGGCCGTTTCCGTTCATCAGCATATGCGACTGCCCCATCACAATCGAATACAGCAGGCTATTTGTGGGCTTCTCGTCATAATCCTCGAGAAACTGGGCGTTCAGACCGCTCTCCTTCGCCGCAACCGCCAACAACTCCTTATCATAAAAAGGAACCCCAAGCTCCTTCGCTACTTTTTTTCCGACTTCCTTTCCGCCGCTTCCAAACTGGCGTCCGATCGTAATAATTATTTTTTCCATTGCATGCCTTTCTCCCTGTAAGAATATTAGCGCCCGTGAAGCACAGAAATCAATCTGCGTACCTCCGGGCGCTTCCATATTATTCTATCATATTTTTGAAAGGAATGAAATTCCAAAATGAAATATTCCCTTTTTATCTTCCGAAATAGCGGAACAAATCATTCAAAATATCGTCCTCGTCAAACCCGTAACCTCCGTTGCCCAAATCTCCGTTATCGCCGCTTCCTCCATCCGGCGCTTCCTGCCGGCCGCCGTCATCTTCCGCCGGGCGTTCCGAAAGCGTAACTTCCGATACATTTTCCTGATATTCTCCGCTTTCGTCTCTGCGCTGATACGTAATTACCACGGTATCTCCGGCGCGGTGAGCCGAAATAATGCTCCGCAGCTCCTCAAAAGAAGAAATTTCGGTATCGTCAATTTTCGTGATAATATCTCCCTGCGAAAGTCCGACTTCCTGCGCCGCAGAGCCTTCTATCACCTGCGTGATATACGCTCCCTGAGGCAGTTTATACGCAGACGCGACTTCTTTTGTCACATCCGCCCCCGTGATGCCGATGTAGGCTCCCTGCGCGCTCGTACTCTTTCCCGTGGAAATCAGCTCCTCGATAATCGGCCTGGCCGTGGAAATCGGAATCGCAAATCCCATTCCCTCTACATCCGTATCCGAATATTTAGAAGAATTGATACCGATCACCTCTCCCTCAGCGTTTAACAGCGCTCCTCCGCTGTTTCCCGGATTAATTGCGGCGTCCGTCTGTATCAGCTTGCTGCTTACCGTAAGCCCTGTCGTCTCATCCTGGATCGTCACCTGGCGCTCTAACGCGCTGATCACTCCCGTGGTCACGGATTGTCCGTATCCAAGCGCATTGCCGATTGCAATCGCCGCCACTCCTACCGGAAGCTTCGTCGAATCCCCCATCGCCGCAACCTTCACATGATTGCGCGTGCTCTCTTCCATATCTTCTTTTTTCACTTTGACAACCGCAAGGTCATTTGTAGCGTCGGTTCCCTGTATCTGGGCGCTCACGGTACTGTCGTCGTCAAACTGCACGGTCAGGCTGTCCGCGTCCTTCACCACATGGTTATTTGTCGCAATGTAGAGGTACGCGTCGTCCTCCCCTACCACAATTCCGGAGCCGGCGCTCTCACTCTCCCCGCCCTGCCCGAAAAAGCTCGGATACTGCGCCTTAGACATATTCGTAATCGCCACGATTGACGGCATCGCCTTCTCGACAATTTCCGAGACATCCGCGGAGCTTATCTGCTTTGCCGCGCCCGTCGAGACTCCGGTTGTCTGAAGCGTATTTTTGCCTCGCTCCGTGTCCGCCTCGACAGATGACCCTCTGCCCGAAAACATACGGTCAATCGCATAGCTTCCGCCCTCGAACGCCGTCCCAGCAACAAGGCCAAAGGCCAATGCGTACGCCACACACCTTGTCATCTTTTTGCCAAACCCTGACGGCTCTTTTTTCGTATCCTTCGGATTCTCTTCCTGCCCCGTCTCACATGTCTTTATCTCTTCCGCCTCGGCATAAAAATCTGTCTGTTCCTGATTCCCGTTATGTTCCCGCTCCCATCCGTATGCGCCGTTCTCATTGTTGTTCTCTTCGTTATACATAAATATTACCCCTTTCGTAATAAGCGTTGCCATTGGTTTATGCTTACACTATAAAGGGGTAATGTGAACGATTTTTGGAAAAAATCGTAAAATAATATGTTTATTTTGTGTTCATTCTGTGAACAGCCGACTAGCTTTCGTGGCTCCTGTGCATGGAGAACGACGCCATATCATATTTTTTCAAATTGTCCGTAATCGTCCTGTCATCTGCCTGTGAAAGAAGCGTATCCCTCGATTTCTTTGCCGACAGCGGTTCCGAGAAACGGCTCGGTCCCCCGACGCATCCGCCCTCGCACGCCATACCTTCTATGAAATCTTCCGGAAGCTTTCCTACTTTCATAAGCAGCAGCGCCTTTTTACACTCGGAAGCTCCGTTGGCTTTGCATACTTTCGCATCCACCTGCTGATCCGTCTCTTTCATATATTCCAGTACGGAATCCGTCACGCCGCCGGAATTGCCGTAACGCTTGCCGTATACGCTCGACTCCTGGTAAGTATTGGCTTTTGGCTCCAGCTTTACTTCCTTTGCCTTCATAATCGCGCGAATCTCACTGTACGTCAGCACAAAATCGGCATTTCCCTCAATCTGCTGATCCTTTACTTCGGATTTTTTAGCCACGCACGGCCCGATAAATACGGTCACCGCATCCGGATTATTTGCTTTTACCAGACGCGACACCGCGCACATCGGAGACACCGTGGTAGAAATACGATCCGCCAGCTCCGGATAGTGCCTGCGTATCATATTGACAAAGCCCGGGCAACATGATGTCGTCTTCTTCTCGCCTTCTTTGTATGCCTCAAGCCATTCTTCGGCCTCGCTGCACGTCGTCATATCGCCGCCAAGACCCGCCTCTACCATATCCGTAAATCCGACTGCCTTCAACGCGGTCTTCCAGCTCTGCATCGTGATATCCTCTCCGAACTGACCCTCTGTTGCCGGAGCCAAAATGGCGTATACCGGCCTCTCTGATTTGATCGCCTCGATCACATCCACGATCGCCGTCTTTGAACCGATCGCTCCAAACGGACACTTGTGAATGCACTGCCCGCAGCGAATACACTTTTCATCATCAATCACGGAAATCCCCTGATCATTGTATGTAATCGCGCTTACCGGACAGCTGAATTTACACGGCCGCTTCAGATGCGCAATCGCGTTGAACGGACATGCCTTCGCGCACTTTCCGCATTCCTTACATTTGGACGGATCGATATGAGAACGCCCCTCCCCTATGGAAATCGCGTTGAAATTACATGCGTTAATACATGCTTTTCCGATACAATTCTGGCAGTTGTCAGTTACAACATAACTGGAAATCGGACAATCCTCACAGGCCGAGCTGATTACCTGGATTACATTCCCGTCGTCGACTGCCCCCGGCGCTTTTCCCTCTGCCAGCCGAATCCTCTGACGGATAATCTCCCTCTCCTTATATACGCAGCAACGAAACTGCGGTGTCGGCCCCGGTATCAGCTCCATCGGAATGTGTTCTCTCTCCTCCTCCAAATCTCCGGCAAAAGCGTGTTTTGCCACCTCGTAAAGTACCTCATGTTTAATTCGTATTACGTTCTCGTCTGCGTACATGCGAATCCTTCTCCTTCCATTGTTGATGATATCGTATTTGATAGTATTATATCATCAACAGGCGGTACTTTTCCATAGTATTTGCGTATAAAATTAAAAACAATATGACAGGCCGGACGCGCCGGCCTGCCATACAAAAACATACATTGAAATTAGCGCCTCCAAGCCGGACGGACGGTTAGGAAATCAGCGTATACCCTGCCTCCGAAATTACCCTGGAAAACTCTTCCACAGGTATCTCTCTCTCGGCCGTTACCTCCGCCGTCTTTTTGGCAAGGTCAACGCGAACGTCCGTCACCTGATCCATTGCCGCCAAAGCATCCTCCACATGCTTTTTGCAGTGCTCGCACATCATTCCCTCAATTTTCAGTTCCGTTTTCATTTTCGTTTCCTCCTTGTTATCTCCCTGCGCGTTTTTTTCGCCGGGTTTATTTATATTCTCAGAATCTTCTTTGCGCAGCCTGTCGCGCTCCGGCCGAAAGAGGCGAAGACGCAGCGCGTTACAGACGACGCAGACACTGCTCAGGCTCATCGCGGCGGCTCCGAACATCGGACTTAATTTTATTCCGAACATCGGGTAGAGCGCTCCCGCCGCAAGCGGTATTCCGATTGTATTGTAAAAAAACGCCCAGAATAAATTTTCTTTGATGTTTCGAATTACGGCCTTGCTCAGCCGAATGGCGCTCAGCGCATCCAGCAGATCATTTCGCATCAATACGGCGTCCGCACTCTCAATCGCCACATCCGTGCCGGCCCCGATCGCGATTCCCACATCGGCTCTGGCGAGCGCCGGGGCGTCGTTGATCCCGTCGCCGATCATCGCCACCACATGCCCCTCTCTTTGAATCTCGGCGATGTGCGCTTCTTTGTCCTGCGGCAACACCTCCGCGATGACCTTCGGTATCTCAAGACGTCTGCGCAGCGCCTCGGCCGTCCGCTTATTATCCCCGGTCAGCATAACCACGTCAATTCCCATTTTTCCGAACAGATCGATCGCCTTTCGGCTGCTTTCCTTTTCCACATCGGCTACCGCCAAAATTCCGATCAGCCGATCTTTCTGCGCAAACAAAAGCGGCGTCTTTCCCTCATCGGCAAGCGCTTCGATGCGGCCGTGCATATCGGCGAGCGACACTCCCCTCTCCGTCAGAAACGCCTCGTTTCCCGCGCAGTACGAAACTCCTTCATAATCGGCCAAAATGCCTTTTCCAAAGACCGCCTGAAAACCTGTCATCTTTGGTATTTCTATCCCCTTCTCTTTTGCGTATTGAAGCACGGCCTCCGCGAGCGGATGCTCGCTGCCCTGCTCCATCCCCGCGGCAATCCTCACAAACGCGTCCTCATCCATGCCGGGAGAAATTATATCCGTAACCCGCGGCTTTCCCTCTGTTATCGTCCCCGTCTTATCCATCACAACCGTATCCACTCTGTGCGCAATCTCAAGCGCCTCCCCGGATTTGATCAAAATCCCGTTCTCGGCGCCCTTGCCCGTTCCCACCATAATCGCAACCGGCGTCGCAAGTCCGAGCGCGCACGGACAGGAAATTACCAGCACCGCGATCCCTGTCGACAGCGCAAACTCCAAATCCGCCCCCGCCATCATCCAGATTACAAACGCCGCCGCCGCTATTGTCATTACCACCGGGACAAAAACGCCCGCTATTTTATCCGCAAGCTTTGCAATCGGCGCTTTGCTCGCGCTGGCTTCATCTACCAGACGGATAATCTGGCTGATCGTCGTATCACCCCCGACGCGCTGCGCGCGGAAATGAATGTACCCCGTTTTATTCATAGTCGCCGAGACAACCGGATCCCCCGCCTGTTTTTCTACCGGTATGCTCTCGCCGGTAATCGCAGATTCATCAATACTTGTTCTCCCCTCCGTAATGATTCCGTCGGCCGCGATACTTTCTCCCGGCTTTACGACAACGATATCCCCCACAACAAGCTCCGAAGCGTCGATCTGTTTTGAAACGCCGTCGCGCAGCACCGTCGCTCGCTTTGGCGCAAGATTCATCAGCTTCTCAATCGCCTCGCTCGTCTTGCCCTTTGAACGGCTCTCCAAATACTTTCCTAACGTAATCAAGGTGACAATCATTCCGGCCGACTCAAAATATAAATCTCCGCTGTAACGCGCCGAAAGCTCCATGTCGCCGTGCCCAAGTCCGTAGCCGATCAGAAAGATCGCCGCGATCCCATAGACAATGGCGGCAGATGAACCGACCGCAATCAGCGTATCCATATTGGGGCTTCTGTGAAACAGATTGCGAAAACCGTTCCTGTAATAGCTCTGATTTAAATATATAATCGGCAGCAGCAGCAGAAACTGTACAAAAGAAAACGCGATTCCGTTCCGCGGCCCGTAAAAGACGTCATAAAAGAACGCGGGCACAGGAAACCCAAACATATGATGAAACATCTCTCCCATTGAAATGTACATCATTGGCAAAAGACATACCGCGGACGCAATCAGGCGGCGCCTCATATCCCTCATTCCTTCCTCCAGCGCGTTTTCCTTTTTTACATTTGCCCCCGTCTCGCCCTCCACACTCTTAAAAGCCGGCTGTGCTTTATATCCCGCCTTCTCCACGGCATTCACAATCGTCTCCGGCCCTGTCACCGCCTCGTCGTAACGCACTACCATGCTGTTCGTCAGAAGATTTACGCTAAGCTCCTCTACGCCCTCAAGCCTGCCGACACATGTCTCCACACGCGAAGAACATGCCGAACAGGTCATCCCCGTCACATCAAATTTCTCTTTTTTCAACCCGACACCTCTTTTCCAATCCCGCGTCCCGAAAAGCCCGATGAAATCCACGCCTCCCGGACGCCTTCGACAAATATACGAACCATCCCGGCTCAACCAAGCTACCGCATCATTTTTTGCAGAGCCGCGCAAAGCTCGTCAATCACCTCGTCCTTCCCCTGTCTGATCTCCTCCGCCACGCATGACTTTATATGGCTGGCAAGCAAAACCTTATTAAAGGAATTTAGAGCGGACTGTATCGCCGCAACCTGCGTTAAGATATCAATACAATAGCGCTCTTCCTCCACCATTTTTTTAATCCCGCGCACCTGGCCTTCTATGCGGTTTAACCGCGTCAAAAAATCCTTATACTCTTTCTCGTCTCTGTGCTTCGTTTTATCGGAGCATGCAGCGCACGAGACCGCGCCCGTCAAATCATCGTTTATATTCTGTGAATTCTTTTGTCTTTCCATTCCGACCTTCCCCTCTATCTTCAAAAGGATCTTGCACATTGTATACCCCCGTATGGTATATAGAGTGTAGCACTTTTTCCTTCGGTTGTCAATTCCATTTTACCGGCAGCTCAACGGCATAATGCGAATACCAACATATCGGCAAAAAAATACTTGCTATTTTCAAAAAAAATGTTACAATGGGTATATGCAGATATGGTTCATCGGTAGAACGCTAGCTTCCCAAGCTGGAAAGGCGGGTTCGACTCCCGTTATCTGCTTCACTTAAAAACCGCGAAGCAAAATATACGCTTCGCGGTTTTTTTACGGTTTCAAACTGACGCTATTCAACCCCTTCATTTATGTTCCAATTTAAGCGGGCATCAGAGCATCTGCGCGATTTTCAGCCCTTTCTCTCTTCGCAGATCTACGATCATGCTCCCGCACTGAACGGTCGGTTTTCCGATCTCCTGTCTGTTGATATAGATAATCCGTCCTTCCCTCCCGTCGTTTAACCTGACATGGGCATTCATATAAGAATCGGCCACCCGCTGCAAAAACGTGATTATATACCGTGTATCATAGCGGGAAAGGCCTTCGTCCTCAAAAATCTGGATTACGTCAAACGGCGACATCGGCCCGCGGTACACGCGCCTTGCGGTCATAGCGTCGTAAATATCCGCGATTGCCACCAGCTTGGCGTAATGATCGATCCTGCTCCCATGAAGCTTATAGGGATATCCCGTTCCGTCGCATCTCTCATGGTGCATCAGCGCCGAATTACAGATATGCTGATGGATTCCCCTGTCGCTCAAAATGCGATATCCCTCTATCGTATGATTCTTAATAATCGCATATTCCTCGTCCGTCAGCGAACCGGGCTTTTTAATGATATCGCTTGGTATTTTCAGCTTGCCGATATCATGCATCAGCCCGCACATAGACGCAAGCTCTACCTCCTGTTCGGAAAATCCGAGCCACCTTGCCATTATATTACAGATAAGCGCTACGTTAATCGCGTGCGTATATGTACTGTCGTCATATTTGCGAAGATTCCGCATCATCTCAAGAACATTCAGCCCGGTTCCCGCCGAGGCAAGCCTCTGTACGCCCTCGTACATATGGTCAATACTTCCCCCTGCATTTTTTCCCACAATATCATTTAAATCGTTTCGAAAAGTCTCTAAATCCGAATCGTACTGCTTCTGAAACTCCTGAAATTCTTTGGTATCTACCACCCAGCTGTGTATCTCGGGCTCAGCCGCGGTCTCTTTTGGCACATCGTCTTCCACATACGCGCACAATACGGAATAATACTGAAGCCGCGTTATAATATTATCGGTCAGAACCGTCCCTTTTGCAGCTATAAGGTGATTCCCCAAATTATAAATATCCTGCCCCAGTATCATTCCGGGCCGCAATTCTTCTCTTCGCAAACTCTTCAAACTTTTCACCCACTTTTCGATCCGCGGTCTATCAATCAGATTTCATATTTATTATACTCCTTTTTCACTTATTTTTACAGGATTTTTTCAAAAAATCGCGGCACGGTTACTCCAGATATCCCTCTGACGCAATGTCCTCAATTTCCTCATACGGAATCGAAAATTCTACCATGCCCATACATCCCGGCGCGACCTCATATTTATCGAATACAATCGTCAGCTTTCCCTCGCCGTCAACGTAAAAATTAGCCTCCGGAGAAATCTCCTTAAAATTCCAATCCTCTATCTCATCATCCAAAAAGTAGGAGATCGCGGGATCTTCTCTCATCTGTCTTCGCATTTCACTCTTGATCACCTTAGAAATGACCCCGACATAATCCGCGTCCTTTTTAAACAGATCTCTTAACGTAATCATTTTCCCGCTCTTTTTATCCACATGATAAATTTTAATATAACTATTTGTTCCGGCCATTGCCACTTCCGTATGAATACATATTGAAAATAATCTGTCATTGTCCGTCACAACCTCGTAATCATTGAATACGCTGTACTTCGCACTCTCAGCCTCCTCCTTAGAACCGCTTCCCTTAAGCCGTTTTACTTCTTCCTCATACTGCCGGATAATCGCATCCGTATATTCCCGTATCTTTTGATTCAGCTCCTCAGATACCTCGCGGTCGATATCCTGCCCTCCCTCGATTCCAATTGTCGGAATTCTGATATCAGCCTGCACATCTCCCTCCTCCTGCACATCCTGATACTCCCGGAAGCTCACTACTTTTACCACTCTGCCCAAAAACGGGATCTTTTCCATCGCCAGCGCCGCGTTTGCATTTACGTTTACCAAAAGCACAAACGCCAGCACGGCCGTCGTCGTCAGCGCAAGCGTCCTCCAGATAACCGTTTTCGAATGAATTTTCTTCTTCGCATTCAGATTCGCCCTCTCAAGCGAATCATTCACTTTGTCTTCCAGCTCCCGCGGGACGGAAATTTTTTTGTAAAGCCGCCTCATCTCATTCACATCTCCATACTTTTTCATAAGCAGTCCTCTCCTTTTAAAATCCTCTCCTTCATCTTTTTTAAACTCCGATAGAGCATTGTCTTCATCGTATTTATATTCATTCCCAAAATACCGGCTGTTTCCTCCAGCGTAAACCCCTCAAAATAATGCAGGACAATTATCAGACGCTCCTTTCCCCCAAGTATGTCTAACGCGTTAATTACGTCACAGGGAGTTTCGTCCGTCTCATAACGCCCCTCCCGAATCTCATCCACGGCAACCTCCCTTGTGCATTTTTTCTTCCAGTCCAGCGCCGTATTGATCACGACGCGCCAGACCCACGTCTTAATATACGCCTCCTTTTTTACCTTTTCGGCACGGTAAATACATTTATATACGCTTTCCTGTACGATATCCATCGCATCCTGTTCATTTCTCACATAAGAATATGCAAGCCAGTACATATCCTGATAAGAGTCCAATATCACGGCTTCAACCTTTTTTCTCAAATCCTGATATATCATTTCCCACCTCTTCTTCTGTTTTTCTCATTCTATCCCATGACAGAGAAGAAAATCTCTCCATACCGAAATGTATTTTGCCTTCAAATGCACCCCGTCAGATGTATATTCCGGATTTAATTTTGTCGTCCCTTCCAGATCAAATACAATGTTTTCATCAAGCCAAAAGATATGCCGATTGTCCGCAAGCGTCTCTATTTTCCCGTTGCGCGCGTCAATCTCCGCATTGTTGATATAAGTTCCCTCGCTGTCCTTCTTATCCGTCACATGCATAATGCTTTCCACAAACAAAACGGCGTCCGGCTGCAATGCGCGTATTTCGTCCACAACCGCCTTGTACTGTTCATAAAAAGTATCCGCCGTCCCCCGGCCAAGCTCGTTAATGCCGAGCATAATATAAATTTTATCATATTTTCTCTGTTTTAACGCGTCCCGCACCGATATTTTCTCCCCTCCGTTTTGATCGTCCGCAACCCGGCTGTCCATCACATCCCAGATCGTAAGGCCGTATTCTACAAAAAATTCCGTCTGATCCCACCCTGCGTACTCATACAGCGTAGACGTCCGCGAATCCCCGATAAAAAGCGCACCCTCCAGATAACTCATATCCACCTGGACAAATTCTCTCTCTTTTTCCTCCTGCTGTAAATTCTGTTCCTGCGCTTTCTTCCGTTTGTCCTTATCGTTTTTTTGCCCGGGCAGAACATCGTCCGGCTCCTTTGCCTGCCGCGTCTCGGTTTCGGGCACGGCCGCCCGAACTTTTGTCGACGTCTCGGTCTCCTTCTCCCGCTTTAATAGCGTACCCGCCGGCGTAAGCGTATATCCCGCCGCCGCAACAGCTGCCCAGAATACGGCAACAAAGCAGACCATCATTACAAAAAACGGATATCTTTTTCTCTTCATCATACGTTTCCTCCTTAAAAGCGAAAATACAAAAACGGATTGCTCGCATTTTTTACCATTCCATACACCGACATTCCAAATAAAAGGCCAAGCAGCAGAATCATCCATGCCCTGCGCTTATTTTTCCGATAAATCACAGACGGTATCCTCGTACATAATACAACGGACGCCGCAAAAAATATTCCGTACCGTTCGCATGCTCTCCATATATCCGCCTGATTGACATAGACGGCGCCCTCCGTGCCAAAAAACGGGAACAACCGGCCAAAATATATGCCGATATCCTCCAGGCTTCCAATTGCAAAGAGCATCCAGCTGAGGGGAATGTAAAGCAACATATAAATTCTGGATATTATAAAATGTTTCTTTAAAATTTTCTCCAATCCGCACTTTTCCAGTACAATCAAAACCCAAATAGACACGCCCCACAATATAAAATTCCATCCTTTTCCATGCCACATACCGGTAAGCAGCCATACGATCAATAAATTTCTAATCGTTTTGCCCGTTCCCGTCCGGCTTCCTCCAAGCGGAATGTAGACATAGTCCCGAAACCATCTCCCCAGCGTAATATGCCATCTCCGCCAAAACTCGCCTACCGTTCGCGACAGATACGGCTTATCAAAATTTTTGGGAATGGTAAATCCCATCATCTTTCCAAGTCCGATCGCCATCAGAGAATATCCGTTAAAATCAAAGAATATTTCCATTGAATACGCCGCCGCACCCAGCCATGCCATTGGTGTGGAGATACTCTCAAACCCTGCGACATTTATCTCGTTCCACAGCTTTCCCATCACATCTGCAATCAAAATCTTTGACGAAAGTCCCAAAACAAATGTCTTCAGTCCGTCCTCTAAATTTTCCATGCAATATTCCCGACGGCGGATCTGCTTTATAATATCTGCGTACAATATGATAGGCCCGGCTATCAGCTGCGGAAACATACACAGATACGCCCCGATTTCTACGACGCTGTCCGCCGGCCTGATTTTCTTTCTGTACACGTCCAGCACATAGGACGCGATCTGAAAGGTATAAAAACTGATTCCAAGCGGAATCGCGCCCGACAGATACTTAAACCCCAGCAAAATGCCAAAGTCATAGACGAGCAAAATAAGAAGAAGAACCCGCTTTGCATCGTTTTCAATCTTCCAAAGTATTCCCGACGCCGCATAATTTAACAAAAGCGTAAAAATCAGAAGCGGAAAATATTTGATCTCTCCCATTGCATAAAAAATAAGACTGCCGACAAACAGCGGTATATTTCGATATTTTTTCGGCGTGCAATAATAGATCGTCATAAATACGGGTAAAAACAGAAAAATAAATGATAAACTTGAGAACAACATATCTTTTTCCTCTTTCGTCTCTATTTATATGATTAGACGACAGAACGCTGGAAAAAGTTTCATAACTTTTTGTATTTAAAAAAATCTTAATATTTATGCCCGGACCCGATCGCCGGCCCGTCTCAAAACTTCCGTCTTCGCCGCATAAAAATAGAAACCGAAATTTGAATGACGCATCGGAAGAAAGCTCCCTTCGCCTCTGTTCAAAATTCGATTTCTATTCTTATCTACCTGTACTCGATTCGCCCGACGGCGCAAACGCGCTTTTCACATCCGATTCCTGAAAAACCGCGTTACCTTGCAAGCACTTCTATGATCTCGCCCACATACATGGTATGCATATTGCCGTCCGCATACCACTGCTCTTTCAGCCCGGAACTTATAAACTGTTCCTCCGTAATCCTCGTCGCAGACATTTTTTTACAAATTATCACGAGATTCCCTTCGTCTATATACGGCGTTTTATCCTGATGATAATCGACATGCATCCTGGCCCCGCCTATTTTATCTTCGTCCCTGCCGGACACTGCGCCGAGATACTTCAGCGCGCTCTTATATTTTTCTTCCAAAAACGTCAACGAAAATGTCTCTTCCCTGTCAATAAATTCCTTGGTGTAGCGCGTATCGCGGACAAACGCAAATACGACGTTCTTGCCCCAGAGTACGCCGACGCCACCCCAGCTGGCAGTCATGGTATTCGCCTTCTCCTTATTCCCGGCCGTAATCAGCATCCACTCTTTGCCGATCTTCTGAAACGGATTGAACTCGAGCATATCAATCGGATATGGTTGAAACGTATGCATAAAATTCCTCCTCTTTCCATATCATTACCTTATTTTTCTAATTATTATACCCTCATTCCGGCAGATTGGCAACGTAAAATATTTTTTCGTTTTTCAACATATACTATCTTTAGCGCCAATGAAACACCGTCGAGCCAGCCGGGCGGCGCCGGAAAGGAGGTTGCTTATGGCATCATATATCGCGCCTGAAATAAGAGATAAATTTGAAACGCTTTCTATCGACCTGAAAAATCTTATTCTTGAAAGAAATGTGCGTCTAAATAACATGTATGACTTAATTCATGTACTGGAAGATATCGTGGCAGAGGGAGAAGCGCAATAAGCTTCTCCTTCCGCCGGCAACGCGCAAATTGCGCTCCCCGGCCGCAGAGGATCAAATTACATATTCAAAACTGGCGTCCGTCTGCCATTCTACAAGATCCTGAAGCGTATATTTATCTACTACGCCGTTGATCGCCGCGTTCAGCTCCTGCCAGATACGCAAAGTCACACACCCCGACCTCCGTTCGCATTCGTTCATCTCATCCTCAAGACAGGCTACCGGCGCAAGAGAACCCTCCACGCAGCGCAAAATCATCCCCACGGTATAATCTTTCGGCTCTCTCGCCAGGCGATATCCTCCCTGGGGACCGCGAATGCTCTTCACGATTCCCGCCCGGACAAGAATCGAAATAATCTGTTCCAAGTATTTCATTGAAATATTCTGACGCTCCGCCGTATCCTTTAACCGGACCGGCTCCGCCATATCGTTCATCGCGATATCCAAAAGCAGGCGCACCGCATACCGTCCCTTTGTCGAAATCCTCAATTTTTATACCCCCATTCCCTTTATCCTTCTGTGATCGTACAATTCTTTTCGTCTCGCAAACGCCGGCGGAAAACAATCTTAATACTCTTCTTCCGCTTCTTCCTCTGAAATATCTGATTTCGGCTTTGAAAGCCCCTCAATCTGAATGTGATTTTTTTCGGCGTAATCCCACAACGCGGCATGTATTCCCTCCTCTGCCAGCAAAGAACAGTGGACCTTCACCGGCGGCAGCCCGTCAAGCGCCTCCATAACGGCCTGATTCGTAACCGCAAGCGCCTCTGTCACCGTTTTCCCCTTAACAAGCTCCGTAGCCATACTGCTTGTCGCAACGGCCGCGCCGCATCCGAAGGTTTTAAATTTGCAGTCGCGTATCACCTGGTTGTCGTCGATATCGAGATAAATTCTCATGATATCCCCGCATTTCGCATTGCCGACCGTGCCTACCCCGCTTGCATTTTCAATCTCCCCCACATTTCTCGGATGTTCAAAATGATCCATTACCTTCTCACTGTACATGACTCTCCTCCTGTAATTCACTGTTTTTATTTTTTATAAAATCCTCATACAGCGGCGACATTCCCCGCAGCTGTTTTACAATCTCCTTTAACGCCTCGACCGTCTGATCTAATTCCTCCTTTGTCGTTTCCGGCCCCAATGTCAGTCTGAGCGAGCCGTGCGCAATCTCATGCTCCAGGCCGATCGCAAGCAGCACATGGGAGGGATCGAGCGAACCGGAGGTACACGCCGAACCGGAGGACGCGCAGATCCCCTGCATATCCAGCTTGATTAAAAGAGATTCTCCCTCAATAAACCGAAAGCAGAAATTCACATTGTTCGGCAGCCTGAGCGTTCTGTGCCCGTTCAGGCGGCTAAACGGAATCTCCTTCTCGATACGCGCAATCAGATAATCCCTAAGCCCGGTTTCCCGCTCTATCCGCTCCTCCATAGAAGCCATGGAAAGCTCTGCCGCTTTCGCGAAACCGACAATCCCCGTAACATTTTCCGTCCCCGCGCGCCTCTTGCGCTCCTGCGCGCCGCCGTGAACAAACGAACGAATCTTTACGCCCTTGCGAATATACAAAAAACCGATTCCCTTCGGCCCGTTCATCTTATGCGCGCTGGCGCTTAACATGTCGATATTGAGCTTGTCCACATCGATCGGAACCTGTCCGTACGCCTGCACCGCATCGGTATGGAAGAGCACGGAATGCGCGCGCGCAATCCTTCCGATCTCCTCTATCGGCTCTATCGTCCCAATCTCATTATTTGCAAACATAACAGAGATAAGGATTGTATCCGGACGGATAGCCTCCTCTAATTCTTCCGGGGATATAAGCCCGCACTCGTCCACATCCAGATACGTAATTTCGAATCCTGATTTTTCCAGGTACTCGCACGTATGCAAAACGGCGTGGTGTTCGATCTTAGACGTTATAATATGGCGTCCCTTCTGTCTGTATGCCTCCGCGGCGGCCTTCAACGCCCAGTTGTCCGCCTCGCTTCCGCCCGCCGTAAAATAGATTTCCGACGAGTCGGCTCCTATCGAAGCCGCAATCACATCTCTCGCGG
Source organism: uncultured Roseburia sp. (assembly GCA_947383215.1). GTDB lineage: Bacteria > Bacillota > Clostridia > Lachnospirales > Lachnospiraceae > Roseburia_C. Next base: position 32,892 of record CANDCP010000012.1, read on the forward strand.
CCGTCACGGCCTGAAGGCTTTGCGCCCCCAGGCGGTAAATGGAAGACGCATTCCCGTAAAACTCCGTAAAATACGGAAGCATAGCCTCTACCACCTCAGGCGCGGTTTTTGTCGTCGCCGCATTATCTAAATAAATCGTTTTCTTCATATATGTCACCTCATATAAATTCCTAGTTATTTTCTTGGTTTTATTTGATCGTACTACTTTTTTCCTAGTGTGTCAATATGTAATTCTTTTGTGAACTTTTTACAAAAAATTATAGATTTTGTGGATTTTATCATTTATAATAACAAGTAATAATTCTATTTTTAAGGGTGATTTTTATGAAGCTCAATCAGGGAATTATCTATACAAACGACAACTGTATCGGATGCAATCGGTGTATCTCCTGCTGTCCTGTAATGGATGCGAACATCTCCGTCACAAAAGACGGCAGGAACTATATTTATGTGGATGACGATAAATGTCTGCACTGCGGACGCTGCCTTGATACATGCCGTCACAATGCGCGGGTATACAGGGACGATACGGACAACTTCCTTGCGGATCTGGCGCAGGGAGAGTCCATTTCCCTTCTGGTCGCTCCCTCTTTTTTTGTCATGTACGAAAGCAGCGCCTCTCAGATTCTCGGGTATCTAAAACATCTGGGCGTCCGTCTGATCTACGATGTAAGCTTCGGCGCCGACATCGCTACCTGGGCATACTTATCCTATCTCACGGAACATCCGTCAAAGGGCTCGATTGCTCCCCCGTGCAGCGCTGTTGTTAATTATATCCAAAAATACTCAAAAGTATTATTCGATAAAATCATCCCGGTGTACACGCCGCTTTTATGTCTTGCCGTATATCTTAGAAAATATCTTAACAATACGGATAAGCTCGCTTTTTTAAGCCCGTGTATCGCAAAAAAGGACGAGATTTCCTCCCCCGCAAACAGGGGGCTTGTACAATACAACGTCACGTTTATGCACCTTCTCTCCGCCATAGACGATACCGATCTGTCAAGTTTTTACGCAAAGGCACAACCGCTTGGCTGCGGGCTCGGACGCATTTACCCGACCCCGGGCGGACTTGCGGAAAATATGAGGCTTTTTATCGAACCGGAAAATATTATCCGCGACATTCACGGGGAAGAAAACGTCTATGAATATTTTTCTCTGCTGGAACAAAGGATTTTACAGGAGCGCGAGCTTCCATATCTGGTTGACTGCCTGAACTGCCGGCGCGGCTGCCTTTCCGGCACGGCTACCGCTTCGCTCAGCCGCTTCAACGACGATGTGTTTTTCCGCCTGCAAAAGAGAAGACTTCCCGACCCTGCAATCGCGTGCGAAGACAATCCGTATCTTTCGCACCTCACGGTCGAGGAACGCCGACGACGGCTTTTCGCGCGCTTTTCCTCGCTGTCTCTCTCCGATTTTATCTGCCGCTACGACGACAGTAAATATCAGTACCACAAAGAGATTCCCGCCCAACCGGAAATCACGCCGAAAATTGACGCTATCTTCCTTGCGATGCACAAAAAGACGCCGGAATCGCGCGCCATCGACTGCCACTCCTGCGGCTACGGCAGCTGCCTTGAAATGGCTACCGCAATTGCGGGCGGATACAATCGGATTGAAAATTGTATCCACTTCGTCAAAGACGAAAATCTGCGCATTTCCATGCTTGACGCAAGAACCGGCATTCCGAATTTCAACGCGTTCCTGAATTTCACGGAAGGTTTGATCCAGTCGGAACAAATTTGCAATTATACAGCTATCTGCTTTAATATTATGAATTTTAAATTCATCAATTATAAATACGGATTTAAGCGCGGCGACCTCGCCCTGAAAGAATATGCCATCTCTGTATTCGGCCTCACAAAAGGCGCAGAGATCGTGGCTATGATCGGCGGAGACGATTTTATCGGCATCTTTAAATCCGCGCACCTTCCGGACGTCCTGCACTCCCTGCAGTCCATTCCGCTGTATACGCTTTCGGACGACGCGGGGGCGGAAACCGTGTATGTCTCGGCGCGCATTGCAATTTACAAACCGGACGGAAGCGACACCTCGCCGCAGATGCTTGTGGAAAAGCTCTCCTTTGCCTATAACGCGATCAGCAAAAAGCAGCGGCCTTCCATTGTTCACTATGACGACGCCCTGCGCGAGAAAGCCCTCTGGGAGGATATGATGATCGACGCCATAGAGCCGGCGCTTTCCACCCACGAATTTGAAGTATACTATCAGCCGAAGGTCTGTATGGCGACGAGAAAGCTTGTCGGAGCGGAAGCGCTCATACGCTGGAACCGCTCCGGAGCTCTGATCTCGCCGATGGACTTTATACCGGTCTGCGAAAAAATGGGCTTTATCCAAAAGCTGGACTTTTACATCCTAGACGAGGTATGCCGCACGCTCACCGAATGGATCGCCGCCGGAATCCCGGTTGTTCCCATCTCGGTCAACTTCTCCAAACAGCATTTTGTAGAAGACACGGTCGCCGACCGCATTAACCGCGTCGCCGACAAATGGAATATTCCAAAGGAACTTCTGGAAATTGAATTTACGGAAACCGCTTATCTAAACAGCAGCAACCATTTAAGTTCGAGTATCGACAAGCTGCACGCCTACGGGATTTCCTCCTCTATGGACGACTTCGGCACCGGGTACTCTTCCCTCAGTATGCTGCAGCATATGAGCTTTAACACGCTCAAACTCGACAAATCATTTCTCCATGACGGAAACTTCAGGGAAGAACGCAACCGCACCGTAATTGAAAACATTATCCGCATGGCGAAGCAGCTTAATATGTCTATTGTCTCTGAGGGAATCGAAACCGAAGAAGAACTGGAATATATGAAAGAATTAAACTGCGACATCGCGCAGGGCTATCTGTTCGACAGGCCCCTGCCGCGCCGCGATTTTGAACAAAGACTTCTCAAGGGCACTTACCCCTTCTAATCATTCGGTCTCTGGTAAAAATTACCGGAGACCTGTTCTGTCTTGAGAACATTGATAAATGCATGCGGGTCCGTCCGCTTTACCTCTTTTACAATCTTTTTGATATCGTCCCCCGAAACGACGGAATAGACCATGGACCGCTCTTTCTCGTTGTAAAGGCCCACGCCGCGAAACAGCGTCGCGCTGTGGTTCGTCAGCTTGCGGATATCCTCGTAAATATCTTCGGCCTTCTCGGAAATAATAAATAAGGTGATGCGCTTATACCTTGGATTTCCAATTTTTACAACCTGCGTAGAAGCAAACTGAAAAATAATGGAGTACAGCGCCTTATCCCAGCCGAATAAAAAACCTGCGGCTACAAGCATCAGCGCGTTTCCGATCAATATATAATTCCACGCGTCCACATGAAGCTTTTCCGACAACGCCACCGCAATAAAATCGGTTCCCCCGCTCGTCGCCCGCGCCAAAAGGCACAGGATAACGGCAAATCCCTGAATCAACCCTCCAAAGACACAGATCAAAAGCACATCGTTTGTAATCTCGATCCCGGGTATCATGTCCGTCAAAATACTTGTCAGCACAATAACGAGGCAGGAATAAGCCGTAAAGCGTTTTCCGATAAATTTATAACTGACGATGGCCGGCACAATGTTCAAAAGAAAATTGATCAGCGAAAACGGAAGCGCAAGATCCCAAAACTGCGCCGCGATTCTCTGAATCAAAAGGGCCAGACCGGTGAAGCCGCCCGGCACAAGTCCGCCCGCGTCCACAAAACTGTTAATATTAACCGCCATAATCACAGACGCGGCAATTACCAGGAACAGCCGCTTCACATGCTCGAGTACCGGCAACGGCTTTAATCTGTCCATCTCACACTCTCCTTTCACCCTGTCAGCGGCAGGACGTACTGATCGATTCAATCGCAACAGCGCCGCCGCGCACAATCTCCACGCGCCTGAACCTGCTCTTCAAAAGCGCAATCAACTCGTTGTTTCTCCGCTCCGTCAGCATACATTCCAACAGCACGCTGTCCGCCCCAATATCGGCGGCCTGCACATGGAAAACCTGCGCGATCCTGAAAATCTCGCCTTTATCCTCCGCCGTACAGCCCAGTACCTTTGCAAACAGAATCTCTTTCATATGAACCGGTACGTTTGTCAGGTCCATGACCTTTATAACCTCCACCATACGATTTAACTGTTTCTTGATCTGCTCAAACGTAATATCGTCGCTCGTCACGCAGATCGTCATGCGGGAAACCGTCTCATCCTCTGTGGTTCCCACCGTAAGGCTCTGCAGGTTATAAGATTTGCCGGAAAACAAACCGGATACTTTCGCAAGCACGCCCACCTGGTTTTCCACATATAATGCAATCCATCTGTTCTTCATCGGCCTACCCTCCTATTTTAATATCATCTGGCTCATTGCATTTCCGCCCTTTACCATCGGAAGCACGATCTCGTCGGAAGCAATCATAAACTCAATTATTGTCGGAGCGTCCGTATATTTCTTCGCCGCCTCAAGCGCCGGCCTGATATCTTCCTGTTTTTCCACTCGAATCCCATATGCGCCGTAGCTCTCCGCAAGCTTTATAAAATCCGGCGTATACTTCGGACAGCTCTCATTCGGCCCCTTACAATCGCCCGCGCAGCCTTTTCGTCTTCTAAGACAGGTCAGCGCATAACGCTTCCCATAAAACAGCTGCTGCATCTGCCGCACCATTCCGAGATAATAATTGTTGAAAAGACAGATAATGACCGGCGTTTTCTGCACAACCGCCGTCGCCATCTCCTGGATATTCATCTGCATGCCGCCGTCGCCGGAAATGCAAATGACCGGCTTATCCGGATTGCCGATTTTCGCCCCGATCGCCGCCGGAAATCCGAATCCCATCGTCCCCAGGCCGCCTGAGGTGATAAACTGCTTTTTCTCCGTAATTTCAAGGTACTGTGCCGCCCACATCTGGTGCTGGCCTACGTCCGTGACAAGGATCGCCTCCTCAAACGCCTCATTGACCGCCTCTATAATCATCTCGGGCGTCATCCCTTTATCTCTGTGCATTTTAAGCGGATTCTCCCGGTCCCACTCTAATATCTCCTTGATCCAGCTTCCGGTTTTTTTTGGCTCCGCCCATTCCAAAAGCTTCTCCAACGCCAGATTTGCATCCGCTACGATCGGAACGTCTACCACAACGTTCCTGGAGATCGCGGCGGTATCTATATCAATGTGCACAATCTTAGCCTTCGGCGCAAACTCATTCAAATCGCCGGTGATCCTGTCGTTAAACCTTGTCCCGATAGAGAACAGCACGTCGCATTCGCTGACCGCCATATTTGCCGCATATTTGCCATGCATACCGCTGTTGCCGACATACAGCGCATGGTTCGTCGGAATCGCCCCCTTGCCCATAATCGTCGTCACAACCGGAACCTGCATTTTTTGGGCGAACGCGGTCAGCTTTTCATTTGCCCGCGCAATGTTGATTCCGCCCCCCGCCAGTATCAGGGGCTTCTTTGCAGCCTTTAACAGCTTATACGCCTTCTTCAGCTGCCCCACATGAACGCTCTCGTTCATCTTATATCCGCGGATGCTCACGCTCTGCGGATATTCCGCCGGTCCCGGCTCAAGCTGTATATCCTTCGGGAGATCAATTAAGACCGGCCCCGGCTTTCCGGTCGACGCAATGTGAAACGCCATCTTAATAATCTTTCCCAAATCTTTCCGGTCTCTCACCGTTACGCCGTACTTTGTGACGCTTCTTGTCATCCCGACAATATCGACCTCCTGAAAGGCGTCGTTGCCGATCAACGCAAGCGGAACCTGCCCGGTAAAGCATACAAGCGGAATATTGTCGTAGTGCGCATCGGCCAATCCCGTAATAATATTGGTCGCGCCCGGCCCGCTCGTCACAAGACAGACCCCGACCTTTCCCGTAGATTTTGCATACCCTTCCGCCTCATGAATCAATCCCTGCTCATGTCTTGGAAGCACGATATCAATTTCATCCTGCTTATACAGCTCGTCGAGAAGATCCGTAACCATTCCTCCCGGATATCCGAATACCGTGGTTACCCCTTCCTCCTGCAAAGCTTTTACAAATAATTTTCTGCCTGTAATATCCATCCTTCTCTCCTATCCTATCAGCCCTGTCATCTTCAATATAAATATCCAAACAGTCAGCGTAAACGCCGCCAGCAGCGTCGTCGTCACCACGACGCTCGCCGTCAATTCTCCGTCGTTTTTCATATTCTTTGCCATAATATAACAGCTCGGCGTTGTCGGCGCGGCAAGCATAATCAGTATCCCGATCAGCTTTTCCCCGTCAAAGCCAAGCCATATGGCAACGGGCAGAAAAACAAGCGGCTGTATGATCAGCTTGATCACGGACGCAGCTATCGTCGGCTTAATCTTAGCAAGCGCGCTTTTACCCTCGAACCCGGCTCCAAGCGCAATAAGCGCCAGGGGCGTCGCAAGCTGCGCCACCTTATCCGCCGCAGATTCCAAAATCGCCGGATAAGAAAGTCCCAAAACGGAACTGAAAAGCCCCAACATAATCGCAAGGATAATCGGGTTTTTTATAATTCCGAGAAATGCCTGCCGGATCTTTTTCATATCGCGCCCTTTCCCCGGCTCCTGTGCCTCAAACGTCAGCACAATCACGGAAAAAATATTATAAAGCGGCACGGCGCCGATAATCATAAGCGGTCCCATCGCCGACGGGCCGTAAATATTATCAATAAACGCAAGTCCCATGACCGCGGCGCTGCTTCTGAAGCTTGCCTGTACAAATGCCCCGCGCAAAGACCCGTCCTTTAAAAACAGCTTCGACGCTCCCCATATCAACCAAAAACACAGCGTGCTTGCCGCCGCGCAGAATAACACATAGCGCAAATCGAAAATTTCCCGGATCGGAACCTGCGATATATCCCGAAACAGCATTACCGGAAGCGTCACTGTAAAATTAAACCTGTTGGCGACGGCGACAAAATTTTCGTCCAGTATCCGCGCTTGTCTTAACGCATAGCCGAGTACCATCACAAGAAAAATCGGCGCCGTCACGTTTAAGCTGAATATAAAATGATCCATCTCAATCTCTCTTCTTTTCGCGACCTTTCGTTCGAATATCACATTCTCTCATATTTCAAAAACGTATATTCCAGGTCAAAATACGTCTGCTCCTCGCTGTCCCTCGTAATCTTCCAGTCCTCCCTCTCATCCAGGTTCGGAAAATAAGCGTCCGCCTCATACGCATAATCGATCTTCGTGATATGCGCCGTATCGCACTCATCTATTAACTGCCGATAAACCGTCTCGCCTCCAATTACATAGACGTCCCTGGTATCGTATTTTTCCAGTTCCTCATGAAGCTCGTCCAAATCGTGAACTACAACGGCATCCTTTTGCCGGTAACTCCGATCCCGCGTCAAGACGATATTCACCCGGTTCTTAAGCGGCTGTCCGTTCGGAAAGCTCTCTAACGTCTTTCTTCCCATAACGACAACCTTTCCCGTTGTCGTTTGCCGAAAATACTTCATGTCGTCCGGTATGCTCACCAACAGCTTATTGCGGCATCCAATGGCCCAGTTCCTGTCAACTGCCGCGATTACATTCATTTTCTCATACCTCCTTCTCAGACAAAACGTTTCAACAACTTTTATTTGAATGATATTGTATCGAATTTAAGCTTACACCGCAACCGGAATATTCTTCACCTGCGGTCCCGCCGTATAATCAAGAAGCTTTACATCCTCCGGCGTAAACTGATAAAAATCTTTTACCTCCGGGTTCAGCCAGAATGTCGGCGCCGGATACGTCTCTCTGCAAATCAGCTCTTCTATAATCGGTATATGACGGTCATATATATGCGCGTCCGCAATCACGTGCACAAGCTCCCCCGCGCGCATACCGCATACCTGCGCCAGCATATGAAGAAGCACCGCATACTGACAGACATTCCAGTTGTTCGCCGTGAGCACATCCTGCGAGCGCTGATTTAAAACTCCGTTCAAGGTCAGCCGTTCCTCTCCCTTTTTCTGCGTCACATTAAACGTCATACTGTATGCGCAGGGATATAAATTCATTTCGCTCAAATCCTGATGGACGTAGAGGTTCGTCAGAATTCTCCTGCTAAAGGGATTGTTCTTCAAATCATAAATCACACGGTCGACCTGGTCCATCATGCCCTCTTTGTATTTGTGCTTTACCCCCATCTGATAACCGTACGCCTTACCGATTGAACCGTTCTCATCGGCCCATTCATCCCAGATATGGCTGTTGAGCTCATGAATATTGTTCGACTTTTTCTGCCAGATCCAAAGCATCTCATCCGTACAGCTTTTGATCGCCGTTTTCCGAAGCGTAATCGCCGGAAACTCTTTTGATAAGTCGTACCGGTTGACCACGCCAAACCGTTTTATCGTGTAGGCGCTTGTCCCGTCCTCCCAGTGCGGCCGCACCTTTTCTCCTTCCGTGCTTGTTCCGTTTGCCAATATATCTTTACACATATCGATAAAAATCTGATCCGCCAGGCTCATACCGGAAACCTCCTTCGTGTTTTCTCCGTCTTAGCTCAATGGTGCTAATTTCACGTATCCCATTATAACAAATTCAGCTCCCGACTACAATTGCATTTTTATACAAAAGGAACCGATGTGACAATCACACCGGTTCCTTTCTCTCTTACATCTTCACTTTCTTCTGTGAAGAGAATGATCCGTATACATTTCCGCTGGCCGTTTTCTTATATGCCCTTACCTTGAAGTAATACGTCTTTCCCGCTTTCAGTTTCGTCTTCTTAAACGATACTGTCTTCGCTTTCTTAATGAGTTTTACCCTCTTATATTTTCCTTTCTTACCCTGCTTCATGTACACTTCGTACCCTGTCGCATTCTTTACTTTCTTCCATTTCACAAGGACTGTCTTTGAAGATTTCTTCTTTGCGCTTGAAAGCTTCGCTTTCGCCGGAGCCGTCGCTGTCTTTAAGGTCGTCGTCGGTCCGGACAGAGCGCCTCTGTAAGCGGTTACCTGTATCTCATAGTCCGTGGCCGCCGCCAGACCGCTTACCGCGATACTGTTCGTATTCGCCGTCACCTCTTTCACCTTCGTCTTGCCCTTATAAACGACAACCTTGTACGTAGCTCCGCTGATCGCCGTCCATGTTAAGGTCAGGCTCTTCGTCGCCGCTTTCGAAACCTTTAAGCCCGTAACCGCCCCCGGAGCCGTAACCGCTGCCGCGATAGTCACTGCCGCTGTCGCAGCGCTCATCTCACTGTCAATATAGAAGGAATCCGCCGCAGCTTTTGCGACAACCTTATAGTAATATGTCCCTGCCGCAAGCCCTGCGTCTGTGTACGTCGCAGCTTTTACATGCTCCGCAATCTTCGTATACGTCCCGTTCGCGGCCGTTGCGCGATAGATCTCGTATTCCGCCGCGTTTTCAACTGCCGGCCACGTGAGCGCTGCCTGCGCGCTTCCCGCCTTTGCGGTTACAACCGGAGCTTTTAACGTATCTTTTACGGTAATTTCGCATGTCGCCGTCTTTGCTCCGTCTTCCACCGAAGCCGTAATCGTCGTCTTGCCGACTGCCAAGGCCTTTACAAGACCGTTTTCTACCGTAGCCACCTCTTCGTCCAGAGACGTCCAGGTAACCTCGTCCGCATCTGCGTGTTCCGGCGTAATCGTCGCCTCTAAGGTAATTTCTTCACCCGGCTTCATCTCGCAGACATCCTTATCGAGCGTAATCTCCTGTACCAAAACAGGAATCCGCACTGCGGTCGTCGCCGCACTCTTCCCGCCGGCCAAATAATACTGTGCCGGTTTCGCCTCTACCGTATAGCTGTATGTCTTGCCCTGCTCTACGTCCGTATCCTCATAGGTAACCGTACCGTCCTCGGTCGCAAATTCAGCTCCGCTCACTTCCTCGTCGGCGCCGCCGTCTACGCTTCTATAAATCACATAACCGGATGCGCCCTCAACTGCCGCCCAGGATACGAGAATGGATTCTCCCTGTGTCTTCTGCGCCGTCACAACCGGCGCCGTCATTTTCTTTACTACCGTTACCGTACATGTCTTCTCAAATCCGCCGTCCGTCGTTACAAACTTAATTGTCGCCGTTCCCTGGCCTACGCCTGTCACCGTTCCGTCTTTTACCGTGGCAACCTTATCGTTGCTTGTCGACCATATTCCGGTCTTGTCGGACGCGTTCGCCGGATCGTACGTTACCGAAAGAGCGGCCGACTTTCCAAGCTCAACCGTCGCCTCGGCCTGCAAGGTTATGCCCTTGAGCAGAATCGGAACAAAGATCTTATCTGTCGCCGCGCTCATCTCGCTTGTCAGATAGCTCGGATTCGTCTTATTTTCCGCCTGTACTTTGTAATAATAATTCTTACCGCCCTCCAGATTCGTATCTACGAACGTCACCGTCTGGTCGGCTACGGTATATTCCGCGCCGGTTACCGCTTCATACTTCGAATTATCGTTTGACCGATACAGAATATAATTTTCGGCTCCGGTAAGCGTCTTCCAGGAAACCGTGATCTTATCTTTGCTTTCCGCCAATACCGCGGATACCGCAGGCGTTTCGATCTGTTTTGTCACCGTCACAACGCACGATTGTGACAGTTCTCCGACCGCCGCCGTAATTGTCGTAGTTCCCAGTCCGACAGACGTCACTTTACCGTCTTCAACGATGGCCACATCCTTATTCGAACTGTCCCAGATTACCTCGACATTCGTAGCGTTTACAGGCGTCACCTGCGCATATAAGCGCAGCGCTTTGCCAAGCTCCAGATTCGCCTCGCTCTGGCTGATATAAATCTTCTTTGCCAAAACTTCTCCGCCCTCATCCGGCTCCTCTACGGTGCCGACTGTATAAACCTCTATCTCTCTGATTGTGTAAGAGCTGAACGCAGACGTCTTTTTACACTCAATCTTCACAAACCGCACATTCTGCGGCTCAAATGTAAACGTCCTCTTTCTTGTTTCAAACGTTATTTTTACGCCTTCTTCGGCCGCCACCTTTGTCCAGGAATCTTCCTCGCCCGTCTCGGATACCCATACGGCATACGTATCCGCCGCCGCAAGATCCCGCCAGGTAAGATCAATATGGTCTACTAAATGGGCTTCTTTCAAGTCTAACACGACGTCTACCGGATAATCCTCTTTTGAATATGCGTCTCCGTCCGGTTTTTTCGCAGACTCCCACCAGTCGCCTGCATCCGCGCCTCCTATGGAGCCGTCTACCATCACGCCCCAGGTATTTTTCTCCTCCTCTGTCGGCGTAACTCCGTCCGGATAATTTACGCTTACCGAAGCTCCCAGCGCCACATTGACGCCAAACGGTGAAATCTGTCCGATCTGAATGACAGGCGTCGCCGCGCTGGCTTCACTCGCCAGATATGTTGTATCGGCAGGCTTTGCCACTACCTTATAGCAGTATGTGCCGTCCGGCAGCTGCTCGCCCTCTTTATCTACATATTCCGTTGTTTCCAGGCTCTCCTCTACAAGCGCAAATGTTCCGTTTGCGGAGGACGCGCGGTATACATCATACGATGCCGCATTCGCAACCGTATTCCACGATACGGTGATCTGGTAATCGTCTGACTTGACCGCTTTCACTGTCGGCGCCGCAAGTCTCGCCTTCACCGTAATCGAATACTCCGCCGTCTTTCCTCCTTCCGCGGCTGTCGCCGTAATTACTGCCTCGCCGGCTCCTACCGCCGTTACCAATCCCTTCTCATCTACCGTGGCAATGTTCTTCTCTGCGCAAGCCCATGTCAGGCTCTTATCCGCATTGCCCGGGGTAATCACCGGTTTCAGCTGTAAGGTTTCGCCGACTGCCATTTCGGTCTGCGTATTTTCAAACGTAATCTCTGTCGCCGCAAGCGGAATCAGAATTCCCTCTGTCGGCTCGCTCAGGTCGCTGCTCGCGCTGTGCTCTCCGCCGCCGCTGACAGCCGCTACTCTGTATGCGTACGTCGCGCCGCGTACCGCAGCCGAATCCACATAAGTCGCTTTCCCGGCCTCCACCGTAATATCCGGCGTCTCTATCTCTTCAAAGGCTCCGCCGTTTGATCTGTAAATCTTATATCCAGCGGCATTCTCAATTGCGCTCCACGAGAGCGTGATCTCCTCGTCGCCTGTTCTCTTTGCCGTCGCTTCCGGCGTATCTAACTGTATGGCGACGCTGAGGCGGCACTTTGCCGTCTTTCCCCCCGCCGTAGCCGTGATATCCACCTCGCCGTAGCCTTTTGTGGTCACAATTCCGTTTTGATCCACAGAGGCGATCTCTTCGTTCGTGGAGTCCCATGTAATCTCCCCGTTCGAAGCGTTCGCCGGCAATACCTGCGCATACAGGCGCAGCTTTTTGCCAACATCGCGCACTGCCTCTTCCTGACTAATATAAATATTTTTAACTGTCAGATCTTCGTCCGTCGAATTTACGGTTCCGATAGTATTTACTTCGATCTCACGAATCGTATACGTATTGTACTGTGTCGTCGTATTACAATTTACCCTCACATACCGTGCGCTCTGCGGCTCAAACGCATGCTTTTTCAATCTGTCCGCAAGACTTGTCGGCGGCTGTGTGGACTGCGCAACCTCATTCCAGGTAACGCTATCCTCGGAAACCTCTACCGTATACTCTTTTGCCGCAGCCTCCCAGCGCCAGGTAATATCAATACTGTCTGTCAGATAGACATCTCCAAGATCAATCAATACTTTCACCGGATACGGCTCCGGTCCGCTTGCATTTCCGCCCTTCAGAGGAGTAGCTTCCCATACGGCGTTGTCTACCTGTCCGTCCACCATTACGCTCCAGTTATTTTCTGTCGGCGTAACGCCCTGCGGATATTCAACCGTCACCTTCTTATTTAAAGCCACATTCACGCCAAACGGTGTGATTTCTCCCACCTGAATCGCTTTTGTTTCCGGGCTCTTCAAACTCTTTATATAACGCGTATCTTCCTTCGCCGGCTTTACCACGATTTGGTAGCGATAAATCCCGTCCGGCAAATCCTTATCTATGTATTCCGTACCCGTTACATCCTCCTGATAAAGGGCAAATTCTCCCTTCACCCCTTCCGCGCGGTATATATCGTACATACCTGCATTTTCCACCGGGCTCCAGAATAATGTAATCTGATAGTCATCCGTCTTAGCTACATTTACGACGGACGGCGCTGCCAGCCTCTCTCTTACCGTAATGGCGCACTCCGCCTTCGCGTTTCCTTCCTCTGCTTTCGCCGTAATGACTGCGTCTCCGCCCGCAACCGCCGTTACGTTTCCTTCCTGATCCACCGTGGCCGTTTCCGAATCGCTGGTCTCCCATATAAGATTCTTATTCTCGGCATCCTCCGGGGTGATAACCGGCTCCAGCTTTAACGTCTCTCCGATTCCAAGCACATCCGCTCCATTTGCAAATTCAATCTTTGTGATAAGGTTCTTAAGCGCAATCGGCTCCGTAGCTATGCTTGGATTGCTGTCGGCGCTGCCGCTTTCCGCTTCGGCAACCGCAATTACAAAATAACTGTAAGTATTTCCGCCTTTTACGGCTGTATCCGTATAAGTCAGCGTCTCCGTTCCCTCTATCTTCGGCTCGCTGATCTTCTCTTCCACGCCGTTCTCAATTCTGTAAATTTCATATCCTACAGCCCCCAAAACGGCTTCCCAGGTAAGCTGAATCTGATTGTCGACCGTCGCCTCGGCCGATACCACAGGCGCAGCCAATTTATGCGCAACCGTAACTTCGCATGTCGCTTTTATTTCCGCATTTGCCTCCGACGTTGCCGTAATCACCGCCGTACCGACCTTATGCGACGTCACAATCCCGTCTTCCACAGTCGCCGCTTCCTCATTGTCAGAAGTCCACACAACATTTGTATTCGCCGCATTCTTTGGTAATATCTGCGTATACAAACGCAATTTTTCGTCGAGATCCAACGTTGCAGAATCCTTGCTAATATAAATATTTTCTACTGCCAGATCTTCGCCTTCTTTATCAACAGTTCCAATTGAATAGACTTCCAGTTCCCTTATCGTATAAGAGCTCCAGTTACTCGTCTTCTCACACTTAACCCTTACGTAACGCGCTTTTTTCGGCTCAAATGTAAAATCTCTTATTCGACCCGGAACGTCGATGGTTACATCATCTTCCCTTACTGCTTCTTCCCAAATTTCACCGTCCTCTGACAACTCGATCGCATATGTACTGGCAGCCGCGTCCGCCCGCCATGCAAGCACTATATGGTCTACCAGATATACTTTGCCAAAATCAACGGATACATTTACCGGATATTCCTCCTTAATTCCTTGCCCCGATGTCGACTGTCCATCCGGCTTCTTTCCAGATTCCCACCAGGCATCCGGATCCAATGTGACAGCTCCGTCCACAATCAAGTCTTTGTTGCCATTATCGCCGCTCCCGGCTCCTTCCTGCAAATATTCAACAGTTACTTCTTTTCCCAACGCCACATTCACGCCAAACGGTGAAACCTCTCCCACCTGAATTACAGCGGTCGCATCGCTCAATAAGCTGTCATAATAATCCGTACTGCCAGATCTCGCAACCACTTTGTAGCAGTATGTGCCGTCCATAAGGGATTCGTCCACATATGTCAAATCTGTCAAACCTGTCTTAAGAGGCGTTGTAAACGCTCCGGTCAAACCAGACTCACGGTAGATATCATAAGACGCCGCATTTTCAACTTCATTCCACGACACTGTAATCTCGTATCCGTCGCTGGATTTAACCGCGCTTACTTTCGGTTTTGCCAGCCTGGATTTTACGGTCACCGTGCACTCGCCTTTTGCCCCGCTCGCAGCCGTCGCCGTAATCGTTACGGTTCCCGCCTTTTTTGCGGTTACGACTCCCTGATCGTTTACATCCGCAATTTCCGTGTCTCCGGAAGTCCATATCAGAGTTTTGTCTGTTGCGTTAGACGGCTGCACATCTGTAACAAGCTGCAACGTCTTCGTAACCTCAACCTCCGGATTATCATTTGTAATAGTTACGCTCTCCACAGGCGTCGGCATTGTAATTTTTTCTGTTTCCGCACTTTTCTCGCTATCCGCGACGTTCTCATCATTCGCCACTGCCTGAACCGCATAGGAATAGATTCCTCCTGCCTCCAGATCGCTGTCCGTATATGTAACGACATCGCCTGCGACAAACTGCGGATCAACAATTTCTGTCTCGGCGCTTCCCTCTTTGGTTTTAAATATTTTATAGGAATCGGCGCCTTCCACCGGTATCCAGGACAGTTTGATTTTATTGTCTTCCAAGACGGCTGTTACAACCGGCATATCCAAAATACGTTCAAACACACGTATCGTACAAGTCGCCACTTTGTTTTGATCTTTCGTTGTCACCGTAATGTCGGCTGTCCCTGCAGCTTTTACCGTCACGAACCCATTGCCATCTACTGTCGCCACATCCTCATTCGAAGATTTCCACTCTACATCTAAAGTCGTAGCATTTTTCGGCAATATCTGATGATATAACTGCAACGTATCATCCAATGTCAACACTTTGGATGTCTCGCTTAAATACACACTTTCTACCGCAAATGTTGTCCTCGTATGATTGACTTCCATCTCCGCCACACTGAGTCCGATGGCATCCGCAGCAACGCCTGTATATTTTACATAGCGCGCTAAAACCTCATTCTCTAATTGATGTTCCTTTTTTTCATTCTCATTTGGCTTTTGTTCATTCTTAACTTGTTCTGTCCATTTTTCTGTGCTTTCAATATTGTCCTCCAGAACGGCATCTTCATCCACAGCCGTCTGAATCGTATAGGATGACGGCAATGCATTTGTCCACTTCAACGTAAAACAATTAATTGTGCACACTTCTCCCAAGTCTATGTAACAATACGCGCTTTTACCGACTTCCATTCCACCAGTGTACCAGGCTGTTCCCTCGTTACCATCATTAATTTTGTCGGCAGTATCGCTTCCTGCCTCCGCTGACGCCTTCGCCGGCTTTTTCAGAGCATACTGAACCGTCTCCGGCTCCTCTACGGTTCCAATCGTGTAAACCTCCAGCTCCCTTATACCATATGCGCTGTAATTAACTGTTCTTTTGCATGAAACTTTTACATAACGCACGCTTTGCGGCGCAAACATGAAATTTCGTTCCTCGCCACTTGGAGCCGACGCAGACTCGTCCACATCCGCTACTGTTTCCCACTTCACATTATCCTCGGAGACCAGGATTTCATATATCTGCGCCCTTACCAAACTATTCCATATAATCGAAACCCGATCAATTACATTCACGCTCTTTAGATCAATCATAAAATCTACATTGTAATCTTCCGGTTCATTTTTCTGCTCACCTTTTTTCTTAGTCTCCCAGTTGTTGGCCTTATCTCCGTCTACAATTTTATTAAGAGCCTCCCCCGTATCTGTCGTCCCCTGATACTGCCCATCCAAATACGTTACCGTTACCTCTTTCCCCTTCGCCACATTCACGCCAAACGGACTCCCCGCATCCGTACTCTCATCCTCTGGCGCCGCGTATACCGGCTGCGATACCGCCGGCATACATGATGTTGCAGCAACTACCATGGCCAGCATAAACGCCGCCAGCCTGTCATATCTCTTTCGCTTCTTCATCATATAATACCTCCTCTTTTCTCGCTGCAGCAAACTGCACATAAAGAAATATAATATCAAGATATCACATTCTTGCGGCTATTTTTTATTTCTATTTAAGCTAATTTCATGGTTTAAAATAAGTCCTTATTTTTTTTCTGGTTTTCTACAAATTTTTCTATTTTGCTTCGCGCGCCTTCCAAACTGCCGGATATACGGATTTTGGTAAAAGGAATAAAGAAGCTGTAAACACATCAGGCACCAGATCACAGGCTCGCATATAATAACGCCCGGATAGCCCATTTCCGGTATCACCAGGATTACAAACAATATTTTCCCAAAAAATTCAATCATGCTGGATACCAGCGGTATCAATTTCCTCCCAAGTCCCTGCAGCGAGTAGCGCAGGTTAAACAAAATTCCAAGCACCGCATAAAACGGAGCGTTGAATCGCATATAATTTGTACCGATATCGAGCACAACCGTCTCCTTCGAGCCGGACATCGCGGATACCAAAGCCGGCGCTCCCGGAAACAAAATGGCCATGAGCACAACTCCCCAAAACAATGAGATCATATTCGCGCAAAATACGCCCTTTCGAATCCGCTCCCCCTGGTCCGCCCCTCTGTTTTGGGAGACAAATGTAGAGAGCGCCATTCCCGTAACGGAAACCGGCATCATACAAAAGCTGTTCAGCTTGCGCGCCGCCGTATGCCCCGCAATCACAAGTGTGCCGAGACCGTTGATCGCAGACTGCAAAATCACCGTGCCCGTAGAGACAATCGCCATCATAAAGCCCATGGAAAAGCCCTGGCCCAAAAGCTCGAAATACAAATCTCTGTCAAACCGGAAATGTTCCCTGGTGGGAATCAATATACGGCATTTCACAGCGATATAGACCAGGCATAAAACCGCCGAGATCCCCTGCGCAAGCACCGTAGCCACCGCTGCGCCGCGAATCCCCATATGGAACTGTGTAATAAACAATAAATCGAGAAAAATATTCAACACCGCCGACAATACAAGAAAAATTAGAGGTACGACGCTGTTTCCGATTGCACGAAGCAGCCCGGCAAACAGATTGTACGCAAACATCACTCCGGCAAACAGCGTCAAAAGCCCGACATACGAATACGCCTCATCTATAATTTCCCCCGGCGTATTTAAAATCCGAAGCAGCGGCATTAAAAAGACGCGGGAGAGGAGCATGATCGCGGCGGTAATTCCAAGACCGATTACAAGCGAACCCGCAACGGAACGCTTTAACAGCCTCTTATCCCCCGTGCCAAAGCTCCGCGCGGCGACAATACTAAGGCCGTTTCCAATCCCAAGCGCAAACCCCACCAAAAGCTCATACACCGCAGAGCTTGCCCCCATTGCCGCCAGAGCCTCCTCCCCCAGGATATTCCCCACAATCATCGTATCGACCGTATTATAGAGCTGTTGGAATATCCTCGATATAAAAAGCGGAATCATAAACAGAATCAGCACCTTCCAAATGCTTCCTCGTAACAAATCTGTCTTTGTATTCATTTTATCCTCCTTTTTTCTTGTAAAGGCTCTGCCCATATAGTATAATAACTTTAAGAAAAACGATTATTTCATTCTCACAGATAAGGCGGGTGAACAGAATATGAAAAAATACAAACGCACTTCTTTTATTGTCGAAGCTGTCAAATATGAGCCGGACAAAGGGCTCGAGGACGGTTTCTCACTTTGGAGCGACGTAATTACGGACGGCTGGATCATCACCGAAGGACTTGTAAAACTCACCGATCAGGAAGGACGGATTATCTGCCCGTTTATCAAGAACAGACGAGGCGTCATCTTTATTCGGGAGGGCGATTATATCGTCTACGAGGAAGGCGGCGAGCGCCATTGCTGCGGAGGCGATAAGTTCGCGGACAGATACCATGAGACGGACGAATAGAACCTCACAGGAACCGGAGGAAGACATTTCTCATATGTGTGTCTTCCCCCGGTTTTCCATTTCCTGCAAACTCCCGGCGTCGGAAATATGAATATCCATACTTCCCGAACGAAACCCTTCCAGGTCCAGAGCGATATATCCGTAACCAAGTTCTTTCAAATATTTGACAATCTCTTTCCGACACGACAACGCCTTTTCAATATCACTCTCATCTACCTCGATACGCGCAGTCTCGCCGTGCACACGCACACGCACGTTGTACCACCCCAGCCCGCGTAAATATTCTTCCGCAAGCTCCACCCTTCGCATATCCTCATGCCGCAGTCTTGTACCGTACGGAAAGCGCGTTGCAAGACACGGCGCAGCCGGCTTTTCTGCCGATAAAATTCCGTACTCGGCCGCAAGACGGCGCACCTCCTCCTTACGCATATCCGCCCCGGCAAGCGGACTTATGATTCCAAGCTCTCTCACCGCATGAATCCCCGGGCGATACATTTTAAGATCGTCCGCATTGGTGCCTTCTATGATACGTTTTATCCCTCTTTCCGCTGCCAGCTCCACCAGTCTGCCGTAGAGATAACGCTTGCACCGATAACACCGATCCGGAGGATTTGTGATAATTCCCGCCTCCAAAAGCTCGTCGACCTCTATCACCGTATGGTACGCCCCCGCCCTCTTTGCCTCCCTCTCCGCCTTAGAAAGCTCACAGGCAGGATGCAGCGCCGTATGGAACGTCACGGCATGGACACGCGTTCCACGCGCCTTTGCTTTCTGACACAGAATATAGAGCAGCAGCCCGCTGTCGACGCCGCCGGAAAAGGCGAGCATCACGTCTTCCCGCGCATACTCCTCCAAGAGCCGGCTCAGCGCGGCTTTTTTTCTCTGATACCCGTCCATCTTCACACTCCCGCCTCTATTTTATCGCCGCATTCACTCGCAACGCGCGCGTAAACCTGCGCATACGACATGCCGGTCGTCCGGCAGATTGCGGCAATACTCTCGTACTCGGGATATATCCTTCTCTCCTGCAAAAAAGCGCACACCTTCACCCTTACCGAGCCAAGCGACGTATGTACTTCCCTTATGTCTCTTTCCAATACGGTGCGTTCCATCTTCTGTCTGCGGATGCCGATCGTCGTCGTCTGCGCAAAAATGATATTTTCCATTTTGGAAATATCTTTTAACTCACAGATAACGTTTAACTGATATGCCGGACGGTTCTTTTTCATAAAGACAGGAATATAATGCACGTCTTTCGCGCCCGCGGCAAACAGAGCCTCCATCACATAGCCGAGCGCCTCCCCGGCGCAGTCGTCAATATTTGTCTCAAGCTTACAGATCGCGTCCGTCTCATCCTTTTTCTCCTCTACCAGCATCGCGCGAAGAATGCCGGGCGTCTCATATTCCCTCTTTCCTGCACCCATCCCGCACCGCGCGATCGTAAATTCCTCCGGGAGTTTTCCCGCGGTAGCCAGCGCGGCAACGGCGGCCGCCCCTGTCGGCGTGACAAGCTCTCCCTCCACGTCTGTCTGATGCAGCGGCAGACGGTATTCCTGCGCGATATTCACAACGGCGGGAACCGGAACCGGAATTACCCCGTGCTGACAACGGATCGTCCCGCCGCCCTCGCAGAGCTTTGGCACAATTACTTCCGTAATTCCAAGATTCTCTATACAAACGGCAATCGAAACAATATCCACAATCGAATCTACCGCTCCCACCTCATGAAAATGCACTTCGTCCACCTCCACCCCGTGCGCCCTCGCCTCTGCCCTGGCAAGGATATCAAAAATACGAAGCGCAACCGCCTCCGCCCGTTCTCCAAGCGACGCCTCCGTAATCATTTGTCTGATTTCCAAAGGCCCTCTATGCATATGGACGCCCCCCGGATGATTTTTCCGCTCAAAACCGTGGGATTCATGGGTATGACGCCCGTGCAGATAATCCATATTATGATCGTGGTTTTCATGGGCTTCATCAAGCAGCACGCTAAAGTCGCAGACGTCAAGCCCCGACTTCTTTACCCGGCTCATTTTCACTTCGTATCCGGTCAAATTCAGTTTCTTCAGGGAAGACGTTAAATACTCCCAATCCGCCCCGAGATCGAGAAGCGCGGCCACCAGCATATCGCCGCTGATTCCGCTAAAGCATTCCAAATACAATTTTTTATTCATCGCGCACCCCCAGCCTGTTGATCTGCGTCGCCATATATCCGGCCCCGTATCCGTTGTCAATATTTACGACGGCGACTCCGTTCGCACAGGAATTAATCATTGTCAGCAGCGCGGAGAGCCCGTGCAGGCTCGCGCCATACCCGACGGATGTCGGAACGGCGATCACCGGCTTATCCACAAGTCCGCCCAGCACGCTCGCCAGAGCGCCCTCCATACCGGCTACAGCCACCACGCAGTTTGCGCTCTGAATCTCCTCCAGCTTTGAGAGCATTCTGTGCAGGCCGCTCACCCCGATATCATAGATGCGCTCCACATTTGTCCCAAAATATTCGGCCGTCTGCGCCGCCTCCTCCGCCACCGGTATATCCGCCGTCCCCGCCGTACAGACCGCAATTTTTCCAATCCGCTTCTTTGGTTTTTCAATTTTCAAAATTCGGGAAACCGGATCATAGACCGCCTGCGGATACGTTTTTCGAATTCTCTCATACTGACGCGCCTCAGCCCTCGTCCCAAGCGCCTCCCCGTTTGCCTCATAGAGCTTGCCGAAAATGCGAAGCAAGTGCTCGTCCGTCTTTCCGCTGCAAAAAATAACCTCTGAAAAACCGGAACGGATTTCACGATGCATGTCCAGCTTGGCATAGCCCATCTCCTCAAACGGTTCCCTGCGAAGGTAAGACGCCGCCTCATTTACAGTGATCTCTCCCGTCCTTACCTTTTCAAGCAATTCCCGCAGCTCCATAATATCCCTCCTCCTAACCGCAAAGCAACAGATAGAAAAGCGTAAACACAAGCCCCACGTAAAACAGCAGCAGGCCAAACGATAAGCTTCTTCCGATAATTGTATTTGTCTCGATAAATTTCTCCCACTGTACCGCAAATCTGTGCTCGTAGGTGACTTCGTGTTCCGGCGACTCCCGCCGCAAAAGCTTTCTCTTTCCTCTGCGCGCACCGTCAAAGATTCTCCCCAACATATGCGTAAGCGCATTGCCCTCCGGCAGCTCATGCGGAATTTTCCGGTCTCTGTACACGCTCTTTCGCAAAGAGACGATCAAAAAGTCTGTCAGGCTGTCCAGAACGCGGCACGCAACGGCGCCCAAAAACGGCAAAATCTTTAAAAGCAGCGGCCGGTATATCAGATTCTCCAAGTCCATCCACTTCGGCAGCGCCGTAAAGTACTCTCTTCCCCCCTCCGCTTCCCGCATCAAAAACTTCCGGATTCCCGCATAGATTACGCCTCCGACGATAACGGAAATTGCCGCCCCCTTTAAATTCTCCGGACTAAAATAAGACACGGAGCCCGCATAGTCTGTCAGTCCAAAAAAGCCGCCGCCGAAATCGGCAATCTTATCCATAAAAATCTGCGGAAGCAAACCGAACGCCGCCACGAGCCCCGCGGCAAATACGACAGGCGCCGCGCCCGCTACGGTCCAATACGGCTTTTTCTCGTCATAGGAGCGCTGGAGCAGAGCATCCGCATTTTTTTCCCAGAAAATAGCGACGTATAATTTTGCCATATAGGCAATTGTCATTCCGCCGCTGATTAAAAAGAGCCATTCCACAAGCTTTAAAAACCAGAGCAGGTTGCCGCCGGATACCGCTATGCCCTCCACGATTGCCTCATGAAGCAGCGTCTTGCTGATATACCCGCTAAAGAGCGGTATTCCCCCGATTCCAAGCGCCGCGGACAAAAAGACGGCGTGAAGCAGCTTTTTCTTCCTTCCAAACCCGCGGACCGCATTCAAATCAAGGCGATGCGCATTCATATAAACCGCGCCCGCCGCAAGGAAGAGAACCAGCTTAAACAGAGAGTGGTTGACCATGTGAAGAAACGTTCCCCGGACTGCCGGCGCGTTCTCTTCCCCCAAAATTCCCTGCATTCCAATCCCAAGCAAAATAAATCCGATCTGAGACATGGAAGAGCATGCGAGCGTCCGCTTGATATCCACCGAAAAGACAGCCAGAATCGCTCCAAGGAACATCGTGATCACTCCGATGATAAGCACAAAGATTCCCCAGTCTCCGTCGTGCCAAAACAGATTTGCGCTTACCGCAATCATTCCGAATATTCCCGATTTTGTCAAAATACCGGAAAGCAGCGCGGACGCCGGCGCCGGCGCCACCGGATGCGCCTTCGGCAGCCAGATATGCAGAGGAAACGCTCCGGCCTTCGCCGCGTATCCCGCAAAGATCAATGCCCCGGCCAGATATAACCCGTCTCTGTTCTCATAATGCAAAACCGCCTCAAAAAGCTGCTCCATATCAAGCGTCCCAAGCTGATGATACAAGAAAAACAATCCCAAAAGCATGGCGAGGCCGCCGATTACGGCGACGGCAAGATACGTTTCTCCCGCGCGAAGCGCCTCCTTATTTTCCTCCTGCACCACCCACACATAGGAGGTAAACGACATGATTTCAAAGAAAATAAATGCGGTAAATAAATCCGCCGAAAAAAACACGCCGAGCAGCGCGCCAAGCGTCATAAGGTTGAATAGATAATAGCGGTTTCTGTTTCTGTGGCGCAAGAAATACTCTCTTGAGAATAAAAGCGTTGCAAACCACATAAACGCGGCAATCAGCCCGTAAATACAGCGAAAACCGTCGAGCGTAAAGCTAAGGCCCATCCCGCAGACCCCCGGAATTACAACCCCTGGCATTTCCCGCAATAAATTTCCGTCCGCAAACATCCGATATACCCAAAAGGCCGCCGCAGACATTGCCGCAAATTCCAAAAGCCCTGCCGCCGCCGCGGCATAGTCCCTCGCCGTCTTGTGAAAACGGCCGATCCCATATACGACAAACGCCCCCGCAAACGGAAACCAAATCAGAAACATCAATAAATACGCCATACCGCTACCCCCTTAAACGCCCGCAATATCGCCGAAAAATGAAATAAGCGGCGCGCAAAACAATCCGAACCCCACGATGAAAATTACAAACACGATAAGCGGAAGAAGCATCATCCAATTCGGGTCCGAGATTCCCTCAAGCGTCTCCTCCCGAAACTCTCCCGTCGGAAAATACGCCCGCACCACAATGCTAAGCATATAGATTGCCGTAAGCAGCGCCGAAATAAGCAGGCAGCCTATCCCAAAATACGAAAGCACATTGCCGCTCTCAATCGCGGCCGACGCGAGATAAAACTTACTGATAAAACCGCACAGCCCCGGCACACCCATAAGGGCCAGCGCCGAAACGGTAAAAATCCCAAAAATTTTCGGCATCTTTTTTGCAAGCCCGTCTAACTGATGCACATAGATGCGTTCCGTCTGATGGATAATCGCCCCCGCGCAAAAGAACGACGTAATCTTCATCAGCGCGTGAAACACCATGTGGCTTAACGCCCCCACAAGGCCAAACGGCGTCATAAGCGCCGCCCCGAACAAAATATAGGAAAGGTTGCTGATCGTAGAATAGGCAAGGCGGCGCTTCAAATGCGTTTCCTTGACCGCCATGCTGCACCCGTAGACAATCGTAAACATAACGATCGCCATAACCGCGTTCTGCGCGAAGCTTCCCCTCAAAAAATCCGTGCCGAAACTGTAATACGTAACGCGAAGAATCGCAAACGCGCCTGATTTTACCACGGCCACCGCATGTAAAAGCGCGGTAACCGGCGTGGGCGCTACCCCCGCCTTCGGCAGCCAGGAATTAAACGGACATACGGCGGCCTTAACGCCGAATCCCAGGAACGTCAAAAAATAAATAAACTGAAGAATGTCTCTGTTTTCTCCGACTTTGCTCATATTTAAAACGCCGCCCAAAAGAAACTCTGTCGTATCCCCATAGGTAATCACAAAAATCATGCCGATAAATGCAAACGCCGCGCCGCCGATAGAATAATACAGGTACTTCCGGCTCGCAAGAATCGCTTCGCGCGAGAGCGTGTGCATCACAAGCGGCACCGTCGCCAGCGTCAGCATCTCATAAAAACAGTACATCGTTAAGATATTATCCGAAAGCGCGATCGCCAGCGTCACCCCGTAAGTCAGCGTATAAAAGAAGAAAAATACGCGCTCATGCTTCTCCTTCGTCATGTACTCAAACGCATACAGAGTCGCAAACGGCCAAAGAAACGACACCAGCCCGGCAAACACCGTCCCAAGCCCGTCCAGACGAAACGCAATCGAGAGCTCCCCGGTAAAATGAATCAGCGTCAATGTGTCAGCCGGACGGTTGAACAAAAGAAGCCACACCAAAACAGAATTAAGGATCACCGCCAGCTCCAAAAAACACATCCAGTGCGCGCGCCTCCTCCACGGCGCAAACGCCACAACCGCTCCCGCCAGAGGCGGAATCAAAACTACAAGAAGCAAATATACCGCATTCATCCGTCTCCCTCCTTATATACATACGCCGGAAATTGCGCGAATCACTGTCAGCGCCGTCTCCGGAAAAATACCGATAAACAGTGTCAGAGCGGCGAAAATAATTAACGGCGCCGTCATCAAGCGCGCCTCTTTCTCACGCCTGCAGGCAAATCCCTCTCCGGGAAAAAATCCCCGCATTGTCACAGGGAGCAGATACCCCGCGGTAAGCAGCGCGCTCACAATTAAAACAAGCGGGCCAAGCCAGGAAAACACCGGCATTTTGCCATCAAGAGCGCCCGTTCCCAGATACCATTTGCTGACAAACCCGCTTGTCGGCGGAATGCCGATCAGTCCAAGGGATGCGATCGTATAGCACCAGAGCGTCACCGGCATCCTTTTTCCGATTCCTCTCAACTCCTCCACACGCTTACAGCCGGTCTGATAAATCATTGCCCCTGCGCACAAAAAGAGACAGACCTTAATAAACGCATGGGCAATCACATGCAGCAGCGCCCCCTCAAACGCAGTCCGCTCACATACGGCCAGGCCGAACAATATATAAGAAACCTGGCTGACCGTAGAATAGGCAAGCCTTTTTTTAAGAACCGGCTCCCGAAAGGCCAGCATCGAACCCATAAAAATTGTAATTAACGTCAATACGATCCAAGCCTTTTGCACCTTCGTCCCTATAAGAAAATCCGGCCCGATCAGATAGTACAGGACGCGGATCAAAGCCAGCACGCCGCCCTTTACGATAATGCCCGAGAGCACGCCGGAAGCCGGCCCCGGAGCTACCGGATGCGCCGCAGTCAGCCAGGCGTGCAGCGGAAACATTCCGGCCTTCACGCCGAAACCCAGAACCAAAAGCATCGTAATCACGAGAAACAGCGTTTGATGCTCCAAGAGAAAACTGCTCTCGAACACTCCTCCCGGCGTAAACTCAATGGTATTCCCCATACGGACAAGAAAATAAACGCCAAAAAGCGCAAGATACGCTCCGCAGAACGAATAAAACAGATACTTCAATCCCGCCATACGCGCTTCCCCCGTCTGCGAATGAAGCACCAGCGGCAGCGAGGCCAGCGTCATAAACTCATAAAACAGATACATCGTAATGAGATTCCCGGCAAAATCCAGACCCAAAAGCACACCGAACGTAATCAGGTAAAAGCCGAAATAACGCTTTTCCCGCTTCTCTTTTTTCATATATGCAAACGAAAAGAAGCCTGCCAGAATCCAGACGACCGTCACCAGCGACGCAAACAGCCTGCCAAGCTCATCCAATTTAAAAAATACCGGAAGCTCCTCTGTCAGATAAAACGCCGTAAAGCGGCGCTCCCCGCCCAATATTCCGACCGCTGCAAACGCACCGGTAAGTAACAAAACGGCTCCGACAAAAATAAGCAAACTTCTTCTCTTTTGAAATTCTCGCTTCCACAACAGAAACACGCCCGCAATCACAGGAAAAAGTATCGGAACAAGCAGTATAAAATTCATTTTTTCTTCCATTCCCTTCCCCTCCTATGCAAATACGTGAAGTCCCTGTACAATCCACTCCGTGATCGGCTCGGAACACATCCCAAGCAAAAGATTCAACGCGATAAAACAGAGCAGCGTCATGACAAACAACTTATTTTCTCTCATTTTTATCGAAGGATACCCGGTCTGCACCGGCGTATAAATCCGAATCACCGTCTTCATAAAATAGATCACGTTTAAAACGGAACTGACTGCCAGCACAATGAGCGCCGGAAGCATTTTGCCGTGCTGGTCCAACGCGGCCTGCGCAAACAAAAGCTTGCTGACAAAACCGGAAAACGCGGGAATCCCGACCATGGACAGCGCACCGACCGTAAAGGCCACGCCCGCCGCCTTATTCCGGTACGCCGCGCCCGTCAGCCGTTCGAAATCTTTGTGGTTTCCCGACACGTCGGTAAGCCCCACCGCCGATACGAACAGCAATGATTTTGTCGCCGCGTGGGAGAGAATATGGAAAATACTTGCCGCCATTCCGGCCAGCGTGCCAAGTCCGAATCCCATATAGATATAGCCGATCTGCGCCACCGAAGAATAGGAAATCATACGACGAATATCATTTTCCTTAATGGCGCTCAAAGAACCCATAATCATTCCGACGATTCCAAAAATAAACAAGACGTCGATCACTCTGCTCTCCGTAAAAATCGGAAATCCGATTACCCGATATATCAGCTTAATCAAAAGAAAAATATATCCCTTGGAGACAAGGCTCGAGAGCATTGCCGCGGACGACACCGTAGAATACCCGTAGGCGTCGGGAAGCCATGAATGAAACGGAAACAAAGCGCTTTTAATCGCAAGTCCGACCACCATCAACGCAATCGTTACCAAAAGCGGCACAGAATACGTCCCGGCCGCTACAATCGCCTCGACGCTCGCATGGATATCGCTCATCAAAAGGTGCCCGGTCAAATCGTAGAGAATGCAGATTCCAATCAAAAACAGGCCCGAGCCAAGCAGACTCATAATCATATAGCGCATCGCCGCCTCGATACACCTTCCATGCTCGGTAATCATAATCAGGCCACACGCGGAAATCGTATTGATTTCCACAAAAACATACGCGGTAAACAGATCGTTCGTGTAAACCAGCGCGAGCAGAGAGGACAACAGAAGATTTACCATAACGTAATAGAGATGCTCCTTATTCTCCGCTATCTCTAATTTTATTTTCCTCCGCCCGCCATTCAGGGAAAGCAGCATAATGACAGCAAAAAACAGCGCCGTCCCGGCTTCCAACGCGCCGAAACGCAGCTCGTTTCCAAGCGGCGCCGGGAAATGTCCCATAACATACACATAGCATTCCCCTGTCCGCACCGTAAAAATCAACGCCGCGAGGGACATAAGGGCGACAATGGAAACCACGCATGTATTTAAAATCCTCGCTCCCTTCCCCTTTAACACGGAACTAATTATCGCAGCAAACATCGCCAGCAAAATCGAAAAGCAGGGAAAATTCAGTATCGCATTCATTTATCGTCCTTCCTTTTTCAACCTTATCGTAATTTCATCCAAATCCAGCGTATGATATCTGCGGTACAGACGAATCGTCAGAGACAACATCAGCGCGGTTACCGACACCGAAACGACAATGCCGGTCAACACCAGCCCGCTTGGAATCGGATTGATATAGGTATCCGGGCTCAAATCCCCGTTCACAATAATCGGCGCAAGATGCCCCTCAATATATCCTTTTTCCGCCAAAAACAAGTAGACCGCCGTATCCATGATATTCAACCCGATAATCTTTTTTATCATGTTTTTCTGAAGCAGCAGGTTCGTAAAACCGATCCCGAACAGCAGCATGGCCACAACCTCCCCGTAATTTGCCAAAACATGGTTTCCCATCACAAACCTCCTCTTCGAAACAGCGCGTAAAACGCATAAATCGTACATGCGACCTCCGAACCCACAAAAATATTAATCGGCAATGTAATTCCGCCGCTCAGTATTTTCCCCGCTTCTCCAAGCGGAATCCGATTTACAAGTCCGTTGGCTCCCGTAAAAAAGTAATACAGCACAATGCATCCGTACAAAAGCAGCGCAGTTACCTTCACAATGCGATATACCCGCTCATTAAAAAAGCGCTCCGTCTTCTCAAAGCCGAACGCCGCCACATACAGCGTAAGGCCTGCTCCGATCATCGCTCCCCCGGAAAATCCGCCTCCCGGCGAGAGGTGTCCGTTTAATATAATATAGATACCGAACAAGAAAATCACCGGCGTCAAAACATGCGCCACCTTTTGCAAAATCACATCATTTTTCGGCTCAAATCCACGGTCGTTCGATTCTTTGTTCTCTCTGATCTTATCCTCGTCTACCATCAGAAGAATCATCACGCAGCAGGTCGCCACAAATAACACGTTTGTCTCTCCGAACGTATCAAACGCACGGTAGGCAAGAATCATTCCGGTAACGATATTCACGGTTCCCGTATCGTATATCCCTCTGCTGATATAAGTCTCCGATACAATATTATTGTCCGGATTTTCCTCATTTCCCACCTCCGGCAAAAACGAAACGGTAAAAATCAGCACCGCAACAATCGCAAAACAGAATACAATACTGAACGCCCTGTAGAGCCAGTCAAAAAAACGAAGCTCCTTATTATACTTTTTATCATAAACTTCCGCCGCAAGCTTGCCGCGCTCGCGCATCCGCTCCGCAATCGTCTCCTCTTTTTCCTCGTACTCCCTCTGCGGCCGCATTTCCATATTTCCGATATAGGCGTCCTTCTCCCCCGAAAGCCAGCGGAAAAAACGAAACGCAAAGGTTTTTTCATATTCACTCTGCTCTCTTCTCCTGCTCATCCTCTCTCTCCTCCCTTCTCTCTGACTGTATCGCGTGGATCTTTTTCAACGTAATAAAAAACAAAACGCTTGTAATCCCCGCTCCCACGGCTGCCTCGGTAATCGCCAGATCCGGGGATTTCAAAAGTATCCAGATAACGGACATTACAAGGCTGTACGACATAAAAATCAAGATAGAATTTAACAGATTTTTGGAAAAGCTTACCGATACGGCGCAGACTACCAAAAAACCAAGCAGAATGTAATTTAAAGTTTCTGTCATCTCTCTTTTTCGCCTCCCTCTGCCTCCAACTCCTCAAGCTCCACAATCCGGCAGTTCTCTTCCAATGTCTCGTCTGTGATATACTCCAGACGGGCTATGACATGGGAAGATACGGGAGATGCAAACCACAGGAAAATAATGACCAGCACCATTTTAGCCGACGTAAAATCGGCTCCGTTCGCCAAAATCAATCCGACCATACACAGACTGATTCCGAGCGTATCCCCTGTCGCCGCAACCTGCATCCGGTTTAGCACAAACCGGAACCGGAACACGCCAAAGAGCTCCAGAAAAAAAATTGAAATTCCCGATACTAAAAAAAGAAGCACGGCAAAAAAACGGACCCACTCAAGTATCTGCATTTTCTTTCTCCTCCCTGTTTTTTCTCTCCAGATATACCCCCATATATACCTTGGTTATAATGATCACCGCCAGGAAACTGATCATCGCGTAAATCATACAGATATCGACGAGATATCCCTCCTGAAACAAAATCGCAAGCAGCGCAATCATAACGCTGACCATCGTCCCCATCATATTGACCGCGACAATCCGGTCTGCGACCCGCGGGCCGATAACCGCCCGGACTAGACAGATAACCACCATCAGCGCAAGAATAATCAAAATCACCCAAAAAGCCATCGCATATGCCGATATCAATGTGTCAATCCCGCTTTTCATATCCGTTCCCCCTCGCTTCCTGCATCAACCGCCTCAATCCGTAACAGAATGCGAAGAAAAATATTTTCCCCCATTCCCTTTACAAAATCCTCGTCCAGCGCATGGACCGTCAGCTCGTCCCCCTCCAGCGCAACCGTAATCGTCCCCGGCGTCAGCGTAATCGAATTGGCCAAAACTACCCGCGCGGTCTTTGTCTTAAGCCCGGTGCGAAATTTTACAATCACAGGGTCTATCTGATTGCGGAAGCTTAACACCATCCGTATCGTATCTACATTTGCCTTGATAATCTCCTTAACCAAAATCAGCACATAGAGAAGAATCAACGGAAGCTTTCGCAGCAGGGTGAGGTCGCGCCTGGGCGAATAGTCCAAAAATCTGCATCCAAACCCGTATAACGCCGCCGAAATCACCATGCCAAAGCCTAAAATCTCCCAGGTAAACTGCCCGTTTAAAATAATCCATAATAATAAGAATATAAAATACATTGAAACCCCTCTGCCCTGTTACATTTAAAAATCCCAAAAGACGATATCCTCTGAAAATAAGTCTCACCACTTCTTTTCAAATTATATCACCTTTTGGGATTAATGCAAGTTATGTCTCCCGTTACTTTCCGACC
Organism: uncultured Roseburia sp.; assembly: GCA_947383215.1. Taxonomy (GTDB): domain Bacteria; phylum Bacillota; class Clostridia; order Lachnospirales; family Lachnospiraceae; genus Roseburia_C. Next base: position 63,753 of record CANDCP010000012.1, read on the forward strand.
CTAATATAGCTCAAATTCACGCATCTGTATCTCGCCCCGCCCGCGAAACACAAAATATAAGGGATGAACGCCTTTTTCAATTCGCGCGGCCGCCTTATACCGACGCCATTCTTCGCTCTCCTTTATCTCTATCTCCGCAGCCGGCCTTCCTTCGCGGGCAAGATATACCTGCATCTTTCCCGCGCCGGTCCCTCTCGTCGTAACCGAAATCTCTCGCGCAGCATCGTCGTCCTGCGCGTTAAAATCAAAATACTTAAAGCCGAGGCACGCGCCGTCCGCAATCTTGGCAACGTACGTTCCCGGAGGCGTCTCCCTGTCTTCCCCGTCCTGCGTCAGATACGGCAAACCCTGTTCGTCGTGCATGGACGCCATAACATCATCCGTATTTACGATCCTTGGCTTAATCGCGCTGAATAAATTGCAGACAATGCCGGCCTCATAAACGCCCTTCCCGACGAGCGCCCCGCCGTTTAAGCCGCACGAGGTCATCTGCGCCTGTTTTATGGAACCGTCCTCCATAATCTGAATCGGTTCCGCGCTTCCCTGCCTGGAGAACATCGTCTGATTCGTCGGCCTGTGATAAAAAATATACCATTGACCGTTTATACAAACCATCCCTCCATGATTATTTCCGCCATGATTCAAAAGCTCCCGATTCCCCTCATAGTACAAATCCATGTTTGAAATCAGCGTTCCCCCGAACGTAAAATCCCTGTCCGGATATTTGCTTGTCGCATAGCACAATTCGTGGCACTGCTGCGAAGAATACACAAAATAATAGGCGTTTCCTATTTTTCTGATGGAGGAGGCCTCAAAAAAATCATGACCCTGAAAGCTCTCGTCATGCCTTGGGAAAATGACTTTTGGCTCGCCGGCCATCGTAACCATGTCCGCTTTCAGCTCGGTCACATGCGCGCCCACACAGGCGCGATTCTCCTTAAACGGGAAAAACGGATGAAATCCGCTATACAGATAGACCCTTCCGTCGTCATCCACCAAAACGCCCGGATCAAACTGTATCCAGTCCCCCTCTTTCGATCCCGGCTCATATCCGCTCTCGTCATGGACATGCCCCAGAAATTCATATTTTCCCGCCGGCGTATCGCACACGGCCACGGAGATGACTTCCGAATTTTCCATACAATAATAAAGATAATATCTGCCGTCCACCCCTTTGACCACGTCGGGCGCGTAAAGATTTGCAATATCCGCCCCGTTGTACAACGGTTCCTGAATTTTTTTAAAAATCGTCCCCTCAAACCGCCAATCGCTCAAATCGTCAACCGGGGCCGACCAGCACACATAATCGTTCAGACAGTAATTCTCTCCCCCCGCCCGGTCATGCGAACCGTACACATACAATCTGTCCCCAAAAACCCGCGGTTCCCCGTCCGGAATATATTCATACGTCGGCAAATACGGATTAAACGCCTGCTTTTTCAAAATAATCACCGCTTTCTTTCTTATCGAAACAAAATCTGATTCACAACGCCCTCAAGATACTCCTGCCTTCCCGAGCCCGGAAGCTTCGGCGCTCCCATTTTTTCTGCATACGCGGCCAACTCCGCAAGACTTGCGCCGCCCGATACGATCTTAGCGCCGATCCCGGATTGATAGCTCAAATACCGCTCCCTGACAAAATCGTCGATCCTTCCGTCCTCTATCAGTTCGGCCGCCTTGATTAAGCCGAGCGCAAACGTATCCATCCCGAGAATATATCCCGCAAACATATCCTCCTTCGTGTAACTTGGCCTTCTCGTCTTTGCGTCAAAGTTGAAGCCGCCTGTGATCCCGCCGTTTTTCAACACCTCGTACATGCACATGGTACTCTCATACACATTAAACGGAAATTCGTCCGTATCCCATCCCAGCAGGCAGTCTCCCTGATTGGCGTCGATGCTTCCGAGCATCCCGTTAATCGCCGATATCCTCAAATCATGCTGAAACGTATGTCCGGCAAGCGTCGCATGGTTCGCCTCAATATTCAGTTTAAAATCCTTCTCCAGCCCGTATTGCCTGAGGAAACCGATTGCCGTCGCCGCATCAAAATCGTATTGATGCTTCATCGGCTCCTTCGGCTTCGGCTCAATATAAAAGTCGCCGGTAAATCCGATACTTCTCGCGTACGCCACCGCCATTCTCATAAGACGCGCAATGTTTTCCTGTTCAAATTTTACATCTGTGTTAAGAAGCGTCTCGTATCCTTCCCGGCCGCCCCAGAATACGTAGCCCCTGCCGCCAAGCTTCACCGTAAGGTCCAGCGCTTTTTTTATCTGCGCCGCTGCAAAACAATAGACATCCGCGCTGTTTGTGCTTCCCGCACCGTTCATAAATCTCGGATTTCCAAACATGTTTGCGGTGCCCCAGAGACACTTGATACCGGTCTCCTTCATTTTTTCCAACATATAATCCGATATTTCGTCGAGTCTTCTGTTCGTCTCCCGGATATCGTCCGCCTCCGGTACAAGATCGACGTCGTGGAAACAGAAATACTCAATTCCAAGCTTTTCCATAAATTCAAATCCCGCGTCGACTTTCGCCCTCGCATGCTCCATGGTGCCTTCCCTTGCGCCAAAGCTCTTATCCGCGCTTCCGCGTCCAAACATATCGACACCTGTCGCGCAGAGATTGTGCCACCACGCCATTGCAAACGGCAGATGCTCCCTCATCGGTTTTCCCATAATCACACGTTCTTTGTCATAATAATGAAATGCCAACGCATGCTTGCCGTCCGCCCCTTCATATTGGATTTTTCCGATATTTTCAAAAATTTCCGACATCCCTTTTCCTCCTTTTGATATGCCTGATTTATCCGTACCCGTTTCATTTTTTCGTTAACTTTATTATATTATTTTTTTATTTTCAGGCAACGACGATTTTCATGTCTGATCGCGACAATCTTGCGATTATTCTATGTATATATTATACTGGATAATATAATATAAGAAGCGCTATGTTGCGCACAAAGCGCGCATAAAATTTGCACTGAGATTGGAGCACAGATGAACGGCAGCCAAGAATTTGAAATCATTGAACATCACAAATTAAAACACGTCAACGCTTTCCTCATACAGATTATATACCGGAATTTCCATATGCACAGCGACTTTGAGCTTTTGTCCGTGCTTGACGGAAGCTGCCTCGTTACCCTAAGGGATTGCGTCCTGTCGCTGTCGCCGGGCGATTCCGTCCTCATCAACCCCTGTGAAATGCATGAAATAGACACAAACGGAAAAGGAATCACCGCGATGATCCTTCAATTTTCCGGACATTTTTGCTTTGATTACTATCCCGCGCTTCGAAATACGCGATTTCGCCCCTGTAACCTCAGAACGCAGTTTTCCGATGATAACAGCTACTTAAAATTCATCGCACAGCTGAAAACGTTCGTGATATCCTATTATAAAGAAAACGATTATTTCGAATTAGACTGCGTCCGCACTCTCATCGCAATTATAAAAACCTGCCTTCATACCCTTGACTGCACGCAAATTCAAGAGTCCGAATATTACTCTCAGAAAAAAAAGAAGGAACGGATTCAGAGAATTTCTTCCTATATCGACGCCAATTATTTATATCCTTTACGCCTTGCCGACCTGGCCTCCCTCGAACAGTTAACCGTTACACATATGTCACATTTTTTTAAAGAGAACTTCGGCGTCACTTTTCAGGAATATCTTACCGGCATACGCTTAGAACACGCGTTGCTTACAATCGCCAGGGAAAAAATGTCCGTCGCCGCGCTGTCGGAAATCAGCGGTTTTTCGGATCCTAAATATCTCGCCAAAGCGTTTAAAGAAAAGTTCGGATATTCCATAAAAGAATATATCCATGCTTCTCATTCGCAAAATAAAAATGTACAAAATAACGACTGTGCACTGACCAAAGCCCTCCAAACAATTATCCCGGAGGACGAGGCGTTAAAAATACTTCTATGGACATATTAAATTTAAAGGAGAAACGAAAGAATAATATTGAACTGCTGCCCCACAAGAGCATTATAATGGACGGTGATTTTATCGGTTTTGATACGGATATAAGAACTTTAAATAAAAAGTATTGGATGGAAATATATGGTAATATGCACTATTTATCTGACAGCAATCTGCAGATAGAAACAATGGATAATAGGGTTTGTATGATTCAATGCTGTATCTCCTATGATTCTGTAATCGCGCTAAGCATCAACGGACATTCTTTGTACCGTGTTGAGACAGAACTCGTAATTGAAACGTTAAATAACATATTAAATGAGACCGGAATATCTGAGGAACAGGGATATTCATACATGCGGTATAATTCGGACGTCTCCTGCGGGAGAGAAATAAAACCCGAAGAAGCAATAGACGCGGCTAGGGAAGCAAAAGAAGGCGGCCTCTATGAGGAAATGAAAACGGATATCGAACGCGATATCCTGCGTTCCGGATATTTTGAGACAATAGGAATTGGGAAAGCAGCATATTATTCTGATGCAAGGATATTATAATTAATTTTGTGTAAACTCATAACAGAGTATCTATCCTCTTAGATCCATGTTAAAATAATATTAATCCAGGAGCATATCTTTATGGCACGACAAAGAAAAATGACATCGGAACGCAGAGAATTCATCAACAGCTTATTAGCACATTATAAGCCAGACAATGCCCAGATGTGGGGAGTATTCCAAAGTTTGTGTAAACCTCCAAACTGATGTAAGATAGAATTACT
>CANDCP010000013.1 GCA_947383215.1 uncultured Roseburia sp.
GCGGACCGCGTTTGCAGGAAAAATATCGCTTTGATGAAGAAAGATTCCGGTTTTCTGTAAGACTGATCCCGTACAAACAAGGATAACGTAGAGAGAAGGAGGAGGCGCTATGGGGGAAAAAACGTATTTAAAGTGGTACAATAAAGTGGGATACGGTTCCGGGGACGTTGCCGGCAATGTCGTGTACGCTCTGCTGTCATCGTTCGTCATGATTTATTTGACCGATACGGTCGGGCTTAATTCGGGCGTAGTGGGAACCTTAATGATGTTTTCAAAGCTTTTTGACGGGGTAACCGATATTTTCTTTGGTTCCATGATTGACAAGACAAAAAGCAGGATGGGAAAAGTGCGCCCATGGATGTTTGGTGGATTTTTCGGATGCGCCGTTACGCTGGCAGCCATTTTTGCAATTCCCGTCGACCTTGGAACGGGAGCGAAATATGCATGGTTCTTCATCGCGTACACGCTTTTGAACGCGGTATTTTACACGGCAAATAATATCGCATATTCCGCGCTTACGGCTTTGATAACAAAAAACGGGAGCGAGCGCGTGCAGATGGGGTCGATCCGTTTTATGTTCGCTTTTGGAACAAGCCTTTTGATTCAGACGATCACCGTCGACTTTGTAAAGTCGATGGGAGGCGGGGCCGAGGGCTGGAGAACGGTGGCCGTTATCTACGCAGTAATCGGGTTGATTGTCAATTCCATCTCTGTGTTCTCGGTCAGAGAGCTTTCGCAGAATGAGCCGGAGGCGGCGCAGGAAATACGGGAGGAAAAGGCGGAAAAATACAGTCTTGGCGACGCCGTAAAACTTCTGGCTTCCAATAAGTTTTATCTTATTATCTGCTGTGTGTATATTCTGACGCAGATTTATACGGCAACGTTGAATATGGGGATTTATTTTATGACGTATATTCTGGGGGATGCGTCTTTGCTGGGAGCGTTTTCGATGGCGATTAATATTCCGCTGATCGCGGGCCTGCTTTTTACGCCGGTGCTGGTAAAGAAAATGAAAGGGATGTATAAAATCAATCTGACCGGTTATCTATTAGCCACCGCCGCGCGCGGGATGGTGATTGTCGGCGGATATCTGGGGAATCTTCCGATTATGCTGTTTTTCTCGGGGGTGGCGGCGCTTGGGATGAGTCCGCTGCAGGGAGATTTGAACGCGCTGATTGCCTCATGTTCGGAGTACACGTTTCTTACAAAACGCAGGCGGATAGACGGGACGATGTTTTCCTGTACCTCTCTGGGCGTGAAGATCGGCGGAGGAATCGGTACGGCGTTGGCCGGGTGGTTGCTTGCGGCAAGCGGTTATGTCCCGAATGCGGGCACGCAGGTGAATTCCTGTATCAATATGCTGTATTTTATGTACCTGTGGATTCCGATGATAATAAATCTGGTCATTGCTCTTCTGCTTTCCAGATTGAAAGTAGAGTAGGCAAACGAAAAACTTGGTTATCATGTCGATTGACGACGGACTTCGGGCAAGGGGAACTCTTTTTGTATCCGAATCATAATAGAAACTGCCGCGGGATAAGCAATCCTGCGGCAGTTTTCAGATCAGATTTCCGTTACGGGGACGGTCAGATAGTTGAGGGAGCCCTGCGGGACGCCTGTGCCTTTTTCGAGCAGAGCCACAAGCCCGCGGATGGTGTCCTCGGAGTCTTCTGAGGCAACCGTCAAAAAGGTATGGTCGAGCTTGACGGCAAGCACAATAAGCACGATCTCCGCGAGAGCCGCCGGGTATTCAAAATGAATATCATCGGATGCGATCCCCTGTTTTATAATTTCCGTCAGCGTCGGTTTTAATTCGGTAATTAAATGGTTCATATATTTCTGATGCAGAAATGCAATATCCTGCGCGCTTGTCTGCGCGCCGGCCGTTGTGCCGTTTTGGTTCAGAAAGGCGGCCGATGAATTGCGGCATGCCTGCAGAATCATCGCCATGCGCGTAAACGGCGATATTTCCGTCTGGCCGGCAAGATTTTTGGCCGTCTGAAGCGGCTTTTCATAATTCCTTTCGATCAGAGCGTCAAGGATGGCCTCTTTTGAGGGGAAGTAATAATAGATACTTCCCTTTCCGATTTCTGCTTCTTTTGCGATATCGCTTACAGAGATATTTTGTATGGTTCTGTCTTTTAGAAGATTCCCGAGTGCGTCTAGGATTTTATCGTATTTTTTCATGTCCGGCATATCAATCACCTCATATTAAAAGAATGATAACACAAACCGGCTTTTGGAACAATTGTGAATATTGCCACAAAAAGAGAAGAAAATCAGAGGACAAATTAGATGAAAAAACAATTGACCAACGGTCGAAAGATGTGATATTGTTGTCTTAAAGAAAGTCGACTGATGGTCGAAAAAACAATAAAATGCGCGAATTAAGTCGAATGGGAAGAAGGCGCATAAACAACCATGAGAAGTCAGAAAAATAGGAGGATAAGAATGACTTACGCAGATTTATTTTATGAGATCAAAGGAAAATTTATGGGGGCTGATGTGAGCGATATCCATGAGCATCTCGCGTTTCAGTTTAATATTGCGGATGAGGAGGCCGGCGGAGCCTTTTATGTGGAAGTAAAAGACGGAGAGCTTTTTGTGGAGCCGTATGAATATTATGACAGGGACGCGATGTTTACCTGCGCTCCGGATGTCCTGATAAAGATTGCGGACGGAAAAATGGATCCGGTCGCCGCTTTTACGGAAAAGAAGCTTCAGGTCGAAGGAAATATTGATAAGGCTCTGCGCCTGAAGGAAATTATAGAGATGAAAAAGGGCGCGTCGTCGGGGGAGAAGAGCGCGGCAAAGAAGGCGGCCGATAAGGTGGTAAAAACCGTGGTGAAGACTGTGGCAAAAAAGGTTGTGGAAAAGGAAAATAAAAAGAGCAAGTAAAAATCGGACCATAAGGTCAGGTGGAGGGAATGACGATGGGAGCATTGAGAAACATCACGGCAGCAGCAGGACTTCTCGCCGCGGCAGGAATCGGGGAAACCGTATATTTTTATAATCGGACAATGAAACGCGGACATGCAAAGACCGAGCGGACGACGAAAATGTCGGGTACGGACTGGGCAAAGTATTTTCCGCTGATGGAGGAGCGGAAAGGATTTGTGATGGCGCAGCCCCACAGCGATGTGTATCTGACATCCTTTGACGGGCTGAAGCTTCATGCCACATATTTTCCGGCAGTCAAAGATAAGAAAAATAAAGAAGGGACGGGCACGGAAAAAAACAAACTCGTAATCTGTTTTCACGGTTATACGGGCGAGGGACTCAGCAATCATGTGGCCATAGCCGACTATTTTTTAAAGCAGGGCTATGCGATGCTGCTTCCGGACGCGAGAGCGCACGGCAGCAGTGAAGGAGAGTATATCGGGTTCGGATGCCTGGACAGAAAAGACGCGCAAAAGTGGATAGAATGGGCAATAAAGGAGTGCGGCGAGGACGTGGAAATTCTGCTGCACGGAACGTCTATGGGGGGCGCTACGGTGCTGATGACAAGCGGTCTGAAGCTGCCGGAAAACGTAAAAGGGATTGTATCCGACTGCGGTTTTACATCGCCGAAGGAAGTGTTTACCCATGTGCTGAACAATATGTACCATTTGCCGGCGTTTCCTGCGATCTGGGGAGCCGATCTGATGAACAAAAGGCTGGCCGGGTATGGCATGGATGAGTGCAATGCGAAGCGCGAAGTGCAGAAGGCGACGGTGCCGATCCTTTTTATACACGGTTCGGCGGATACCTTTGTCCCGTGCAGTATGTGCCATGAGATTTATGAGAATTGCCGGTCGCCGAAGCAAAAGCTTATCGTGGAGGGGGCGGGTCATGCCGAGAGCTACTATAAGGATATGGAAGCATATGAGGACGCGCTGACAAAGTTTGCGGAAGGAATCATGTAAAAAGCCAGATTATATTATAAGGAGAAAAGGCTATGAAAACAAGAAAAGGATACAAGACATACCCATTGACAGTGGCTCAGAAATTTCATAATTACTATGCGCAGTACAGCCCGGGAAAGGAAATATTGAATGTCGGCACAAGCCTTACCATAGAGTTTGAGCTGAATGTTGAGGAATTAAAAAAAGCAATATACAAAGCGTATGAGCGCTGCGAGTCGATGAGGGCGCGTCTTGCATACGATGCAAAAGAAAAAGAGTGGTATCAGTACATTGTCGATAAAGAGGAGCGCGAGATAGAGGTCGTGGATTTCACAGGGAAGACGATGGAGGAGGCGGAGGCCGAGATGACGGCGTGGACGCGAGTTCCTTTCGATAAAGAGGACTCTCCGATGAATAAGGTTGTCATCATCAAGACGCCGGACGGTTTCGAGGGCATGTATGTTGTGGGGGATCACAGATTCCTTGACGCGCAGTCGCTGATCTGTTTTCTGAAAGATGTGATCGAGCTGTACTGCAATGCGAATTTTGAGGGAATTCCGTATCCCGCCGATATGCGCTCTTATATAGAGCAGGTGGAAAAGGATCTGGCGTACGAGGCCGGAAGTAAGGCGCAGGCGAGGGACAGAGCGTATTTCCGTAAATTGATCGAGGAATCGGAACCGATTTATAACGGGATTGAGGGACCGAAGAAGTTAGAGGAAGCGAGAGCGGCGACGGGCAATCCGAATCTTCGGGCGGCGCCTACCGGTTCGGACAGCTTTGCGGCGGCGATCGATATTTTCCATCTGGAGGAGGAGCCGACGAGAAGGCTCATGACGTTTTGTGAGAAATACCATGTCTCGCTGCAGTGTCTGCTTATTATGGGAATCCGCACCTATCTGCAGAAAATCAATCAGTGCGACGATGTGTCGATGCAGATTGCGTATGCCCGCAGGGCGACGCTTTTGGAGAAAAAATCGGGCGGTACGCGTATCCATTGTTTTCCGTTTCGGACAGTCCTTCCGGAGACCAAGACGTTCTTGGAGGGGATATATGAGATCCGGGATAGGCAAAATGAGGTATTCCGCTATGTGAATTATAATCCGGCCGAATATCTTTCCACAAGAGGGCAGTACTACAATCCTCCGCGCGGCATGGGGTATGAGACCGTGTCGCTCACATATCAGCCGGCTACGCTGAGGGAAAAGGGACTGACCGATTTAGGCGATATTCGTTACAGGACAAAACGGTACTGTAACGGATATTATTCGGACGGGATGTATTTGACGGTTATGCACAGACCGGAGGATAACGGGTTGGATTTTAGCTTTGAGCACCAGACGAAAGCGTATACGAGGAAACAGCTCGAATATTTCTATTATTATATTTGCAAGATCATGTTTAAGGGAACGGAGACACCGAATCTTAAAATCGGAGATATTATAAAATTAGTTTAAAAACTTCAGGAGGGCTGAAAACGATGTTTGAGAAGCTGGTAGATATTATCGTAAATTATGTAGAAGTGAAAAAAGAAGATATAAAGCCGGAGTCGCGATTTATGGAGGATCTTGGTTTTACGTCGTTTGACTTTATGAGTATGCTTGGCGAGATCGAGGACGAGTTAGACGTTGAGATCGACCAGGAGGAAGCGGCGGGCATCCGCACCGTGCAGGAAGCCGCGGATTACCTTGCAAGAATTTCGTAATTATCTGATAAATACTGATCTTATTTGGCGCGTGCCGCGGCACGCAGATGGGGGTTCATATGAATGAATTGCGCAGTACGATAAAGGAACTGCTTGTAAAGGCGGCTGAGGCATACAAAGAAGCGGATGCCGTCAGATATAAGGTGAAATGTGATACGGGAAAGGGGAAGAAGGAGACAAAGGTAGAGGCGAAGACATACGCGCAGCTAAAGGACGACAGCGAGCGCTTTACGTCGGCTCTTTTAAAGCTCTCAGAAAACGGGAAACACATCGCTGTCATAGGCGCAACCTCTTATTCCTGGATTGTGGCATATTACGGCATTGTAAACGGCGGCAGCGTGGCGGTTCCGCTTGACGCCAATCTTCCTGCCGGGGATTTGTGCGAATTGATAGAGCGGGCGGATGTGACGACGCTTGTATATGACGAGGCGAAGGCGGATGTAGCGGCGATGGCGGCGAAACAGTGCCGGAATCTGAAACATGTGATTGCCATGGAAAAAGAGAGCAAAGTTGCGGGCGCGCTGTCTATGTGGGAGCTGATCGGGAGCGCGGATTCAGGTTCAGAGTATGAGCCGAAGCCGGAAGATTTAGCTACGATTATGTTTACGTCCGGCACCACGGGAAAAAGCAAGGGCGTTATGCTTACGCACAGAAACCTGGCCGAAAACGCGACCGCGCTCGATATGGGATACGAGCCGGGAATGGTAATTATGAGCGTGCTTCCGATACATCACGCGTACTGTCTGAGTATGGATATCCTCAAGGGCGCCTCCATAGGGGCCGTCATTTGCATCAACGACTCGCTCCTTCGCGTTGCAAAAAATATTAAGCTTTTTGAGCCGAATATGATTTTGATGGTGCCGCTGATGGTGGAAACGCTTGCCAAAAAGCTTGAGGAGGCCGCTTTTATTCCGGCGGCGATTGTCAAAGCGAAGGTATTTGGCAAACAGTTTCACACGATCTGCAGCGGCGGCGCTTACTTAAATCCTGCGTATATTGATCTGTTTAAAAAATATGGCATCACTATTTTACAGGGCTACGGCATGACGGAGTGCGCGCCTGTGATAAGCACGAACAGCAACCAGGCGTCGAAGGCGGGATCGATCGGAAAATGTATGCCAAACTGCGAGGCCAAGATCGTAGACGAGGAGATCTGGGTTAAGGGCACAAGCGTAATGCAGGGATATTATAAGATGCCAAAGGAAACGGCCGAGACGCTGGAGGACGGCTGGCTCAAGACCGGAGACCTCGGATACATAGACGACGAGGGATATCTGTTTTTAACCGGACGCAAAAAGAATCTGATTATCACCCCGAACGGCGAGAATGTCTCTCCGGAAGAAATTGAGAATAAGCTTGGGGAGAATCGTCTGATTCAGGAGGTACTCGTGCGCGACAGTGAAGGTGTGATCGAGGCCGAGATTTTCCCTGACTATGAGTATGCGTCGAAAAAGAAAATCAGGGATGTGCAGGAGGCGCTTCAGAAAATTGTCGACGCTTATAACGAGGCTGCGCCGTTATATAAACGTATCTACAAGTTAAAAGTGCGCGAGGTGGAATTTGAAAAGAACACCACAAAGAAGATTAAGAGATTTTAAAGGCCGTAGCGGCTGCGAAAGAGAATAATATTCCTTGGACCGTACAGAATATAAGGTATGATATTTTATAGGGTCCAAGGAGGCAATTTATGAATTCGATCTGGACGGAGGGGATCGCAATGCCGCAGTTTGAAACACTGCGCGGCGATGTGAAAACCGATGTGTTAATTATCGGCGGCGGAATGGCGGGCATTCTGTGCGCTCATTTCTTACAGGAGCAGGGCGTGGATTATCTTCTCGCGGAGGGAAGGAGAATCTGCGCGCAAATCACAAAAAATACCACGGCAAAAATTACTTCCCAGCACGGGCTGATCTACCATAAGCTTGTAAAAGGCGCGGGGCCCGAGCTGGCGAGAATGTATTTAGAGGCCAATGAGAAAGCCGGGAGAGAGTACGAAAGGCTTTGCAAAAAGATAGACTGTGATTTTGAGACAAAAACGGCCTACGTATATTCTCTGGATAACAGGAAGAAACTGGAAAAAGAGAAGGACGCGCTTGCTAAAATCGGTTTTGACGCAAAACTTTTGGAGACGACCGCGCTTCCGTTTCCGGTTGCCGGGGCAATTGGATTTGAAAATCAGGCGCAGTTTCATCCGCTGAAATTTATTTCCCAGATTGCGCGAAACCTCAAGATTTACGAGAACACTTTTGTAAAGGAGCTTTCGGAAGACACTGCGGTGACGGAAAACGGCGGCAGGATTCATTTTCGTAAGCTTATTTTTGCGACGCATTTTCCCATCGACAATAAGCACGGTATGTATTTCATGAAAATGTACCAGCGACGCTCGTATGTGATTGCGCTTGAGGGCGCCGGGCAGGTTGACGGTATGTATGTGGACGAGGCAAAAGACGGGATGTCTTTTCGAAATTACGGCAAATTTCTTTTGGTCGGCGGCGGCGGGCACAGGACGGGAAAATCAGGGGGAGGATTTCGCGAGTTGCGCGGCTTTGCGGACAAATATTATCCCTCGGCCGCAGAGCGGTGCTGCTGGGCGACGCAGGATTGCATGACTTTGGACAAAGTACCCTATATCGGCCTGTATTCGAAACATATGCCGGGCTGCTTTGTATCGACGGGATTCAATAAATGGGGGATGACTTCGTCAATGGCGGCCGCCATGATTTTGACGGATCTGGTTATGGAAAAAGAAAATCCGTACGCGAAAGTTTTTTGTCCGTCGCGCAGTATTATAAAGCCGCAGCTTTTCTGCAACGGATGCGAGGCGATTGTAAATTTACTGACGATATCGAAAAAGCGTTGTCCGCACCTTGGCTGCGCTTTAAAGTGGAATCCGGCCGAGCGTTCCTGGGATTGTCCCTGCCACGGCTCCAGGTTTGATGAAAACGGAGTCTGTCTTGACAATCCGGCAAACGGAAATCTGTAAGCTTCCCGCAAAAATAAGGTCTTCAAATTGGCGCCATTGCTCTAAGACAAATACGGTCCCTCTCGATAAGAGACGACGCTTGATAATAAAATTTTTTTATTGTATACTGATTCTTAAAGAGGGGGTGACAGCACATTTTTCGATCGAACAATGGGCAAACGGAAATGTGCGAAAGCGGATGGAGCAGAAGAAAAAAACATGGGAACCTATTGTCTACGCAGTTATTTTTCTGGTTGTCATACTTGTTTTATTTTATATCTATACAACGCAGAACAAAGTGCGTATTCAGGAACAGAACAAAGTCTATGCGGGGGACTGTGCAAAGCAGACGGCGGGCCGCATTGAGAGTGAATTTGACAATGCGCAGCAGCGAATCAGCAACAGCGCCTATCTGGTCAGCGCGGGCGGAAACAATCTGGAGATTAGCGCTCAGCTGCTTGGTGCGATTGAGGACAATACGTCTTTTGACGCGATCCGTTTTGCCGATGCAGACGGTATGGTCCTTGCCTCAGACGGAGCGACAAGCGACAGCTCAGACAGGGAATATTTTACCCGTGGAATGCGGGGGGAGAGCGGACTTGAAACCGTAGACGAGACCGGGAGTACCGGAAAGTCCATGATGGGTTTTTATGCGCCGGTATACCGGGAGCAGGAAATCACAGGCGTATTTTTGGGATTGTATTTTGCGGAAGATTATCTGCGCAATATGCTCTCCTGCAGTTATTTTGGCGAAGCGGCCGACGTATTTTTGTGTACGCGGGAGGGGCGGGTAATTGCAAGCTCTGATACAAAAGCTTATGACGGCGACCTGCTTGACACTCTGGCTGAATCGGGCATGATCGATGTAGAAACCGCCGAATCGGCAAGAGGCGTGTTTGATAACGGGGGCGAGGCGACGCTTCTGTGCAGTGAGGACTGTAAGACAGACAACCTCTGCGTCATCTATCTTCGGGGGTATGATTACGTTCTTGTTCAGGCATTTCCTAAAGGCATCACGCAGACAATGGTGAAACGGGCGAATAGGACGGGTGTGATCCTGGAAATCTGCCTGCTGGCGCTGTTTGCGATTTATATTACGTTTTTGATCATTCGTGCCGGAAAAAGAAGAAAGCGTTTAGAGGATGAGAATAAAATGATCGGCGATGTGCTCCGGGGCGTAAACGTTCTTTTTTCATCCCGCTATCTTATCGTAGATCTGGAAAACGACCGCTATTCCTACATGGCGGGAATCGGGCCTTTGAATACCAGCATCCCGATGGAAGGCGTTTACAGTGAATTTATAAAGTTTCATACTGCAGAAGTTATCGGGGAAGAGGGAAAGAAAGCGTTCGCCCATTTTGCTCAGATTGAAACATTAAGAGAGACGCTTGGCACAAAAGATTTTGCGGTTCATGAGTGTCATGTTTCCCGCCAGGGCAAGGAGGATTGGGAGCATCTGCTGGTGGCGTGTCTGGAGCGGAAGGACGGAGCGCCTGTCAGAGTTTTATATACGCGTCAGAACATTACGGAGCTGAAGCAAAAGGAGCTGCGCGGGCAGCGGGAAAGAGCTGTTTTAAACAGAAAGGATCGGCAGTACAGAATTGCCATTATGTCGAATTCATTCAGCACATTTGAGTGTAATCTGACAAAAGACCGGATTGAGCAGGATATTACCCGTGTGATCGACGGGGAAGAGATCTCTTTGTTAGAACGCGCGGGGCTGCCGGTTCCGTGCAAGGCTTCCGCCTGTTTTGACAATTGGATGCAGTTTGTGCTTCCCGAATCACAGGAGGATTATGCCGCGGTTGTAAATGTTGATTATCTGAAGCGTCAGTTTGAACAGGGGAACATGGAAGTAGATGTGGATTACTGGGGCGGAGCGAATAACAAGGCGCCTATGTGCGTTCGCCAGTCCTTTATTATGACGTGTGACGAGGATACCGGCGATCTTATCGCGATGGTGGTTTCCAGAGATATTACGGATCAGGTCAGGAAGCAGAGGGAACAGACGCAGGCCTTGCAGGACGCGTTGATGCAGGCGCAGCATGCAAACCAGGCAAAAACTACGTTTTTGTCCAATATGAGCCATGACATCCGCACACCGATGAACGCCATTATCGGTTTTGCCACGATTGCCGCCAGTCATATGGAGCGCACGGATCAGGTTCGGGACTGCCTGCAAAAAATTCTCTCTTCCAGCAATCACTTGCTGGGGCTTATAAACGACATTTTGGATATGAGCCGTATTGAGAGCGGAAAGCTGCAGATACATAATCAGGAGTGCAATATTCCGGAGTTGATGCATAATCTGGTAAATATCATCCAGCCGCAGGTAAAAGCCAAGCAGTTAGAGATGTTTATCGATACCTTCGAGGTGGTCAATGAGGATGTGATCGCGGATCCGCTGAAACTGAATCAGATTTTTATTAATCTGATGGGGAACGCGGTCAAATATACGCCTGCAGGCGGAACCGTAAGCTTCCGCATTATGCAGCGCGCCGCGTTTAAGCATGGCTGGGGGGAGTATGTTTTTGTGATCAAGGATAACGGAATCGGAATGTCGCGGGAATTTGTAGAGCATATTTTCGAGCCGTTTGAGCGTGAATCGACCGCTACGAGAAGCGGGATACAGGGCGCCGGACTTGGCATGGCGATCACGAAGAATATTGTCGACATGATGGGGGGCGAGATTACCGTAGAGAGCGAGGTCGGAAAAGGAAGTACGTTTACGGTCAGACTTTCGCTGCAGCTGCAGGATCTTGAGAAAAGCGCGGAGCAGATTAAAGAACTGGAGGGACTGCGCTCTCTGGTAGTGGATGATGACTTTAACGTCTGTGACAGCGTGAGCAAAATGTTAAAGAGCATCGGGCTGCGCTCCGAGTGGACCACGTCCGGCAGAGAGGCGGTATATCGCGCAAAGTCGGCTTATGAGGACGGCGACCCGTATCATACCTATATTATTGACTGGCAGATGCCGGAAACCAGCGGAATTGAAACCGCGAGAAAAATCCGAAGCGTTGTGGGGGAGGATGCGCCGATAATCATTTTAACCGCCTATGACTGGACCGATATTGAGGAGGAGGCGAAGGAGGCGGGGGTTACCGCATTCTGTGCAAAACCGCTGTTCATGTCCGATCTGAAGGCCGCGCTGCTGACGGCGAATAACATCGGCGATATGCAGCCGAAGGCGGAGGCTGTCTGGACACAGGCAGATTACAGCGGAAAGAGGCTTCTTTTAGTGGAGGATGTTGAGCTGAACCGGGAAATTGCGGAAGTTATTTTGAGTGAGGCCGGTTTTGTGATTGACTCCGCGCCGGACGGGACCGACGCGGTTTCCATGGTAGAAAAATCTCCGGAAGGCTATTATGACGCGGTATTGATGGATGTGCAGATGCCGGTTATGAACGGATACGAGGCTACAAAGGCGATTCGGGCGCTGCACCGCAAAGATGTGAAAAGTCTGCCGATTATCGCTATGACGGCGAATGCCATGGAGGAGGATAAGGAGACGGCGCTTAAAAGCGGTATGAACGCGCATATTGCCAAGCCGCTTGATATTGAGCTGCTGATGGGTACTTTGAGCCAGTTCATACATTAGTACAACGGCGGGGTCAAACTGGCGCCGCTGCGCCGGCTTTCAGTTCCATCATAAATTTTTCTGAAGCCTTGGAAAATATCTGGTATTTTTTCCAGACAATACTGCTCTCTGCTTCCATCCTGGGTGAGAGGGGACGGAAGCAGAGCTTGCCGTTATCGGAAGTATGGATGATTTTGTCAAGGCCGATCGCGTAACCTACGCCTTCTTCCACCATCAGCGAGGCGTTAAAAAGCAGGTTGTACGTAGCGACGACTTCCAGTTCGGACAGCTCTCTTTTCATCCAGGAGGAAAGCGTTCCGGCGTTGTTTTCCTGATGTGACAGGATCAAAGGCTTATCCCATAAATCATCCGGCGCGACGGTTTCTTTTTTGGCAAGAGGGGAATCGCGGCGCATCAGCACGCCCCAGATATCTTTACTGGAAATTGGGATTACATTGTATTTATTTTGGTCGACAGAACCAAATATAATTCCAAAATCAATTAATCCCTTTTCTAACCGTTCTAATACAAATTCTGTGTTTCCGCTTAAAATGTGGTAATGAATATCCGGATAGGTCTTATATAAATTTCGCGCGGTCCTTGCAATCAGACGGACGGCGTCCGTTTCCCCGGCTCCGATATAGACGTCGCCTGCTACGGTTTGGTCAGAGAGGGCGATTTCTTTCTCTGTTTTTTGCACCAGGTTTATAATTTCTTCCGCCCGTTTTTGAAGGATCATGCCTTCCTCTGTGAGCGTAATTTTTCTGGAGCCTTTTGTCCCCCGAATTAAGAGCTGTTTTCCCAATTGTTCTTCCATCGCTTTTATCTGCGTGGAAAGAGTCGGCTGGGAAAGATGCAGAGAGCGGGCTGCCTGCACAATACTCTGTTCTCTCGCAACGGCGAGGAAATATTGAAGTACCCGTAATTCCATCTGAATTTTATCCTTTCATTTTTGTTTACCCAAAGAATATCACAAAAATATATAGGCATCAACTATGCCTATTATGTATTTCTTTGGATTTAATATAAGCATTAGACATTTAAATATTTCAATATTATCATAGCTTGTAGGAATATTTAGAACTATTTCCTGAAAAGGAGGTTCAAAACATGAACGGATATATGTTTACAAGTGTTGATTTGAGGAAACTGATTGTTCCGCTTTTTTTGGAACAGTTTTTGGCAATATTGGTAGGACTTGCAGATACCTTTGTCATTAGTTTCGTTGGCGAGGCTGCTGTATCCGGCGTGTCATTAGTTAATTCCTTTAATACGATTTTTATTTATTTGTTTACAGCGCTGGCTGCCGGGGGTGCGGTGATAGTCAGCCAATATATTGGGCGGAAAAAAGAAGAACTGGCGGGAGAGTCCGTCACGCAGTTGTTGATGATTTCTACTCTTTTTTCCATTGTGATAACAATCGTAGTATTTTTTTTTGGAGATGTTTTGATGTGCCTGCTATTTGGCGGGGTGGAATCGGATGTTATGGATGCGGGTATGGTATATTTGAGAATTTCAGCCCTTTCTTACCCGGCATTGGCAGTCTATAATGCGGGAGCAGCGCTTTACCGTAGTATCGGGAAAACAAGTGTTACAATGTATATTGCTGTAATTTCCAATATTATCAATGTGATTGGAAATATTGTCTGTGTGTTCGCGTTTCGTATGGGAGTTGCAGGAGTAGCATATCCTTCTTTCATTGCCAGAGCTTTTTCTGCGGTGGCGGTTACGGTATTGTGCCGAAGAAAAGAAAATGGCGTATATTACAGAATTCGGTGGTTTTTTTGTTGGAATCATGAGCTGCTAAAACGGATTTTGGGAATTGCCGTTCCAAATGGTATCGAGCAGGGGATATTCCAGTTTGTCAAAGTGGCACTGAGCAGCATAGTTGCTCTTTTTGGTACTTATCAGATTGCTGCAAACGGAATTGCACAGAGCATCTGGTCTCTTGCCGCATTGGTTTGTGTGACGATGGGGCCGGTGTTTATTACAGTGATCGGTCAATGCATGGGGAGCGGGGATATATCGCAGGCAGAATACTATTTCTATAAACTGCTTAAAATAACGCTTTTGTTCTCCATTGTCTGGAATGTGTTTGTATTCATATTGACGCCTGTAATCATGCAGTTTTATGATGTGACATGGGAAACAAAAAGACTGACAGTTTCGTTGGTTTTACTCCATAATGTTTTTAACTGTATCGCTTTTCCTTTTGCTGATTCCTTAGGGAAAGGACTTCGTGCGGCTGGTGATGTAAGATTTACAACCGTTGTGTCGATTGCTACAACAGTGGGGGCAAGGCTGTTATTTTCGATTTTGTTTGGTATTGCGTTTGGTATGGGAGTGATTGGTATTGCCGGTGCGATGTGTCTTGACTGGTGTGTCCGTGCTTTGATTTATTATATCCGTTTTAAGAGCGGGAAATGGAAACAATTTAGGTTGATATGAGGAATGGATATAAAATCTATGTCTTGAAAGCAATAAATAAAGATAATATTGCCTTTTAAGCATTGGTCTGTTATATTGAGAAAAACAGGGATAAGGAGGAGCATTGCCTGTGGAAATCCGGGTTCTTCGCTATTTTCTTACGGTGGTAAGGGAAGAAAATATTACAAAAGCTGCGGAAGTGCTGCACATTACCCAGCCGACACTCAGCCGCCAGTTGTCCCAGATGGAGGATGATATTGGCGTAAAACTGTTTCATAGGGGAACGAGGAAAATCACTCTGACAAATGAGGGTATACTGCTCCGCAGAAGGGCAGAGGAAATATTACAGCTTGTGGACAATACCGAAAAGGAACTGGTAGAACAGGAGGAGCAGATCGAAGGGATAGTTACAATAGGCTGTGGGGAACTTGCATCTGTTCAGGTTTTATCCGAATTGATTGACACTTTCAGTAAAAAGTATCCCGATGTCAGCTATGATATTTTTACAGCGACTGCCGATCTAGTAAAAGAGCAGATGGACAAAGGACTGATTGATATTGGACTTTTGCTGGAGCCGGTTGATATTGAAAAGTATGAATTTATCCGTTTGTCCATGAGGGAACGCTGGGTTGTGCTAATGCGGCCGGATGACGTGTTGGCAAAGAAAGAATCTGTCAGTGCAAAAGATTTAGCCAAACTGCCTATGATTCTGCCACGACGTCTGAATGTGCAAAGTGAACTTGCCAGTTGGTTTGGCGACTATTATGCAGACCTGAAAGTATTGTTTACCAGTAATCTGAATACAAATGGGGCTGTCATGGTAAGAAATGGCCTGGCATATTCAGTGGTAATTGAAGGCTCTGTTCCGTTTTGGGATCAGACAAAAATAACATACAGGCCACTATTTCCAGAGTTGAGGGCAAGCTGCGTATTGGCATGGAAACGTCAGCAGCCGTTCGGTTTGGCGGCAACAAAATTTATTGAGCACGCAAAATGCTTTTTAGGAATGAGTGGGATATAAAAATCAAGAATCGTTGTGGAGTTGTGAGGTTCTTTTGGTACGCTTATTTTTTTCTCTTTCTTCTTAATAATATATTTCGCCGGGCAACGACCGGTACAGTTGAATTTGTTGCGCTATCATGATTATGGTTGAATGAAGAATGAACTCATGCCAAAAAGGCATGGATAGACAATTAAAACAGGTATTAGACATTTGTTTATGCGGATATTAAAATGAAATTAGTAGAAAAGACTAATGGATATGGAAAGGAGAAAAACGATGGCGCAAAAAAATGTAAAAGAAATATTGACTATGTTATTGGTGCTTGTCATGATGGTGGCGTCAGGCTGCAGCAACAGCAGCAGTGAACCGGACAACGGAAATTCTGATAACCAAATCAGCAGTCAATCTGAAAATAATTCTGGCAGAGGGCAGGATAATAAAGAAATGCCTGACAGCGACAGCAAGGCTCAGGGAGGAAATTCTCAGGAAAGCGGGAAAATACTGGTTGCTTATTTTTCTCATTCCGGAAATACCAAAAAAATTGCGGAAGAAATCCAGAGTAAAACAGGAGGGGAGCTTTTTGAAATCCGTACCGTAAAAGAGTATTCTTCAGATTATAATACAGTGCTGGATGAGGCAAAGGCAGAGCTTAATGAGAAAGCAAGACCGGAACTGAGCGGAAAAGTAGATAATATCGAACAATACCAGACGGTAATTATCGGTTACCCTATCTGGTGGGGAAAGGAACCGATGATTATCCGCACCTTTTTGGAATCCTATAATCTGAAAGGGAAGAAAATCGTTCCATTTTGTACCAGTGGCGGAAGTGGGATTTCAGGCAGTATGAAAGGGGTTAAGGCAGCGGCGAAAGGCGCAAAAGTAGTGAAAGGTAAGGATTTAACAGATTTATCCAGTAAGAGTGTGGCAAAATGGGCGAAAAAGAAAACCAAGTAGGATTCATTGAGTCAGTAGTTTTGACGTGGTTTTTTATGATGAAAAGGGACACAGTATGATTTCCGAAAGAAAAAAAGGTTATGGCAAATTAAAGATTATCATTGATATATGTATGACCGTCCTGCTGTTTATCCTTATGGCGTATCATTATGTGGGGGTGCAGTGGCATGAGATGATTGGAACGGTTATGCTTGTTCTTTTCGTTCTGCATCATATTCTGAATGGAAACTGGTATCTGGCATTGAGAAAGGGAAAATATAAGCCGGGAAGGATTTTTCTTACAGTAATAGACATGTTGTTACTTATAGATATGTTTTTGCTAATGTCCAGCGGAATTGCCATGTCACGTCATGTATTCCGTTTTCTGAATATACCGGTAAGTATGGCATGGGCAAGAGGAACACATATGACTGCCGCCTATGCAGGATTCCTTCTGATGGGATTCCACATCGGTATCCATTATGGCATGATTATGAGAATGACCCGTAAGGCATTTTGGGCAGATACAGCAGACAGATGTGAGAACAATAATGCAGTGTGGACATGGGTATTCCGTGTAATAACTGTTTTTATTGCACTTTATGGTGTTTATGCATTGCAGAAAAGAGAGTTTATTGATTATATCTCCCAAAAGGTTCAGTTTGTCTTTTTTGATTTCAATGAGATGGCATTATCTTTCTTTTTGGATTATGCAGCAATTATGATACTGACAATTTTTATCTCGTATTATTTCCAGAGATTTTTACAGCGGGGCAGATAGGTACAATTTATCAGGAAGATAAAGGAGGATATGATTATGAAGATTAGTAGTAAAGCAGAGTTTGACAAAGTAAATATGTTTGGCGCGGGAGCTCCCAATGAGGCTTTTGCTAAGTATTTTATAGGGGATTCCTTTCTGAATCCGCTGACACAGCCGGGAGAATCGTCGGTATTTCTTGCAAATGTAACTTTTGAACCGGGATGCCGTAATAACTGGCATATCCATCATGCGGACAAAGGCGGAGGACAGATATTGATATGTACGGCTGGAAAAGGCTGGTATCAGGAATGGGGGAAAGAACCACAGGAACTGAATCCGGGGGATGTTGTTGTGATTGGCACAGGAATCAAGCATTTCCACGGAGCATGTGCTGATTCTTGGTTTAGCCATATTGCAGTGGAAGTGCCGGGTGAAAATTGCAGTAATGAATGGCTGGAGCCGGTGAGCGATGAGCAGTATGGCAGTCTTGGCAAATAATATTTTATACCGAAGTATGACAGGAGGACGGAAAAATGGCAGTAAAACAAACGGCAGGAAGGACGCAGCTTGGGGAGTTTGCCCCGAAGTTTGCAGAGTTAAATGATGACGTATTATTCGGAGAGGTATGGAGCAGGGAGGATAAACTTTCCCTGAGAGACCGAAGTCTTGTAACTGTGGTGTCGCTGATGGCGCAGGGGCTGACGGATGAATCGTTCCGTTACCATCTGATAAGTGCCAAAGCAAACGGAATCACAAAAGAGGAAATAGCAGAGATTGTTACCCATGCCGCATTTTACTGTGGATGGCCGAAAGCATGGGCCGTATTTCGTATGGCAAAGGAAGTATGGGCAGATGAAGAGGCGTATCATGGATAGATGAGTTCATTATAATAGTAATCCCCTGAATAAGCGTGTCGGTGACTGCGCCATTCGTGCATGCTGCAAGGCCACAAACCGTACATGGAACGAAGCCTTTGACACTCTGGTGCAGATTGCATATAGGCAAAAGGAAGTGATAAGGTGTCTCCGCTTAAAAAGGGGGCAAAGCTGACAAATAAACCGAAAGATTTTATGTTACGAACACGTCTTGATGAAGAAACGCTTGAAAAACTGGATTATTCAGCAAAAAAATTGGGGTTAAGTCGGTCTGAAGCTGTTCGAAATGGCATTTGTGAACTTTGGTTGAGTTTAAAATATTCAAAGGAAAGGAAGATGGGAATGAAATCTTTTAGATATTGAAACTGATGATGTAACCGCATATTTAGTCTGGGCGGAAGAACATGTATATGAAGTGAGTAAAAAAACATATCAGGCTATAGAAAGTAAAAAATAAATAGATAGGAAAAGGCGGCACATTTTCTGCCGTTTTTATTTTTGGGTATTGAATTTTGGTCGACCACAATGCATAATATAATTACAGTTAAGGAAATGATTAACGAGTAAGGCAGGCAGGAAGCCGGAAAGGAGAACAAATGGTAGATATGGGAATGACAGACCAACAGTTCAATGGTTTTGTAAGGTTTCTGTTAGATGCTCTTAAAGACGCAATGGAAGAAAAGGAAAGCGAGAAGAAAGATGAAAAACTTACAAAAATCGCCGACAATCTACAAAAGACATTGGAAGATTAAAAGCCCCATTTATTTCTAAACAGGGCTAAACCACAAAAGGGGCGGTACTTGCCGCTGCCCCTATACCGAATAAATAATATCATTTATTGGACAAAAAGGCAAGGAATAAAGGGGTGATGAACCGTAGAAAAGAAAAAAATGGGCAGACCAACGGATAATCCCCGAACTGAAAAAGTAGGCTTTAGAATGTCGCCGACTGAAATTGCAGATATACAAA
Organism: uncultured Roseburia sp.; assembly: GCA_947383215.1. Taxonomy (GTDB): domain Bacteria; phylum Bacillota; class Clostridia; order Lachnospirales; family Lachnospiraceae; genus Roseburia_C. The sequence goes on from CANDCP010000013.1 coordinate 19,096, forward strand.
AATGTGCGGACGCAATGGAAACGCAACGTGTAAATGCAGTAGTTGAGGGGATACAGCTTCTTAAAGAGAAATTAGGAATATCATAAAAAAGTAGCGGTTTGACAGTTTGGCAACTTTAACCGCTACAATCCACCAACACGCCGAAGCGGTTGATATGTTTATCATATCTCCCTTTGGTGGTGTTGTCAAACACTGAAAGGAGATTTTTGTTTGAACAGTCTGAGAAGTACATGTCGTTAAAATCGCAGATTCGCAATTCCACGAAGCAAAATTATATCGATTTATGGAATAAGAATTAGTACGATCAAAACATTTAATTGAATGATCTCACCATGTCTTGATCCGAGGGAGCAGCATATATTCCGTGTACTATCCGCTGATTGTGTTTATGATCGGAACTGCTGTTCGGTGTGGGGGCAATCGGTCTGACATGGATCGACGTTGATTTTAAAAATAGGGAAATAAAAATCCGATTATGTCAAGCGCAGTAAACAATATTCTTCTAAATGGGGCATATTTTGGAAACCTATTCAAAATGGATTAGCACTCACCTCTTGACAGTGCTAACAAAAAGTGTTATATTCCAAATTAAGATTTGGATGTCTAAAAATCCTTTTGGTATCCAAAACTATCTAGTGTACTGATATGCTTTGTGGCGCAAAGAGTGCGCCGGAAGGAGGAAAGTATGAATATTCAAAAATTTACACAAAAGTCGGTAGAGGCAATCAATGACTGTGAAAAGCTTGCGTATGAATACGGAAATCAGGAGATCGAGCAGGAGCACCTTTTAGTTGCGCTCTTGCGCCAGGAAGACGGATTGATTTTAAAACTGATTGAAAAAATGGATATAAATAAGGAACACTTCGTGGACAATGCAATCAAACATCTTGCGGCGCGTGTTAAGGTGTCCGGCGGGAAGGTGTTTATCGGGCAGGATTTAAATAAGGTGTTCATCCATGCGGAAGACGAGGCAAAACAGATGGGGGACGAATATGTTTCGGTAGAGCATTTGTTCCTTGCGTTGCTCAGATATCCCAACAAGGCGATGAAAGAAATTTTAAAGGAATACGGAATCACAAGAGACCGTTTTTTGCAGGCGCTGTCTACGGTAAGAGGCAATCAGCGCGTGGTATCGGACAATCCCGAAGCGACATACGATACGCTGAATAAATACGGATATGATATGGTCGAGCGTGCGCGCGACCAGAAATTAGATCCGGTAATCGGCAGGGATGCGGAGATTCGGAATGTTGTGCGGATTCTCTCAAGAAAGACAAAAAATAACCCGGTGTTAATCGGGGAGCCGGGCGTCGGGAAGACGGCGGTCGTAGAAGGTCTGGCACAGAGAATCGTGCGGGGCGACGTACCGGAAGGCTTGAAGGACAAGAAGCTGTTTGCGCTCGATATGGGCGCGCTTGTCGCCGGAGCAAAGTACAGAGGCGAATTTGAAGAGCGCTTAAAGGCGGTTCTTGAGGAAGTGAAAAAGTCCGAGGGACAGATTATTTTATTTATCGACGAGCTGCATACGATTGTCGGCGCGGGAAAGACGGACGGCGCTATGGATGCGGGACAGCTGTTAAAGCCGATGCTTGCAAGGGGCGAGCTTCACTGTATCGGGGCGACGACGCTTGACGAGTATCGCGAATATATTGAGAAAGATGCGGCGTTAGAGCGGCGTTTTCAGCCGGTGCTTGTCGACGAGCCGACAGTGGAGGATACGATTTCAATTTTGCGCGGATTGAAAGAGCGATACGAGGTTTTTCACGGCGTAAAGATCACGGATTCCGCGCTGGTGTCGGCGGCGGTTCTTTCAAACCGTTACATTTCCGACCGTTTTCTGCCGGACAAAGCGATTGATTTGGTGGACGAGGCGTGCGCGTTGATTAAGACGGAGCTGGATTCTATGCCGACGGAGCTGGATGAGTTAAACCGCCGGATTATGCAGATGGAAATTGAGGAAACCGCGCTTAAAAAAGAAGAAGACCGTTTGAGCCGGGAGCGCCTTTTGAATCTGCAAAAAGAGCTGGCAGAGCTGCGCGGCGAATTCCAGACAAAGAAGGCGCAGTGGGATAATGAGAAGAAGTCTGTGGAGCATGTGCAAAGGCTGCGGGAGGATTTGGAAAATATCCGTAAAGAGATTGCGCAGGCACAGCAGGATTATGATTTAAACAGGGCGGCGGAGTTGCAGTATGGAAAGCTTCCGCAGCTTCAAAAGGAGCTTGAGGCGGAGGAGGAGAAAGTAAAAAGCGAAGATCTCTCCCTGGTGCATGAGAATGTCAGCGACGAGGAGATTGCAAGAATCATTTCGCGCTGGACCGGAATTCCGGTGGCGAAGCTGACGGAGAGTGAGAGAAACAAGACGCTGCACCTCGACGAGGAGCTTCATGGGCGCGTGATCGGGCAGGATGAGGGCGTGACAAAGGTGACGGAGGCGATTATCCGCTCTAAGGCCGGAATCAAAGATCCGACAAAGCCGATCGGCTCCTTCCTCTTTTTGGGCCCGACCGGCGTTGGAAAGACGGAGCTTGCCAAGGCGCTTGCCGCAAGTCTGTTTGACGACGAGTCCAATATGGTGCGGCTTGATATGAGCGAATATATGGAGAAATACTCGGTATCGCGTTTGATCGGAGCGCCTCCGGGATATGTCGGATATGACGAGGGAGGGCAGCTGACGGAGGCAGTCAGAAGAAAGCCGTATTCCGTTGTGCTTTTCGACGAAGTAGAAAAGGCGCATCCCGATGTGTTTAACGTGTTGCTTCAGGTGCTTGACGACGGGCGGATTACAGATTCTCAGGGACGCACCGTCGATTTTAAAAATACAATCATTATTATGACGTCCAATCTTGGCTCGGCTCATCTGCTCGAGGGAATCGGGGAGGACGGAAGCATCGATGCGCAGACGGAGGAGGCGGTTATGAATGAGCTGCGCGGCAATTTCAGACCGGAGTTTTTAAACCGTCTCGATGAGATTATCTTGTTCAAACCGCTGACGAAGGGAAATATTGCAAGTATCATAAAGCTTTTGATGGAGGATTTAAACCGGCGTCTTGTGGACCGGGAAATCTCGGTGGAATTGACGCCGGAGGCCGAAGCTTATATCGTAGAACGCGGGTATGATCCGGTATATGGAGCAAGGCCGCTAAAGCGTTTCCTTCAGAAGCATGTGGAGACGCTCTCTGCAAAATTAATTTTAGCGGATGAGGTCCAAACAGGGGATACGATTGTCATTGATTTGGAAAACGACAGATTGACCGCGGGAAGAAAATAAGAAAATGGAATTGTAATATATGTTTGTTTGACATCAGAATCCGGACGGTGAAGGTCAACGGCGGCGTTTGCACAGCAGCCGTTGACCTTTTTGTATCATGGGAAAACCGCCGTCTTTATTTCTTACCAGTGTGAAAAAAGGATTCCGGCAAGCGGCGACATTACGATCATTAGCACGGAAAAGGTAAACGATTCGATAGAAATCAGTGTCGCCCTCTGTTTTGAGGGGAACATATCCTGAAGTATGGTATTTGTTCTTACCTGAAGCGCGTCGTCGCTGAAAGCGGCCGCAAAGCCGCCCAGTGTCATTAGGACGTACATACCGGAGTGTTCTGCAATTACTCCCGATAACACAAGGAGCGCGGCGCATACAAGAATGTGCCGGTATCGGGCTTTTTTGCATTTGAGTATTAGTTTTGCACCGAGGATACCCCCCGTTTCCATAAAAAACAGGGCAAATCCAAGTGCGAAGTCCGGCATGCCGGCTTCCTGCAGTTTTGCCTGAAGAAAAAACAATAATAAAATATCGACAGCTCCGATGAAGGAATTGCAGAACATCAAAGAAACCGCGAATCGTTCCTTTTTTAAGAAGTCCACGCTGGCGCCAAAGCATTTTGCGAATTCTTTTCGCACGGAGGCGGCGGTATTTTTTTTGCGTTCGTTTTTATCGTCGGATACCGGCGCTTCGTGCAAGGATAAGAGAATTAAAATCTGTATGAACCCGACCAGGATATCTGTTCCATATGCCGCTTTGTATCCGATAAAAAGGGCAAACCCTGCGCATAGAGTGGAGATGCCGCCGAACAGCCGGTAAATAATTAGCTGATTCGACGCGTATGTTTCGTAATACGGTTCGCGCCCGGCCGTCTTAAGGGAATCGTATGCAAGCGCGTCCCCGGAGCCGGATGAGAAATTATAACTTACGGCAAAAAATGCAATAGATATACATATCAAAGGTAAACTTCGGGAAAGTATCATTGCGATATTTCCGATCGTATTCAAAACACTGCTGACGATCATCATATTTTTTCTTCCGTATAAATCGGCGAGAACTCCGGACGGAATTTCAAACAGGAAGCTTGTGATGTGAAAAACAGTCTCTACAAAACCGATTTCCACGAGACTGAAACCTCTCGCCGCAAGTATCGCGATCCATGCGCCGGTCAGGGATAGGTTCTGGAGCACGGATGAAATATATAATATTGATATTTGTTTTTTGATTGATAACATAAAAAAATCTCCTTAACTTTGAAAATAGAATCGTTAAGGAGATAATGTGCCAAATACGTGAAATCTTCGAAAGAAATGTTAATGCTCTGTTTTCCCGCAAATCTTCCCCAAAATAGGCGCACTATCCCCGTGGACAGGGAAAATGTAACCCTTTTTCAGTTGTAGATTTGTCAGTTTCCAGAACATAACTGTTGTCGTCCTCCGTTTAGGAAATTTATCTGTATTTCTAATTTATCATGCGCGCGGGCGGATGTCAATCGCTATATGATATTCCGTAAGCCAGTAGTGTACCTGGAGCAGATAGGCGATCATCTGCGGTCCGGCCATAAGCTGACCGTACCATGGTTTGCCGTAATCCTTGGGATTGGCGAGGAAGGTTTTTAGGGCCTCTTTGTCAATCAGCTCAAACAGAGGCGAGACGCCTTCCGATAAAATATCCGTTAAGCGTTTGCTTAGAATCTGTTCGTAAAACGGATGATACGTTTTCGGATACGGGCTTTTTTTTCGGAGCGCGATTTTTTCCGGCAGATATGCGAGCGCAGTCTGGCGCAGCAAATTTTTTACGAGTCCGTCTTTGGCCTTCATTTCCCACGGAACGTTGAAAACGTATTCGATCAGATCCCGGTCGGCGAACGGAACCCTGGCTTCTAAGCCGGAGTGCATACTGGTGCGGTCCATGCGGTTTAGTAGCGTCTGCATAAAGTAGCGGATATTCAGATAAGAGATCCGTCTTCTGTTTGCTTCGAGGGCGGAGTCGGTCGGTAGAATATCGATCTCATTGACGGCCGTATTGTAGGAATCGTTTACATATTCCTCAAGGTGAAGCGCTCCGGTGATTTCGGGGCGCAAAAGCGCAAGGCGCGGCGCAAGGTTCGGCGTCCATGGGAAGGTGTCGCTCTGTAAAAATTCTTGTCTGTGAAACCACGGATAGCCGCCGAAGATTTCATCCGCGCATTCTCCGGTAAGCACGACTTTGTGAGTTTTGCTCACTTCGCCGCAAAAATACAGGAGCGAGGAGTCGATATCCGCCATGCAGGGAAGGTCGTGCGCCTTCATCGAGTCCATCAAAAGATCGGCCTGCGCCGTGTTGTCGCAGATGAGATAGTGATGCTCGCTTTGAATGGCTTTGATCATTTCGTCGACAAACGGACGGTCCTCCGTCGGCTGGAACGAATTTGACTGAAAGAATTTATCGTTGTCGAGAAAGTCGAAAGAGAAGGTGGTTAAGTTTTTTCCCTCGTCCTGTAATTCTTTTGCGCAGACAGCGGAGACCAGGCTGGAATCAAGTCCGCCTGATAAAAAGGTACAAATGGGGACGTCGGAAACCATCTGGCGTTTGATAGAGTCGGTGACAAGGAAGGACGTTTTTTCCAAAGTCTCCTGATAGCCGTCGTCGTGCGGGCGGCTCTCTAATTTCCAATAGCAGGTATCGTGCAGTCCAAAGCGGTCGAAAGTCAGGTAGTGTCCCGGCAGGCATTCGTTTACGCCGCTTAGAATACCGCTTCCCGGGTTCCTTGCGGGTCCAAGCCCAAAGATTTCCGAAAGCCCGTTTTCATTTACGCGGGGAGCGAATCCGGGATACTGGCAGATTCCCTTGATTTCAGAAGAAAAGACAAGCGTATTGTCCAGTATAGTGTAGAACAATGGTTTGACGCCGAAGCTGTCGCGAAACAGATACAGCGTTTCATGCCTGTCGTCCCAGACCGCAAACGAAAAAATCCCGTTTAATTTTTTGACAAACCCCGGGCCCTCCCATAAAAATCCCTGTAAAATGACCTCGGTATCCGAGGTCGTGGAAAAGGAAGCCCCGTAAGACGTCAATTCCCGTTTCAGTTCTTTTGTGTTATACAGCTCTCCGTTGTAAACGATTGTAAATTCGTGACTGCCGATTGTCCTGCTCATCGGCTGCATTCCGCCGAGAAGATCGATAATGGCGAGGCGGGCGTGCGCAAGGCCGCAGCGGGCGGACAAATAAATCCCCGAGTCGTCCGGTCCGCGGTGCCTGATTGCATCGCTCATATCGGCGAGTATTTTTTTATATAAGTTTTCATTGTCCGAAAAAACAGCGTTCGGATTACAAAAGCCGGCAATTCCACACATATGCTGTTCCATCCCTGATAGAAATTTCTATTAGTTTATGCAAGACGGTAAGAATGTATGAAACGATTTGAAGGTATTTGTTTTAGCCGGGCGGCGCCAATTTGAAGCTCAATATTTTTTGCATGCTTCTATGATGCCGCAAGTATGTTGATGTCCTGTGTCAGGATTTATTTTTTTCATAAATGTTTTTTGCCCGTTCGGCTATAATTTTTCTAAGATACGCGGGCTCTATGATTTCTACGTTCGTTCCGAATGATAAGAGATACCCGATCAGCCACTCGTCTTCCGGCATGTTTGCGGAAACAAGGTAATCTCCGTTTTCCTGACGGACTATTTGTGAATTGTCAAATTCATCATAGACGCGGTACGCCATATCTTTTGGAAAGCAAAGTACGATTGCATGATCGGTCGATTTTGTCTCTGCATCTGATTCCGGAAAGGAACGCTTCGCCGGGTCGGGAAAATCGTCCGTCAAAATTTCGAAATCGAGAATGCGGGTCAGCTTAAAAATACGGTATTCCTGCTTTTCCGTGCAGTATGCTTTTACATACCACGCCATTGACTTGTATGTCAGTTTTAACGGCTGGATAATTCTTTTGCGAAGCTCCCCGCAGGAGTTTGCATATGTAATCTTTACGTTTTTTTGACAGATCACCGCTGATTTTAACAGTTCAAATTTCTCATTGTCAGTCCCTTTATTTCCCCATCTGGAAAAATCCACTTCAAGCCAATTTTGCGAGTTGAGATGAAAGATTGCGGAGAGTTTCTGAAGAATCTGACTGTTGTCAATGTTTTGCGCGATATTGATGCTCTGTAATGCCGTGAGAATTTCCTGCTGTTCTTCTTCCGACAATATGGCTTTATTTAAAACAAAATCGTCCATAAGACGGATCCCGCCGTTTCTTCCTGTCTCCGTGTAAATGGGAATGCCGGCCTGGCTTAAGGTGTCGATATCTCTGTAAATCGTTCTGGCCGACACCTCCAATTTTTCGGCTAATTCCAAGGCGGTGCTTTGTTTTTTGTCGAGTAAATAGTATATTATTCTAAATAGTCTGCTTCCATGCACGCTCGTTTTCTCCTTTTTTTCCGCTCTTTTGCGCTATGTCAGATTTTATTATACTCACTTATTTTTTGATATCAAGATGAAGGCGCAAAGAGTTTAAGTTTCTTTATTTTTATAATATTCTGTATGGTAACGCCAAAAGGTCTTGACATCCCCAAAAAATTATGTTTAACTAAGCGTAGGTTATATGACTGACGGATAAGTGGAGTAACCACGTGAAGTATAACTGATAATTAAGCCGGCCGTCTGGGCGAGAAGCCTGGATACGTCGGCTTTTTTTTATATATTAGGAAAATCAGGAACAATGATACTGTAAGGTGATAAAGCATAAAAATTTTCCTAATATATAGAAAAAGCCCTCCGGGCAGGAGCGCACTGCGGCGGAGAGGAATCCTGCTGCCGTGGCAGCCCGCCGCAGGCGGAGAATCCGGCAGAGCCGGATTCTATATCTAGTGTTAGGAGAAATAATGATACTGTGAAATGATAAAGTGTAAAAACTTTATTCTCAGCAACCATAACAGGAGGAAAAATATGACGCAGGAATGGAGAGGTTTTAAAGGCGGAGCATGGGAATCTGAAGTAAACGTAAGGGATTTTATTCAGAAAAACTATACGCCGTATGACGGAGACGACAGTTTTCTGGAGGGACCGACACAGGATACAAAGGATCTGTGGAAGGAAGTCTTAGAGTTGTCGAAGCAGGAGCGGGAAGCGGGCGGCGTGTTGGATATGGATACGAAGATCATTTCCACAATTACGTCTCATCAGGCGGCTTATCTGGACAGAGAGAAAGAAAAGATTGTCGGCTTCCAGACCGATAAGCCATTCAAGCGCGCGCTGCAGCCGAACGGGGGGATCCGTATGGCGATTAAGGCATGTGAGGATAACGGATATACGGTAGATCCAGAGGTGGTAGAGTATTTTACCACGCACAGAAAGACGCATAATGCAGGTGTGTTCGACGCGTATACCCCGGAAATGCGGGCGTGCCGCAGCAGTCATATTATTACCGGGCTTCCTGACGCCTACGGGAGAGGGCGTATTATCGGCGATTACCGTCGTCCGGCGCTCTATGGAGTAGACAGGCTGATTGAGGATAAAGAGGCGCAGAAGGCGGGAACGAGGACGATTATGTATTCCGACGTTATCCGCGAGCGGGAGGAATTATCCGAGCAGATCCGAGCGCTAAAAATGCTAAAAGAGCTGGCGAATATTTACGGCTGCGACATCTCAAAGCCTGCCGGCAATCTGCTGGAGGCGACGCAGGCAGTGTATTTTTCTTATCTTGCGGCGGTGAAGGAGCAGAACGGCGCGGCGATGAGCCTTGGCCGCACCTCTACCTTTCTGGATATTTATGCGCAGAGAGATTTAGAGGAGGGGACGTATACGGAGGAGCAGGTTCAGGAGATTGTCGATCAGTTTATTATGAAGCTTCGGATGATTCGTTTTGCACGCACGCCGGAATATAATTCCATTTTTGCGGGCGATCCGAACTGGGTGACGGAGTCGATCGGCGGCATCGGCGTGGATGGGCGTTCTATGGTGACGAAAATGTCTTACCGCTATTTAAATACCCTAAATAATCTCGGAGCGGCTCCGGAGCCGAACTTAACGGTACTTTGGTCTACGAAGCTTCCGGAAAACTTTAAGAAATTCTGCGCCGAAACTTCGATCAGGCACTCTGCGATTCAGTTTGAGAATGACGATCTGATGCGCGTATATCACGGGGACGACTACGGGATCGCCTGCTGCGTCTCCTCCATGAGAATCGGGAAGGAAATGCAGTTTTTCGGCGCAAGAGCCAACCTTGCAAAGTGCCTGCTCTACGCGATAAACGGCGGTGTGGACGAGATGACGGGAAAGCAGGTGGGACCGAAATTCCGTCCGATTACGTCGGAATATCTTGACTTTGACGAAGTAATGGATAAATATAAAGATATGATGAAGTGGCTTGCCGGAGTGTACGTGAATACTTTAAATATCATACATTATATGCATGATAAGTATTGCTATGAGCGTCTGCAGATGTCGCTGCATGACAAAAATGTGAGACGATGGTTTGCAACGGGAATTGCCGGGATGTCGGTTGTCGCAGATTCGCTGTCCGCAATCAAGTACGCGAAAGTAAAGGTGATCCGCAACGAGCAGGGAATTGCAACAGATTTTGAGGTTGAGGGAGATTTTCCGAAATACGGAAATGACGACGACAGAGTAGACGCGCTTGCGCAGGAAGTGCTTCACTTGTTTATTAAATATTTAAAAGGGAACCACACATACAGGGGAGGGATTCATACAACGTCGATCCTTACCATTACCTCTAACGTAACATACGGTAAAAATACGGGCGCGACGCCGGACGGAAGAAAGCGCGGGGAAGCGTTTGCGCCGGGCGCAAACCCGATGCACGGGCGCGATACGCACGGCGCGATTGCCTCGCTTGCCTCCGTGGCGAAGCTCTCGTTTGCCGATGCGCAGGACGGAATTTCCAACACCTTTTCAATCGTGCCGCAGGCCCTGGGCAAGGACGGGGCGGATGTACAAAATCTTGTCGCAATGTTAGACGGTTATGTGGAAAAGGGAGGGCATCACTTGAATGTCAATGTCTTTCAGAGGGATACGCTGCTCGACGCGCAAAAGCATCCGGAGAAATATCCGCAGCTTACGATTCGTGTCTCCGGCTATGCGGTAAACTTTATTAAGCTGACCAAAGCGCAGCAGGATGAAGTGATTGCGAGAACCTTCCACGGAAGTCTGTAATCTGTAAGAATAAGGAGGCGCTGATGCAGGGATCGATACATTCCTTGGAGAGTTTTGGAACCGTAGACGGACCGGGCATTCGATATGTAGTCTTTTTTCAGGGATGCCCGATGCGCTGTAAGTATTGCCACAATCCCGATACCTGGGCGACGACGGGCGGGGTCAGAATGGAGACGGATCAGATTATAGAGAAGCTGGAGCGAAACAAAAGCTTCTACAAGACAGGCGGAATTACCGCGACAGGCGGAGAGCCGCTGCTTCAGATCGATTTTCTGACCGAGCTTTTTGAGAAGGCTAAGAAAAAGGGAATTCACACATGTTTGGATACGTCCGGAATTTGTTACAGGAAAGAGGACAGGGAGCTTATAAAAAAGTTTGAGCATCTCTTTGCGGCGACGGATCTTGTTATGCTGGATTTGAAACATATGGATGAAGACGCGCATCGGGAACTGACCGGACATGCAAACGCCTGCGTGTTTGATTTTGCGGCGGCGTTGGAGCGCGCGGCGACGCCGCTTTGGGTTCGCCGCGTTGTGGTTCCCGGGTTAACGGATAAAAAAAGCGAACTGGAAAGACTCGGGAGATATTTAAAAACGCTGTCAAATTTTGAAAAGCTTGAAGTGCTGCCGTATCACACGATGGGCAAGGCAAAATACGAGAGCCTTGGACTTGCTTATCCGCTTTCCGATACGCCGGAGCTTACAAGAGAAGAGGCAAAACAGACCGAACAAATTATAAAATCCGCGATAAAGTGATAAAATTTTTATTTGATGCAATAAAACTTGTTTCTCGTGTATTAATGATATGAAGGGAGTGAATCATAATGATACTTCACCTGCCAGATGAACAGGAATCCGGGACAAATTCAAACGCCGGCGTGCTGGATTCCTATATCAGCAGAATAGTCACAGGTGATAAGGAGGCTCTGGCGCTTCTATATCGTGCCACAAGCGCTTCTGTTTATGGATTTGCCCTTTCTATATTAAAGAATACACAGGATGCGGAGGATGTGTTGCATGACAGCTATATCGCCGTTTATTCCTCGGCGTGTACTTATCGTTCGGCGGGAAAGCCGATGGCATGGGTTTTGACGATTACGCGCAATCTATGTCTTCAGAAACTGCGGGAGAGGAAAAAAATGGCCGACGTTTTACCGGAGAATTGGGAAACAGGTCTGGAATCCCGCCGGGAAATCAGCGAGGACGATAAGCTGGTAATATCCGAATGCATGAACCGTTTATCGGATATGGAGCGTCAGATCATAGCGCTCCATGCGATCGCAGGTTTTAAGCATCGGGAAATAGCGGATTTGCTTCATATACCTTTGTCGACTGTTCTTTCGAAATACAATCGTGCGATCAAAAAGTTAAAGAAGTATTTGGGAAAGGAGAGCAAAAGTGATGACAAATCAGGAAATTGACAATAAAATAAGGCAGGCATTTTCAAACGCGGCGCCCGACGTTCTTGATGCTGTCCTCACTGAATGCGCCAGTCAGGAAGGAAAGGTGATTGTGATGACAGAAAAAAGAAAAGTATCTTCGTTAAAAAAGTGGGCCGTTGGCATTGCGGCTGCCTTTGTGCTGTGCATAGGGGGAACTGCTGGGTTCAGGGTATATCAGGCGAATTATACGGTAGCTTCTACGGTGTCGCTCGACGTAAATCCGAGCGTTGAGATTACGGTGAATGAAAAGGAGCGCGTATTGGCTGTCGACGCCAAAAATGAGGACGGAAAAAATATTATCGGCGATATGGATTTTAAGGGGAGCGATCTTGATGTTGCGTTGAACGCTCTGGTCGGTTCTATGCTTAAAAACGGTTACCTCAGCGACATTGCAAACTCGATTCTCGTGAGCGTAGACAATAACGATCCCGAGAAGAGCGCCGAATTGCAGGCGCGTCTGGCCGAGGAGATCAATAAGATGCTTCAGACCGACTCGTTTAGCGGCGCTGTGCTCAGTCAGACGATATCATCGGATTCCGAACTGCAGAAGCTTGCGGATAAATACGGAATTACGCTGGGCAAGGCGCAGTTGATTCAGCAGATTATCAGCAAAGATACGCGCCATACGTTTGAGGAGCTGGTATCCCTTACGATTAACGAGCTGAATCTTTTGAGCAAATCCGGCAGTATTACGCTCGACAATGTAAATTCTGTGGGAACTGCCAGCGATAAGGCATATATCGGGGAGAAAAAGGCGAAGGCCGCGGCGCTATCCCATGCCGGACTGTCAGAAAGCGATATCACACGATATACCTGTAAGCTTGACAGTGAAGACGGCATTATCGTATATGAGATTGAGTTTTGCAGCGGAGGTTATGAATATGAATACGATATCCATGCGGTTTCTGGCGTGGTTTTAAAGTATGAAAAAGAGCCGGATGAGGACTATGTTGCTCCGGATAAGCCGGCCGAAGGCGACGTGCAGACGCCGGACGCGGGGACAACGCCGGATACGGAAACGCCGCCGGACGCGGGGACAACGCCGGATACGGGGACAACGCCGGACGCAGGCACAACGCCGGATGCAGGGACGCCGCCGGACGCGGGGACGACGCCGGATACGAGCACAACGCCAGGTACAAACCAGGTTCCGGGATCAAATCAGACTCCGAACGGAGGACATCACCATAGAAGTGAGTGGCATCATCAAGCACAGACATGTGTCGGAGAGACAACTGCAAGGAATGCCGTTTGTGCGCATGCAGGAATAGCATTCGAAAATATGACGGGATATAAGTGTGAACAGGATATAGAAGACGGCGCATGTATTTATGAGATTGAATTTGAGTGCGACGGCTATGAGTATGAATATGAAGTGGACGGGGCGACCGGAACAATTCTGAAATATGAAAAAGAGTATGACGATTAACCTGCCGTCTTGGGTTGGCAGGTATTTAAGAGAACTGAGCGAACCAGTTTATGGTAAAGTCGAGAAAGAGCTGCTTATCCTCTGAGAGGATAAGCGGCTTTTTCCATGCAAGCGCAAGGCGCCGTTTTGGGTGGGTCTTAAGAGGAATCAGAGTGACGCGGTCGCTCTTTAAAGTGTTCCAGGAGGTAAACGGCACAAGGGCAAGACCGGTATTCGCCTCAATCATGGAGCGGAACACAGGCGCTTCATTTGCCTCGAATATAATGTTTGGACAAAATCCCTGTTCCATACAAAGGCGGTCGGATAAGGCGCGCAGCTGATTGCCTTTGCAAAATGAAATGAATTTTTCGTTGCAGAGCGCAGACAGGGATATTTCCTGTTTGCGCGCGTATTTGCTGTCGCTTGGCGCCGCGAGCATAATTTCGTCTTCCATTAATATTTTATAATGAAATACAGATTCGTCTATCGGGAGCTGAATCAGCGTAAAGTCGTATTCTTCCCCGAGAATTAAGACGGGTTCCCCCTGGTAGGAGACGATTTTGCTGTCCGGATAAGTTTTTTCAAAGGCAGCGACGAGATCAGGGACAAAACGGATTCCGCCCTGCACATACACGCGTATCATGCGGAGTTCTTTCGGCTGCAGCTCTTTGATTCCGGAGTCTAAGATCTGTAAAGCTTGGTCGACTTTTTTCAAAAAAATCTGTCCGTTTTCATTTAAAGAAATGCGCTTTCCCTGGCGGTCGAAGAGTTCGCAGCCAAGTTCGTCTTCCAGTTTTCGGATTGTCTTGCTGATTGCCGACTGGGGAATCATATGTTTTTGCGCTGCTTTTGTAAAATTTCCCAAAAGCGCCGCGCTTCTGAAATAACGAAGCTGAAGTAATTCCATGGCAAATCCCTCCTCACCTCTGAATTGTGTTCTTTCCTAAATATGCGGTTTGTGTATATTTTTATCCGCGTAATGCGGCTATATATCCTCTGATATATATAATTATATATAATTTGATTGTTTACTTCAAGAAATTTCCTTTCTATAATTTAATTAATGGGAGAAGCTATTTTCAGAAAGGAGCAAACGAATGAAAAAAAGGGTGGAATGCAGATTTTTTGCTTTGTTTTTGGCAATCGTATTGAGCGTAAGCGGCATGGGGGTGTCCGTGAGAGCTCAGGATACGCCGTATGGGTCAAAAACGGTAAATCTGGCGAAAGGAAAGGATGCGTATGCCTCTTCAAATCAAAGAGGAAACAGTGCGATCGGAATTACGAAAATTAACAACCTGACGGACGGAAAAATGGATTCTTTTATTGTACTGCACAGTGAAGACATGGATCCGTGGTATTATGTGGATTTGGGAAAAACTTATTCCGTGAATAAGGTTGTCGCTTATCAGGGGAAAGAGAGCGGGGGCGACTATTCGCCTTCTTATGCGAAGCGGTTTACGATTGAATACTCCGAAGATTTGGAGACAGAGTGGCGGCAGGCCGCGACAGTAACGGACGGTACCGAGGGAAAAAATACAGTGTCATTTGAACCTGTAAATGCCAGATATATCCGTTTTCATGTAGATGAAAAAGCGGGGGAGAACAGCCTGCTGTATGAGCTCGAGGTGTTTGAAACAGCTTTGGGCGGGGATGATGGTGAAGAGGAGCCGAAGGACGTTATGAAAATTTTGTTTATCGGAAACAGTCTCACATATTACAATGATGTACCGGGAAAGGTGAAAGCGCTTTTTGCGCATGACGGGAGAGAGGTCGAGGTTGACAGTTTGATTCAGTTAGGGCAGCCGCTGACACACCACGCGTCTTTGCCGGAGACGAAAGAGAAAATATTGACGGGAGATTTTGATTATGTAGTGCTGCAGGATAAAGCGTCGGGCTTTAACCAGAGTATGCTTCAGGCCGGAGTTTCCCTGATTTATCCGTGGATACAGGAGGCCGGTTCCCAGCTTGTTTTGTATATGCCTTGGGCCAATGAGAACGTGCTTGCGGACGGACAGACTGTTTTTACAAATGCGTATGTTTCAGAGGCAAAAAATCGAAATGCTCTTTTGGCGCCGAGCGGGGAAGCCTACTATGAGCTGTATTTTAACTATGACAAGAGATGGTACAGCGACAATATTCATGGAAATGATCTGGCGTCGTTTGTATCTGCCAGCACGATTTATTATACGATTTCAGGCAGACAGACGCCGATTGAGTTTACGGAGAGCGATAAGTTTATAAAGGACAGAAATTATGATGTGGCGACGACAAATTTGATTCAGCAGCAGGCAAGCCGCTATACAGAGGCGTATCGCGATCTGGAGAATATTCCTGATTTGGGAGATCGTCCGGTTGTGAAGCCAAAGGAAAATCTGGCAAGGCAGAAAACGGGCTATGCGTCCTCCAATGAAAGAGGAGACGGGACAGTCGGCACGCGTGTTGTCAATAATCTGACAGACGGAAGTACAAGCTCCTTTATCGTTTTGAATCAGAAGGATACGGATCCTTGGTTTGCGGTAGATTTGGGCGAGAAGAAGGAATTTAATAAGGTTACGCTTTATTGGGGTTCTGACGCGCCTTATGAAGATTCTTACCGTACGAAGTTTGCGGTTGAGGGGTCTGACAGCCTCGAGGAGGGATATCAGGTTATTGCAACGGGAGAAAGCGCAAATAAAGGAAAACAGGAAATTGATTTTGTGAGAAGCGCGTATAGGTTTGTGCGTGTGCATGTGACGGAGAAGCTTGGAATTTACTGCGGTTTGTATGAGATGGAGATCTACAACGAAGAAGGCGGAAGTGAGGAGAATCCTGGGGAGAATCCAAGTGAGAAACCGAGCGAGACCCCGAGTGAAACTCCAAGCGAGAAACCGAGCGAGATTCCAAGTGAAACCCCGAGCGAGACTCCGAGTGAAACTCCAAGCGAGATCCCGAGCGAGACTCCAAGTGAGAAACCAAGTGAAACTCCGAGCGAGACTCCAAGTGAAACCCCGAGCGAGATTCCAAGTGAAACTCCAAGTGAGAAACCGAGCGAGACTCCAAGTGAAACCCCGAGTGAAACTCCAAGTGAGAAACCGAGCGAGACTCCAAGTGAAACTCCAAGCGAGATCCCGAGCGAGAAACCGAGCGAGACCCCGAGTGAGACTCCAAGTGAAACTCCAAGCGAGATCCCGAGCGAGACCCCGAGTGAAACTCCAAGCGAGATCCCGAGCGAGACCCCGAGTGAGACTCCAAGTGAAACTCCAAGCGAGATCCCGAGCGAGACCCCGAGTGAAACTCCGAGTGAGATCCCGAGCGAGACCCCGAGTGAAACTCCGAGTGAGAATCCAAGTGAAACCCCGAGCGAGACTCCAAGCGAGAAACCGAGTGAAACTCCAAGTGAAAGACCAAGCGAGAAGCCGAGTGATAACAAGACGGAGAACGGCGGCTCTGGCGCAAATAATCCATCTGAAACCGTTGGTGAAGTAAATCGCGTGAACATTAGCAAAAAGAGCGCGACGAAATTTAAAGTATCCTGGTCGAAGGTAGCGGGTGCAAGCTATAAGATTGTACTTACAAAAGGGAACAAGACGGTAAAGACAGTTACGACTGCAAAGACCAGCTATACATTCAAGAAGTTAAAATCGGCGTCTGTGTATAAAGTCAGCGTGCAGGCGTACAAAACGGGGAAAAACGGATTGATTTACGCGAGCCCAAAGATTGTCGCGGCAAAGACGGCGCCAGGAAAGGTTAAGATAAAAAATGCGTCGCTGGATGAGCGTGTGATTTCTCTAAGCTGGAAAAAGGTAAAAGGGGCTTTGGGATACGAAGTGTATATGAAAAAAGGAGGCGGGAAATACAAAAAAGTTAAGACAAGCGGAAAGAAGAGCAGTCTTCAGATAAGATTGAATGAGGATTCTGTCGGAGAGTACCGTTTTAAAATTCGCGCATATACAAAATATAATTCGAAGAAAATACGCGGAGCATACGCAAAGGCCATCGTGAAGTAGACGCAGGACATGATAAAACCTTACTGATTTTTAGATTCAAACAGAAAATCAGTAAGGTTTATTGTTTATATTTTCATTTGACGGAAAATCATTGTTGAAAAAATGTGGAAATATTATATAAGATTCCTCAGAGTCAAATAATATGGATAATTAGCGGACATTGTGATAAGATAAAGTTAAAACAGGCGGAAGGGAGGGCGGTTCAACAGTGTCAATTTAAATCTGCTGCGGATGCTGTTGAGCTAAGAGGCGATAGATGGAAGTTGACAATATACTTGCAAGAAATATTACTGCCATCGGGGATAAAGCGGCATACGATTCGGCATGTAAACGTTTGCTTGCGAATAAAGTTATTCTTGCTTGATTATTAATATAGAAGCGCAGAACGACTTTTATCCGGGGTATCCGATTGTTAAGCGTGGAATTTATTATTGTAGTCGGATTATTTCATCACAGTATGGTGTGGAGTTTGCAGATAATCATTATGAAAAGATCAAGAAGGTTTACTCTATTTGGATATGTGCAAATCCGCCAAAATATCGGGAAAATACGATTGCCAGGTATGTGATTCGAGAAGAAAATTTGATCGGCGAGGTATCTGAGAAGAGGGAAAATTATGATTTGCTTACGGTAATTATGATTTGTTTGGGACATTCCGGGGATAATAAATATTCTGGAATATTGAAGCTGTTGGATGTATTGCTTTCCTCCAAAAAGAAACCGGAGGAAAAAAAGAGGATTCTGCGAGAAGATTTTGAAATTAGCATGACGAAGGAACTGGAAAGCGAGGTGTCGCAATTGTGTAATTTAAGTAAAAGTATAGAGGAAAGAGGAATAGAAAGAGGAATAGAAAAGGGAATCCGCCAGGGAATCTTAGCTTCTATCCAAAATCTGATGGAAAGTATGGGATGGTCTGCGGAGCAGGCGATGAATGCCTTGAAGATATCGGAGGCGGAGCGGGAGTTGTATATTAATTGTCTGAAAAAATAATAAATTGACGGTGTCGCTGCGTGATACGGACATCCGGCAGAAGATAAAAACAAAATATGGAGGGCGAATATGAAAAAATTTGATGAGAATTACAAATTGCTTGAGGACATGTATCGGGATGAGTATTTTCCCGATTTTCTGGTAGATAAAATCAAAGCTTTGGTGCAGGATGTTATTCTTTTCCTGGAGGCAGGAGAGCGGGAACTCGAAAAAATACAAGAGAAATTTGATGAAATGACATTGGCAATCAATGATTTGCAGGACGAATTCGAGGAAAATGACAGTGAAATAGAAACCGCCGCAAGGGAAAGCATCGGTGAAACAGTAGCGTATATCCTGCGTTGGTTTGACCTTGATATTGACGTGGAGGATGCGATAGGAGAGCGGGATTGGTAAGAGGGTCTTGGGCGCAAAGATGAGAAAATATTATATTGACAACTTACGGAATATGACGATTTTACTGCTGTTCCCGGTACACACCTTTATGATTTGGAACAATTTTGGCTCGGGGTTTTACATATGGCAGGAAGAAAATAGACTGCTAAGTACATGCATTGTGTTGGTGAATCCCTGGTTTATGCCAATACTTTTTGTGCTGGCGGGGATGAGCGCGAGATACGCGTTGGAGATAAGAACGCCCTCTCAATTTATCAGGCAGAGGGTTTGTAAATTGCTGCTTCCGTTTATAGCGGGAATCATTGTTCTCGTGCCGTTTCAGACATTGTATGCGAGAAAATACTTTGACGGATACCGGGGAGATTTTTTTGATAACTGGAGGTATTTTTTTTCACACTTGACAGATTTTAGCGGTTATGACGGGGCGTTTACGCCGGGGCATCTGTGGTTTCTCGCGTTTTTGTTTTTAATTTCCATGCTTGCTCTGATTTTGGTTCATTTTGTTCCATATGAGAGGATTGTAAGTTGGGTGGAAAAAGTTTCGGCGGTTGGAATATTTTTTTTCTTTGTACCCATATGGCTGATGTATTATATTGGAAATTATAACGGTTACAGCTTTGGAAAGGATTTTGCGTTATATTTGGTCGGGTATTATGTGCTGAGTAATGAAACGGTTATAGAAAGACTCGGAACAAGTATAAGATGGTTGGCGGGCCTTTGTCTGATTGCGGCAGTCAGTCTGGCGATGTTGTATTACAATTTCTCTTATTATGGAGATTTTCTGGTCAATGTCATGGGATGGAATACGATATTGGTTTTACTGGTTTTCGGGAAACGATTTTTAAATAAGAAGACAAGGTTTACAGAATTTTTTAACGAAACGTCGTATTCCATTTATCTGCTGCATCAGTCTGTTTTGGTTGCGCTTGCGTATTATATTGTCAGAACAGGCGGTCGCACGGTTGTGCAGGCGGTCAAAATCGGCGTTTTCAGTTTTCTGTTGTCGGCATTAGGCGCACAGTTTATTTCAATCATAACGAAACGCCTTACCGCGTTTAGGCGTCAAAAATCAATTTACAGGGAGGAATGAATATGAGATACACATGGATTGACGAGTATTTGTTGGCGAAAAAAGGGGTTACAAAAGATTTCAAAGAGGAGTGGAAATGGTTCCGCTATCAGGTTGGCGGGAAAATGTTCGCGGCGGTCTGTCTCGATGAGAACGATAAACCGTATTATATCACACTGAAATTAGAGCCGGCGGAGGGAGACTTTTTTAGGGCGCAGTATAAGGACATTGTTCCCGGATATTATATGAATAAGGTCCATTGGAATTCAATCAGGCCGGACGGAGAGGTTCCGGATGAATTGGTAAAAGATTTTTTAGATAAATCGTATCAATTGGTGTTTGAGGGACTTAGCAAAAAGAAGCAGAGGGAGATTTCGGAGATGGAATAGCGGCGCAGTCTCCTTTGGATGCGCACGGATCGGCGAAGCGGCATGCCGCTTCACGGATCCGGTGGAGAAAACGCGGAATCAAAATTCTCTTATTGTTCTTGTCGCTATCTTGTCGCAAAATTTTACGTCGTGTTCTACAAACAGCATTGTCGGCTGATATGAGGTCAACAGACGTTCAATCTGTATTCTGGAAAATACGTCGATATAATTTAGCGGTTCGTCCCACATATAAAGATGGGCCGGAGTGAGCAGACTGGCGGCAATCAGGACTTTCTTTTTCTGACCTTCGGAATAGTCGCTTATATCTTTTTGAAACTGAACGCGGTCCATGCCAAGCCGGTATAAAATTGCGCCAAGCAGGCTTTCATCAAGTCTGCGCCGTTTGCAAAATTCGCGAATACTTCCGTTTAACGTCGACGTGTTTTGGCTGACATAGGAAATGATCAGTCCGCCGGCCGTTTCGCAGCAGCCGGATTCCTCGACGGACAGAGAGGCGTCTGGTTCCCCTGATTTTTGTAAAATCATTTTAAGCAGCGTGGACTTTCCGCATCCGTTTTTTCCATGAAGCGCGATTCTGTCTCCTCTGTCAATTTGGAAGGTCAGGCCCGTAAAGGCGGGACGGTCTGCGCCTTTATATTTGACGGAGTAGTCCCTGATATTTACAAGCGTCTTTTTATGATGGATAAGCGGGTTTACTTTTAAATCCACGGTCTCTTCCAGATCGCATAGGAGATCCTTGGCCGCTTCCAGTTCACGGTGAATTCGCCGGTTCATCTGTTTGGCCCGGCTTTGTATGGTTTTTGTCTTTGCGCCGATATAGGCTCTCGTAGGTCGGTCATGCTCCTTAACCGGATCAAAACCGATTTTTGTGCGCTCATTTTGCTCGGCCCAGTCAAAGCTTTGTTTAGCGGCCTGTTTGAGCTTTTCTATTTCTTTCCTGTGTTTCTTATTTTCTGCGGCGGCGAATGCGTCTTTTCGCCGTTTATTTTCCCACCACGAGGAAAAATTACCGTTTTGAATTTCGATTGTCTGTCTGTTCAGTACGAGGACGTGATCCGTGCACGCGTCCAGCAAGTCTCTGTCGTGCGATACGAGAAGAAATCCCTTTTTTGAGCATAAATAATTTTTGACATTTGTCCTGGAATTCTCGTCCAGGTGATTGGTCGGCTCGTCGATCAGCAGAAAATCATTTTCACCGGAGAACAGGACGGCCAGTAAAATTTTTGTCTGCTCGCCGGGGCTTAAGGTATGAAACGGACGGTACAGTATTTCGGCATTTTCGCCCAGTTTTTCCAGCTCGCATATCACGCGCCAAAGCTCGCACTTTGGTTTTAAATTATCTGTAAATTCGGCGGCGGGCAAAATCGTTTGATCTGCGGTTACAGTGTAAGGAAAATAATCGAATACCGTCGATGTCCGGATCGTTCCGTTGTATTCATAATTCCCCTGTAAAAGCTTTAGAAAGGTGGTTTTGCCTTTTCCGTTGCGTCCGATAAAGCCGAGTTTCCACTCGGTATCGATTGAAAATGATACGTTCTCAAAAATATTGTCAAAGCTTCCCTCGTAGGCAAAGCTCAGATTGCTTACATTTATTTGCGCCATATTTGTCTCCTTTCACGTAATAAACTGCTCTTCTATAACGGAAAAACGGAACCGTTTGCTGCCAAACAGTTCCGTTACATACTGATAACCTCTATAATTTTGAAGATATCCGTACGGATATCGCGCCGTTAAAATTTTGCACACAAAAAGAGAGGTTATGAGAACATAATCCACTTTTGGCAACATGATAAGACAGAAATAAAATAATTACTTACTGTCTCCGATTCTCATGTGATCAAAAGTAAATTATCTCCGCATCTTTTCACCTCTCTCTGATTGATAGGGTCATCATAACATAATCTGTTTTTGATGTCAATTACGAGTTTGCCGATATTATGAAAATATGGTATGATATTGGCAGGGAAAATGAAGGAGATTAAGATGGAGCCGATAAATGCATCTAAAGATAAAAATGGGTTGAAATCGCTGAATAAGCGATTGTTGACGTTTATGATACTCTGCTGGTTTGTCCCGATTGCAGTCTTTTTTACATTTACAATTATCTCTTACCGCAGAGGCATTATAGATAAGGTGGAAAATCTGATGGAAAAGGAGCTTGCCAATACGGCGTCCATTATGTCGATCCGCTTGAACGAGGTGATCAGTCTCTGCCAGCGCCCGTCGTATGAGAGAACCTGGGAATTAAACTGGGAGAACTATCAGAACGGCAGCATGACGCAGACGGAATTTTTGCAGAATATAAACAGCAGCCTGAGAGGGAAATTTTATCTGGACGAGCGTTTTAATATGTACGCGTTTTATCTGTTTGGAAGCGAAAATCCGGACTGCTACGGTTCGCGTACCGGGATCCTCTATAACGACTACATAAAAAACGTCCAAAAAGAGATGAAAGACATTATGGAGAGGGATACCTCTTATGCGTATGTCAAAGTCCTGAACGGAAAAATATATATTATTCGAAATTTATATACTACCTCCGAGTATCAAAGATACGGGACATTTATCGTTGAAGTGAACCGGGACAAGGTATTTCAGGACGTGGGGGAGGATATGAAGCGGAATATGATGATCTGCGTGGGAAACGCAAAAAGCGGAATAACGTTTTATGATGCGGAGGCGTTAGACGACGAGCAAAGAGAGCTGTTCGGAGAGATGCGGTGGCAGTATGACGGAAGGGAAAACGGCGTGGTTAAGCGCTCGCAGAACGCGAACTATAACGCCTATCTGTATGAAAGGAGTTACGACGGTTATCATATTGGCGTTATTGTCATCATAAGGAGAGAAGTGTTATATTCCAGCCTTTATTCTGTATATGAAGTGGCGGCGGGGATGATGCTTTTGTTTTTGCCGCTGATGATTTACAGTATTTATTTTTTGAGGAGACAGATTCAAACGCCGGTAAAAGACTTGTTGGAGGCCTCTAAGCGCATGGAGGAAGGCGAGATCGGCGTTACGGTGTCGGGTGAGGAGATGCCGAATCAGGAGTTTTCGGATTTAAAAGACGCGTTTAACAGAATGTCGCATCAGGTAAAATATCTGTTTGATTCCGTCTATAATGAGAAGCTGGAGCGCAAGGACGCGCAGATACAGGCGCTTCAGGCGCAGATGAATCCGCATTTTCTGAATAATACGCTGGAGATGATGAACTGGCAGGCGAGAATGTCGGGGGATGTCGTCGTATCGCAGATGATTGAGGCGCTTGGGACGGTTTTGGATTACAGAATGAACCGCGCAAATGTGAAGGAGATTCATTTGTCGGAAGAATTGCGCTGTACGGACGCCTATTTTTATATTATGTCAATGCGCTTCGGACAGCGTTTGCGGATTGAACGGGAGATCGACGAGAGTCTTATGGGGATATCGGTTCCGCCGCTGATTTTGCAGCCCATTGTTGAGAATGCCATTGTACACGGGGTGGAAGCCGTCAAGAACGGTGTGATCGAGCTCAAGATTTTTCATGATGAGGAGAATGTCTATCTGCGCGTGATTAACAACGGCAAGCCGATTTCGGATGAGGACGCAGAGTGGATACAGGCGATCCTTGCGGGGGATGATACAAAGCTGCCAAAACAGCGGGGGCGTCATACTTCCATAGGGATCCGGAACGTAAATCTGAGAATAAAGCTGGTATACGGAGAGGAGTACGGCCTTTGGATAAAGAGAGGGGAAGACGACCGCACGGTTTCAACCATGATACTGCCCTACGCCGCAAGGGATACGGGGCGCGAAGAGGCGGTGCCAAAAGGACGGGATGAAGGAGGCGTGTAGAATGAAAAAGAGAGTGTTGTCCGCATTCTGTGCGGCTGTTATGGCGCTTGCCGTTTTATCGGGCTGCGGCGGGGCGGGAGAGGACGCGGGCGCTGGGACGACAAAGAATCCGGTGACATTGAAAACGGTTTCCATGTTTGGCGGAACCGATGCGAACACGGACGTTTATCAGGCGATTAACAAAGAATTTATGGAGGAAAACAGTTATATTACGATTGAGGACAATTCACAGGCGTCTGACGAGGATTGGAAAGCGGCAATGGCCGCGGATTTTTCGGTGGGAAACGAACCGGATGTATTTCAGTTTTTTACGGATGCCACGGCCGGCACGATTCTTGCGACGGATAAGTTTGTGACGCTCGATGAGATTCGGGCGGAGTATCCCGATTATGCGTGCGATACGTTGGAGGCGGCGCTGGATGCCGTGACGAATCCTGACGGTGTGAGGCGGGCGGTTCCCACAACGGGGTACTGGGAAGGGCTTTTTTGTAACAGAGATTTGTTTGAGAAGTATGATGTCAAGCTTCCGACGGACTGGGCTTCTCTCGTGACGGCAATCAGGAAATTCAGGCAGCATGATATTATTCCGATTGCCTGCTCCCTCAACAATGTTCCGCACTATTGGATTGAGTTTCTGCTGTTATACACCGCAGGGGAAGAGTCCTATGTGTCGGTGCCGGACGAAGCGCCGAAGGATTGGATCAGAGGGCTGGAAACATTTCGGACGTTAAGGGAGCTTGGGGCGTTCCCCGAGGATACGGATACGGTCGACGATTCATACACAAGACAATTATTCAAAGAAAAAAAGGCGGCGATGCAGCTGGACGGTTCCTGGTACGCGGGGGGGATTGAGGACAAAGAAAATACGGTGGTCATCGCGTTTCCGGGCGTCGAGAACGGAAAAGCGAAGCCGGGCGCAATGGTGGGCGGAATTTCCAGCGGATTTTATATTACAAAAAAAGCGTGGGAGGATCCGGATAAGAGAGACGCCGCGGTGAAATTTGTACAGGCGCACACTTCTAAGGCCGGAGTTCAGAGATATTGGGAGGCGACGGGCGCAATCTCGAAGGCGGCGGTGGAAGTGGAACCGATAGACGGGATGAGCGATATGGCGTTGTCTGCGTTGGAGTACACAAACGCGGCGACCTCTGTAAATGCGCCGACGGATGCAAGGATCGGCGATGCGTATAAGACGCTTGTCGCCGGTATTGTAAAGGTTTCTACGGGCGACCTGTCGGCGGAGGAGCTGTTAAACGAGGTGTTGGCGATCTATAAAGCGCGCCTTCAGGAGGGGTAAAATGTATAAGGTGATGATTATTGACGACGAACCGATTATTGTAGAGGGAATTTCCAAAGGTATTTCCTGGGAAAAGTGGAATTGTCAGGTGGTGGCGACCGCAAACGACGGTCTGGAGGGAAAGCGCCTGATAGAAACATACAGGCCGGACATGATCTTTCTCGATATCTGCATGCCGGAGTTGGACGGGCTTTCCATGGTTGCGGCCGTCAAATCGCAGTTTGCAGAGATGGAGATCAGTATTTTAACCGGATTTCGGGATTTTGATTACGCGCAGGAGGCGATTCGTCTGGGCGTGACGAGATATCTTTTAAAGCCGTCCAATATGTCCGAGCTTGAGGAGGCCATCTCCGTTATGTGTGATAATCTCAAAAATAAGGGGAGAGCGGGGAAGAGCAGGAGAGCGCTTCGGGAAGTTTTATCGTAAAAAACGCCATGGAATACATAGAAGGGAATTATAATCGAAAGCTGACTTTGAGTGAGGTGGCGGAAAAGACGTATGTCAGCCAATGGCATTTGAGCAAACTGTTAAACCGCCATGTGGGGCAAAGCTTTTCGGAGATATTAAACCGCGTCAGGATCGATGCGGCAAAGAAGCTCTTAAAGGAGCCGTATCTTAGGATCGGCGACATTTCGGAGCAGGTCGGATTTTTGGATCTGGCGCATTTTTCGCGCGTATTTAAAAAGCAGGAAGGCATTTCCGCCAATGAATACAGAAACAAGCTCCTTGGCAAATAATAAGCAAAAGCCCGTTCGGATTATTGGGGGTTCCGAAAGGGCTTTTGCCATTGTGTGATAGTGAAAATTCTATTATTACATAGGAGAGAGTAATAATATGTGTCTGCAGGTTAACCCCACAGACCATATTACAGAATCTGCAAAGCGATTTCTGTAATATATGAAAAAGAAAATTTCTACATTGCAAGTATAGCAGATAGCAGAGGGAAATACAACAAAATATTGGAAAAAATTTTTAATAAAATTTTGCGGACAAATAATTGTGCTGGAAAAAGCAAAAAATTCCTGTTGACAAATTTCTGTTCCTCGTGTATTATAATGGATGTGTCAAGCAAATATATGCGATAGTGGCGTAGTTGGTAACGCGCGACCTTGCCAAGGTCGAGACCGCGGGTTCGAGCCCCGTCTATCGCTCTTTAGACAAAGATAAGGCTTCCGGGATTTCCGGAAGTCTTTTTCTGTGAAAAAACACGCCCGGCGCGGCAAAACGCCCCGCCATAGGAAACCCTTTGTTAATGGCATATTATATATCCGCCGCTCATAAAATGAAATAAACAGATGGCGGGAGGGCTTCGGTGAGTTCAAAGACAAAGATTGTAGTTCTTCACATGAAAGAGCTGATTTATACGGCTGTATTTGTAGTGCTTGGGATACTGCTGGTGCTTTTACTGGTATTTATGTTTTTGCCGGAGAAAAAGGAAGGTACAAAGGAAACAATGAAGTATGTGGCTGGGGTATATACGTCGTCCATTCAATTTAATGACAGTACGATAGATGTGGAGGTCGTCGTGGATGAGAATCATATCAATTCCATTTCGATTGAGAATCTCGATGAAACGGTCGCGACGATGTATCCTTTGATGGAGCCGGCGCTTGAAACGTTAAAAGAGCAGATTTATAAATCGCAGTCCACGGATAATATTACATATACGGACGATAATCAGTATACGTCCATCGTATTGCTGAACGCGATAAAAGATGCGCTGGCGAAGGCGGAGGTACAGAATGAATGACGCCTGACGGCGCGAAATGATAGAAAGCGGGAAAAATATATGCCAGAGCGCCAAAAGTGTGCTATACTTTTCTTAAAATACGGCTTAACGGTATCGCTGGGCCGAAAAAAGAGGAGGACGGAATATGCGCTATGTCATTGAAAATGAGGAGTTGAAGGTAGAAGTAGACGCTTTTGGCGCGGAGTTGAAGTCGTTACAGGATAAAAAGACCGGGCTGGATTATATGTGGTGCGCCGATCCCGAATATTACAAGCGTACCTCGCCGAATCTGTTTCCGATTGTCGGAAGTCTGAAAGACAAAAAGTACCGCTACGGCGGCAGGGAATACGAGATGGGGCAGCATGGATTCGTCAGAGATATGGAGTGGAGCGTAAGTCGGCAGAGCGGGGATGAAATCTGCTTTTCGGTAGAATCCAATCAGGAGACGCTTGAAAAATATCCGTTTGCGTTTGCGATTGAGATCCGCTATGCGCTTGTTAGGCGCGAGTTGAAAATCACCTGGAACATATCGAACCGGGATACGAAGAAAATGTATTATTCTTTTGGCGGGCATCCGTGCTTTACCTGTCCGATTCACGGAGAAACGGATAAGGACGGGTACGGCTATCATTTTCATATTGACGGAGATATCCGTTATTACGGGATAGACCTTGAGAGCGGGTTAAAGCTGCCGGAGGAACATGTTTTAAAGTTAAAATCCGGCAGGGCGGCATTTACGCCGGATTTTTTTACAAACGGCGCTTATATTATCACCGGAAATCAGACGCAGAAGATTTCCCTGTACGACAGAAGCGGAGAGGACTATCTGACCGTCAGCTTTGACGCGCCGATGGTAGGGCTTTGGTCCGCGGAGGGCAAGAATGCGGGATATGCGGCGATTGAACCGTGGTTTGGGCGCTGTGACGATATTGATTTTGACGGAACGCTGGAAGAGCGCGCGGGTGGAAATATACTTGACGCGAAAGAGAGCTTTTCCAGTACGTATACAATTACGGTATAGACGGTTGGTGCGCCGTCTCCTGCCGGCTCATTGCCTCGTGCTCTTTTACGAGCTCTGCGTGGAGCATGCAGGAATCCCAGGAAATATTTTGTTCGGTGAGAACCGCTTTCAGTGCGATGCGCTTAAGGCGGTTCTTTTTTATCTCCAGCAAAAAGGTGTCGAGCAGCCGGTTGTCAAAATTACAAAATACAAGCATTTCGTCAGAAAAATCGGTCTGCGCGCCGGGAGCGTCTATGATGCCGCCGGCGTCGGAAAGGCCCGCAAGCGCGCCGAGCGTTTCTCTGTACTGGGATTTTGTAACGTTTTTTATCTTTATTTTGTTTTTAACACAGATAAGTTTTAAGGATTTTCCCGTTTCATTGTCTAAATTGTAAAAAAGAATCATCGGTTTTGCCATGATTTTGTCTCCTTTCCTATTTGCAATTTACGCTATTATTTATTATAATGATAAATTATAGAAAAACCAGAGAAAAATCATACAAATTCGGGAAAAGTTGGTGAATCTTATGGCAGATATTTCGGTAGAAGAAATAGAGGAGCTGGAAAAGGGAATTATTTCTGACTCTGACAACATCAAATCAATGAAAGAGTTCGTCAGTCCGGAGAGTTTATATGAAGAGTTAATTGACAGCGTACACAAATACCATCCGTCTACGGATATTTCACTGATTGAAAAAGCGTATAAAATTGCCTATGAGGCCCACAAGGGACAAGTGCGCAAATCAGGGGAAGCGTACATTATTCATCCGCTGTGCGTGGGAATTATCCTTGCGGAACTGGAGTTAGATAAGGAAACAATTGTGGCGGGGCTTCTGCACGACGTCGTTGAGGACACGGTTATGACTACCGAAGAAATTGCCGCGGAGTTTTCGGAAGAGATTGCGCTCCTGGTTGACGGCGTTACAAAGCTGGGACAGCTGTCGTACGATGCGGATAAAGTTGAGGTGCAGGCCGAAAATCTGCGGAAGATGTTTCTGGCGATGGCGAAGGATATCCGCGTGATCTTAATTAAGCTTGCGGACCGCCTTCACAATATGCGCACGTTGAAATATATGCGGCCGGAAAAACAGCGCGAAAAGGCGAGGGAGACGATGGATATTTACGCGCCGATCGCACAGCGGCTCGGTATTTCCAAAATTAAGATCGAGCTGGATGACCTTTCCCTGAAATATTTAAAGCCGGAGGCCTACTATGATTTGGTGGAGAAGGTTGCTCTGCGCAAGAATGTCCGCGAGGAGTATGTGCAGGAGCTTGTAAAGGAAGTGGAGGCGCATATTGCGAGCGCCGGGATCGAGGCGGATATCAAAGGGCGCGCGAAACACTTTTTTTCTATCTATAAAAAGATGGTCAATCAGGATAAGACGATCGACCAGATCTACGATTTGTTTGCCATTCGAATTATTGTAAAAAATCTTAAGGACTGTTATGCGGCGCTCGGCGTAATCCATGAGATGTATAAGCCGATTCCGGGACGTTTTAAGGATTATATCGCCATGCCAAAGCCGAATATGTACCAATCGCTGCACACGACCCTGATAGGGCCGACCGGGCAGCCGTTTGAGATACAGATTCGTACGTATGAGATGCATAGGACCGCCGAGTACGGAATTGCCGCGCATTGGAAATATAAAGAGGCCAGCAATAACGGCGGAAGTGTGGAGACGACTACAAAGTCCGAGGAGGAGAAGTTAAGCTGGCTGCGTCAGATTTTGGAATGGCAGCGCGATATGTCGGATAACAAAGAGTTTATGAGCCTTTTGAAGAGCGATCTGGATCTCTTTTCCGATACGGTATTCTGTTTTACGCCGTCGGGCGATGTGAAAAATCTGCCGACAGGTTCCACGCCGGTGGATTTTGCCTATGCGATTCACTCCGCGGTGGGCAATAAGATGATCGGGGCCAAGGTTAACGGAAAGCTGGTTACGATCGATTACGAGATACAAAACGGCGACCGCATTGAAGTGATTACCTCGCAGAATTCAAGGGGACCGAGCCGGGACTGGCTGAATATTGTAAAGAGTACCCAGGCGAAAAATAAGATCAATCAGTGGTTCCGCACGGAATATAAGGAAGAAAATATCGCGAAGGGCAAGGAGATGCTCGTACAGTACTGTAAATCAAAGGGCATTAACTTCCATGAGATTAACAAACCCGAATATCAGCAGAAGGTGCTGCATAAATACGGTTTCAACGACTGGAACGCCGCGCTGGCGACGGTTGGCCACGGTGGATTAAAGGAAGGCCAGATGATCAATAAGATGCTGGACGAATTTCGGAAGGACCATCCGATTCAGATGACTGACGAGCAGATGCTTGAGAGCATTTCCGCGGAGAATAAGGATAAGGCCGTTCCGGTCAAGTCGAAAAGCGGGATTGTCGTTAAAGGTCTGTACGACGTGGCGGTTCATTTTTCAAAATGCTGCAGTCCGGTGCCGGGCGATGAGATTGTCGGTTTTGTGACAAGGGGAAGAGGCGTCTCGATACACCGTACCGACTGTATCAATGTGATGAATTTGTCCGAGATGGAGCAGGCGCGCCTGATCGACGCGGAGTGGCAGCAGGGAGCGGCGGAAGGCGGAAACGGCGTTTATCTTGCGGAGATTAAGATATTCGGAAATAACCGTACGGGACTTCTTGTTGACATCACAAAGCTGTTTACGGAGCGCGGGATTGATATCAGCTCTATCAATTCCAAGACCAGCAAGCAGGGGATTGCGACAATCAGTATCGCGTTTGGGATTAAGGGCAAGGAGGAGCTGACAAGTTTAATTGATAAGGTGCGTCAGGTGGAGAGCGTGATTGACATTGAGCGCACGACGGGATGACAGAGAAGGAGAGGCTATGGCGAAATTAACGGTGAAACGGCTTACGGTTGGTCCGGTGTGTACCAATTGCTATTTGGCGTTGAATGAGGATACGAAAGAGCTGTTTATTGTGGATCCGGGCGATCAGGCGGATCTCATTGAGAGTCAAATCACAAAGATAAACGGAAATCCTGTGGCAATCTTGTTGACGCACGGTCATTTTGACCACGCCGGCGCGGCGGAAGCGCTGAAGGGGAAATATAAGATTCCGGTCTATGCGCATGAAGCGGAAAAAGAGACTTTAAAGAATCCGCAAATCAATCTCTCGGGGTCTATGATGGGGAATCCCAAGGTTTATCAGGCCGATATTTTTGTGAAGGATGAGGAAGAATTTTATGTTGCGGGGATGAAGGTGCGCGCGCTGTTTACGCCGGGGCATACGAGCGGGGGCGTCTGTTATTATCTGCCGGAAGAGCTTGCGCTTTTCAGCGGCGACACGCTGTTTTGCGAGTCTGTCGGGAGGACGGACTTTCCGGGCGGAAAAGCATCTGTTTTGATTCGGTCGATCCGTGAAAAGCTGTTGGTACTTCCGGATTTTATTAAGGTCTATACGGGGCACAATGAGATAACCACGATTGGGAACGAGAAAGGCTATAACCCGTTTTTGTAGGAGTTTTTATGATTACAGTAAAATTAAACAAACCGGAATTTGAATACGATATTCATTCTCTGATCAAGGCGTTTTATCCGTCGGAGGAGGTCTACGTGTCACAAAAGGAATACGATAAGAATCAGGGGGGATGCGCGGATGAACCGCCGGAGGTATCTTATCATATGACGGTGGACTACAAGGAGAATGAGATCGTATTCGCTTTTTTTCAGGGGGACGAGCCGTGCGTGCGGGAAGCCGTTTGGGTGGATTATTCTGACCGAAGGGAAACCAAAAATGCGCTGAAACGCACTCTGTACGGATTGCTTTCCCAATATACGAAACAGACGCTTCCGTGGGGAAATCTTACCGGTATACGGCCGGTCAAAATACCGATGAATCTTCTGCAAGAAGGACGGGGGGACGGCGAAATTGCGCAGTATATGCGCGATGCCTACGCCGTTTCTGACGAAAAGATAGATTTAAGCATTGAAATTGCAAAGCGGGAGCTTGCGCTTTTGAGAAAACTTGACTATGAGGACGGATACAGCCTGTATATCGGGATTCCGTTTTGTCCGAGCACATGTCTGTACTGCTCCTTTACTTCCTATCCGCTGGGAATCTGGAAGGACCGTGTGGAGGAGTATCTTTTGGCGTTGGAAAGAGAGATTGATTTTACGGCGGTAAGGTTTGCGCATAAGAAGTTGAATACCATCTATATCGGCGGCGGTACGCCGACCACCTTGACGGCCGGACAGCTTGACGGGCTGCTTCGGAAGATTAAATGCAGCTTCGATTTATCGCATTTGGTGGAATTTACGGTGGAGGCGGGAAGACCGGACAGCATTACAAGGGATAAGCTCGCCGTTTTGCGCCGTCATGGGATCAGCCGTATTTCTATCAATCCGCAGACGATGAAGCAGGGTACGCTGGATCTCATCGGGCGCCGCCACACGGTAGAGCAGACAGTCGAAAGCTTTCTTTTAGCCAGAGAGCTTGGATTTGACAACATTAACATGGATTTGATTATGGGGCTGCCTCAGGAGACGCTTTTAGACGTCGAAAATACGATGGAACGGCTGCGTGAACTTGATCCCGACAGCGTTACGGTTCATTCGCTTGCGATTAAGCGGGCCGCGAGGCTTCGGATGTTTAAAGACGACTATAAAGACTACAAAATGGTCAATACGAAGGAGCATATTGCTCTCACGGCAAGGATTGCGCGTGAAATGGGGATGGTTCCCTATTATCTCTACCGACAGAAAAATATGGCGGGCAATTTTGAAAATGTCGGTTACGCCAGAGAAGGGAAGGAAGGAATCTATAATGTGCTGATTATGGAAGAAGTGCAGACCATAGTCGCCTGCGGAGCCGGGAGCATATCCAAGAGGGTGTATCCCGACGGACGCATCGAGAGATGCGAGAATGTGAAGGATGTCGCCCAGTATATCGCGAGAATCGGGGAAATGGTTGAGAGAAAAAAACAGCTTTTTTAGATGGAAGAAGTAGGTGTTGCTATGCCATTTATGAAATCAATACAGGGATTTGCACTCAAATGCAAAGACCGCATTGTAAGAATTGCGTTTGCGGATTTGGAATATGTGGAAGTTATGAATAAGACGGTGTTTTTTCATTTGGCAGGCGGCCTTGTTTACGAGGCGACCGCCGCTCTTGCGGATTTTGAAGAAGAGATTCTGGCGCGGCCTGAGTTTGTAAAGACACATCGCTCTTATCTTGTCAACTTAAGCTACGTGCAGGCCGTTGGCGTTCGCTGCGCCGTAACGAAGGACGGACATAATGTTCCCGTATCCAGACAGCGGCGGGGTCAAGTCAAGGACGCATATTTGGAGTTTTTGCATCAGACGGAAATAGCCGCCGCATCGTCCGGCGCAAAGAACCGCGCTTTTGAAGAAAAGCCGGTGCGCCCGGACGGCCCGTGGCAGATCCTGCTGGTGGACGACGATCCCGCCGACCGCGCTTTCTGGGCAAAGGTTCTGCAAAACCACGGCTGCATTACGCATTTGGCACAAAACTGCAGGGAGGCGTTTCAACTGATCCAAAAGGAGTATTGTGACTGTGTGCTATTGGACGTAATGATTCCCGGAGAGGACGTGTTTGCTATTTGCGAAAAGCTTCGTATGTTGACGGGGGCGCCCGTGATTTTTTTGAGCTGTTTGACCGAGACCGATAAGCAGCTGGAGGGATTTGCGTCCGGCGGAATAGATTATATTACCAAGGATACGCCTGCGGAGCTTTTTTGGATGAAAGTGAAGACGCGCATCAAGCTGGCCGCATCCGACTGTGTTCAGAGAAAATATGGCCCGCTCCTATTGGATTTGACGAGGCGAAAGGCGCTGATAGATGGAAAAGAACTGCCGCTTACGACGCTTGAATTTGACATTTTATGGTGGATTTCGGAACATGCGGGGCGTATTTTTACGCCGGAGGAAATTTTTGGCACGGTATGGGGCGAGCCGTCCCCGGAGGGCGGGCAGACGGCGCAGATGCATATGTCAAGGCTTAGAAGGAAGTTGGATACGGCGCAGGAAGGCCATTGCTTTATCGAGACAGTCTGGGGACAGGGCTATCGTTTTGTTCCGCCGGACCGTTAGTGACGCCGCGCGCGGCAAACGCTGGGAGAAAGGGGGCGCATATGGGACAGTGGAAAATTTGGAGGCAGTTGTGTTGTGTTTTGGTTTTGCTTGCGGCTTTTTTTGCCGTTCTTTTTTATGCAGACAATAAATATCAGACGCCGCCTCCCTATGGGAAGTCCGGCGTAATCGAGCTGAGCGGGCAGGATTTCGAGCGGGAAGAGCCTGTTTTTTTAATTGACGGATGGCTGCTGACAGATCGGCGCGTAACGGATATGCCTACATATATCGGCGAATTTTCCAGTCTCCAGCGGGGGGACCGGCAGGCTTCGCCTCACGGATGGGCGCGTTACCGGATGACGCTGCGCTATGACGGCTCGTCCCGGATCGTGTCGGCGGATTTCTCGCAGCTTGCCTATGGCTATGTCGTTTTTCTGGATGGGGAGCAGCTTGCCGACGGCGGGGGTAACGGACGGATTACGTTTTTGCTGGCGTCCGGCGACCATGTTCTGGAGGTGGAGACGTCGTCTGGACAGGGATATTACAGCGGAATGTATTTTCCGCCCGCTTTGGGAGAGACCGAAATAATTTCAAAAACGAGAAACATTCAGAGTTTCGCTTATGCATTAGCGTTCGCGATTCCGCTGGCGCTTGCGGCGTTTACGCTTTTTCTGTGGCGGACGGGAGGGAGCCTTGGCCGCTGGTTTGCGCTGCTGTGCTGCTGTTATGCCTTATATATGTTTCGTTATTTCGTGTTTCTTTTTTCCATGCCCATAGCTAGGTACTGGTTTTTTGCACAAAGCTTGGCGCTGTACGGTATGTGCTGGTGCGTTGTGAAGCTGACGTTTCTTGCTTCAGATGCCAAAGCGGGCGGGGTATGGCAATGGATGCGGGCGATTCTGCTTTTGCTGCCCGCGGTTTTGCTTTTGCTGTGTCTGTTCATTCCGGTATGGCCGCAGGCGGTATTTCTCCATGGCAGACTGACGGATGTTTATTATGCGGCTACTTTTTTCTGTACGGCATTTTGGGCCGCGCGGGGGGATGGGGCAAAACGCTGGGAAAGCCGTTATACTCTGGCAGGCTGCGCAGTATTCGGGTCGGGGCTGTTTGCAAACCTCTTGTATTCCAACCGCTTCGAACCAATACGTTTTTTCTGGCAGTTTGAATGGTGCGGCATTTTGCTTGTGCTGCTATTTGGAGCTATGATGGTATCGCGCAGCCGCCGCATCCTGCGGGAAAACGATGTTCTTACGAATCATCTGGAAGAGCAGGTGAAAGAGCGCACGGAGGAAGTTATGCAGCTTCTTAACGAGCGCAAGGCGTTTTTTTCTGATATGGCGCATGATTTAAAAGCGCCGGTATTTGCCACGCAGTCGTTTATCAATGCGATCCGTAAGAGCGGCGTGGGAGTAGATATGGAGCTGCGGGGCTATCTGGATCAGGCGGAAGCCAAGCAGCGGGAAATGGCCAGACGCCTTCAGGGACTTTCCGTTATCAATGCGCTGGATCAAATAGAAGAGGAGAGGGTGAGGGTATCTCTAAAAGAAACGCTTGCAGAGGTTTATGCTTTGTATCATGGAGAAGCCGAAGTCCGTTCCGTGTTTTTTTTCGTAAAACCGCCGGAGCAGGACGCGTTTTTGACGGTTCAGCCCCAAAAACTTGACATACTTTTTGAAAACCTGATTTACAATGCGCTAAAGGCGACGCCCCCGAACGGGAGCATCACCGTATCCGCCTGGGGTGGGGACGGAAAAATCCGCGTGACGGTAGAGGATAGCGGCTGCGGTATCCGGGAAGAGGAGCTGCCTTTTATTTTTCGGCGGTTTTATGTGGGAACAAATAACAAGGCAAACGGCACGGGACTGGGATTGTACATTGTACAAAGCATTGTGTCCGAGCTGGGCGGCACGATTGGGGTTCGGTCAGCGCCGGGCGAGGGTACGGCATTTGTGATGGAGTTTTTGCAGGATGCTTAATGTCCGGCCGGATTTTTTGCCGGCCGTTATTTTGCGGGCGGCCGCTGCGATTCCAATGCCGATGCCGGCCGCGGCCGCTGCGGCCAATGGCGGAAATGTCCTGCGGCTTTCGTCCGCCGTTCCACGGTTCGGCATTTCTGGCAAGCCGGACGTTTTCCCTGTATCCATATTTTCATTCTGGCCGGAAGAAGCAGGGGCGGATGCCGTGGGCTTAGCAGATCGCGGCTCTCTCGCCGTCGTTTCAGTCGGGGGATCGTTTTCTGTATCAGCCGCTGTCTCTGTATGGCTATTGTTTTTTGTGTCGGTCGCCGCTGTCTTGGCCGGAGTTTTTTGTTCGGCGGGAGCGTTTGCGGGCAGTTGTGTCGCAACGGGGTACTGTATGTAAGAGACGGGATTGCGGGACATATTGTTTTGCTCCTGCCGATTTTCCTGTGGCAAACTTTCCGAAGATTCTTTTGCGTCATGACTGCCTTCTGAATCTTGTGGCAAATTCGGTCGTTGTCCTTCCGGGGTGCTGTCATTTTTATTGTCGGAGCCGGCATTGGCTTCATTTCCACCGGAACCGTCAAGTTTCGGCAGAGCCAGAGGAGGCTCGTATGTATCCGGCCATGCGAGGATAAGCTGCCGCCCGTCGTAAATGCCGCCCTCGATGGTCAGGCCGATCAAGAAGGGCGTAGGGCTGTTTCCGGCGGCTTTTTCCGCCAGATAAGACCGATACGGCTCCTGATCACGGCCTATTACAAGGGCATAGCCGCTGCTTGCGGTAGACGGTTGGGCATTTACCGCATCAAGAAGCGAAAGGCCGGACAGACTGGTCCATGTCGGGCTGTTTTCTGACCAGACATAAGCCTGAATGGCCGTGGCCCCGGTAGGCTTTAGATGAAAAGCCATTTCCAGCCCGCCGTGTTCTTCTTTCAGGACTCCCGTGGGCTCCTCGTTTTTTGAAACGGCGTTTAAGACCAGCCGGACCTCATCTGTCATTCCGTATTGGTCATATAGTTTCAGAGGTTCGTTCAGCCGGAAAATACCTGTCGGCGTGTTCAAAAGAGCGCCTTTTGGAATCACGATTTCTTCGGCGGCTTCATGAATCGTTAGGCTTTCGCCGGCAGTAAGCCGGGAGAGCGATAAGGGCTTCCATGTGACGGGGCAGTCCACGATTCCGCTTGTGATAAACCGGAGGTCTTTTGAGAGCTGGATTTCGACAGGAAGCGTATCCGGAAGGCAGGAGGCGATCTCCCATGGAGAGGCTTCTACGCATACGGTGAGCTGGTATTTACCGTAGCCGCAAAACGGTCTCGTTTCGTATGCGGCCAGAGAGGGAGCAAATTGAGCGTCGGGGTGAAGTTCTTTTGGAATAGGCAGCGGACTTCCGCGGTCAATGAGAGCCGCCTGCGTTTCGTAAGTTGTTCCGTTCTTTAAGACGAGACGCAGTTTTAGATAAAAACGCTCTAATTTCATGTCAAGGTAGCTTTTCAACGGTTCCTGACTGGGATAAAGGCAGATTTGATTTTGCAGTTTTGCCTGCGCGTCGGCGTCGTCCATGCCTGGCAAGTGTAAGTCCCAGGGTTCGCCGCAGGCCTGATATGTTTCTCCGTTCAGAGAATATAATGGCTGAATCAAGCTGATATCGGGAGGGATTTGTGTAAAGGAGCCTTTTGCGACATACCCCTGAGAAGAATATTCTATATAAGCGTGAAATGCCGGCGCTTCCTGTAATTCTTCCGCTTTTGCGGTAAGTATGTTCAGACTGTTTGCCAGAAGAAACAGCGCGGCCAATACGGCGATTCGTTTTGGTGATTTTTTCATATGTACGTACTCCGTTTCCCATAGATAATTATAGTTTAATTTTAATAGGGAATGAAGGCCGTGTCAATCGCCGTTTTCCCTGCCTGTACCGCCGGGGAATTATCCGAACATGTGATGAAAGTAGGCGTTTTTAAATGCCGTATAGTTGTTTCGGGATATTGGAATCGTGACGTTTTGGTTCGTGCGAAGCTCTGTTTTGGTAAATTGTTCCACATGGTTTAAATTCACAATATAGCTGCGATGGCATCGAAAGAAACTATTGTTCGGTAAGAACACGCTTTCACATGTGGAAAACTGCTCGCGGATTTCTATGGTTTTTCCGTCCGCCATATGCATGAGAACCCGCTTATTTTGTGCTTCGAGATAATCGACGTCATCAATTGCAATCTTATAATAGCCGGTAGCGGTATGCGCGGTAAACGTATGTTTTTGGAGGTTAAATACTTTCAAAAAATCATCCATGACGAGGAAAAGCTTTTCGCGGACAACGGGTTTTATAAGATAATAGAAAGCCCTTACCTCATAAGAATCAATAGCGAATTCCCTGGAGGAGGTGAGAAAAATAATGGGAACAGCCGAATCGTTATGCCGGATTTCTTTTGCCGTATCTATGCCGTTCAACAGCGGCATAATCACATCTAAAATGATTAAATCCATTTTCTTGCAATATCGGGGCAGGGGAGAACCTTGTCCACAGAAATGTCATAGTTGAGCGTATTCGTTGTAAATATTGTCTCCGCTGTTTGTCATTTGCTATTCGCGCCATATATCTGCCATTCGCGCAAAAAATGAGTTTTTGGAAGAAATAGATGTTAAAATATACCTGTATGTTATTATTTTTAAGTAAAAAGGAAGAAGGAACGTGTATGAAAAAAGTGAGACGAATGGCAAACAAAGTATTCTCGCTGTTTCT
The DNA here is from genome assembly GCA_947383215.1 of uncultured Roseburia sp. Lineage (GTDB taxonomy): Bacteria > Bacillota > Clostridia > Lachnospirales > Lachnospiraceae > Roseburia_C. The sequence goes on from CANDCP010000013.1 coordinate 57,810, forward strand.
GGCGTTTGTTATGTTATGCACCGTGCAGGACATGACAGCTTTTGCACAGACAGCGGACGCACCTTTGCCGCAGGCAGCAGGAGCGGATGTTTCTGCGGGAGATATCATCTCTTTTGGAAATTATCCGCAGACCGAGGTGACGGGGACTGCATTGACGGATGAGATTATGAACGCTGATTATGACAGTAATGGAGATGCCGAGGCGGGCGGTGAAAAATACCGCAGAGTGAAAGTCGCGGCTTATGTGACGGAGGATGAATATGAGGCGTATTGTCAGGAGCATTATCCCGGCGGAGTAGCGGAGTGGAAGCAGGATAGTGTGCTTGAAGAATGTGAAAATGCAAAGAAAGAGAGCCAGGGGACATACCGCTATTTCAAATGGGAGCCGGTCAAATGGAGAGTGCTGGAGAATGAGACGGACGAAGGCACGCTGTTTGTTATGGCGGATGTAGCGTTGGACGCTGTGGATTATTATAATTATCGCAATGGCGTCGGCGAGGCTTTATGGGAAGAATGTACCTTGCGGACATGGATGAATACCGACAGGGAGGGCTTTTATCAGATGGCGTTTAACGATGCGGAAAAGAACGCGATCAAGGTAAGTGCGGCCGCTCCGGAAGGGGATCGCGTCTATCTTCCTTCCGATGAGGAAGTAAAAAGCACGGAGTATGGATTTGAGAACGTCGATACGCGTTCTGACAGCAGGAAAAAGAATGCAAGCGCGTATGCCGAAGCAAAAGGGGCGTCCGTCTACAACAGCTATAATTTATCCTGCGCGTGGTTTTTGCGCACGCCGGGAGAGTGGCAGTATGTGAAAGCTGTTGAGTTTGATGGGAGCATCTGGGGTGACATGGCGCTCTATCATGCCGGTTATTGGCATAACCCGGAGGCCGGTCGTTATGAACGTTTCTTTTACGGCTGCGTGCCGGTGATGCACGTGGATGCGTCTTACCGTGCGCCGGAGCCGGAACCGGACACAGAGACGAAACCGGACCCGGGTACGGAGACGGAGCCAGGTTCGGAGACAAAGCCGGAGCCGGGAACAGAGACGGAGCCAGGTTCAGAGACAAAACCGGAACCGGGCACAGAGACGGAGCCGGGAACAGAGACGAAACCGGAGCCGGGCACGGAAACGGATCCGGAACCATCCGGGGATGGCAGCAGTTCGGATAAGTCCGTCTTGAAATCGCTGAACTTCGATATTCCGGAGGATTCCGTATATAAGCAGGATGAGGTGCAGACGGGGACGAGAAGCGTCAGTACTATGAGCGAGGCAGCGTATACGATAGCCAGAACGGATTTCCTGGAGACAGGGATTTATGACAATGACCGTCATGAAGGAATACGGGATGATTTGGGCTATGAGGTTGATGGGTCGATCTGGTACACCGCCGGGGATTCCATAAAAGCTTATACCATTACGGAGGCGGTTGACGCGGACGGCGACGGCAAGAAGGAGCTTCTTGTGCAGCTGTATCTGAACGGAACAAAAAGGGGACAGGACATTCTGATGACGCTGTCGGATTTAAGGACACAAAAGACCTTATTCGCGGCGCAGCCGACGGGAGGCTATATCGCTACGACGGACGATATCCCGCCATGGGCGTTAGAAGGACTTCTTAGCATGAGCACGGGGGATTTTGACGGGGACGGATACGAGGAAGTCGCCGTATATACGCCAAATAACAAGGATGAGACGACAAGCGGCTCTACGCCTGCTAGCTTACAGATTAAGATTTACAAGCTTGGCGCAGCGCCAACGGAGCTTGCCGCGCCGCAGCAGGTGATAGAGGTTGCCAAAGTGGGCGGCGAATGGGGAGACTGCCAGAACTGGCTGTACAGCCATGCGGGCAGCAGCAAGCAGTATTATTCCCTGCCTTATCTGGAGCTTGCATCGGGGGATATCGATAAAGACGGCGTCGACGACCTGCTGACCGTGGCGAATTTCGCTTCGACATACCGTGGCGCCGGACTTAAAGATACGATGACATGGGGACAATTGATAAACCCTGACAGCTGTCTCGGTTCCGTGCTTGACGTTTATCAGGGACAAAAGACAGGCTCGATGGAACAGATTGTTAAGAAACGCGTGCTGGTCGGAGTTGATGCAAACGGCGGCGGCGACTGGAACGAGGGAGCCGGCGTACTGCGCAACGCAAGAGCAGTCGTTGCCAATGTGACGGGAGCGAACAGCAATGAAATTGTAATTGCCGGCAACTACACGGGAATTACATACAATAATACCATAACGGAAAATACAACGGTTACAAAGAGCCGTTATGTGTGGATTACAGATGAGAAAGGGGACGATCCAAAGCTTCTTGTCGGCTATGTGACGGCGCAGGGACTGCTTTCAGACAACAGTAAGGCGGCGTCCCTGAATTATAATTGGACGATGCAGGAAAGCGGTTACAGCCCGCTCCACTATTATAATGGATATAAGAATTCCCTGGATCCGGGAAGCGAAGCGGTGGAGGTTGACGGGTTTGCGGCTTACGGCAGCGAGCAGCCGGATACAATAGCGGTAGAGGGTCAGCTTTTTAACTATAATGCCGATGAGAATAAATTAATATGCGATTCTTATGGAACGCCGTCTAATATAGGAAAGGATAAGAGCAATGTCTGGATTAGTGCCCAGTCTGTTGGAAATATTACCAACGATCCGTTCGGACGGGAGACGTTATGTTATTTTATCGGCAAGAAAAAGAGTGGAAAAGAGACATACTGGATGGATCGCGTCTGCGTATGGGGCAATGTCAGCGCGGATGGGACAAAGGGCTATGATGGAATAATTTCGACTGGCTCACATGAAAGCTCCGCTTTGCATTATTCGATTGCCATGTGCGACATTGACGAGGACACGTCCCTGGTGAAATACGAAGCGGGCAATACCGACGTATACTACGGCAACGCACAGCTTTTGGCGGTTCTTCAGGCGGCGCCCGTATACGGCGATCTCGGGGATGATTATGTTTCGGATGCGGAGACTTCTTATAGTAAGAGCAGCGGGGAGTCCAGCGGAGAAGGGCATACGCATTCGTTAAGCGCAGGCGTTGTCGCCGGATTTGAACACGAGACGTCATTCCTTGGACTGGCAAATATTCTTAGTATAGAAGTTACGGCGCAGCTGGCGGTGACTGCGGGATGGGAATTTGAAAAAACCGTGGAGAAAGAATTTACGACCAGCTATAATGCAGCCGGGACGGAGGATGTGGCGGTGCTTTATACCGTGCCGTACGTCAGGTACAACGGACAGATTTATGTTCCTTCCTACACGCTGCCGACAAAAGAGGAGTATGACGCTAAGAAAGCGTTTAGCGAGGAACTGATAAAGAATCTTGAAAAATACCGGGATATCAAAGCGTCCGTAACCGGAGGAACTTATGCAAGACCTAAGGACGGCTATAATGATGAATATACAACGAATGTAACGGCAGACAGTTATGATTACCAGCTCCGTACATTACAGAGTTATACGGAGTGGCTAAAGCAGACGGAATCCCAGATGGAAGGTTTTGAGGGAAGCAAAGGGCTTGCATGGGGAGCGGAAATGGAAGGCGGCTGGGAGGATTATTTCTTCTGTGTTCCGCAGACGCCGATAATTGCCAGCGTAACGGCAGACACCTATAATGAGATTGCCGCAGGCTGCAAAGACTTACAGAATTTATACGGAACAGCGCTGCCAAGCGGTTATGTCGCAGGTCGTCCGGAGACTTATGTGAGCAATGAAACGGAACTTAAGGCAAGGGCTAAGGTAAAAGACAAGAGCGTAGAGACGGGAAAAACAAATGCAGGCGATAAGGGAGAACTCGGGGATGGGTTCATCAGCAGCACGGCGATATCCGCTTCCGGTTCCGCGCCAAGCCAGACGATTGCATTTACGGAAGAAAATGCGAAATCGCACAGCATTGGCGGCTCGCTCTCATTGGAGACAACGGTAAAGGTCGGCGACGTCAAGGGAGGCATAGCGGTTTCTACGGAACACGAGGCGACATGGAGCAGTTCAACGACAAAAGGCTGTGAGTTCAGCGGGCAGGTTCCGAATCTTCCGAAGCGTCCGGATTATATGACGCAGGAAGAATACGGCAATTATGATTATAGCTGGAAGCTTGTTTCCTATGAGGCCGTTATCAACGGTTCGACCGTGCCGGTGGTAGGATATTATACGAAGTTTGCGGATCGCAATAAGATTCCGTCGTCCGTACCGACTGATTTGGATTTTGAGGAGGTAAAGAGCGACAGTATTACGCTTACCTGGAACGGAGGAGACCGTGCGGCAGACCATTATAATGTTTATCAGGTATCCGGCAGCGGAAGCGGTAAAGAATACAATAAGATCGGCGAGGCAGCAGGGAATGAAGCGGGAGTATATCGGTTTACGCATGAAAACTTGCAGCAGGAGCAGTCTTACACTTATGTTGTGGCTGCCTGCAATGCGGATGAGACAATTCGCAGCGTATATACCGATGAGATTACGACGACAACTCCGGTTCCGGAGTTTGACGTCACGATAAAGCTGGATGGGATTAAGGGTGAAGAGACGTATCTGGCAGGAAGTGAGCAGACATTGACGGCAAGCCTTGCGACGCAGAATTATCCGCAGAGCGAGATCGACCAGTATATCTGGCAGGTGAATGACGGAAGCGGATGGAAGAAGCTTCCGGATGGGGCGGATCAGGATAGTTATACATGGAAAGCTCTTTTAGAGTCAGACGGATACCAGTACCGCTGCTGCGCGTATGTCGCAGTTGACAGCCGTCTGTACCGTTTGTATTCCGAGCCGGTACCGCTGCATGTGCGCAAAGCCAACGTTTGGGTTGCCGTCAGCGCAGATAAAAAAGAGGGAGCGGCAGACCGCTCCGGTGAATTTGGTTTGGCAGTCTATAATGGAGACGTTTTGAAACTGACTGTGCAGGTGCAGGCGGAAGAAGGGGCGAATCCGACCGGAAATCTTGCGTTTGTCATAACCGACCGGAATGACGCTTCCAATGTAAGGGAATACATGGTGACTGTGTCTGAGACGGGAAGTGCGGAAACGGAATGCCGGTTTAGCAAGACGGGAAGATATACGATTACCGCCCGCTATATAGAGAATGAGAGAATTGCGGGAAAAGACGCAGATAACAATCTTTCCTATTACGCATACGATATCAGTTTATCGGGCGACCGTGTCGCAGGGCAGGATATGGAAGACGCCATTTATGGGCAGAACTGGGATGATGTGACAATCGAAAATGCCATTGCGAAAAGAGATGATATCGAATCCATAAAAGAAAGTTACAAAAATCTGACAGATTCACAGAAAGAGTTTGTGGAGACGGAGGCGAAAGAAAAGCTGGACGGCGCGGCGGATACATTGGCAGCGGCAGAAGCAGTTGAAAAAATCAATGCAATTGGCGATATAACGAAAGAAAATGCAGAACAAAAGAAAGTATTGATAGAGGAGGCGGAAACGGCATATGCGGCGCTTACCGATACGCAGAGAACGCTCGTGCCAAAGGAGGCGGAAAACACCTTAAAAGCTGCCAGAGAAGCGTATGAAAAGACATTGATACCGGATGACACTAAGGATCCGAATCCGGGAGAGAAAGAACCGGATAATACGGAAAATCCGAGTCCGGGAGAAAAAGAACCGGATAATACGGAAAATCCGAATCCGGGAGAGAAAGAGCCGAATAACACGGAAAATCTTACGCCGATAGAGGGGGAACAGGTAAAAAGTATATCGGGCAAACTTGGCGTAAGTAAAGAAACGGCAAATAAAATCAGGTTATTGGCTGACAGTATGAGCATTGATATGGATACGCTTCTTTTGACGGAGAATGACATATTAAAGGAAGATTCCGAGAGTGAATTGAAAGGCTCCAAATTTGGGGAACTTCAGGCAAAGGCTGCAAAAGTAACTTCAAATCAGGTGAAGCTGACGTGGAAAAAGATTAAAGATGCGGACGGATATCTCATTTACAGGGCGGAGTGCGGAAAGAAGAACGCATATCAACTGGTAAAAGAGGTGAATAAGGGAAGTGCGAAAAGCAGTACGATAAAGAAGTTGAAAAAAGGCGGCAGCTATCGTTTCTTGGTGCGTGCGTATAAGATGGTAGACAAAGAAAAGATAACGATTTCTGCATCTAAAGTAGTCCATATTGTTACAAACGGCGGCAAGAAGGTAAATGCAAAGAGTATAAACTTAAGCAAGGTGAAGAAGACGCTGAAAAAGGGGAAGACACTGAAGCTGAAGGCATCCGTAGTAAAACAGAAGAAATCGACGCCAAAGTGCAGAAAACTAGCGTTTGAATCAAGCAATAGCAAGGTCGCAACAGTGACGAAGAGCGGAAAAGTGAAGGCAGAAGCAAAAGGAAAATGCACAATTTACATTTACGCGCATAATGGGTTGTATAAGCAGGTGAAGATCACAGTTAAATAAAAGAAAAGGCATCAGGCAGCGGAACATAGAAGTATGCGTCCAATGCCTGATGTTTTATTTAGGGTTTGTCAAGTAAAGTGTGTAAATTAATTTGATTTTTTTGGCGGTCTTAAT
>CANDCP010000014.1 GCA_947383215.1 uncultured Roseburia sp.
TATTAAAATAATCTAATAATTCTTTTATTTGATCTGCATCAATATATCCTCTATTGCAAGAAGGCTTCAAATTGTTCTCTGCAATTATCTCCTCTCTAAATGCATCATAATCCGCAATTTTATTAAAAATATTATCTGCAATTCTTTCTTTATAAAGATAAACAAAGAATTTTTTTATTGCATTCAAATGATTATTCATTGTATTAACCGTTTGAATCACACTTTTACTATGATAAAACGAAACTGAATCTTTTAATTGCTGACTCCCAATTTCGACTATTTTATCTCCCAATCCAATTTGTTCCATATAATCCATAAATTTTAAGGAATGATTCATATAAATGTATTCCAAATCATTTGATTCCACAAATTTATCTCTATACATTCTAAGATAACTCATCATATCCACCTTCTCAAATTTTTATTTTACTCTTATTATACTTCAACTTTTAATATTTTCATACATAAAGTTCAAAAAAAGAACCTATGAGTATTTACCCATAGATTCCTTTCGTTTCGTTATAAAATTCGCCGCAAAGTTCACTAACGCATCTGCGCCGCTACCTCAGCCGCAAAATCCTCTTCCTTTTTCTCTATTCCTTCACCGGTCTCAAAGCGAACAAATTTCTTCACCTTTACAGTTGCACCGATCTCTTTCGATACCTGCTCTAAATACTTTGCAACTGTCTGCTTGCCGTCCTCTGCCTTTACATAGACCTGATCCACAAGGCAAATTTCTTTCAACTCTTTGTTCACGCGGCCTTCGATCATTCCGTTGATTACCTTCTCCGGCTTCTGCGACTCCTTTGGATCATTCATGATCTGCGCTAAGAGAATCTCTTTCTCATGCGCAATATATTCCTCACTGATCTCATCACGGGAAACATATTTCGGATTAAGAGCCGCAATCTGCATCGCAATATTGGACAAAGCCTCTTTTACGGCATCGTTCACAACGTCCGTCTCCGCTTCCACTACGACGCCGATTCTTCCGCCGCCATGAATATAAGATACCACGCAGCCGTTTGCCGCTTCCACTTTCTCAAATCTTCGAATACTTAAGTTCTCGCCGATTACGGCAACTTTTGCCACCAGCGCATCCTTAACTGTCATCGACGTATCTTCTTTCCATGCTTCTGCAAGAAATGCATCCATATCTGCCGCATCGCTCGCAACTGCCTGTGAAGCAACGGCTTCTACATATTGCTGGAACGTCTCATTTTTTGCAACGAAGTCTGTCTCTGAGTTTACCTCAACAATCGCCGCTTTTTTATCATCTACAATCGCAACGCGTACAAGTCCTTCCGCCGCGATTCTTCCTGCTTTTTTCTCCGCTTTAGCCTGTCCGTTCTTTCTTAAGAACTCAACCGCCGCGTCCATATCTCCGTTTGTCTCATTCAATGCTTTCTTACAATCCATCATTCCCGCGCCTGTCATTTCGCGCAGTTCTTTTACCATAGCTGCCGTAATCGCCATCTATCTGTCCTCCATATTCTCCGTTATTATGCCTCTAATGCTTCTTCCTCTGTCTCCTCGGCGGCAATTTCCGTATTATCTACTTCCACTGTTCCCTGATTTGCCTCAATGACAGCGTCCGCCATTTTCGAAACAATTAATTTTACAGCTCTGATTGCATCATCATTTCCCGGAATTACATAATCTAACTCTTCCGGATCACAGTTTGTATCGGCAATACCGATCAATGTAATTCCAAGAGAATGCGCCTCCTGAATACAGATTCTCTCTTTTTTCGGATCAACTACAAAGATTGCATCCGGAATCTTCTTCATCTCTTTGATTCCGCCAAGGTTTCTCTCTAATTTTTCCCACTCTTTTCTTAACTGAATCACTTCTTTTTTCGGAAGAACATCAAATGTTCCGTCCTCCGCCATCTGCTCGATTGCTTTCAATCTCGCTATACGGCTCTGTATGGTCTTAAAGTTTGTCAGCATTCCGCCTAACCATCTCTCATTTACATAGAACATGCCGCAGCGCTCTGCCTCTGTCTTAATTGCGTCCTGCGCCTGCTTCTTTGTTCCGACAAAAAGGATCGTACCGCCCTCAGCCGCAATATCAGCCACTGCCTTGTAGGCTTCATCTACTTTTCCGACTGATTTCTGCAAATCAATAATGTAGATGCCGTTTCTCTCCGTATAAATGTATGGAGCCATTTTCGGGTTCCATCTTCTGGTCTGGTGTCCGAAATGCACACCTGCTTCTAATAACTGCTTCATTGAAATAACGCTCATGTTCTTTCCTCCATTTGGTTTTGCTTCCATATGCTTTTCTCTGCCAGACAACCCCAGGAGGGCACCCGCCTGACCAACCGCATATGTGATTTGTTATTTACGCAACAGGCAGATTATACCACAACTGCGCGGCTTATGCAATATTTTCAGCCAAATTTCTGTTGTTTTCCCACTGCCCCGCCCGTTTAACGCGCCAATCCGGCGCCGTTATGCTGGCTCAATGGCGCCATTGAGCTAAGGCTTCACCGTTATAAACTCCGCAACCTCTTTATAAGATGCCCCCTCCGGTATTTGAACCGTTCCCGGGAGAATCCGGCTGTCATACTTCTCATTCACGAGAAATTCATTAAACTTCACGGCGTCATCCACCAATCCGGCCTCCTGAAGATGCTCCGCTACCGTGTTGGAACTCTCGCCTCTATGAACCGTAAATTCTTTTACGGTTTTTCCCGACTGCGGCTCTTTGGGCTTCTCGGTTTCCTTAGGCTGATCCGTCTTCCCTGTTTTATCCTTCTTATCTTTCTCCGTATCCCTCGGTTTTTCTTCTTTTTCTGTATCCTTTTGCTCTTCTGTGCCGTTTTCTTTTTCTGTATCCTTTTGCTTTTCTGTTTCTTTTTCGTTCTGTGTATTCTCTTCTGTCTCCGTATCTCTCTCCGCCTTAGGAATCCCCTCGCTCGCGCTCGTCTCCGTATGCATGACCATGCCAAGCTCTCTCGCCCTGGATATAATTTCCCCGTCCGACAGCTCCGGTTTGTGAATTGCAGACGCAATCATTAAAATAATAGTAGAAACAAGAATTCCTACTCCAAGTCCTCTTAAATAATATTTTAATTTCATGCTACTTTTCTCCTTTAAACAGTTCAATTACAAGCTTCACCTCGCCAAGTCCAAGCTTCAGCTCCTTCGCTATATCCACATACGACTTTCCCTGTTTAAACAAGTCTAAAATACGGTCATTATTATTTCCGGCCTCTTCCTTCGCCTCCACATTTTCTGTCTCTTCTTTCGCATCCGCCTGCTCTTCTTCTATTTGTATCTTAATCTGCTCAGGCAGATCCATAAGCTCTTTTTTCTCCTGCTCGGCCTTCGCAACCGTCTGCTGAAGCTCTGTCATCACATCCGAAACCTCGCCCGATAATTCCGTCAGCTCGGTATGCCGGTCATTCAGCATACTGTATAAAAACATAACCTCGCTGTGCGCCTTGTTCATATTTTCAATAACCGTATCCGAATATTCGCCAATCGCCATAATTTTTTCGTTTGTCTCTTTATCAAGCGTACGTTCCACTTTATCGTTCGACTGTTCTATCGCCGTATCGATCTGCTCATTAATTCGCTCGCCTGCCTCCGCAAGCTCTTTGTCTATGATATTTTTTATTTCCTTCTCGCTCAGCTTTGCAATTTCATCGAGCTCTTTCGTGGAAAGTTTCTCGGTCACCATAAAACTCCCTATCATAAACACAACGCCGACGATAATAAGTATTGCCTCTGCTCCTGTCATCTTTTTGTATGCTCCTCTTATATTTTCATATCAAATCCAGCTGTTGACCCCTTCCGAATCACTTTCCCGTCCTCGCTTACGGCTTCTTTTTTCTTTCTTTTTTTCTGTTCCCCCTGATACTCGGAGCCCCCCTTCTCCTTCGCATCATATCGAAATTCCCGCTGTTCTTTTTGCTCCGTCTCAGTCACCTGACTTGCCAGACGCTTTTCCTCTCTCACAACGGTTCCCTGAATATTCTGCTGATCCACAAGCGGCTTTGTATCCTCTTGCTGTTTCAAAGTACCGATATCCTGCGTCCTTTGAATCACTCCGTTCATTTCCAGCGGACGTATGGTCATATACGCGCACCTCCACTTCCTGTTTGTCTATTACAATGTTTCTATTACAATTTCGCCCTGCCGCTTTAAGAGCTGACAGAAGCTTCGCTCATCCCTCACGCTTAAACTTACATCGGAAATGCTGATCACCACTCCCGGATACAGCGTCCTTCTGACCTTCACTCTCGCGTCGCCGCTCTGGGATACCGCCATATGCAGCCGTTTGAATTCCGCCTGAAATTTGTCATACTCCGTCTGCTTACTCTGCAATTTTGCCGCAAGCTGCTGTACATAGCGCAGGTCGTCGGCTCCAAGCTTCTCACCGGCGGCAATCCTCTTGCTATACGTCTTCAAAATCGGCCTGATCTGCCCCATCTCTTTTTTATTTTTTTCCAGAAGCTCCTGAACCTCCAGGTAGCGCTCCTTTTTTGCGGGATCCGTTCCGACCTCTATATTGGTAGACGACCCCAGCGCCGAACCGATTGTCATTGCCTCTATAAGCCCTCCGGCGCGCACGGTCCCGCCTGTTATCAAACCTTTCTTTCCACCGACACGGATCTGCGTCCCGGCCGACACGCGGCTGTGCAGAATTGTATCCGTCTCAATATATCCCCCCGATTCCACCGTCGCGTTTTCAATAAATTTGCAGACAATGTTTCCATACGCTCTCAACGAGCCTTTTGACATACCGTGTATCCCGCGTTTGACGATAATCTGTCCGCCTGCGCGCAGCACCGCGTCCTCCACGACTCCGTCCACTATAATATCGCCGTTCGCGGAGACGACGAATCCGCCCTTGACATTTCCCCTGATATATACATTGCCGTCATAATTAATATTTCCGACCGAATTGTCCACGTCGGCCGGAACCTCATATATATTGGAGACGAATACCTTTCCGTTTACGAGGCTCGCATGTCCCGTCACCTGTGAGTACAACTCCGTCCCATCCTCGGAAAGCGTAATATTATTCGCATACAAAAGCTTCATCGTCTTTACGGTATGCGGTTTTACTTCCTGCCCAAAGACATCCGCCCCCGACTTTCCCAAATCCTCTTTCGTCAGGCGCGCCAAAAGCTCTCCGGCCTGCACATGACTGATATTGCCCAGCTCATGATAATCAACCGTACCGTCCTCATTTCGTTTCGGCCTTAATGTCACATCCGTATTAAAAAAATACGCTATACTGGCATCCTTGCCCTGCACCGGCAATTTTCCCTTTGCCATAATATAATCCGTACAGTACAAACGCTTTTTAACGAACCGCACTATTTCTTCCTTGATAATCCCCACCCGTATACCGGCAGACTGAAGCTCCTCTAAAATCTCCTGCGCATCCATCTTCTGTCCGCCTGCGCTTGGCGGATAAAAACGGCACGTCGCAGTCATCTTATCGACGGACACATCGATATCCATTTTTTCATTAATTTCAATTCCGTCGCTCTGCCCCACGCAAAGCTTTGACGGCTCCGCCATAACCAGGCGGCGGTCCAACTCCTTTAAATCAAACTCCTGTAATCCTTTCGATTCAAGATATCTGGAAACCTCACGCACCTTAAGCGCTTCCCCGCCCGCTTTCGGGGGAAATAGCTTTATAAAAGTTCCGTTTTCCTGTACATCCAACTGAAAATAGGCATTTCTTTGCTCCATATTCCGCTCTCCAATCAATCTGCAAGTATTCCCATATAGCTTCCCATTTTACTCTTCATCTTAATCAATGCCTTTGTGTGTAATTGCGAAATTCTGGACTCGGACACCTCCAATACAAGACTAATCTCTTTCAGTGTCAACTCCTCATAATAATAAAGTTCAATTACACGCCGCTCCTTCTCCGTCAGTACTTCCAAAGACTGAATCAAAACCTCTTTCAGCTCGCTCTCCTCGATTACGTCCTCCGGCTGGGCAAAATGTGAATTTGATGTCGCATCCATAACCGGCTCACTGCCCTGCTCCACAAATTCATTCAAAGATACCAGGTTTGTCACCTTCATCTGTGACTGCCAACTGGAAAATTCCTCGCCGGAAACCCCAAGCTCCAGCGCAATCTCATCTTCTGTCGCCGACTTTCCGGTTTTCATCTCTATATTCTTGATAGCCGCATCGATCTTCTTTTGCTTCTGCCGCACAGTTCTGGGAATCCAGTCCATTTTTCGGATCTGATCCAAAATTGCGCCGCGAATTCTAAGACTCGCATACGTCTCAAATTTCACCTCTTTTTTTGCGTCAAATTTATCAATTGCATCGATCAGCCCGAAAATCCCATAACTGACCAAATCCTCGTACTCCACGTTATAACCCAGATACATGCTCAAACGTCCCGCAACCAGCCTGACTAAGGGCGCATACTCCACAATAAGCTGCTCTCTCACCTGCTGCGTCGGCGCTTTGTGATATTCCTCCCACAGTCTCTCCTTTATCCTGTTCGATTTCTCACCTGTCCGGGAACTTTCCTTGCTCTTCCCCGACTTGTTATCCATTCGGGAATTCTCCGTGTATGTTCTGTTCATTCAAGCCTCCAACATCGATTACCTCTCATACTACTCTTGAAAATCTTCGTCTTCAGTCACTTTCTCCTCTTCATTCTCTTCTTCACTCTGTTCCTCGTCCGCCGGCTCCTCCATCTCCCTGAAATTCTTATCTAAAATCAGCTTTACAATACAGCCCAGAGAATAAAAAATGACCAACACCAGTAACAAAATCTCCAAAAATCTTCCCGCTTCAAACTGCTTAAATATCCCAACGATACATGTAATAAAACCAGCAATCAGCATAATGATTGCCGGTATCTGTTTTGTCTTCATTTTATGCCCCTATACTCAAATTATTTTCAATGGCTTCCCCACTGATTTGATGTAAAACTCTCCGGTCTCACAGTGAAGTTCTACGGTCCTTCCATAATTCAGACCTGTGTCCTCCGCAATAAGAGGGATCCCAAGCTCCCTCAACTTTGCTTTGGACGCCTCCGCATTACGGGCCCCGATATTTCCGACATCGGAAAGCCCGCTCACCTCAAACATTTTTGCGCCTCCCGCTATCTTTGCCTTCAGGCGCGCCTTAGACGCCCCTGACGCCGTCACGCGTTTTATCAGTTCTTCAATCCCCGTGTCCGCAAACTTGGCTTTATTCAGGTTATTCCGAATCTGAGTGCTGTCCGGAAGCATAATATGTGCCAATCCTCCAATTTTTGTCACGGGATCGTACACTGCAATTCCGATACAGGAACCAAGCCCCAATGTCGTAATGATATCCGGTGATTTACACACATTCAAATCTGCCATTCCTACCTTAATAACGTCTCCCATTACACTTACTCCTTACATGGAAATTCCAAGTGAACTCAGGATTTTTTCATATGAATCCAATTCAGGCAACAGGATAAAATAACCATTTATCATCATATCGTCGCCAAACTCAGTCTCTATCAGCAATGCATTGTCCCCGATTTTTCCAAACTGTATTGCCGGAACACTCAAAATTGCCGCCGCCATATCAATCGCCGTATATGGCACGGACGGCACAATCGTAAGCTGCGTCATGGACGAAAGCGCATTTAAATAAGAACCGGCTATAATATTTCCGATTTCCTTCAACGCGGACATATCCATCTCATCAAAAGGCTCTTTGTATTCCGTATCTCTTCCCATCAGACGATTTACGAGATAATGCGCGGAATCAAGCTGCATAACAAACATCATACTTCCGTCGATATCGCCCTGAACCTCAAGATAAATCCCCACAATCGTCTCATCTTCCGCACAGACCACAGAACCCAGCTCCTGAAACGTCAAGAGCTGAACCTTTGGCACATTCATATTAATTTTGAGCTGCAGCATACTTGCAATCGCAGTCGTTGCATTTCCGGCGCCAATGTTGCCGATCTCACGTAAGACATCAACATACATCTCATTTACTTCATCAAAACTATAAGTTGCCATATTGACCCCCTGCTTTACGTTTCCATCCGGGATACAGAAAAATGGAATATAGTGAGACGCTTTCGCCTCACTATCCCATTCCCTGTTTTTTGACTTTGTCCCGGATATAGCGCGGAAAAACGTTATACGTTTTCCCTGTCATCTACAATTGTGTTGATATCAAGTAAAGATATCAGCTCTTCCCCGTTCTTCCCAATTCCATTGATAAAACTCTCGCCGCTGCCGTTCACCGACTGCCCTGATTTTTCAATTTCTGCCGCGCCAAGAGTAACAACTTCCTTTACCTCGTCCACAATTACGCCGAATAATCCCTGCTGTTCCAGCTTCAAAATAATAATTCTGCTGGCATTTGTAAACACATCTGCCTCCAACCCCATTTTTGTGCGAAGGCTCATAACGGGAACAACCTCGCCGCGAAGATTGATGACGCCCTTAAAATATGACTGCGCTTTGGGAACTCTTGTTATCTTCTGCATACGAACAATATTATCCACATAACTGATATCAATTCCATACTGCTCATTTCCGATTTTAACGACTATGTACTGCTTTCTCTCATTTCTGATTACTTCTAATTGTTCTGCCAATTTGCACACCCCCTGCTACATCAAAGTATTGACGTCTAAAATCAAGGCAACCTCGCCATCGCCCAAAATCGTCGCGCCGCTGATCAGTTTATTGTTGTTGTTAATATATTTGCCAAGAGACTTGATTACAATCTCCTGCTGTCCCATCAGATTATCAACGACAAGTCCCGCAAATTTATCGCCTTTTTTCACAATAACGACGGTGAGGCTCTCCGGCTCTTCCTCTTTCGGCTCAATATCCAGAATCTGATCCAGACGTATCAAAGGAATTACCATCCCCCTCAGATGAATCACTTCCTCAGCCTGAACATACTTGATATCCTTCACCGGAATGTCCTCAATATTTTGTATGGAGCCGAGCGCAATCGCATATTTTTCATCCCGGATCTCCACCATCAATGCCTGAATAATTGCAAGCGTAAGCGGAAGCCGTACAATAAACGTCGTCCCTTCCCCTAACTTACTCTTAACCTCCACGTCTCCGCCCAATGTCTCAATATTGGATTTTACTACGTCGAGCCCGACGCCGCGCCCGGACACGTCCGTAATTTTTTTGGCCATAGAAAAGCTTGGCATAAACAGAAAATCAATAATTTCCTTCTGGCTCAGCTTTTCCGCCTGCTCAGGCGACACAAGGCCTCTGTCGATCGCCTTTGCTTTTACGCTCTCGGTGTCGATACCATTTCCGTCGTCGCTCACCTCAATAATAACGTTATTCCCCTCCTGAAATGCATTCAGACGGATTGTCCCTGTCTCCGGTTTTCCTCTCTTTGCACGCAGCTGCGCGCTCTCAAGTCCATGATCCGCGGAGTTTCGAAGCAAATGCTGCAGCGGATCGCCAATCTGATCCACAACCGTACGATCTAACTCCGTATCCTCGCCTGTCATGTATAATTCCATCTTCTTATTTAATTTTCTGGCCAGATCGCGGATCATACGCGGGAACTTGTTTACAACGCTCTCAATCGGAACCATTCGAACCTTCATAACGGACTCATGTAAATTGGTCGTAATCCGCTCAAGATACTCAATCTGCTCATGGAACGTCTGATTCTGCGAACCTCCGTTATCCGCCGCGCTGATCGATACGAGACTGTTCTTCGCAATGATAAGCTCGCTGACCTGGTTCATAAGCGCATCCAGCTTTTCAATGTCCACACGCACCGTACGGTTCGTTACCGGCTTATTCGCCGTCTTTCCCTTTGCCGCCGGCTGTTTGGCGTCTCTTGTTGCCGGCTCCGACTTCGGCGATACTGCCGCCGGCGCTTCACTCTGCGCAATCGGCGCCGCTGCCTCTGTCTTTCGCACATGCTCCTCTATCGCGCCGTATTTCAGCTGCTCGCCGACAACCGTCTCGATCTCGGAGACATGAACGACCGCACGTCTTACCGCGTCATAATCCGACTCTGACGCGAGATAAAAACTAAATTCCTGATCAAATCTCTCATCCTCTATATCCTGTGAACTCGGACTGTACACAAGAATCTGCCCCAATTCCTCGACCGCTTTAAATACCAAAAAAGCCCTCGCCGCTTTTAAGAGACATTCTTTTTGTACATAAACAGTCAGGCCATAGATATTCTGCCCCGCTTCCTCCGCCTCTCTTAACGCCTTCTTCTCATTTTCACTGAACGCGATATCCAGATATTTTTTCTCATATACTTTTCCGGTTTTTGCGTGATCCTTTGCAGCTACGTCCTCCTTCTGTTCCTTATTCTCTTCCACTGCCAGAAAACGGTTCAGCGCCGCAATAATCGCCTCATTGTCCTCTGTCCCTTCGTCAGAAGTGGTCTTTACCGCATCCAGATAACCCTCAATCGCATCCAGACACTGAAACAGGATATCGATCATCTCACTGCTTACCTTGACATTTCCGCTGCGAACTTCCTGAAATACATTCTCCATATCATGCGTCAGATGCTGCATCCGCTTAAAGCCCATCGTTCCCGCCATTCCCTTTAGAGAATGCGCCGCACGGAAAATCTCATTTATCGTGTCCTCATTATCCGGTTCCCGCTCCAACTCCATAATGTTATCGCTCAAACTTTGGATATGCTCTGCCGTCTCATCAATAAAAATCTCAAGATATTGACTTACATCCATTTTATCTTACCCCCACATTCTTCATAATTGACTGTGCAACAGCATCCAACGGAACCACCTGATCTACGACGCCTGCCTCCGCAATCGCTTTTGGCATCCCATACACCACACAACTCGCCGCATCCTGCGAAATCACGTAAACCGGAACTTTATCCCTGAGAGAGAGAATCCCCTTTTTGCCGTCCGCCCCCATTCCGGTAAGCACAACGCATGTAATCTCATCAAATGAGCACTCTCTCAAAGACTCGTACATAATGTCGGCGCAAGGTCTTAACCCTCCTACCGCCGGTTCGTTTCCGAGTACGATTTTATGCCCTTCCCCGGCTCTCTGAACCTTTAAATGCTTTCCGCCCGGAGCGACGTATACGGTACCCTTCTGCAAAATTTCATTGTCTTCCGCCTCTTTTACGCGTATCCTGCTCAACTCATTTAAACGGTCCGCCATCGACTTTGTAAATCCCACCGGCATATGCTGCACCAAAACCATCGGGGCGTCCAATTCCTTATCCAAAAACGGTATGACACTCTGTAAAGCCTTCGGACCTCCGGTAGAACAGGCAAGCGCCACCAGCTTTTTGTAAGGCGATCCTCTATGGACATTGGAAACCACCGGCTGCCGCTCCTTTGGACTTCTCGCCGGCGATATCCGCCGCACCTGCTGGTACGCCGTCACAGCCTTTAAGACGCCCAAAAGCTGTCCTCGGAAATCTTCGCCCTTCGCCTCGATAATATTTCCCGGTTTCGTCACAATATCGACGGCTCCAAGCTCCATCGCAAGCATCGTTGTTTTCGTATCCTTTGCCGTCAGGGAACTGACCATAATAACCCTTGTCTTAATTCCCTCCTGCTGAATTTTTTCTAACAGCTGCAAACCGTCCATCCTTGGCATATTGACATCCAGAAGAACCGCGTCATATTTCGTCGACTTTAATCTGTCGTACGCCTCAAGTCCATCCCTGCAGACATCTGTTGCTTGAAATATATCGTCTGAATTGATTATATCACAGATAACCCTTCTCATGAGTGCAGAATCATCAACAACAAGAATCTTTTTCTTCATTTTGTCATCCCTTATCATTTTTTCTGGCTTTTCGCTCTTCGGCAAAAATATACTTTATAATTTCTTCCTGCAACTTAGAATCCTTCAACATAAACTCCACACGGTTTACAAACTTCATCTCGACGCCTTCGATACGCTCGCAATCAATAATATGGCCTACGATCGTATATTGCTTGTCGCCGTCCTCCGTAAACAGCAAAACGGTCATCAGCACATAAGTGTCGTCCTCATTCTTTTCATCGGAGACAAACCGGACGCCTCCGCCGCTGATATCCACAATACGCGCCGCCTTTTGTTTTTCATAAAAATCATTGCCGCGCAGCTCTTCCATAATCTCTTTTGCTTCCGTCGTCTCTGCCTGCTCTCTTGAGATAAGAAAATAATTCATATCAATAACGCACCGTAAGCGAAAGAACTGGCGCCGTTGAAACTTACTCAGCGGTGTGTTGAGTTCAACTCTTATCATATAACGATTGTCCGTCTTGTAACGCTCCTTTATATGGCCGACCGCCTTATAGAGTCCAAGCTTCGTATAAAAAACGAATTCATAGCGAAGCCCGAGAGACAATAACTGAAGCTTCCCCCTCTCCGTCGGCATCAGAAGCTCCAACTCTTCATTCTCCAAAATATCATAAACCTGACTTTTATAGAATTTCATATCATCTTCCATCCGAAACGAACGCTCGAGCTGACTGACGATTCCAATATCTACTTTCGCCCCAATGTCTATAATTTTTGATATCATACATATCACCCGCTATTTTTTTATAAAGTTTGCCAGCAGCTGCCCAATCCCCTTCGGCATCACGTATGGCTCATGCTCATGATTCAGTAAATTGGCCGTCAGTACGGAAAACGCTTTTGCGGACTTCGCCGTCGGCATACTAAGCGAAACCACCCGCTGCTGTCTGATGGTGCGCTCTAACATCGCATCCTGCGGTATCATTCCAAGATAACTGATTTCCCCCTGCAAAAACTGAGAAACCACCGTGCTGAGCTTATCAAACACAGCCTGGCCGTCTTCCATAGACGTCACCCTGTTGGCGATCACATTCACCCTCGTAACATTGTGTAAAAAATTCGGATTTCGATGCAATGACTTCAACAGGGAATAGGCATCCGTCAGAGAACTCGGTTCCGGCGTAGATACCAGAAGTATTTCCGGGCTGGCCATTACAAATTCCAGAACATTATCGGCAATTCCGGCTCCGGTATCAATCAATATAATATCTGTAAGCTTATCGAGCTCAGACAGGCTGTGAACAAGATACATAAGCTGATCCTTGGAGAGATTGCTCATCCCCATAATGCCGGATCCTCCCGAGATAAGGCCAATGTCCATAGGGCCTGTCGTAATTATATCTTCAATGCTTTTTCCGCGATAAATTAAGTCACTTAAATTGTATTTCGGTATCGCGCCAAACATAACCTCTACATTCGCAAGTCCCAGATCCGCATCGAAAATAATCACACTCTTCCCCAGTTTTCTCAGCTGTACGGCGATATTTACGACAACGCTGGATTTTCCAACGCCGCCCTTTCCGCTGGTAACCGTAATAACCCTTGCTCCGGAAGCGTTCTTTTGGTTTTTAATTTTGATTACATTTCGCAGTCGTTCCGCCTGATCCATCTATTACCTGCCCCCCAACAACTGTTTCACAATCTTTTGTGTGTCAAATACTTCTATATCGTCCGGCACATTTTGCCCGTTTGTAATATAGGAAAGCTCCGCTCCGGAATACATACGGATATTCAGTATATTTCCATATGTCGAAGTCTCATCCAGCTTTGTAAAAATAATCTTATAGTCCGCAATGTCGTGATAGACATCTACCATCTCCAGGAGATCCTTATACTTTGTCGTCGCACTGATGACAAGGTAAACGTCCTTTTCGTATTTTTCATCCACACTCGCAATCAGATGTTTAATATCCTCACGCTGAACCTCATTTTTATGGGAAAATCCCGCCGTGTCCACAAGGATCAACTCATAATCGCCGACTCTCTCAATCGCCGCGTTCATCTCGTCCGCAGAATAAATAATTGTAAGCGGCATATCTAAAATATTTGCATATGTGCGAAGCTGCTCGGCCGCCGCGATACGATAGGTATCCGCAGTTAAAAAGGCAACCTTTTTTCCCAGATCCACCTTATATTTTGACGCGATTTTCGCAATCGTCGTTGTCTTTCCCACACCGGTCGGTCCGATAAAGAATACCACTTTTGGCTGTCCCTGATTCAGCTCAATTGCCTTCGGCTGTCCAAACTTTAAAATCATCTTCTGATATACGTTTGACAAAAACAAATCCATGCTTGTCCCGCTGCGCACAACCTTTTCCACATCATCCATGATCTGGTTTACGTATTTCTCACTCACCTCGTTTTCAAGCAAAACCTCATAAACCATTTTCATACATTTAAATCCGTCGGACTGCTCTGACTGCGTCTCCGCCATACCAAACGCAGACTTTATTGGTTCCTGCTTCGCCTCGCCGGAAAGGCTCTTTTCCAGAATGTTCTGAAGGCTCTCAAGTTTTTCCTCTAAAACCTTCTCTTTATGCATGACTTCCTTATTCTTCGTCTCAACCTTTAACATCTCTTTCAAAGGTTCTTTATCTAAATCTAACGCCGTATTTTCTTTTTTTTCTGCCGGAATCGGAATATCAATTTTTTCATCCGCCGCATAATTGATATTTTCATGCATTTTTAACGGCGTATTTAACGCGGAGACAGGATTGGGAGCCTGTTCTCTCTCTTCCATGGCCGCCGTCACCTCAATAACGGAAGACTTCCACGCGCGAAAGAGACCCTTTGGCTTGATCTCCTTCACATTCATAATGACTACGTTCGCTCCCATTTCCTTCTTTGCTTTTTCAACTGCTTCTTCTTCTGATTTTCCCTGAAATTTATTTATTATCATTTATTCCGTCACCATCCCAACAGACTGCAGCTCCACATTTGACTCCACTTCATTGTAAGAAACCACAATCAAATCTTTAAAATAATCTTCCGTCAGCTTTTTAAAATACATCCTCACAATCGGAGAAGTAATAATAATCGGACTCTTTCCGATATTCTCAAGCTTTGCGACCTCCGTCTCCACAGACGCCATAATCGCCTTTGTCTTATCCGGATCCAGCGTCAGATAAGCGCCCTGCTCGGTCTGTTTTACAGAACCCATAATTTCCTGCTCAACTTTAGGATCGAGCGTAACGACACTGGTCGTCTCATTCGCCGGAAAATATTTGCTGGAAATCGCACGCTTCAGGCTCTGCCTTACATACTCCGTCAGCACGTCCGTATCTCTTGTCGTCGACGCGTGGTCAGCCAGCGTCTCAAATATCGTAAGAAGATCCCGGATTGAAATCCCTTCTCCCAAAAGATTCTGAAGCACCTTTTGTATTTCCCCGATTCCAAGCAACTTCGGCGTCAGCTCCTCAATCAATGCAGAATTGTTTTCTTTCATATTGTTGATAAGGTTTGACACATCCTGCCTTGTCAAAAGCTCGGCAAGATTCTGGCGGATTACCTCCGTCAGGTGCGTCGCAATAATAGAAGGCGGATCTACCACCGTATATCCAAGGCTCTCCGCTCTCTCCCTCTGCCCCTCCGTAATCCAGATTGCAGGAAGGTGGAAAGACGGTTCAAACGTAGGGATTCCGGTTATCTCCTCCTCTACATAGCCAGGGTTCATCGCCATATAATGGTCGAATAAAATCTCCCCCTCCGCTTCCTTTACGCCTTTTATCTTAATGATATACTGATTGGGATTCAGCTGAATATTATCCCGCAGACGAATGATCGGCACCACCGTTCCAAGCTCAAGCGCCACCTGCCTTCGAATCATAACGACGCGGTCAAGCAGATCTCCTCCCTGATTGACATCCGCAAGAGGAATAATTCCATATCCGAACTCCAGCTCAATCGGGTCAACCTGAAGCAGCGAGGTCACATTTTCCGGCCTTCGAATCTCTTCCGCCGCCGCCTCTTCCTCCGAAGCCTCTTCCTCTATCGCGGCAACGCCCGCGTCATTCGCAATCATACGCCCGGTTACGATAAACATCGCTCCAAGCGGAAGAAAAATGTACCAAGGAAGCGGCGTCACAATCCCGAGAAAGGAAACGGTAGCCCCTACGATATAGAGCACCTTCGGAATACCGAAAAGCTGCTTGACAAGCACCGATCCAAAATCTGCCTCCTTGGACGCTTTCGTGACAAGAATACCGGTTGCAAGAGAAATCAAAAGAGACGGAATCTGGCTCACCAGACCGTCGCCAATTGTCAGCACGCCATACCGCGAAAGCGCGTCGCCAAGCTCCATCCCCTGATTCATGTAACCGGTAATCGTACCGCCCACCACGTTAATAAGCGTAATGATAAGACCCGCCGTCGCATCTCCCTTTACATACTTTGTCGCACCATCCATAGAACCGAAAAAGCTTGACTCCTGCTGAATCTTATCGCGGCGTTCCCTTGCCTCTTTCTCTGTAATTGCGCCGGTATTTAAATCGGCGTCTATCGCCATCTGTTTACCCGGCATTGCATCCAGCGTAAACCGGGCCGTTACCTCAGACACACGCTCCGAACCTTTATTGATTACGATAAACTGAATTAATATCAAAACAATAAACACAATCGCGCCGATAACCAGATCTCCGCCGCCAACGAAACCGCCGAACGTCTCTACAACGGCTCCCGGATCTCCCGTCGTCAAAATCAAACGCGTCGAAGAAACGTTCAGAGAAATTCTGAAGATCGTCGTGAATAACAATAATGTCGGATAAAAAGACATTTGTAAAACTTCTTGTACAAATAATGCGTTAAACAAAACAATCATTGCGATTGAAATGTTGATAGCAAGCATAACATCCAACAAAATGGAAGGAATTGGCACAATGAAAAAGATAATGGCAGCCAGCAAATATAATGCAATACCCAAATCCGCTTTTTTCATTCCAAATTCCTCCTTTCCCTACTGTAAACCAAAATATTTTCCAAGAAAAATACCACCTTAGCTCTCTTCTATTACACTTTGTCTTTGTACTTTTGCAGCATCGCAAGAATTTCCGCCACCGGATGATACAACTCGGGCGGGATTTCATCGCCGATTTCCACGCTTCCATACAGAGAATGCGCCAACGGCTTATTTTCAACGATTTCTATCTTGCACTCTTTCGCTTTTTCACGAATCTTTCGCGCCAGATAATCCGCCCCTTTTGCCAAAACCACAGGCGCCTTCGCAACGGAAGGATCGTATTGAATCGCAATCGCAAGATGCGTCGGGTTTGTGATGACGACATCCGCTTTGGGGATGTCCTGCATCATACGCCTCTGGGATACCTCACGCATCTTTTGTCTCTGCCTCCCCTTTATTTCGGGGCTACCCTCTGTATTTTTAAACTCATCCTTTACCTCCTGTTTGGTCATCTTCATATCCTCTTTAAACTTGTGCTTCTGATAAAACCAGTCAGCAAATCCGACCAGAAGATAGATAAAAGAAATTTTCAGGCCTGTGCTGATAATAATATCTCCCATCAGCATAATCGCCCTCATAAGCTCAATATCGTATAGCAGAAAAATCTCGTCCGCGTGATCTCTGACAGAAGTATACGCAATATACATAATAAGCGCAACCTTCAAAATGGATTTTAATAACTCAAACAGCGAGTCCTTTGAAAAAATCCGCTTAAACCCGCTGATCGGATTAAACTTGCTCAGATTCGGCTTCATCGGCTTTGTGGTGATTTTCCAGCCGACCTGCAAAATATTGATCAGCAGACCGATAATAAGGCCAATCAAAAAAAACGGAAGGACAATTTGAAGACATCTTACAATCGCAGTTCTTAAAACCACGTCCATGGCACGCAAGGTCGCGCCGCTTCCGTTATTAAATACGATATCCGGTATCTTATTGTAGATGGCAAAAAAATTTTCGGTCAACCCCTCCGCCACATAGGAGATGAAGATCCTTAAAATAAGGAACAGCGCAATCAAATTTACCGCCGCCGTTAAGTCCTTACTTTTTACAACCTTTCCTTCGTTTCTCGCATCCCGCAGCTTTTTTGCGGTTGCGGGCTCCGTCTTTTCTCCGCCCGGCCCGTCTTTTCCAAAACGCTGTAAATCATAGACCAATTCCGGGCTTCTTCTCTCTCTAAAGTCCATACAAACCTTCTGTATTCATACGTGCGTCTATCTAATACATGCCCTCTATCATAGAAACAATCATACGCTTCATTTCTCCGAAGATAAAATCCGCGACTGCCGGAAGCAGCTGTATCGTAAAATACAGTACTGCAAGCCCCACCAGAATCTTAAGCTGAATACCCACGGAAAACATGTTCATCTGCGGAGCAACCTTCGCCATAACGCCAAGGATACAGTTCAGTATCATGATACAGACGAAAACAGGCAGCGCAATCCGAAAACCGATCACCATCAGATCGCCCATATACCTGACCATGGACTGTAACAGGCTGTCCCATCGAAACACCTGGCTCCCAACCGGTACAAGCGTATAGGAATCCGCGATCGCACGCAAAAGATAATGCGTCATATTGGTCGCCATCATAAGCAGCAACAACAGATAATTATAGAAATTACCGGTAATGGGCATCTGGCTGCGCGTAATCGGATCGTATTCCATGGCCATGGAAAGTCCCATATTCATATCAATAATATTTCCTGATAATAAAACAATGGAATTACATATGCTTGCAGCAAACCCGATAAGCAATCCTGTAATTCCTTCCCTCAATACGACTACGGCATATCCAATCACATCTACATATTCCACTGTCCCCTGCGGCAAAACTCCATATAAAAGAAATGCCACCGCTACAGAAAAGCCTATCTTCATTCTTGCCGGCGTGTTCATCATCCCAAAAAAGGGAGCGACAGACACAAAACTGGATATTCGAACCAAAATCAACAAATAATTTTCAATCGTCTCCAATGAAAAAGCAACATTCACCATACGTTGTCACACTATCCCAAATAAAAACTGAACGAAGACCATAAATGCGTAATAAAAGTCGCCAAATTATTCAACATCCACGAGCCGATCAGCATCAAACCGATGAAAACGGCAAGAATCTTCGGTACAAAAGTCAGCGTCTGCTCCTGTATCGACGTGACGGTCTGAAAAATACTTACGACCAGTCCTATAATCAAAGAAATAAGCAAAAGCGGCGCCGCGGTAATAATAATATTATAAATCGCTTCCTTGGCGATATCCAAAACCTGTTCCTGCGTTATCAACTTCCACACCTCTCATCAGTAAAATGTTCTAACCAGATTCCCTACAATCAAATCCCAGCCGTCCGCCAATACGAACAATAAGATTTTAAACGGCAGCGAAATCGTTGTCGGCGGCAGCATCATCATACCCATCGACATCAATACGGACGAAACAACCATATCAATTACAATAAACGGTATATAAATCAAGAAACCAATAATAAATGCCGTCCTCAATTCGCTCAAAATAAAACTCGGAATTAAAATTCCGTTCGTGATATCATCCTGCGTCTCGTATGTGACGCCCTGAATATCGCAAAACAAATCGATATCCTTTGTCTGCGTCTGCGAAAACATAAAGTCGCGCAACGGCTCCATTCCAATTTCAAGCGCCTGCTCCTGTGTGATCTCCCCCGCATCAAGCGGTTTAATCGCATTCTCGTTAATTTCGGAAAACACCGGCGCCATAATAAAGAACGTCAAAAACAATGCAAGCCCAATCATCACCTGATTCGGAGGAACCGTCTGCGTTCCCATCGCCGTCCGCACAAAATGTAACACTATAATAATGCGGGTAAACGAGGTAAGCATAATCAAGATGGACGGCGCAAGCGAAATTACGGTAAGTACAAGCAAAACCTTAAGCGGACCGGATAAAGTTCCGTCTTCATTGTTGTACGTCACCGAAAAGCCATTATTTATATCCGACGTCGCCGTATGATTCGGATTTGACTGTGCCGCAGTAGCGCTTACCGTTTCCGGCATAGATACAAATAAAGCAAATATAATCACAAGCGTGGCAAAAACAAAGGATGCCACACAATATCCCTTTTTAAATTTAGTCATTTTTCTGTCTGTTTTTCGGCAAATGTTCTCTCAGTTTTTGCAAAACATCCCCAAAAGTCTCTCCTGCATTTTTTCCGGCAAAATCATTGGTTTCCTGCGGCCCAACCTTCAACTGTTCTCTCGTCAACACGGTTAAAAGATGAGCCTCGTCTTTTCCAACTGCAATCACAAGATATTCCTCTCCCGCCTCAACAAGCTGCACATACTTATTATTTGCAATTCGAATCGTTTCCAGCACCCTTAAATTTTTATGTTCGCCCTGCACTTTCTGATAGTTTGCAATCCATCTCGTCGTCAAATACGTAAGCGCCAGAACAAAAACAAAAATGAGCAAAACCCCTACCAACTGCATGAAACTGCCAACGCCGGATGTCCCTGCACTCAATAAAACCATATTAACCCACTACTTTTTTCACGGCTTCCAGCACGCGCTCCGCCTGAAACGGCTTTACAATAAAATCCTTTGCCCCCGACTGGATCGCCTCGATAACCATCGCCTGCTGTCCCATAGCCGAACACATGATTACACAGGCGGAAGCATCCTGCTCTTTAATTTTTTTCAGAGCCTGTATTCCGTCCAGCTCCGGCATCGTAATATCCATCAATACAAGATCCGGCTTTAATTCATTGTATTTTTCAATCGCCTTTTGACCGTTTTCAGCTTCCCCTGCGACATTATAACCATTCTTTGTTAAAATGTCCTTAATCATCATCCTCATAAACGCTGCATCGTCACAAATCAAAATATTCTTAGCCATATCATTTCTCCTATTCAAAATATTTTAGGTTTTATTTTATAATCTCGGTGATTCTCACACCAAAACTTTCCTCAATTACAACAACTTCACCTTTGGCAACATATTTTCCGTTTACCAGAACGTCAATCGGTTCACCCGCAATCTTATTCAACTCAATAATCGTGCCCGGAGCAAACTCTAAGATATCCTGAATCGATTTACTTGTTCTTCCAAGCTCAACCGTAACCTCCAGCGGAACATCCATAATTAAGTCTATGTTTTCTTTCGGAAAAACCTGCCCCGCGCTTCCGACAAATGAGGAAAATTGTGCCGGCTGAACATTTACCTGCTGCGCCCCGTACATCTGAGACATATCCATCATTGGCTGCCCCATCATCGGTTGGCCCATCATTGGCTGTCCCATCATCGGTTGGCTCATCATTGGCTGCCCCATCACCGGCTGCTGGCCCATCATCGGCTGACTCGCCGCCGGCTGTCCCATCGGCTGCTGCGGCTGCGGTTGTGCGGCGGGAGCCGGAGCCGGCTGCGGCGCCTCCGCCTTTGGCGCTTCCGAGACCGTATTTCCGACCTCAATTCCCTGTGCCACACTCTGACACATCTCTTTCGCAAAAGAAACCGGATATAGCTGCATAATCTCACTGTTGACCAAATCGCCGATTTCCATCTTAAAAGAAATCTTTACAAATTTTCCCGTAAGGAAGTCCGCGATTTCCCCCTCGTCTACCGTCTCCTTCAAGTCAACCAGATCTGCCTCCGGCGGACTGATATCGATTGTTTTATTTAACATGGATGACAACGACGTGGCCGAAGAACCCATCATCTGATTCATCGCCTCGCTGATTGCGCTCAAATGAAGCTCTCCGAGTTCCGAATCGGTATTGGTTCCGTCGCCGCCCATCATCAAATCCGTAATAATCTTTACGTCGTTTTCCTTTAAGACCAATAAGTTTGAGCCGTCAAGGCCAACGGTATAGGCGATACGAATAAAAACGCAGGGACGTTCGTACTCCGCGATCAAATCATCCCACGCGGCAATGTGTACGACCGGCGTCGATATCTCCACCTTATGATTCACCAACGAAAACAATGTGGTCGCCGCCGTCCCCATACTGATATTTGCAATCTCACCAATGGCATCTTTCTCGGAAGTTGTCAATAATTCTTCATCGCCATCATCAGCCGCAGTCTCCGTACTGTTTAATAATGCTTCTATTTCTTCCTGCGATAAAACTCCGTCCATTGTTTACTGCTCCTCTCTAATTACTGACGTAATCCTAACTGCATAATAATCTCCCGAAGCCCCGGGCAGTGCAGCAAACTTTTCAATATTTCCCACATATACCGGCAACTCCTGATCTACCTTTGAGTCCAGTCTTATTATGTCCCCCATCTGCAAATTGACAAAATCATTTACAGATATCGTACTGTTTCCTAATACGGCTTTAATCGGAATCGGCGCTTTGGATATAAGCGTCTCAATCGTCTCCATATACTGTTCTTCATCATGCACCTGCATCGTAGAAAACCAGTATTTCGTATTCAGCTTATCCATTACGTCTTCCAAAGTAAGATATGGCAGACAGACATTCATCATTCCCTCCACATCTCCTATTTTAACATTAATTGTGACAATTGCAATCATTTCACTCGGAGAAATAATCTGTGC
The DNA here is from genome assembly GCA_947383215.1 of uncultured Roseburia sp. GTDB lineage: Bacteria > Bacillota > Clostridia > Lachnospirales > Lachnospiraceae > Roseburia_C. The sequence goes on from CANDCP010000014.1 coordinate 22,259, forward strand.
AAACTGCGAATTTGTCTCAATCCTCTCCAATCTCGGATCCAATTCGATTACATTCATCCAAGGTTCACGCAAAAGCTCTACGCAGACATTCATCAGTCTCTCGATAATCAACAGCTCAATCTCCGAAAAATCCCTCGCCTTATCAAGAGGCAGCCCGCTTCCGCCGAGCATTCTGTCCACCATGGCGTAACCGAGATTCGACGCCACTTCCAATATAATATTTCCGTTCAACGGCGAAAAGTTTACAATTCCAAGCAAAACCGGATTTGACAACGCATTCGTGAACTCGGAATACGTAACAGCCTCCGAGTTCATCACCTCAACCTGTATATTCTTTCTCAAATATACCGGCAAATTTGTCGATAACAATCTCCCGTAATGTTCAAATATAATCTCAAGAGTTCTCAAATGTTCTTTTGAGAATTTAGAAGGCCGGGAAAAATCATACTCTCTGACCTGCTTCTCACCGCTGTCTTTCATATCCTCCACATCCAGCTCGCCGCTGTTTAGCGCCTGGAGCAGACTATCTATCTCACTTTGAGACAACACCTCACTCATGAACTCTCACCACCTAAATTTATTTTCTTCTCCATCATTCGCTACTGACAAGTAATCTTCGAGAAACCGACGCCTACAATAAAATCGGAATCAAACAGATTCTGCAGTCTCCTTGTAATCTCGTCCTTCACCGCTTCCGGATCGCCGTTGACCTCTTCCATCGTAAACTGATTGATCGTATTATTAATCTCATTTTCTATCAAAGTCTGTCTCTCGGACATCTTTTCGCCGTACGTCTTATAACCGTCGTTTTCCTTATCCATGTAAACCGAAACGTTCACAATCGCAAAATGTGCGGAACCGTCTTCGCTGTTCTTCAAATTAATTGTGAGGCTGTCCGGCAGGTCATACATATCAAGCTGCTCGATCGGCACACTGGACTTATCCTTCAGCTCTCCGCTCTGAAGCTCCAGATTAATCGCGGAACAAACCTTGTCTATCAGCTCATTCGACTTTTTGGCCTGCGGCAAAACCGTAATCGTTAATATTGCCGTCAACACCAGATTCACAACCACCAGCGCCAGTATCAACACTGACATCAAATTCTTTTTCATGCTGTATTTCCTCCTACTCCGCCGCTTCCGCGGAATTATATGAATTGTAGATTTTGATCTCTACCCTTCGATTTCTGGCCCGTCCTTCTTCCGTCGCATTGTCTGCCACCGGCACGTAATCCCCGCGGCCGGAAGACTTTATATGCGCCGGATTAAGGCTCGTTATATCACGAATGTAATCCGCCACCGTCAAAGCTCTGTACATGGACAAAACATTATTATCCGGGTATTTCGCCGTATGAATCGGAACATTATCCGTATGCCCTTCCACCTCGATGATATTCTGATTATAGAGCTCCAGTATCTTTCCGATCTTATCCACCAGCGGGACGGCGTCAGCGCGAATCTCGCACTGGCCGGAATCAAACAAAATCGCGCCGTTTAACGTCAGCGAAACATACTCCGCATTAAACTCAATTTCTACCTGGTCCCGAATCCCGTACTGCCCGACCTGCTGTTCGATCTGTTCGGCAATCTTTTCCGATTCCGACAAAGCCTGCTTTTCATATTCGGCCGCAATATCCTGCTGCGTTTTATCTTTGTCTATCTCAGTGTTTCCCTCGTTTTCCGGATTATCAATATCTGCATCCACGTCGCCGCCTTTAATTCCGTTCTGCGTACTGTCCGAAACCTGAAAATAAATATCAAAATTCTCAAGCTGACTAATCCCCGCAGAAACCAGCGTTCCGTCGCCTATGGAAGAACCTCCCGCCGTCAGAATGCTGAAACTGCTCTGTAAAGACGCGATCACCATGTGAAACTTCTCCATATCCACAGAAGACATAGAAAACAACAACACGAAAAAACATAATAAGAGGTTCATCAAATCACTAAACGTCGTCATCCATGCCGGAGATCCTTTTGGCGCCTCCTCCTGCCGCTTCTTCCTTGCCACTATTCTTCACCCCCGCCTTTGTCATCATTCAGGCTTTCACGAGCCTTCGGCGATAAGAATGACTTCAGCTTTTCTTCTATAACACGTGGGTTTTCTCCTGCCTGAATAGACAAAAGCCCCTCTACCGTTACTTCCTTCATCATAATCTCGTTTGCGTTATTCACACTCAGCTTGGACGCAATCGGATTACAAAGCCAGTTCGCAATTACCGAGCCGTAAAATGTGGTTACAAGAGCAACCGCCATCTGCGGACCGATAGCGGACGGATCGTTTAACTTTACAAGCATGTTAATCAATCCGATCAAGGTTCCGATCATTCCCCATGCAGGCGCTAACTCGCCCCATTTCTCCCACAGTCCGATCGTCGTCTTGTGACGCTGCTCGATACAGGTCAGATCCGTCTCAAGGATTCCTCTTACAAGCTCCGGGTCCGTACCGTCGACGACCAGCATAACTCCCTTTTTCAAAAATTCGTCTTCGATATCGTTCGCCGCCTCCTCCAGAGCCAAAAGTCCTTCCTTTCTGGCAATATTGGAAAGATTAATGATGTTATGTATCACCTCTCCGGGGTCTAATTCTTTTTGCTTAAACGCAAACGAAATCGCCTTGAATCCACCGATAAAATCCTGCAGCTTATGACATGCCAATGTACCGGCAATAGAACCTCCGATTGTAATGATAATCGACGGCACGTCAATAAAGTCTCTGGTTAACGCCGCAACGCCACCGCTGCTTATGATACCGAAAACAACCGCTGCCACACCAAGTAATATACCGGCCAAAGATGCTATATCCACAATTCTCCACCTACCATCTTTCTAAATTATTATCCGAAAGCATAAAAAAACGCAAACCTGTCTGTTTCACACTTTTTATACACGCTTCTCCATCTCTATAATCTTACTAAATTTTACTGAAATTGTCTACTTTTTTTACAAGATTTTTGTATTTTCCCTATTTTTCCCATAACACCATACATGGGGAACTGTAAAAACAGTTCCCCAATATATAGATTTTTCTTTATACTTCAACCTTCCCGCGCAAATTAACGTTTCAGATTGATAAGCTCCTCCAAAAGTGAATCCGAAGTGGTAATAACCCTTGAGTTCGCCTGGAATCCTCTCTGTGTTGTAATCATTTCCGTAAATTCAGAAGCAAGATCGACATTTGACATCTCCAGCTCTCCGGCGCTCATCTTACTTCCGTCCGCCTGTATCTCCGTTCCGATTCCGTCAAACTCACCGGAGTTTAACGTGGTCATATAACAGTTTTCACCAACCTTCTCAAGTCCTGCCGCGTTCGCAAACTGCGCCACCGCAATCTGTCCAAGCAACACCGTATTTCCATTGTCATAAGAACCGAAAATCCTGCCGTTGGCGTCAATCGAAAGCCCCGTCAGCACGCCGAGCTTTTTGCCAAGTCCCGTCTCGCCGTCCTGCGCGCCTTTATCCATTCCGATTGTAGACGTTCCGCCGTTATCATAGTTGATCGCCTGCGTAAAATCAAGGTTAATATTCTCAAATTTTCCGCCAAGCACGGACATATTCAAAGATACAAACCCGTTTGTATTGCCGCCGATCGAAACGAACGTTCCTTTGTCCTGGTCAAACTGGAGCGTATAGTTAACCGCCGTCGCATTAATGGTAGGCGGATTTCCCGCCGTGATTTGATTGATCTGCGCGCCGGTCTGTATCCCGGTATAGATATCGGAGATCGAAACCTCGCTCGACTCTACGTAATTTCCTTCCGTATCCCTTGTATAGACTTTTCCGTCCGTGTTCGCAGTATTAATATAATACGTTTCGGTTCCGTTTGTAAATGCATAATAATTTCCATCAAAGCCGTCCGTACGCCACTCCGTGCTGAGCGTCGCATAATCCTGCGCCTCGTTTGCGTCGGCGCTTCCGAATAACGACGAAACGTTATTCCCCTTCGCCAGATAATCCGCAAGAATATTATTGTTATCCGAATCGTAGATAGAACTCAGCTCTACCGTGTATGTTCTGGCCTCCACATCAACCGCCTTAACCGCAAACTTCGCCGTATACTTATAACCAAGCGCGTCAAAGAAATTCAGGTTCATCGTATAACCGCCGTCGCTCGTTACATCCGTGTCGTTTTCATCGATAATACCCGCGCATATTCCTTCCGTCGTAGCCTCCGGCGGACTTGTTAAATTTTTGGCCTGCATAATGCGCAGGGCAGAAACAGTATCTTTCTTGATATCATTCGTAGTCGGATCTACCTGCCAGCCCATAACCGTATATCCGGTAGACGTCATACAAAGATTTCCTGCGCCGTCAATATAAAAAGATCCCGCCCTTGTAAATAAATTCTCTGTTCCGTTACTTACGACAAAGAAGCTGCTGCTGGAACCCGCGTCCGAAATACGGATATCAAACGGATTTCCCGTCGTCTGCGCCGCGCCCGCCGCAGTAACGCTGACAGTCGTCGACGCCATGGACGTTCCAAGACCGATCTGCTTTGCGTTGATACCGCCCCTCCCGGTCTGAATATTTGCCCCCGACGCGTTCGACAACGTCTGATACATAATTTCACTAAAAGTAACTGAGGATGATTTGAACGCAACCGTATTCACGTTTGCAATATTATTACCAATAACATCCATCTTTGTCTGATGTGTCTTAAGTCCCGACACAGCAGAATACATTGATCTCATCATAATGAAATGACCTCCTAAATCATGCGCCCTCGTCTTCTCTGTCATTCGAAGACCATATAGCTTCCATCCAGGTCCGGCTATGCAATCACGGCGCCGTCAATATTTGTAAATACATGTTTGTCTGATTCCTGTCCGTCCATCGCCGTAACGACCATCTTATTTGGCACGTTTACAATAAACGCCAGCGAATCGACCATAACCAGAGATTCATTAATTCCCTTTTCTCTCGCCCTGGTTACTCCCGTTTCCAGTCTCTCGCTCTGTTCCGCAGACAATTGAATATTCCGATCCAGAAGCCGCATCGCGGCATGCTTGGAGAATTTCAATTCCGGCTTTGCTTTTTGTCTTAATATCTCTTCAAAAGAAAGCTGACCCGACGCATCCTCCGAAATTCCTCCCGGCTTTGGCAGATATCTGTCCGTTATCTGTTCAATCGACGAAAACTGGTTCGTAATTTTGTTCATACAATCATCTCCATTAACTATCCTTGTCCGTGGAATTGCCTGTGGATTCCGTATCCCCCTTATTATCGCCTTCCGAGCCCGATTCGTTTTTGTCTCCCGCATTTCCAGTGAGCACTTTCATCTGCGTCTCTAATGCCAAAAACTTTTTCACGTCTTCCTCATCCAAAAACTGTATCTGATAACTTGTGAGAGAATCCAGCACCTCTCGGATATCTTTAATCTTATCGGCATCCTTAATTGTCAGCATTCTCAGCGAAGGCAGCGCCGCCACCGTATTGTGGAATGCCTGCGCGATCGAAATCGCGTCCATGTAATCCTGATCCGCCACCATCTGTAAATCATCGATGGAATACAGCTTATCGTTCACGGAAAGATATGTCTTGCCGTTTTCATAACGCACATAATCCACCACGCCGCTCACCGTATTTTTCATACCCGTCGCGGAAGACGTCACTGACAAGACCACCTGTTTCCCCACAAGGCTGCTCGCCTGCATCTGCGTCAAGCTGTCTTCCAGATTCTGTGTCGCTTCCAGCTGCGAGAATGTCGCGAGCTGTGAGATATACTCCGTATTATCCGTCGGCTCTAACGGATCCTGATATTTCATCTGCGCTACCAAGAGCTGTAAAAACGCGTCTTTATCCAAACCGTTATTCGCTTCTCTTTTGGTCTGTACCGTCGATTCCGTAGTTGCGCTTGCGCTGGTATCGACAATTTTACCATCCTTAATCGGTAGTACTAACGCCATAATTTCTCCTTTCTGCTATGCAATAACATCCATACTGTTTCCGTTTTCCTGCATAATCTTTGCCGCAAGCATTTCTTCTTCCGTCATAAGCCCCGACAATTCGTCAAGATTATTCAAATGCAGACTTCTTCTTCCCTGCTGCTTTTCCTGTTGTTCTCCCTGCTGTTGCTCCTGTCTGGCATTCTGCTCCAGATTTCGCTCAAACTCATGCGTCGCCACCGTCACCTCAATCGCATCCACCTTAACGCCCTGCTGATTTAAGGTCTGGCGTAGCTCTACAAGCTGCGTCTCAAGCGCTTCCTTCACCGCCTCGCTCTGTGCCGCGAACTGCGCCGTAACATTTCCCTCTTTCGTTGCGGAAATATGCAGATATACTTTACCAAGATTTTCCGGATTCAGCTGCATTTCAAGGCTGGACGCCTCGCTTGTCACGGATACCCGTACAAACTCCGCAATCTGACTGATGACTTCTGTCACATTTACCGGCTGTGCGTAAGAGCCGATCTGAGGCTGCGGATTCATCTCCACTGTCTCTCCCTGCGCCTGCGCGTGAACAGCGATCTGGTCAAAGGAAGCATGTTCTGTCGTATGTACCTGTGTCTTTCCCTGTAAAGGCTCCTGCTTTGCGTCTGTCAAAGCATCCTCTTTCGAACCCTCTTCCCCTTCGTCAAACGTTTCCTGCTTCTGCGTCCCCGCTTCTTTCGAGACCTCAGCTTCCTCCCTGATTACCGTCTCATCCTCCGGGACATCCGCATTCCGCACTGTCATATCCCTGTCAGCCGTCTCTGCAAGCTTCGGCTCCTGATCAGAAACCACTTCCTTTACAACTGCGCCAAAATCTTCGTCCACAGCCGGAATTGTCATATCCGCGCTCTCACTGAGTTCTGAGAGCATTTCCTGCAGATCCTCAGGGGAAATGCCAAGCTCTGCCGCAAGCTTTGCTGTCACTTCACCGCACTGTTGCATGACGCTTAAAAACTCTCCGCTGGTCAGTAGACTGCTCATATCCTCCGTCCCTGTCAACTCCGCCACAACCTGTGCAAGATTTGCCGGATTCAAAAGATCCATCACGGAAAATCCCAGCTTTCCCATTGCCTCTTCTAACTCTTCCTCAGTCACGGAAAGCTCTTCTTTGACAATTTCTTTGACCTCTTCGCCAGCCTCTTTTGCCCCGTCGGCCGTCTTTTCCTTTAACGCGTTTTTCGGATCGTTCGCCTTCTTAATTCTGTCGGCGCCCGCGCCGTTTGTGCGGTTATCGCGATCCTCCGAAACAGCGCCCTGCACGTCTGACGCTTTGCAGCCGTTCTGGTTTGAAACCGAAACGGAAAATCCAGACTCCGCCGTATCCTGCTTTTTATTCAGCGCGGCTCCAACCTGAGACATCATGGACGCAAACACTTCCTGCATCTCCTTTTGTTTTTCTTCTGTCTTCGCGCTCACGACCGCCGTTCCGTCAACCGGATAACCGGCCTTCAATTTGGAAATATTCGAACCTGTCACCTATGCCCCTCCTTTCTTTTTAATTTTTTTTATTCAAAGGATTCATGATCTCGGTCACCTTTGCCGCGGTTTCCGCATTCATGCTTCCCAGAATATCAGCTCTTGCCTGAGCCCCCATGTTTTGCAGTATTTTCGCCACAAGGTTCAGGTTATTTGTCATTGTATCAAAAATCGCAGCCGCCTCTTTCGGTTTCATGTTCGAGTAACTGCTGACGTAATCTTCGATCTCGGAATCTGCCTGCTGCTGCTCGACCACCTGTTTATAAAGGCGCTCTGCATTGGCAGGATCAATACTCTCATAATATTGCCTATATTCATTTATATCGGGCGCTTCGTCCGCAAACACAACCTCATTATAGAATTTTTCCTTTTCCGCCTCAAAAGCCGCCTCATTCGCCTCGTACTCCCTGAGCTTGCGAATCTCTTCTTCCAGCTGCGTCACATAAGCGCTGCTGTCGGATTTGCCCTTCTGAGCCTCCAAAAGCTCTAACTCCAACTCTTTTATGTAGGCGACAGCCTCCGCGATCGTCTGATACGAATATTCCGTCTCTGTCTCAAACTCCTCTTCCCCCGTATCCGGTAAAATCCGATTCACATACGGAACGTTTTTCAACAGCGGCGTCATCACGGTGGAACCAAAGCCGCCCACATCCCACTTCACTAAAAGAACCAGAATCGCAAGCCAGATTACTATAATCACAAACGTCACGAAAAAAACCGCAAACTTGCCGCCCTCTTCCTCTTCTCCCTCAAGAAGCTCTTTGTCGGCTTTTCCCTGTTTTTTCAGTTTTTTGGCTTCACGGCGCTTTGCCTTTTCCGCCTTTTTGTCTATTTTCTTCTGCTCATTATCTGCCATAAACAACCACCTGTCAATTATCCTCTCTGGTATGGTATGTGTAGCTTACCAGTTCATCCACTACCTTGCTTTCTTCGTGCTCAAGCTCCTGTTTAAACTCCTCAAACGCGTGCTCCCTCAGCTTCTCATGCGTCTTGCGCTCAGTCATCACCTCGTTCAGCTTCATCCTCGCGGCTTCCAGATTCCTCTCCGCAACCTGCACCTTTATCATCTGCTGGCGCATCATATGCTTCATAGCGTCGATTGCGTGCTTATTTTCTCTGATATCCGCAACGCAGATTTTTCCGCTGACAAGTTTTTTCGCCTGCTTTTCATAGCCGGCCTTGCGGACCAAGATTCTCTGGAGCTCCCCCTGTTCTTCCAGAAGCTTTGCATTCGCCTGCCCATATGCAATTTTGGCCTGATTCTCCAATTTCATCTTGATATTAAGAATGTTTTGCATTTTATAGACAAACTTCGCCATATCTGTTCCCCTTATTCTGCAAACAGCGCATATAATTGCTGCCGTATGTCTTCAAAATCAAACTTTTCGTACACTCCCTGGCACAGGAATTGATTGACGGCGTCTATTTTTTCAATCGCATAATCGATTTCCCGGTTCGATCCTCTCTTATATGCGCCGATATTAATCAAATCTTCCGCCTCCTGGTACGTCGCAAGCACATTTTTAAGCCTTCCCGACGCCGCCTTATGTTCGTCCGAAGCAATCGCGCTCATAACACGGGAAATACTCTGCAAGACATCGATCGCCGGATAGTGATTCTTATGCCCAAGCTTTCTGGACAGCATAATATGTCCGTCCAAAATACTCCTGGCCGTATCGGTAATCGGCTCGTTAAAATCGTCGCCGTCCACAAGAACCGTATACAATCCCGTAATCGACCCTTTATCCGACGTTCCCGCCCGCTCCAGTATTTTGGGCATCTCCGAATACACGCTCGGAGGATATCCCCTGGTTACCGGAGGTTCCCCGGAAGCAAGCCCGATTTCTCTTTGCGCCATGGAAAAACGCGTCAGCGAATCCATCATAAGAAGCACGTCCTTCCCCTGATCCCTGAAATACTCGGCGATCGCCGTCGCCGTCTTCGCCGCCTTGTTGCGGATTAAAGCCGGCTTATCCGACGTGGCCACAACCACCACCGAGCGCCTCATACCTTCCTCTCCCATATCGCGCTCGATAAATTCGCGCACCTCTCTGCCCCGCTCTCCGATAAGCGCAATCACATTGATATCCGCCTTCGTATTTCTCGCGAACATTCCAAGCAGCGTACTCTTACCCACGCCGGAACCCGCAAAAATACCGATACGCTGTCCTTTTCCCACGGTAATCAAACCGTCCACCGCCTTAACGCCAAGCGGTAAGACCTCGCTGATAATTTCCCGGGCCATAGGATCCGGAGGCATTGCCTCCACCGGATACTCCTCCTGTAAATCGAGGCTGTCAATATCCGTAGGCCGTCCGATTCCGTCAAGCGTATGCCCCAAAACGCCGTCGCCTACTAAAACAGATAATGGATGTCCCGTATTCTCTACGATACATCCAACACCGATTCCTTCCACATTGTCAAACGGCATCAACAACAGTCGTTTATCCCGGAAGCCAACCACCTCTGCCATAACGTACTCGCCTTTTCCTCTGTCGATAATGATACGGCACAGATCCTTTAACTTTGCATCCGGTCCCACAGATTCTATTGTAAGTCCGACTACTTTTTCCACTCTGCCAAGTCTTGTATAATAATTTCGGTCCGCCAGTTGCAAATATCTGCTAAAATTATATGTCACTTTTTTCACCCTCATGAACACAAGGAACGCAAATCCTTTATCAAATTCTCAAGCTGAACGGAAAGACTGCAGTCAAAAACGCCTACGTCCGTCTCCAACATGCATTTATCCTCGGCAATCAAATTATCTGCGATCACTTCAATAGAGACGTCCTCTCCGATACGATCCACAATTTCCGCCTTATGAGCGTTCATAAACTGATAATTATCCGCTCCCACACGGATCTGAAAGCTTCGGCACCCCTCAATTCCACTGATGGCATTTCCGATCAGATATAACAGAATGTCTTTTTTATCGTCAAACTGGATATGAAATACTTTTTCCACAACACGGATAATCACATCTAAAAGCTGCGGCTCCATATCCGCCAGCTGCTCGTCATACTGCTTCTGTTGTCTAAGCCGTTCCTGTTCCAGTTCAGCCTTTTTTTCCTCAAGCTCCTTCGATGCGCGCTGCCGCCCTTCGTTATATCCGCTCTGATATCCCTCTTCTCTCGCGGTATCGCGTATCTGCTGCGCCCGCCCCTGCGCTTCCTCAATCATTGCCTCCGAACGGCCCTTTGCTTCCGAGAGAATGCCCTCCGCCTTCGTCTTCGCCTCTTCCACATAATCGATCTCCGGTTCGTCGTCCGGCTCAACTTCCACAACAGGAGCTACAAGTCCCTCGACAAAACCGCCGGCGCCCGCCGCCGCGGCCGCCTCCCGTTTTTTCAGCTCCGCAAGCCTTTTCTCCACAACCTCATTCGAATCAATAACTCTCGTCTTTTCCGACTGCCTGGCAACAAAATACTGTTTATACAAATTAGACAACGATCTCGTCACCTCCGCCTCGTGAAATAACAATCTCCGCCGCATCCTCTAACTTGCGGATAACACCGACAATCTTCTGCTGCGCCTCTTCCACGTCTTTCATACGCACAGGCCCCATAAACTCCATATCTTCCTTGATCATTGCCGACAATCGCTTTGACATATTCTTAAAGATTACATTCTGAACCTCTTCGTTTGCGCCTTTCAACGCAATGCCAAGATCATTGTTATCTACGTCACGCAACACACGCTGAATCGCGCGGTCGTCCAGAAGAAGAATATCCTCGAATACAAACATTTTCTTGCGGATCTCGTCTGCAAGCTCCGGCTCCTCGATCTCCAGAGACTCCATAATATGTTTTTCGGTTCCTCTGTCTACCGTATTTAAAATATCTACAATCGCATCCACGCCGCCGACAATCGTGTAATCCTGATTGAGCAACGAGGACAGCTTTCTCTCAAGCACACGCTCCACCTCTTTGATCACGTCCGGAGACGTCCGGTCCATCGTCGCGATACGTTTCGCCACATCCGCCTGTTTTTCAGGCGTCAGCGCGCCCAGAATCATCGCCGACTGTCCCGCCGACAAATAAGAAAGAATCATTGCAATTGTCTGCGGATGCTCATCCTGTATAAAGTTGAGTACCTGGCTCGGATCTGTCTTGCGGACAAATTCAAACGGCCGTACCTGAAGCGAAGCCGTCAGCTTGGTAATTACCTCCTGCGCCTTGTCCGGCCCAAGAGCCTTATCCAGCAGCTCTTTCGCATAACCGATACCACCCTCCGCAATATACTGCTGCGCCAGACAAACCTGGTAAAACTCATTCAAAACAGCTTCCTTCGTCTGCGGGGAAATACTCCTTGTATTTGCGATCTCCAGCGTCAGTTCCTCTATTTCGTCTTCCTTTAAATGTTTAAATATATTGGCAGATTTCTCCGGTCCGAGCGCAATTAACAAAATCGCCGCCTTTTGAATACCGCTATATTCTTCTGTACTCATACTTTAGCCCCACTCCTCATTCAACCAATTGCGCAAAAGCATTGCAACTGCCTCTGGATTCTCGTCTACAAATTTTTCTATCAAAACTCTGGTCTCGGATTTTTCATTATAACCGATATCATCCAAGCTCTCTGCCTCCGCTTCCCTCGTCGTCTCAAGCAGCGTTTCAACAGAAAGCTCCGGCTCCATCTGTATCTCCTCTTCCTTTCTTGTACTGCGGAATACAACATAGCCGAGCAGCGCGAATATCAACACCGCAAGCGCAATCTGAAGATAGTCCGACCACGTTCTTCCGCTTCCGCTCGAATACACAAAAAACGGAACGTCATACGCAACAATACTGATGTTTTCCTGCGTAATTCCGGTCGCTTTCGATACCATGTCGTAAAAATCCGGGTCAACCTCGGTCTTTACCCGCTGGCTGTTCGCCGCGACAAACTCATCAAACGACATGTCGTCCAGCGTGCCGTCCGCCCGCAGCATATCCTCGTCATACGTCACATAGTTGGCGGCCACCACCGTGATAGAGGACTCGTCAAAAACGACGTCTCCTATGGAGCCTGTCTTCTTCGTAATTTTCTCATTCAGCCCATAATTCGTCGTGCGGTCTGAGATATCCTGCTGCGTCACATTCCCGTCTTCTATCACATACCCCGGCGTGTCGTCATTCGTATCCGTCCCCGGAATCCCTGAGGTCCCGCCGGTCGTCGACGACTCATAGAGACTCTCATTCTGCTTGTAGCCTTCGTCTCTTCCCTCCGCGACATAATACTGCTTATCCGTAATTTCTTCTCCGTCAAAATCGAGCTTCAGATTCAGGCCAACCTCGACATTGCTGTACATGTCCGTGCCAAGCATGACGTCTTTTACTTTCTTTTTGACATTATTCTCTACTTTTGACTGATAAGAAAGCTGCGAGCTCGCCGTCCCCGTCGCGCTGGAGGAATCCCCCCCCGAAAACAGCACGTTGCTGCTCGAATCCATAATCAAAATAGAATCCGGCGTATCATTTCCGACATTGACAGCCATATACTGCGCCAGGCCGGCCGCCTGATCCTCCGACATCTCGCCTTTAAGCTTGAGCATGACCGTCGCATATGTATCCTGTTCTCTGGCAATAATCGTCCCGTCATCCTTCGGAATCGAAAGCGTCACCTTGGCGCTCTCCACATTCTCAAGCGTCTCCAGATAACTGGCAAACCGCTCTTCCATATATAATTTATATCTCTTATCCTTATCGGATTCCGTCGATGAAAAACCTCCCGAAAATACATCGTCAAGCTTCGGCCCCGTTACCGGAATCGCATTCGAACCAAGCAATATATTGGCCGCCGCCTCATCTTTTGTCTTGATCGAAAAAGTCAGCCCGTCCGACGATATCGTAGAACTGATCCCCTCGCCCTCCAACAACTCTTTCACCTGCGCCGCCTGTTCCCCGTTCTCACAGGTGATCAGCTCCGTGGTCTGCGGCTTTGACATGATAACCGCCAGTATAACCAATGCCAGCAATACTACCGCAGTAATACTGACAATCAATGTCTTTTGCTTTGTGGAAAACCGTTTCCACCACTCCAATATCTTATTCCCTATCTCTTTAACCTTATCCGGCATCTCTTACACCCATCCCACTAAATTTGCATATTCATAATTTCTTTGTACGCTTCTATCACTTTATCTCTCACTGCAACCGTATATGCAAGCGCAATGTTCGCCTTCTCCTGCGCGACCAAAAGCTCATGGGTACTGGTAGATTCCCCCAGTGCAAACTGTATCTCTGCCGATTCCGCTTTATTTTGAAAATCATTTGTCTCTGTCACCATATTCATTGCCTGTGCAAGAATCGTATCAAATCCCGTGTTCGTATTTTTGTTCTGATCTTCTTTCTGTAAAACCGCCGTCTCATATTCCTGGGACGAAAGCCCCAATAAAGCTGAAATGTCCATTTTTCATTCCTCTCAATATTCTGCTGTCATTTATTTGCCAATCTGCAGGCCCGCCTGCGCAATCGCCTTGCTCGTATCAAACGCTGTCACATTTGCCTCGTAAGCGCGGCTGGCGTCAATCAGATTCGTCATCTCTGTCACAATATTCACATTCGGATAAGACACATAGCCATTCTCATCCGCATCCGGATTCGCTGGATCGTACTCCATAATAAACTCCGTCTCATAATCTTCCGAAACTCTCGACACTTTCACACCGTTCCCGAGAGCGGCCTCCCTCGTCCCCGCAAGAACTCTGCTAAACGGCGTGACCTGCCGTTCTTCAAACGTAACGACCTTCCTTCGGTACGGCGTACCGTCCTCTGTCCCCGTCGTATTGACATTCGCGACATTCTCCGCAATCACGTCCGTGCGGAAACGCTCTGCCGTCATAGCGGAGGCGCTGATATTAAAAGCCTGAAATAATCCCATGACAATCCTCCTTCACCCTACTGCTTATTTCATAACCGTCTTATATCTCGATATCTCCTGTGAAATGCTGTCCGAAAGCCCCAGATACCGCAGCTGTTCGGAAGCAAGCTCCGCCTCCTCGTTGTCTATATCCACATTATTGCCGTCCAGACGATACGAATAATTGGAATAATCCATATATGTCTTCGGATCCAGATGATTCATATGCAGATCCCCTATTTTCGCATCCAACGTAACATACTTGGACCGGCCGAGCTCCTGCTTGAGCAGATCCTCAAAATTCAAATCGCTCCTCTTAAAATTCGGCGTGTCCACATTCGCAATATTATTTGAGATCACCGTATTTCGCTTCCAGCTTGCGTCGGCCGCCTTTGTCAGCACGTTAATATAATCATATGCATTCGAACTAATCATACCTTCTCCTTTCACTCCACACTTCACCACACTATACTTATTATAAATTATCTTCCAAAAAACACAAGTAGTTTTTGCATTTTTTTACATGATATTGCGTCTTCTTACAGCAACCAACACAATATCTTAGCATTTACATGCATAAAAAGGGACTTACAGTCTCCTGCAAATCCCTTTACCTTCCAGAAACAACTCCATTTGTTTCGCATTGCCTTCACCGTGTCATTTTAAGAAAGCTTCTGTTTTTTCAGTTTATTCAGCTCCTCAAAAACAACGTCGTTCACTACCTTTATGTAGGTTCCCTTCATCCCTGACGATCTGGATTCGATCACCCCGGCGCTCTCAAATTTGCGCAGGGCATTGACGATTACCGAGCGCGTAATCCCTACTCTGTCGGCAATCTTACTGGCAACCAGAATCCCTTCCGTACCGTCCAGCTCATCAAAAATATGCATTATCGCCTCAAGCTCCGAGAATGAAAGCGTATTGATCGCCGACCGCACGATCTGGACTTTCCTTGTCTCCTCCGCATTCTCCTCGTTCACAGACCGCATCATCTCAAGGCCAACCACTGTCGTTCCGTATTCACAGAGTATAATGTCGTCAATATCATACGGCCTGTCATAACGATATACAAACAGCGTGCCAAGGCGCTCTCCTGCAATATCAATCGGTGTGATAATCGCGCTGTACTGTCTCGTATCCTCCGCAAACCCCAGCGTCTCAAGATTCACATTCTCTTTTGTCGATAATATCCCAAGCAGACGCTCATTGAGCAACGCATCTACAAAGCCCCCGACTTCGTCCGCAATCAGCTCCCGTATCTCGGCAACGCCGCCGCAGACACTCGTCCCGAGCACCTTGCCCTTTTTGCTGATCACGAGGATACTGGAATCCAATATCTCTGTCAGAACTTCGCAGATATCGTTAAACACCACTTTTGTAGAATTATTGTTGTGTAAGAGTTTATTGATTTTCCTGGTCTTATCCAATAACTGTACGCTCATTCCATTCCTCCCGGGTCATAACAGCCTTCCCCTGATTCGCCCATTCAGATATCCGCATCTATCAACTTGATTGTCTCTTATTTTATCATGTTTATTCTGATAATTCAAGGCGGCTTTTCCTAATCTTTTCATTTTTCCCCATCTTTTTGACTTTCTTTTTGCTTTTCTTCCACATATCCGCACGTTTCTCCGGCACACGACAATTTATTTCCTTTTTCTACCATATAATCGCCGCATTTCGGACATCTTTTTTCGGAAGGCTTTGCCCACGACATAAAATCGCAATCCGGATTATTTTCGCATCCGTAATACTTTCTTCCTTTTTTTGTCTTTCTCAGGACAACCTCCTTCTGGCATTTCGGACACGGTATTCCAATCTTTTCCAGGTACGGCTTCGTATTCCGGCACTCCGGGAAACCGGGACACGCCAGAAATTTCCCGTGCGGGCCGTATTTTACCACCATATTCCGTCCGCATTCCTCACAGACTACATCCGTCACCTCGTCGGCGATCTTTACTTTTTCCAGATCTTTTTCCGCCGCAAGCACCGCCTGGTCTAAGTCGGGATAGAAGTTGCTTACCACCGTTTTCCAGTTAATCTCTCCCTCCTCTACTTTATCCAGAAGCGATTCCAGGTTCGCGGTAAAATGCTCATCCACAATACTCGGAAACGCCTCCAGCATAATCGAGTTTACCGCCTCGCCGAGCTCTGTGACATAAAGATTTTTGTTTTCTTTTACAATATATCGCCTCGCAAGAATCGTCGTGATCGTCGGGGAATACGTGCTTGGCCGCCCGATCCCAAGCTCTTCGAGCGTCTTTACAAGAGACGCCTCCGTAAAATGTGCCGGCGGCTGGGTAAAATGCTGCTTCTCGTCAAAGTCTTTCAGCTTCAGCATCGACGTTTTTTCCAACGAGTTCAAAAAAACGTTGCCGGAAGTTTTCTCGTCTTCCTCATTTGTGTAGACCGACAAAAAGCCTTCAAAGCTTACTTTCGAAGCCGCCACCGTAAAGACATAGTCGTTCGCCCCGATTTTTACCGAGGTCGTCTCATACTTCGCGCTGCTCATGCGGCTTGCCGCAAACCGTCTCCAGATCAGCTGGTAGAGACGGAACTGATCCCTGGAGAGCGACTCTTTTACGGCCGCAGGCGTCCTTGTGATATCCGACGGACGAATCGCCTCATGCGCATCCTGTATTTTGGCGCTCTTTTTGCCCGGCGCCACTGTAGCCGCCGCATATTCTTCCCCGTAATGTTCCACAATGTACGCTCTCGCGGCTTTATCCGCCTCCTCTGAAATGCGGACGGAATCGGTTCTCAGATACGTGATCAGACCCACGGTCCCGCTTCCCTTGATGTCGACTCCCTCATAGAGCTGCTGGGCGAGACGCATCGTTTTTTGCGTTGAAAAATTAAGCGCCTTCGACGCTTCCTGCTGCAGCGTACTCGTAATAAACGGCTGCGGCGCCTTTTTCACCCGCTCTCCCTTTTTCACATCTGTTACCTTATACTCCGCGCCCTTTAACTCAGCGAGAATTTTATCCAGCTGCTCTCTGGAAGAGATTTCTATTTTTTCCTCCTTCGTCCCGTAAAACTTGGCCGTAAGCGGCTTCTTTTCCCCTTTTACTTCAAACTGCGCGTCCAGCGTCCAGTATTCCTTCGGAATAAACGCATTGATCTCATTTTCGCGGTCACAGATGATACGCAAAGCGACGGACTGCACCCGGCCCGCGCTTAATCCCCTCTTTACTTTTGCCCACAAAAGCGGACTGATTCGATACCCCACCATGCGGTCTAACATTCTTCTGGCCTGCTGCGCATCCACAAGATCCATGTCGATCTCCCTGGCCTGCTTCAGAGAAAGCTTTACCGCATTTTTGGTAATCTCGTTAAAGCTGATTCGATATACCTTTTTATTTTCCAGATTCAGCGACTTTGAGAGATGCCACGATATCGCCTCGCCTTCCCGGTCGGGGTCAGTCGCGAGATAGATCTTCTCCGCCTTCTTTACTTCCTTGCGAAGCTTTGCAAGAATATCTCCCTTCCCGCGGATCGTGATATATTTTGGTTCAAAATCATGCTCCACGTCAATCCCAAGCTGACTTTTCGGAAGATCGCGCACATGACCGTTTGACGCCGATACTTCGTAATTTTTACCCAAAAACTTTTTAATTGTCTTAACCTTTGCGGGCGACTCCACAATAACAAGATACTTCGCCATACACCCAGCTCCTTTATTTTCTATCAATCTTCTAACCTTCGAATATAATAATTCTGAAATACTTCCCGAATATATCCTTTTTCTTCCAAACCTGCAAGCGCGCAGACGCATTCCGCCGCCGACAAATTTGTCTCATCTATAATTTCATTTATATTTTTTGAATGCAAATCTAGTACACTATACACCAGCACTTCTCCTTTTTCAAGTGAATTTTTTGAAAATTTTTTCTTAAACTTTGATTCCTCACAGAAAATCTGTAAATCCTTTAAAAAATCCTCCCGTGACAATATAATGCCCGCTCCCTGCTTAATCAGACGGTTTGTTCCACAGCTTAAGGCGTCTCCGATTCTGCCGGGAACCGCGTAAACATCGCGTCCCTGCTCCAGCGCCAGATCCGCCGTAATCAGTGAACCGCTTTTCATTCTTGCCTCGACGATAACCACGAGATCAGACAGGCCGCTGATAATCCGATTGCGCATCGGGAAATGCGCCGGCAGAGGCGCGCTGCCGGGCGGATATTCGGAGATAATGCCTCCCTCCGTCTCTATTCTTCTGTACAAATCCATATTTCCAGACGGATAACAGACATCCGCGCCGCAGCCAAGAACCGCGTAGGTGCTCCCGCCTCCGGCAAGCGCCCCAAAATGCCCGGCGCCGTCGATTCCTTTCGCCATGCCGCTGACCACCTCCACGCCGGCGGACGCAAGCGTCTTTCCTAATCCTTCCGCCATCTCGCGCCCGTACGGCGTGCACTGCCGGGCGCCGATGATTGCCGCCGTCCGATTCTCCTCTGACGGGAGTCTGCCCTTCACAAACAGTCCGTACGGCGCGTCGCGAAACTCCTTAAGACGCAGCGGATAGTCTCCTTCCTCTATCGTGACAAGGCGGATGCCTTTCTCCCTCATTTTTTCCACCTCGTCTTCCCAGTCGCTTTCCAGCCTTCCGCAGATAAGCTTTTCCGCCGCGGATTCCGTCAACGTTCCGTCCGCGCACAGCTTTTCTTTTGGCTGATCGAAAATTTCTTTGGCGTCCCGGTACCGCTCCGACAAACGGCGGACATTTCTGATTCCGATTCGTTCCACCATACATGCTAACCAGTATTTATATTTCATATGCTAACGCTCCCATATTTTTTGATCCATTCCCCGGTAACAGACGGCCTCCATCAGATGAGAGAGCAAAATTTCCCCGCTTTCTTCCATATCCGCAATGGTCCGCGCAACCTTCAGGATTTTGTGATAGGAGCGCGCGGTCAGAGATAATCTCCGGTAAATCTGCCGCATATAAGCCTCCTGTTTCTCTCCGAGGGCGCAATAACGGTCGATGGCGAACGATGGGATTCTGCTGTTACAGCCGATATCCGTTCCCTGAAACCGCTGTTTTTGTATTTCCTGAACCCGTATCACGCGCTCACGAATCTGCGCGGACGTCTCATTCTCTTTTGATCTTGCCGTCAGCTGCGCATAATTCAGCCGCGGCGCCTCTACACAGATATCAATTCTGTCTAAAAATGGCTGACTGACCTTTTTCAGATAATGGCGGATCACGCTGTCACTACAGGCACACTTGTTCCTGTCCGGGTAATAGCCGCAGGCGCAGGGATTCATTGCGGCCGCCAGCAAAATATCCGCCGGATAGGAATACGTTCCAAAAAAACGCGTGATTTCCACCCTCCTTTCCTCCAGCGGCTGGCGCAAAACTTCAATCGTAGATTTCTCAAACTCCGTCAGCTCGTCCAAAAAAAGCACGCCGCCGTGGGCAAAGCTTATCTCCCCCGGCTTCGGATATCTGCCGCCTCCCAAAAGCCCCTGCGCAGTTATCGTGTGATGCGGGCTTCGAAACGGCCTCTCTTCGACCAACGCTTCTCTCTCACGGAGCATACCGCTGACGCTGTATATCTTGGAAATCTCCAGCTGCTCTTTCGCGGTAAGAGGAGGCAAAATTGTAGGAAGGCGCTTTGCAGCCATAGTCTTGCCCGCCCCGGGCGGTCCGATCATTAAAATATTATGTCTTCCCGAAACCGCCACCTCGCAGGCGCGCTTTAAAAACTGCTGACCGCTGATCTCCGAAAAATCCACGCCATACTCCCTCTCTTTTTTCCCTGTCTTTCGCACATACTCCGCGACCTCCTCCTCCCCGTTCAAAAACCGGACAACCTGCCCTAAGCTTTTCATTCCATATATTTTAATCCCGCCTGCCAGAGACGCTTCCTGCGCGTTCTGATAAGGCAGAATGCAGGCGGATTTCCCCATCTGCTTTGCCTTGTCCGCCATCGGCAGCGCCCCTTCAATCGGCAGGAGCGCTCCGTTTAACGTTACCTCCCCCGCAATCAGCATTTCGTCTATACGTTCGCACCTTATCGCGCCGAGCGCGGCCAATACCGAGACCGCAATCGCAAGGTCGAACGAGGAACCGGATTTGCGCACGTCTGCCGGAGACAAATTGACGGTGATACGCTTTGCGGGAAGCGCATACCCCAAATTCCGAATTGCCGTGCGCACCCTCTCTCTTGCCTCCTTCACTTCCGAACCGAGAAATCCCACCATATCAAATAACGGCATTCCATCGCTCACGTCCGCCTCGACAAACACCTCAAGGCTCTCTATTCCGCGCACAATTGCCGTCGAAACAACACTGTACAAAAACGCACCTCCCTGTAATTATTCATTTATTCTGGGATTGCTGCGGCGAACTGCCGCAAATATGGGAAAGATTTTCCCCACATGATAAAAAAGACAGTTTCATTATAACATGAATACCATCTTTTTTAAAGAATTTTATGGATTTTCTTCGAAACTTTTCTGAAGCTTGCCAATCGCCTTTTTTTCAATCCGGCTGACGTACGAGCGCGAAATATGGAGCTGTCTGGCAATCTCCCTCTGCGTGACAGCCGCCGTATTACAAAGGCCATAGCGTTTCATAAGAATTTCCTGCTCCCTTTTGTTTAAAACCTTCGGAATCATCTCGTACAGCTTCCTCACATTTTTGCCGTATTCCATCTGTTCAATCACGTCCGGCTCGTCATTTTCCACAATATCGAACAGATTGATCTGATTCCCCTCCTTATCGGTTCCGATCGGCTCATACAGAGAAACTTCTCTGGCGCTTTTTCTCTTTGAACGCAGATACATTAACATTTCATTGTCGATACAACGCGCAGCATACGTCGCAAGCCTGCTCCCCCTTGTTTCATCAAACGTCGAAATTGCCTTGATCAGTCCGATAGTGCCGATACTGATCATATCCTCCATGTCCTCTTCCACATTCTGATACTTTTTTGCCACATGTGCGACCAAACGCATATTGCGCTCAATCAGCGTATGCTTTGCCTCCTGGCTGCCTTCTTTCATCTGTCTGAGACATTCTTTTTCTTCCTTGGCGCTCAATGGAGTCTGAAACGTTTTCAAAAGCAGCACCTTCAAAGCGAATTTATTACATTTTATGAATCCCGCCGTCCATAAGTGCCTTTCCCCATTCCCTTTCCCATGTCCTCATTTTCGACATTTTTTATTTCTGCTTTTCTTTCCGTCCCCTTTCTTCTATAATAAAAGTATGAAAAGAATATTATATTATGAAATCGCCGCCTCTGAGGACGGCTGCACCGTGCGGGACTTTTTACAACAACGGGGGTATTCCCACGCCGTGCTTGTCCAACTGAAAAAAACCAACCGCGCAATTGTCGTCAATGGAACATGGTATTACGTCAATGACAGGCTTCACGCCGGAGACCGCCTGCAAATCACAATCGAAGAAACCGGCTTCTCAAACGGAATTGTACCGACCCCGCTGCCGTTGTCCATCGTCTATGAAGACGACGATATCCTTATCGTCGACAAACCGGCAAATATGCCGGTTCACCCGTCTTTAAAAAACTACGACAATACGCTCGCCAACGCCGCCGTGTATTACTTTCAGTCACAGGGCGTTCCGTTTACCTTCCGCTGTGTAAACAGGCTTGACCGCGATACTACCGGTCTGACTATTTTAGCAAAACATATGTTGAGCGGCGCCGTTCTCGCGCGACAGATGAAAGAGAGGGAAATCCATCGCACTTACCTTGCCATCGTCTCGGGAAAAACACCGGATTTTGGCACAATTGACGCACCCATTGCACGAAAATGCGGCTCCGCCATCGAGCGCGAAGTTAATTTTTCAACCGGCGAGCGCGCCGTCACAAACTTCAAGAGGCTCGCCTTTTACGACGGGCTTTCTCTGCTTGCCGTCACTCTTGAGACAGGGAGAACGCACCAGATACGGGTTCATATGAAACATATCGGTTATCCGCTGATCGGCGATTTTTTGTATAATCCGGATTTTGGCAAAATAAAAAGGCAGGCTCTCCACTCATATCAACTGGATTTTTTCCATCCAATCACAGGGGAGGCCTGCTCTTACCGTGTTCCTTTGCCAAATGACATGGCGAAACTGTTTCCAGATTTTCTCACATAGCGTCAGCGAATTCTCTCCGGGAATCCGACTTTTTTTTGCACTTTGCGCAAAGTCTTTTTCGCATAATAGTCGGCTTTTTCGGCGTTTTCTTTTATTACCTCGTCGATGTACGTCTTATCTTTTGACAGCTCCTCAAAACGCTTCTGAACCGGCTTTAGCACCGATACGACGGCTTCCGCGACAGCCGTCTTCAGTTCGCCGTATCCTCTGTCTTCAAACTCTTTTACCGCCTCCGCAGGCGTCTTTCCCGTGCAGGCGCAGTAAATATCCAACAGATTTTTAATCCCCGGCTGTTCGTCGGTATATGCAATCCTTGCCAGAGAATCTGTCACGGCGCGCTTGAATTTACGAATAATGACGTCCTCATCATCCATCAGATAAACGCTCGCATTCGGATTTTCATCGGATTTGGACATCTTTTTTGACGGTTCCTGCAAGCTCATAATCTTCGCTCCCGACTTGCCCACATACGCCTCCGGAATCGTAAACACGTCGCCATAGACCCCGTTAAAGCGCTGCGCGATATCTCTTGTGATCTCAAGGTGCTGCATCTGGTCGATTCCGACCGGAACCACGTCAGCCTGATACAGAAGAATATCGGCCGCCATCAAAACCGGATATGTAAACAGACCCGCATTGATATTGTCCGCATGCTTTGCCGCCTTATCTTTAAACTGAGTCATCCGGTTCAACTCGCCCATATAAGTAAAACAATTTAAAATCCAGGATAATTCCGCATGTCCCGACACATGCGACTGGTAATAGATACAGTTCTTTTTGGGATCGAGCCCCGCCGCAACATACAGCGTCAGAAGATTTCTCGCCCTTTTGCGAAGCTCTGCAGGATTTTGACGCACTGTGATAGAATGCAGATCTACCACGCTGTAAAAGCACTCATATTCGTCGCTCAGCTTTACCCAGTTTTGCAGCGCGCCCAGATAATTGCCGAGCGTCAGCGTTCCCGTCGCCTGCATTCCGCTGAATAATACTTTTTTTCCGTCAATCATTTTTCGTCCTTCTTTCCATTTTCATTGATTTTTTCTTCAAAACCTGCCTGCGGATGTATTCGTAAACAGCGTCTTCCCCCTGTTCTGCAAGCAGATGTAAAAGAGATTCCAAAAGCTCTCTGGTCTCCTCATGCAGCATACAACAGCTCTTTCCCTTCTCGTAATACTGCAGCGGACTCTCATCCGTGTATTTATCCTTTAAGTAATTTTTGCTCGCACTGACACGGTCTATAAACATTTCCACAACATACTTTACGGGCATTTTCATTCCTGTCATTCCTTTTTGTCCGTCCAGCCCATAATCAATCCAATACTCCAGATGATGCTTGTTGCGCCCTTTGTGATGCAGCCACGCCATGGAACAGCCGTTTTGCTCCCGCTCCGCATTGTTCGGGCTTTTATCCCCCTGAAAATATTTACACCCGACCAAAAACTCTGTCGGTCCGTATTTCGATAGATCATGCAACAATCCCTGCCTGTATAAGCCTACCCGAAAACACCCCTTCATCACCAGAAATTTGTGATGTGTAATCGTGCAAAAATGCCGCCATGCTTTCATCTGCCACCCCTTCATTTTCGCATTATACGTCTTATTTTCCGATTAAAATCCGAACGGAAAGCCCGCCGATCTCTAACAGATCCTGTTTTTCCAAACGCTCCTCTTTCTCCAAAAACGGCTCCTCTTTCGTGGTATCCATAACCAGATACCAGTTTTTCTCTTTTCCGATCCTCGGCAGGGCAAGAAATTTCTTGCCGTTATGAAAATTATACGCTATATAAATAAAATCATCCCGCCTGCCCGAATCTTTATCGCGCTCGCCGCAGTACATCATTCCCACGGCCTGCCGGCTCGGCTCAAATCCGGCCACCCACGCGTTATCCCCGTGATAAGACAAATCGGGGTACCCCATGCCGCAAAAATCTTTCATATGCATCGGCTGCGGCATACGCAAAATCCTGTGCTCTCTGCGAAACGCAAAGAGCTTCCTGATATATTCCGTAAACGCGGCGTTTTTCGCGGCGTCTTTCCAATTTACCCAGCCAACTTTATTATCCTGGCAATACGCATTGTTATTTCCGCCCTGGGAATTACAAAACTCATCGCCGGAGGCAATCAGCGGAACTCCCTGCGCCAGAGCGACCATCGCCATCGCGTTTCGCATCTGCCGTCTCCGCAAATGCTGGATATATTTCCTTCGGGTCGGCCCTTCCACCCCGTAATTGCTGCTAAAATTCCAGTCGGCCCCGTCCATGTTGTTCTCTCCGTTTTCCAGATTATGTTTCTCACTGTACATGAACACGTCCGCAAGCGTAAATCCGTTGTTAATCGCCGCATAATTGATATATGCGCATCCCCTGCCCTGCTTTTTCTGCTGATTGACAAACTCAAACAGATTCGCGTCGATATGATTCAAAAGCCTGCGCAGCGGATAACTGTATTCGTCGTTATACACATATAAATGTGAATTTTCATTCCGCTTCTCAATCAGCTCCTGTCCGAATCCCGTATAAAAAAGCTTCGTGCGTCTCAACACAAGGTCCTGCGTCATCGCCCTGATCGGAAGCGCGCTTCCAATCAAATGAAAACCGTCGACATGATACTGCATCACCCAAAAACGCAGAACGTCCAAAATCATATTCTGATTCATCTTCTCATCAAAATACATTTCCATTACACATTCCATCGAATTGCGGTGCAGCGCTTTGATCAGATCCCGCAATTCCGTAACTTCGTCCTTAGAAAACGCGTACGCCGCTTTGGGAGCAAAGTAATTGCCGGGCACGTATCCCCAGAAATTTACCTTTTCCGCCTCTACGCGCTCCTGTTCTTGCGGCGCGGCATCCTCCCCCTGCTCCTTTTTTTGCTTCCACTCCGTATAATCCGACGGCTTTGCGGCGGACAAAAAGACCATCTCTTCAAACTCATATGCCGGCATCAATTCCACCGTCGTAATTCCAAGCGACCGCAAATACGGTATCTTCTCCTTTACCGCCGCAAAAGTCCCCCGCATCCTGCCTCTTGCGCCGCCGTCCATGGTAAATCCCCGAACATGCAGCTTGTACATTACCATATCTTCCTGTGAAATCTCCGGCGTATGATCGCCCTCCCAGTCATATTCCGCCCCTGCAAACCCGCCGCGCACCCGGCATCCCTGCCGGCAGCGCGAGAGATCAAACCAATTCTTACGCCCCTCAATTCTGTCCGCATACGGATCTACCAGCTCTCTCCCGTTTATCTCATAATTATACTGATACTGTCTGATATCAAGCTTTTCAACCAGGACAGAGCGAAGCGCGCCCACGCAGTACTCCCTCGGAACTTCTATCCGCACAACCTCCCCAGTTCTTATACGATATAGCAGAACGGCACATTCCGCTTCTTTTTCCCCCTCAAAGGTGAATATGGTCCCCGCCAAGGTCACCATTGTCCCCATTTTCGCATAATTTCCCTCTTTTATGGCATATTTCATTCCATTTCCGCCTCTCTGTATCTGTCGTCTATCCTTTATCATTCCTGTTTGTCTGCCACACTTTCAGGCATCTTATCTTACTATTATAAGGGATTCTCCATAATTTGTATAGCAAAATTCTTTTTTTGTTTGTATAAATTCTTTTCCCGCCCCATTTTTTACTCTGTATGTTGACTTTTTATTCCCGGATTCCTATAATGAAGAGAGTATAAAAAGCAGAGGTGACTTATGGGTAATCCAAATGAATTTGATGACGACGAAGATATTTTTGTAACCTTAAACATGGATGACGGTACCGATGTCGAATGCCGGATTCTCACAATCTTTGATATTGGCGAACAGGACTATATCGCTCTTTTGCCGTTAGACGAAGACGGCGAAGATAACGAGGAGGGAGAGGTATACATCTACCGCTATTTTGAAGACGAAAACGGAGAACCGTCGCTTGAAAATATTACGGACGACGAAGAATCCGAGGCCGTTACCGACCGCTTTGACGAACTCTTAGACGATGCATATTACATGGAGCTTGAGTGACGCCTGAAAGCAGACAAGCTCACAAACATTTTTATTCTGCGGAAATTTATGCCGGAATACAGTCGCGATAAGTCTGTGCTCCGGCATATCTTTTATCCTTTTTTTGCCTCCATCTCCTCGAGAAACCGCGACGGTTCCATCTCATGATTGTTTATCCTGTCGGACGAATACAGATACAGCCTCTCCCTCGCCCTCGTCATTCCGACGTAAAACATGCGCCTCTCTTCTTCGATATCCTCTTCAAGCACCGCCTTTTTATAGGGCATGATTTTTTCATTGACATCCACAATATAGACTTCGTCATATTCCAGACCCTTAGCGCTGTGAAACGTTGAGAGGGACACGCCCTCTGTCTCATTCCGGTTCCGTTCCCCCTGCTCCTTAAGCTCCCTTTGGTATTCCTCGATATGCTTCTTCCATGACAAATAATCCGGATATGTTCTCGCCGCCTCCATAAGCTCGTCTAAAACCTCAAAAAGCTCCTCCCTGCGAATCTGCCTGTAATCTGCATATTCGTTTAAATAATCGTCATATCCGATTCCACAGCGTATATAATTGACTGCCGCGTAGGGCGCCATATTGGAAAGCATTTTACAGTCATAGGCAAGTCTGTCAATCCGCTCTGCAATCCACTCCTGTTCATTTTTTGCATAGTAATCGGCCCACACGTCGAACGCCACCGTCCGCTCCTCTAAGCTGTCCCTTCCGATATAACGCTTCGGCTTGTTCATTATCCGCAGAAAATCGGCCCTCTCCCTGCTTCCCATGGCAATCTTTATATAAGAAAAAATATCCTTCGCAATCCAATGATCATAAAGTCCCGGAATCTTATCCCTCGCCTGAAACGGAATATTGTACTCCAAAAGCTGTTCCATCAGAAGCCTCGGCTGCGTGTTCGTTCGGAATAAAACTGCGATCCCGCCGTAACTGCCCCCTTGCGCAATAAACGTTCGAATCCCTTCTATCACGGCAAGATTCTGCTCTCTTTGGTTTTTAAAATTTTTGACGCAGACCGCTTTTCCGCCTCTCCTTGCGGACACCGCCTTTTTTACGAAACGGTTCTGATTATGTGAGATGACATATCCTGATTTTTCTACGATCTCCGAAACACTGCGGTAATTCACATCGAGCAGAATTTGCGCCGCATCTTTGTAGTCTTTTGTAAACATCTGCATTATTTGAGGGGCAGCGCCGCGGAAACGATATATCGACTGATCGTCGTCTCCCACCACAAACAGATTGTTTTGGGGCTTAGCCATCATTTTTACAATTTCATACTGTAACTGATTGATGTCCTGGTATTCGTCTATCAAAATAAACGGATAACGTCTCTGCCACAATGAAAGGATGTCCTTCCGCTGCGAAAATAATTCATATGTATAGACAAGCATATCATCAAAGTCAATCAGCCTTCGTCCGCGCAGCGCCTTCTCATACTGCGCGTAAATTTTCCGAAACGTATCCTCCGGACAGTTCCTGGAATAGTAATTCCCAACATCCATCCTGACATTCTTTACCATGCTGATCTCGCCAAGGAGCGCCCCGATAAATTCATTTTCATCCTCATAATCAAGATGAAATCTGCGCACCATATCCCGCATCAGTAAAAACTTCTGTTCCTCCCGCACGATATTTTCCGCCGTATAGTGATAGGCGTACTTTAAAATCGAAAAAAACACTGCATGAAAAGTTCCAAATGTCACCGGCGCCCTTCGCCCCATCAGCTTTGTAAAGCGCTCTCTCATCTCTGTGGCAGCCGCCTTTGTAAACGTCACGACAAGGATATCCGCCGGATTCACCTGGCGGTTCTCAATCAATTCTTTTGTCCGCAGCGTAATCACCTTTGTCTTTCCGGCGCCGGGACCGGCCAACGTCAAACAGGGACCTCTGAAATGCTTAATCGCCTGAATTTGTCCTTCGTTTAGCTCTTCCATTTTCTATCCCTGGTTCTTTTTTATTTTCACTGTGTTGGCGTTTACAGACAGTCCCTGGATGCTGCGCAAAAACTTGGACATCGCTTTATATCCGTAATCTTTTACATTAAAGTTGTGATGCTTGCGTTTTAATTCGTCATGAATAATCGAAAGGTTATCGATACACCCGCCGTTTTTTCTTATGAGCGCAAGAATCTCTTCCTCAAGCTCCTGTCTGTCAATCTGTACCTCTTCCTTCAAAAGGCTGTAATGATTGTTATTCTTTTTTACCCGGCAGTGTTTCATCTCCTCGTCCAAAAATACGCTCAGCTTTGAATAGCCGTAATTTCTCGCGTCAAAATCCGTAAATTTCCCGGCAAGGCGGCTCCCCACGTATCCCAGATCAAGAACTGCGGTCCCTTCCTCAAAAAACATCATCTCAATTGCCTTTTCCACGTCCGTGATACTCGTGACATTATCCATATCCAAACTCTGGCTTACAATATCATTGCCGCCCACAGCCGCTTCCCTGTCTGTTTCCCCGACTAAATTTAAAAGTACAAACTTATTGCAGGCTTTCTTTAACGCCTGCGGCGTCTTCGACTCCCCCATCCCGAGCACATATTTCTGTTCTTCGCGAAGCCTCATGGCGAGACGTGTAAAGTCGCTGTCGCTCGTCACAAGACAAAAACCGTCCACTTTATCTTTATACAACAGATCCATGGCGTCTATCACCATCGCCATATCCGTCGCATTCTTTCCCGTTGTGTAGTCGAACTGCTGAATCGGCATAATCGAATAATCCAAAAGCTTTTTCTCCGTCCAGTCCGTTCCCTTAGACCAGTTCCCGTATATTCGGCGGCAGCTGGCATATCCGTACTTTTCCAGCTCGTCAAAAATTACCCCCGCATATTTTGCGCTGACGTTATCCGAGTCTATCAGAACCGCAAACTGACGCTTCTCTTCCCCGACCTCATTTCCCATCTTCTCTCTCCTTTACCGCAAAAAAGTGCAGACGCCGTCTGCACTTTTATCTTACTTGTTTTCGCTCAATTTTTCAATTGCCTTTTTAATTCTTTTCAGAGATTCTTCTTTGCCCAAAACCTCCATAATTTCTGTGGCCCCGCCGGGAGTCATCTGTTTTCCTGACACGGCCGTCCGTATCGGCCATAAAACGTAACCGTTTTTATACCCTTTCTGCTTCACAAATTCACAGACAGCCTCGTATAACGCATCGTTTCCGTAATCTTCCTGTGCCTCAAGAAGCGGAAGAATCTCTTTTAAAACGGAAAGCGAAGACTCTTTTGTCGTCTTCATTTTCTTATGGATATACATCGCGCTCTCATACTCCGGCACCGCCTCAAAAAAATCAATATGTTCTTTAATATCGGAAAATACCTCGATACGCGTCTTGATCATCGCCGCAATCTTTTTCCGATCGTAATCTTTTGTGACAACGGCCGAGATATACGGTTCCGCCATTTCGTAAAACACATCGAAATCCATCGCTTTCATATATTCGCCGTTCATCCATTTTAATTTTGTATAGTCAAAGACCGCCGGGGATTTGCTCATATGCCGGTAATCAAACGCCTCTGTCAGCTCCTTCCGCGAGAAAATCTCCCGGTTATCCGCAGGACTCCATCCCAGCAGCGCCACGAAATTTACAATTGCCTCCGTCAAAAACCCCTGCTCGATCAAATCTTCATAAGAAGAATGCCCGCATCGTTTGCTTAATTTCTGATGATCTTCATTCGTAATCAGAGGACAGTGCACGTATGTCGGCACCTCCCAGCCGAATGCCTCGTAAAGCCGATTATATTTCGGGGATGAAGAGAGATATTCATTTCCCCTTACCACATGCGTAATTCCCATCAAATGGTCATCCACCACATTTGCAAAATTGTACGTCGGATAGCCGTCGGACTTTATCAGGATCATATCGTCGAGCTCCGCGTTGTCCACCGTAATTTCTCCGTAGATATCATCACAAAACGTGGTCGTCCCCGTCGTCGGATTATTCTGACGAATCACATAGGGCGCTCCCGCCGCAAGCTTTTCTTCCACCTCCTCTTTCGATAAATGCAGGCAATGCTTGTCGTACACAATAATTTCCTTGCCCGCAACCTCCTGACGGAGACTCTCTAAACGCTCTTTATCACAAAAACAATAATATGCCTCGCCTTTTTCGACCAGCTTTTTTGCATATTCTAAGTAAATCCCCCGTTCCTGACGCTCGCTTTGAACATAAGGTCCAACTCCCCCGTCCTTATCCGGCCCTTCATCATGTATCAGCCCCGTCTTTTCCAAAGTGCGGTAAATAATATCGACCGCTCCCTCTACATAGCGCTCCTGGTCGGTATCTTCTATTCTCAAAATAAAATCTCCGCCTTCATGTTTTGCTATCAAATACGCATACAATGCCGTGCGGAGATTTCCCACATGCATTCTCCCTGTCGGACTAGGTGCAAATCTTGTTCTAACCTTATTCATTTCTTTCTCCTGCCTTTTCTTTTTTCGTAATTCTTTTGCATCCCTTACAACTCCCCGAACATCCGGCGCATCCGCATGTCTTTTTTTGCTTCATAAACCGCAGGGCGGCTTTTAGCCAGGCAAACACAAGCGCAAGCACCAGGAAATCAAAAAACTTCATTGCAAATCCTCCTCTTACCGGCATCAGAACAGCATTCCGATACGATAGACAAGAAACGCCGCCGCCCAGGCGACAAGACATTGCAACACCACCACGAAAGCCGCCTTTACGCCGGATTCCATCTCGCGCCGAATCGCCGCCACCGCCGCGACGCACGGCGTGTACAGCAAGGTAAATACAAGAAAGCTTGCAGCGGAAACCGGCGTGAAAATTTCACCCAAAGTCTGGCTTAAATTTGAGAGCGAGGTTCCCGTGAGCACGCTCATCGTACTGACAACCGCTTCCTTTGCCGTGAATCCCGTTATCAACGAGGTAGATATCCGCCAATCTCCGAATCCAAGCGGAACAAATATCGGCGCAATCCATTTACCCACAAGGGCAAGCAAGCTTTCGGCGCTGTCGTCTACTACATTCAGCCTAGTGTCAAAGGTCTGCAAAAACCAGATCAGAATCGTCGCGACAAAAATTACGGTAAACGCCCTCTGCAAAAAGTCCTTCGCCTTATCCCACATCAAGAGCACAACGCTTTTTACGGAAGGAAGCCGGTAATTCGGCAATTCCATCACAAACGGCATCGGATTCCCCTTAAACTTTGTATATTTAAAAAGCAGGGCCATGCATATCCCGACAACAATGCCGCCCGCATACAGCGCCATCATTACAAGCGCGGCATGTCTCGGAAAAAATGCCGACGCAAACACCGCGTAAATCGGTATTTTCGCAGAACAGCTAATATACGGCACCAGCATAATTGTCATTTTCCGGTCACGCTCCGACGCAAGCGTACGGCTGGACATAACCGCCGGAACGCTGCAGCCAAAACCGATTAACATCGGCACAAAGCTTCTCCCCGAAAGTCCTATTTTTCTAAGCAGCTTGTCCATTACAAACGCCACCCGCGCCATATAACCCGAATCCTCTAGAATGGAAAGAAAGAAAAATAAAACCACAATGATCGGAAGAAAGCTCAGTACGCTTCCGACACCCGCAAACACGCCGTCTATCACAAGACTATGTACCACCGGATTGATACCGTACGATATCAGCCAGGCATCCGCAACCTTTGTCAACGCATCAATGCCAAGCGACAAAAGATCGCTGAGCGCAGTCCCGATCAACCCGAAGGTTAAATAAAATACAAGCATCATAATCATAAAAAACATCGGCAGCGCCAGATACTTATTGGTCAGCACGGCGTCGATGCAAACGCTTCGCCTTCTCTCCCTGCTCTCATGACAGCGCGTGACCGTCCTGGAGCAGACTTTTTCAATAAACGTATAGCGCATGTCCGCCATGGCCGCATTTCTGTCCATTTTATGATCCGTTTCCATCTCCTCTATACTGTGCTCCATCATGTCCAGCTCATTCTGACTCAAAACAAGATGACGAATGATATCCGTATCGCCCTCCACAATCTTTGTGGCCGCAAATCTTGGAGACATCCCGATGCTCTGCGCATGATCCTCCACCTGATGTGAAAGCGCATGGATGCACCGGTGCACCGGCCCCTGCTCGCAAAAATCCGTAATACGCGGATATTCCCTATGCCCCGCGGTATGCACAATGCACCGGATTAAATCCTCAATTCCCTCGTCCTTCGCGGCGCTGATTGGAATCACGGGAATCCCAAGCTCTTCTTTCATCCGCTTAAAATCAATGGCGCCCCCGTTGTTTCTGACCTCATCCATCATGTTAAGGGCAAGGACCATCGGGATATGCATCTCTAAAAGCTGAAGCGTCAGATACAGATTTCGCTCAATATTCGTCGCATCTACAATATTTATAATTCCGTCCGGCTTCTCTTTTAAAATGAAATCTCTCGTTACGATTTCTTCATTTGTATACGGACGCAGCGAATAAATTCCCGGAAGATCTACAACAGAGCAGTCTTTTCTCGAACGGATCTGCCCGACTTTCTGATCTACGGTAACCCCCGGAAAATTTCCGACATGCTGGTTGGAACCCGTCAGCTGATTAAACAGCGTTGTCTTGCCGCAGTTCTGGTTTCCCACAAGTGCAAAGATCATTGCCCTTCCGCCTCTCTTTCCACTTCAATCTTCTGCGCGTCTTCTTTTCGTATGGTCAGCTGATACCCGCGGATATGAAGCTCGATCGGGTCTCCCATGGGAGCGACCTTCTGCACGCTTACCCTTGTCTTTGGAATCAGCCCCATATCCAGCAGTCTGCATCTTAGTATGCCTTCCCCGCCCACCTGGGTAATCACTCCGGCGCTGCCTACCGGTAATTCATCTAATGTCATGTGTAAGTCCTCTCTGTGTCCCTTTTCATCAGGGAAATGTAGTAATGCTTTTTACATTCTAACGCAGCGGAACTATTTCTTCAACAAATTTTCAATCATATTCAAAATTTCTTCTTTCGGACGCGCGCCCTGAGACTGTGAAATCACCTTTCCGTGCGCTAAAACAAGCAGCGAAGGAACCGTCATAATCTTATATTTCTCCGCCAGCTTCGGCTGCTGGTCTACATTGACCTTTCCAACCTGCACGACATCCGTCTCATCCGCGATCTCCTCAATTACCGGCGCCAGACTTTTGCATGGGCCGCACCAGTCCGCATAAAAATCTACAAGCACAGGCTTATCATTTCGAAACACCTTTTCCTCAAAATTCGCTGTCGTCAACTCTAAAATCGCCATTTTTCTCTCCTCTTTGTATTTTTCTTGTTACTGTTTTATTGTTCCGCCAACATATAATTTTATTCTCAACAACTCACCAAATTCTTTTTTTTTCATAATTTATATTGTAAATAAAAATAAAGAGGACGATTGTATGAATAATTGTGACCGTCAAAACATGGAGAGTTATATGCCTTATCCGGCAGTCTCTTCCTTAAAAGACGAACCGATTGCGATGGCTTATGTGCCTTGGCAGTATTTTCATAGCACATACGATCCGGATAAAGCCCTGATGATTGGGACCATTTTTCCTGAATTAAATAAGCCGTTCCTTGGAAAGCGAGGTGCATGTCAGTCATGATGAACGTTCCTATGAATCAGCAGCAGCTTTTCACCTGGATTAACGAAATCAGCTTTGCCTGCAACGATATTGTTCTTTATCTCGATACGCATCCGGACGATGAGGAAGCGATGAATTATTTTAATCACTATTCCGAAATGCGAAGAAAGGCCCTCAAAACTTACGAGGAGCATTATGGTCCTCTGACGATTGACACGGCTGCTCCGGCCACCGGAAAATGGTATTGGTCTACTCAAAAATGGCCTTGGGAAGGAGGTATGTGTTAAATGTGGAATTATGAAAAACGATTGCAATATCCGGTAAACATTACACAGACAAATCCGAAGATGGCTCAGGTCATCATCAGCCAGTTCGGCGGGCCTGACGGCGAACTTTCCGCATCCATGCGTTATATCTCGCAGCGCTATACCATGTCAGACAAACGCGTTCAGGGCGTATTGACGGATATCGGTACCGAAGAACTTGCTCATATGGAAATTGTAAGCGCAATCATTTACCAGCTTACAAAAAATCTTACCCCTGAAGAAATCAAAGCATCCGGCTTTGATAAATATTATGTAGATCACACACTGGCCTTGTGGCCTCAGGCAGCCGGCGGCATTCCATTCAACGCCTGTGAATTTCAGTCCAAGGGTGATTCTATCACGGATTTGTTTGAAGATATGGCCGCAGAACAAAAGGCAAGAACTACCTATGATAATATACTGCGTCTCGTAAAGGATCCCGAAGTGGCCGATCCAATCCGCTTCCTGCGCGAACGGGAAGTTGTTCACTTCCAGAGATTCGGTGAAGCGAATCGGGAAGATTGTAATAAATCGGAACGCACAAAATACAATCACTAAGACGCATACCCACACGCCCTTCAAAGCTGTGGACTTCGGCTTTCTCACACAACGAAAGGACAAGCTATTATGCTTATGGCAATAATCCAATCGTGGAAAACCCTACACCGGGAAATCCAACATTGGATTTTCCAACACAGGGAAAACCAACGCAATAAAATACAGATATATAAAATACTAAAGTATAAATTACAAAATGATAAATTATCTATTCCTTTCCTATCCGTTCTTTTGAATTTTGATTGAATTATCCCTATCGCATGAAGGGAATGGAACGGAAAAGAGGTTGCTACAACATAGATATTCATTTATGCCTTAATTACCCTTTATCAATGCCAAACAGCCAAGTCAAGGATTTACCGCTTTAGCGGCGTTTACGTCCTTGACTTGGCTGTTTGGCGTTGATAGTCTGGGAAAGGCATAAAGAAGAATTTGCCGGGCTTGTGTTTCTGCCTGCTGAAGATATGGAGTAATGGAATGCCGGGGAATAGCAATCTACGGATTGCTGTTTCCCGGCTGTTTATAATAGTATTCTGATATTTTACAACGAAAAGCCTTTTAGACGGCACAACCATTGTAATCCTATCTTTTGTTTTTACTTCTTTTCTGTTTTAGTGTTCTTTTCTATTTTTATGCGGTTTCATAATGTTTCTAAATTCTTCTAAATTCTTACGCCCCTGTTCTGTCATTGGCTTTATCCATTTACCTTTCATCATGTATGGTGTCATTACAAATAACCGCAATAATTCATCAGTATATATAAATGCAAACACAAGAATAAACGGGAGTTTCAGAACCATACCAACAACCCATGTAACAGGAACGGTCAAAAACAGCAGACCACCAATTTCAAATATTGAGCCAAATACCGTTTCCCCGCCTGCCCGAAAAGATTCATTCATAATATAACAGCTTGTCCTAATCGTACCAAAAAACAGGAAGATCAAAAGCATATATTTACCGTAAAAAATCGCCTGCGTTTCAAGACCAAACAATGTAAAAAGAGGGTTATGGAATATGTAACAAAGCAAAACGACTGTAAATGTTATAACTGGACATACATAAGCTGACCGCCGAGCATAACTGTAACCTTTAAGAAGCCTGCCTGCACCAATCTGATTTCCCACAACAACACTTGTAGCATTTGACAAACCGCCAAAAAAAGCATACACAAACCCCTCACATACCCGAAAGGCAGCCATTGCCGCAATAGCTGATTCATCTTGGTGTCCCATAACAATGTTAATAAGCATTTGCCCTATACCGTAAAATATTTCATTCATTAGAACAGGAAATAATTTCCGTAAATAATTTTTTGTAAACTGAATGTCAAAATTAAATATTTCATTTATGTGTAGGGACATGGCTCTGCGCTCTATTATCAGATAACAGGATAAAATCAACACATTTACAATACTTGATAACAATGTTCCTATGGCAGCTCCGGTAATTCCCATTTTGGGCATTCCAAACCGCCCATAAATCAGTGTAAAATTCACACCAAAATTTACTAACAGAGAAATAACCGATGACGCAAGCGGCACTTTTACCCGTTCTGTTGATTTAAGCATAATACTAAAAACCGCAGCAAAAACCTGTAATGGATAAGATAATCCCACAATCTTCATGTAGGGTACTGCTAAACTTACAATATCTGCTTTGTCTGTATATAGCTCTAAAATGAATTTCGGGATTCCAAAATTCAGTATGCCATAAAACAACCCAACACCCCCGGCAAACACTAGGGTATAACCTGCAACACGATTATAGCCTTTATGGTCATCAGCTCCCCAGTATTGTGACAAAAATAAAACAGCTCCACTAACAAACCCCCAATACAAATTAAATAGCAATGAGCCAATTTGGGAACATATTCCAACCGCTGCAACAGACAGTTCTCCTTGACTGCCTATCATTATTGTATCTATCATGCTTGCAGTAGTTGTAAGCAAATTCTGAACAGCAATCGGTAACGCTATAAATATCAGCATATTTCCAAAATCATTCCATGTAATATCACATCTTCTATTTTTCATATGACTAACCTCCTTGCCATTTTTCTTGATTTGTGTTATATTTCGTTATACTATATGACATTTTTCTCTTTAATTCAATAAACAAATTCTCTTTTTTATTACACTATATCGCAAAATATAAGGAGTGACTGAAATGAATTACAATAAGATTATTACTGATGAGAACTTAATGGAAACCATTCAGCATGGAGACAAAGAATATCCTTTTTGTTTTTATTATGACAATTTAGCTCTATTTGATTTTAATTGTGTGAATTGGCACTGGCATACAGAGATAGAATTTGTTTATGTGCAAAGCGGAACAGTTACTTTTTGTATTGGAACAGAGCAGATTACCCTGTCGGAAGGCAATGCTGTTTTCATCAATTCCAAAGTGCTTCATGAATTTTATTCAGAAGATAATGCTGTTATCCCGAATTTTGTTTGTTATCCTACTTTTATTGCTCCAATAGAAACTCGAATTTATAATCAATATGTACAGCCAATCATTTCATCAACAATCAGCTATCAGATTTTTAGTCCTGCTCTGCCGTGGCAAAAAGAAATTCTTGATATTTTACAAGAAATATTTACTCAACAAAATTCTGCTTGTGCAAAAGAACTTATAACTTCCTCACTCCTACAAAAATTGTGGGCGGTTTTCTTTGAACATATTGATACTACCCACTTAAATCAACAGCAGGAGCATTCTGCACAGTCACAAATCAAATTACAAGTAATGATGCAATATATTCATACAAATTATTCCTCGCAAATCGCATTGTCGGACATAGCACAAAGCGCAGGGATAAGTAAAAGTAGTGCGCTAAGTTTTTTTCATAAATACTTAAAAAGGTCTCCTGTTAGTTATCTCATTTTGTACCGTTTGAAAAAGGCTTCTGAACTACTTATAACAACAGATCTAAAACTTGTAGAAATTGCATACGCAACAGGATTTAATAATATTGGATATTTTTGTAAACAATACAAAATTCATTATGGTATCACTCCAACGGAATATCGAAAACTAAAAGCTCAACGTAAATAAAAATCTTTTTAGTAATATAGAAAACCGTAAACTCATGTATACAACAGAGGGAAAAAATTTAATAATGGCAATCTATTTATCCCTTACGATTTGGGAATAATCAAATTAACTGCCTAGGAATGATGATTGACAAACCACATTCTCATTCCTATCTTACTTAGAGGTAAGTATCGCACAATAAAGTGAGTACTTTACATATGTTCTTTGGGGAATTAAAATAAATTTAGAGATTTAACATTGCATTAACATCTATTTTCAAAGGAGGATATTTGTATGGATTTCAAATGGCTCAATGAAGGACAGATAAAAACAGAAAACAACAAAATTGAAATGTTTGCCCCGGCGCAAAGTGATTTTTTCTTTAATAACGGTGCGGTTAGTGAAGAAGGAATTACGCCGGAATCTTTATGTAATGCTCCGTTTTACCACACTGAAATTGCCGGAGATTTCGTTATGCGAGTAAAAGTGTCCCATGATTTCAAAGATACATATGACTCCGCTTCCATTATGGTAATGCAGGATATGAAAAACTGGGCGAAGTCGTGTTTTGAAATGACTGATTTTGGTACGCACGCTGTTGTTAGCGTTGTTGCAAGAAACGGGGAATGTGACGATGCGAATGGGTGCAACATTGACGGTAATGAAGTTTGGCTGCAAGTATGCAGGTGTGGCAACTCTTTTGCGTTCCATTATTCTGTTGACGGCAAAAAATTTTACATGACGAGATTTTTTAATCTTCCTGTTGGCGAAACGGTAAAAGTAGGGCTTTTGCCGCAAGCTCCTGTTGGAAACGGCGGGACAAGGTTTTATACAGACCTCACTTTTGAACAGAAAACAGTAAAAAATATTCGTATGGGTGAATAAACGGCTTTATCGTCCCTAAGAAACAGACTGAAACCTCAAACAGTTTCAGTCCGTTTCTTTTTATATATCATAATGCGTTTTCTTCTCCCCAATCACATATTGCGTTAAGTATTGGAATCAGTGATTTGCCACGTTCAGTTAAACTATATTCCACTTTAGGCGGTATTTGCGGATATTCTTTTCTATGAATTAGTTTATCAGCTTCCAGTTCTTTTAATGTTGCACTTAATGTTTTGTAGGAAATTGCTTCAATGTACTTTTTCATTTCATTAAATCGGACAATGCCAAATTCTGCTAAAACATATAATATGGTCATTTTATATTTTCCGTTAATCAATGACAATGTATAGCTAAAACCTGTACTTCTGAAACATTCATTTGAAATAATTCGTTCACTCATTTTACACTTTCCTTTCTGATAGTTTATAACCTTTATGTTAGTATCGCACTTAAATGTGCGTACTTGCTTTTGGTTTCATTCTTGCTATAATGATAATATCTTGTATGGGAAAAGTCAATCCCACAATCAAAGGAGGATAATTTTATGAGCAAAAAAATAGTTGTAATCACAGGCAGCCCCCGTAAAAAAGGAAACAGCTTTGCCATGACAGAGGCTTTTATCAAGGCGGCAGAAAAAAAAGGACATACAATAACCCGGTTTGACATTGCAACAATGAATGTAGGCGGGTGTCGTGCCTGCGAAACTTGCTTCAAAACGGGGAAAGCCTGTTCCTTTAATGACGATTTTAATACCATTGCCCCGGCTATTCAGGAAGCAGATGCAGTAGTATTCTCAACCCCGGTTTACTGGTACTCTATCCCGTCACAAATTAAAGCAGTAATAGATAAGCTGTTTTCATTCTACAATGCAAAAGTTGACCTATCGGGTAAAGAATGTGCGCTGATTTCCTGTTGTGAGGAAAATGATGAATCCGTTTTTGACGGTGTACGTGTTCCGATAGAGCGTTCTGCCGCATTGCTAAACTGGAAAATGGTGGGAACGGTATTGGTTCCCGCAGTTGTCAATGTAGGAGATATTGATAAAACAGAGGGGTGCAATCAAGCGGCTGCTTTGGCAGATAAATTTTAACTAAAAGAAAAATCGCTTTAATTCAAATAACTCAAAACTTACAATAGAAGGTGGTGTGCAACATAGGAACAGTATTGTTGCTGACGCTTAATGAACGGGAAGAAAAAGTAATTGACAAAATAATAGCAGCAATATCTGACTGCATATCACTTGAAGCCGTGCAGACTATCCCCGTCCCTACTTTGAGAATGTCATTTCCGGGACTGGAAATAAGGCAGAACCAACGCCGGGTATTTCAAGGCGGGAAGGAAGTCAACCTTACCCGCCTTGAATACAGTACCCTTGTATTCCTTGCTTCCAATCCCGGCATTGTCCTTACACAGACACAGATTTTTGAAGCCGTTTGGAACATGGATAGCGATAGCTGCCATTCAAGCGTTGTCAACGTGATTTACAACCTGCGGAAAAAGATAGAGCCGGACAGCAAAAACCCGACCTACATAAAAACCGTGTTAGGTGTCGGCTATAAATTCAGCGGATAAACGCCGGGGAATGATGATTGATACACTGTCATTTCCCGGTGTCTTTTTCTGCCCTTGTGGACGCTTAGAATTTATTTTTTCGGGATTGAGTACTCAATCCCTATGCTTGCTATTCCGCTATTCTAAACTTTTTATAAAATTTCAAAAAAACTTTGCCATTTTTTACCTCCCGTGCGTAGTAAGTAGTAGAGGGGGAGTTTACGCTATTCCCGTATAGTGTACTTGCCACTTCTCATAAAATTTAGGGAAACCGTCTAAGGAGAAAGTTTATGTCAAAAACTGATAACTCTCCTACACCCGATACCCAAATACGCAAAGATAAGATGAGGCTAACCGTTACCAACATCTACCCCGCCTTTCAAAAAAAATCAGAGCAGGAAACCCGACAGGAAATCGGGGCAAGGCTCTATCAGATTT
>CANDCP010000015.1 GCA_947383215.1 uncultured Roseburia sp.
TGCCGCGGACGCCGCCAGCTTCGGAAAATCACCCGATCTCGTCCAGCCGCCGACAGACACGCCGATTTTCATATTCGGATATTTGGACCGAAGAATATTCAGCGCTCCGAAAACTCCGGCGTTCGGATTGCCCCAGTCGGTCCCCGAAAGCTCCGGCATGCTTGTTATCTGGAAATCCGCATATTCGTCGCATAATACAAGATCCCCGTTTGCATCGACATCCAGAAACGCAAAATTCAGGTGCGTTATCTGGCTTCCGTCAATCTTGCTCGGATAGAAATACTTCTGTCCGGCATATACGGACCATTCTCCGTAATACATGACATTACGGTATCCCGGCGTCTGCGCTGCCTTAACCTCCGCAGCCTGAGATTTCGCCGAAAATCCCCCGAAAATACTTGTAACCGTAAGCGCCAATGATAATAAAACGCTTAAACCCCTCTTCTTCACAATATACCCTTCCTTTCTTACTGCTACTTCCCTATCTCACACTTTTTTACAAATCAAGTATACATAAATAAATTTTTCATTCCCATGTACTTTCTTGGCTTTTTTTGCCTGAATTTGTGCTGCTCAAAAAGACAGCGCGGGCTGCGCTGTCTTTTCATCGGATTTGCCTCATTTATACCGGAACGGTCGATGCAATTATCTGCATTCTCCCCTCCAAATTCACCTTGCCGATTCCGTTCGGCAAAATAAAATGATCCCCCTTCTTTATCTCTTTCTGCTGAATCAATCCGCTCCCCTCCAAAACGCTCATAATCAGAAACGGATACTTCTGCTCGAACTTCATCCTTCCCTCCAGATCAATTTTAAAGACTTTATAGTATTCGCAGAATATCAGTTCTGCCAGAATGTTTTTCGTCACATGCGACGCATCTTTTACACTGTCGTCCGCCGGCACGGCCGGAACCGAAATCACATCGAGACTCTGTCTGATATGAAGCTCTCTTGGCTTTCCGCCGCTCAATCTCCCGTAATCATAAACCCGGTATGTAATATCGCTGTTCTGCTGCGTTTCCAGGATCGTAAGCCCTCCCTTAATCGCATGGACGGTTCCGGGATCAATCTGTATAAAATCCCCCTTTTTTACCGGCACTTCACGAATAAACGCTTCCCATTCCCCCCCGGCAATCATCTCTCTTAATTCCTCTTTGCTTTTCGCATTGTGACCGATGACCAGCGACGCATCCTTCGGACAGTCGAGAACATACCAGCACTCCGTCTTTCCAAGCGATCCGTTTTCATGCGCGGTCGCATACACGTCATCCGGATGCACCTGAATACTTAAATCGTCCCTCGCGTCAATAATTTTAACTAACAGCGGAAAACGACGCATATCTGTATTTCCAAACAATTCCTTATTTTCTCTCCAAAGACCGGAGAGCGTTTTGCCTGCGTAAGCGCCCCCGCGGATCGTACAGTCCCCGTTTTCGTGCGCCGCTATCCCCCAGCACTCCCCGATATCGTCTCCCTCTATTTCATAGCCGAATTCTTCCCTGAGTTTTTTCCCGCCCCAGATATTATGGGTAAATACGGGATTTAAAAATAATATCTCTTTCTCTTCCATACTGCTCCTTTCTTTCCTTCATAAACAACCGTCCTCTCAGACGGTAAAACGCCGCATCGCCTCATTCAGCTGCCGTACCTCCCGGCTTAACTTTTCCGCCTCGCCTGCAAGCCCTGTCGCTTCACTCAGCTGGCTGGTGACTGTGGCGGTCACCTCTTCGGCCGATGCCGACGCCTGCTGCGATACCGCCGCAATGCTTTGAATCGAATCCAGCACCTCATCCTTATCCGACATCATGTCCGACATGCGATCCGTAATTTTATGCAGCGCCTCTACCATGCCCTCCACGTTCTGTGTGATACCGGAAAAAACTTCAACGGTTCCGTTTAAAGATTCCATCTGTTCTTTCAGGTAATCCTCGGTCATCCTTGCGCAGCCGCTGGTTTTTTCCGTCGTCTTTTGTATATTTCCGATAATGCCCTGAATCTTTTTTCCGGCTTCCTGGGACTGATCCGCAAGCCCTCGAATCTCGCTCGCCACAACCGCAAAGCCTTTCCCCACTTCCCCCGCCTTCGCCGCCTCTATCGAAGCGTTTAGCGACAAGAGATTTGTCTGCTCCGCAATCTCTTGTATGCTCTCCATAATGCTTCCAATATTTCTGGTACACATCTCCACTTCCGCGATATTTCCGACGAGCGTCTTTGTCATGGAAGACGCGGCGTTTGTTTTTTCGCTCAGCTCTGCAATTTTATTTCTTCCTTTTCCGACCGCCTGCATTGCAAATTCCGAGTTTGTCTCAATTTTTAACGTATAATCGTAAACGCTGTTTAAGTTATCAGAAAACGCCGCCATCTGCCCAAGGCTGCGGTCCGCATCCTGCGCCTGGCGCAGTACGCCCTTTGCGACCTCCTCCATCGCGGTGTTGACATCCCGCATGGACTCCGCCATAATCCCCGCCGTCTCCGACAAATTCTCCGAAGAGATATCTACTTCGCCGCCGAACTGCTGCATTTTTCTCAAAATTCCTCGAACGCCTGAAATCATTCCGGTCATTCCGTTCGAGAGTACGCCAAATTCGTCTTTGCGCTTTGACGAAAATTCTGTCGTAAAATCTCCGTCCGACGCTCTTTTGAGCGTTTTTGTCAGACTTTGAACCTCGCGCCCGATACTTCTGGCAATTAAACTCCCAATCAGCAGCGCAATCAATGCCGCCAAAATCACCATCAGAACCGTAATGCTTCGAATGGAGGACGCGGCCGACAGAATCGTCTCCTTTGGGATCAGAGTACATACGACCATTCCTGTCTTTCCCACCGGCGCGTAGGAAAACAGGCATG
This sequence comes from uncultured Roseburia sp., assembly GCA_947383215.1. Taxonomy (GTDB): domain Bacteria; phylum Bacillota; class Clostridia; order Lachnospirales; family Lachnospiraceae; genus Roseburia_C. Next base: position 2,848 of record CANDCP010000015.1, read on the forward strand.
TCTGACCCGCAAAGCTTACATACCGTTTTCCCGGCTCCCCGCTCGCGGCCGCTTCCGCCAGATAATCGCTTCCGGCAAACACTTGGGCCCCGGATAGCTGTGAAAGCACATCCTCCTGCGCATACAAAACTTCTCTCTCATCCCCTGTCACCAGAGCTGCGATTGTACCCTCGCTGCCCTCTATGGCAGAGAGAATTTCCCGTATTGTCTCATGGCTCATGTCAAGGCAAACGTATCCCTCCCCCTTCGCAAAACACCTGGTGTAGGCAATCGCGTAACTGTCGGTCTTTAACGACAGCTCCTTATCCAAAAAATTATGGTAACCGCTCCAAATCCCCTTGCCTTTCGATATCTCAGCCTCTTTTGTCTCTGCAAACCTCATATAGGCGTCTTCGCCGATGCGCCCTGCGCCGGAAGTCACATTGCCGCCTTTCTCCGAAATTATGTGGTAAGCATTAATATAGGTACAGATTCCTCTCGCCGCCTGCAGAATCGTTCCTACATCCCTCGAACGGCGCATTGCCTCCGAATCCTTTTTTCCCGCGTACTTTGTGTAATACGTCACAAAATCATCATGTGTGACAACCTCTGTCGCCTTATCCTCAATATTTGCGCAAAGCAGCCTGCAATACTCGCTCACGGTAAGCAGGCTTCCGTCAACAGAATTTTCATACTGCTCTGTGATATCCTTCGCCGCCCTCTTATAAGAAATCATGCCTAAAAGCACAATCAACAAAACCGGAACCAAAAATGCCCCGATCAAGGTATAGGCAATTTTCCCTGCTCGTTTTTTTCTCTTTTTTCTCTTCATAGGATTTCCCCCATTTGGTCTGCATGTCAGTTTGTTCCGATCACAGAGACAAGATAAAATGGCGCCGCATCATTCTCATGCGTTTCAATCAATGTGATTTCCAGCTTGTGTCTGTCTCTTTTCATATGCTCACCCAGGGTATGAACCTCCAGCTTATCTCCCCATGTCTCTTCAAAATTGGCGTCCAGAAAAACCGCATGTTCTTCATCCCCGTCTACCACTGCCCTGGCAATCGGCGCAGGCCCCTTTGCCGTTTTCCGATATGCGACGGCAATCCCGGCGCCCTCTATGACAAAAGAGATGGAAGCTCCCTTTTTTCCGGCCATCCAGCCATTTTTAAAGCAATCCGTTATGCCTTTCGGCGCACTTTTATCTGCCACAAATCCAAGACATTCGGCCGCATAATTTCTGTTCTGATAACGCACGCTGTTTTCATATCCGTTTTTTGTAAGAGGATCCGGCAGTTTTGGCTCCGGCAGCTCGGAAATATCCATCTCCTTATAGACTTCCTCCAAAAAATACGTAATTACAGATGCGACAAGGGAATGTCCCTCGTCATTCGGATGCAAATCATCCTCCGTTATTTCCCGGTTCGCAATATACCCGTTGAGAAGCTCCGGATAAATGCTGCTCTGCATACTGATACACGGCAAATCATAATGCCGCCCCACCTTGCTGTGCTGAATCTGAGCGTTTGCGCCCGTATCATAACGGACATTGTGAACAAGAAGCACAGCCGGTCTGCTTCCCGAGTTATATATCTTCCTTACCAATCCCTCGTAAGTCTCCAGGAAATGCACCGTGCCCTCATCATTTACCGAAAATTCCACAATCACAAAATCCGGCGCATACTTAAGCAGATCCTCATCCGCCCGCGCAACGCCAAACTGCGACGTCGTTCCCCCAATCCCGGCATTGAGATAGACGAATTCCGCCGGCGGGAACGTTTTGGCCCACCACTCAAAGACACGGTACGCATAACATTGTTTCCACCCGCTGCTGTTTGCCCCCTGCGTGATAGAACCGCCGATAAATCCGATTACAAGGCGCTCGCCTGCACGTGCGCGCTTCATCAGGTTCTTTAACCGTCCCAGATTTCCTCTGTTTGTAATTCCCCGCGCTCTTTCTATTTGATATTCCATTTTTTTACTCCTTGGTTGATTTTCTCTTAAAAATATTCCCATGAAAGCAACCGAGCCTGCATATGCAGGCTCGCGCTTAAAATATAAGATGAAATAGTCCCGGGAGATTTCATAAAGTAATAGGGGGTAAAAAGGAAAGGCTCTCCCGGGAAATGAAAAGAAACCAGTTTTAACGTCTGCCAATCTCCGTATCCGTCCCGGTAACTACACTGTTTGCTTTGATGTAATCTATAATCTCATCCAGCTTTGTAAACGCCAGGCCAACGTAACTGTCCGCCGCGCCGTAGTAAATCGCAATTTTCCCTGATTCACTGTCACAGATCGCCGCGCACGGAAAACAGACGTTCGGCACAAATCCACGCTCTTCATACCATGTCTCCGGCGTCAAAAGAAAATTACTGCATCTGTATTTTACAATCGACGGATTGTCAATATCTAAAATTGCGCCTCCGATCGAATACACATATCCGTTACATGTTCCGCTTACGCCGTGATAAAATAAGAGCCAGCCCTCGGACGTCTCAATCGGCGCGGCGCCTCCGCCTATCTTCACGGACTCCCACCATTCGCTGCTTTTTCCCATCACATGTCTGTGCCTGCCCCAGTAAACCAGGTCCGGACTCTCGCTGATAAAAATATCCCCAAACGGCGTGTGCCCGCTGTCGGACGGCCTGGATAAAAGCATATAGTTGCCGTTTACTTTCCTCGGAAACAGTACCGCGTTTCGGTTAAACGGAAGAAACGGATTTTCAAGCCTTGTAAACGTCTTAAAATCTGTCGTCTTGGCTATCCCGATTGCCGCTCCGTAAAAGTCCTGACACCAAATGATGTAATATGTATCCTCTATTTTCACAAGTCTCGGATCGTACGCATATACGGGCATAAACGGATTCCCTTCCTCGTCCGTAAACGGAATCGCATTTTTATCAAAATCCCAGTGAATCGCATCCTTACTTCTTCCCATATAAATATAAGGAATCCCGTTTGTTTGCTCTCCGCGGAACACGCCGATAAACTCATTGCCGTAAGGCAGAACCGCACTGTTAAAAATCCTCGCCACACCGTCTATCGGATTGCGGTCAATAATCGGATTTTCCGTATATCTCCAGACCGGCGCGCCTTTTAGGCCCGCGGGCTTTTCCTGCCACGGAACATTACAGACCGCCTGCCCGATCAGTTTTACACTTCCCATCACAAATCACCTTCTTTCTTTAATCGTTCCAGATTTTTTTCAATTAACTTACACCGCTGCGCTACGCACTCCACGCTTCTGCCCGGATCTTCCGGCGTTTTAAACACATAATCCAAAAGCCTGTCGATGGTCGTTACCGCCACATGCATTCTTGTATCGCTGGAAGCATAGTAAATAAACACTTCTTGTCTCTCGTTTACGACGGCTCCATTCGTAAAGACCACGTTGGACACATCGCCTATTCGCTCGCCGCCCCTTGGCCCGATTAAAAGTCCGGACGGCTCCGCGATTACTTTCGCGGGATCGTTCAGATCCGTCGCAAAAGCGTAAATTACATAGCGCAGACCGGCCGCTGTGTTGCGCACGCCGTGCGCGATATGTATCCAGCCTTTTTCCGTTTTAATCGGAGTCGCGCCCGCCCCGTTTTTTGCCTCCGTGATTGTATGGTACTTGCGCAGACTGGTCATTCTCTCCTCGTCGATCACCGCGTGCCGGATATCCTCGCAAAGCCCGAATCCAATTCCGCCGCCGCTTCCGGTCTCAATAAAATCATCCATCGGCCTTGTATAAAACGCATATTTTCCATCCACAAATTCAGGGTGAAGCACAACGTTCCTCTGCTGCGGCGAATTTTTAGTAATAAGATTATCAAGGCGCTCCCAGCTCTTTAAGTCCTTGGTCCTGACAATCCCTGCCGCCGCGACCGCCGCGGAAAGATCATTTACGGAAGTATCCTTGCTCTCCGAACAGAAAACCCCGTAAATATAACCGTCTTCATGCCGGGTCAGACGCATATCATAGACATTTGTCTCTTCCGGACAGACATCCTCAAACAAAATCGGATAATCCCAGAAACGAAAGCCGTCCACGCCGTTGTCGCTCTCGGCCACTCCAAAAAACGACTTTCTGTCATTGCCCTCAATTCTTGCTATGAGATAATACTTTCCGTTCAGATAAATCGCGCCGGAATTCATCACCGCGTTAATTCCCAGCCGCTCCATGAAATACGGATTCGCCTTCGGATCGAGATCATACCGCCATGTCAGTGGAACATGCTCCCTTGTGAGAACCGGATATTCATAACGGTCGTATACGCCGTTATAGAAATCTGATTTTATATTTTTTCTTGCAAGCAGTCTCTCCTGCCTCTCTAACTCCACATAATATTTTTCCTGCAACATAAGCTCTCCTCGCGTTATCTTCTATTTTTCCAGACGTCTGATCACTTCCAGACACATTCTTCCGTTGTGATACGGACATTTCCACGGCTCTACAATCGGTCTGTCTTTCAACGGCCTGCCGCTCTTATCGACCTCCCAGAACCACTCCGAACCGCTTCTCGTATCAATGATATACTGCTGAATAAATCTCCATATACTTTCTGCTGCTTCAAAATATTCTGCCTTCGAGCCATCCTTCTCATAACCGTTTATAAACCCAACAATCGCCTCCGCCTGCACCCACCAGACCCTGCGCTCGTCGACGACGCCGTTCTCACATTCATTTGCAACGGAATGACCGTCAAACGCCGCCTTGTAGACCTGCGCAGTCAGATCCTTTGTTATCTCCGTCATTTTCTGCTCATACGCTTTGTCCCCGAGCACTTTTGTCCCTCGGTCGATCAGCCAAGCAGCTTCAATATCGTGTCCGTAAGAATGTAAATCCAGCAGGCTCTTATAATCCTTATCAAAGAACACTTCCTGACGATGCGAGACGGGATCATACACTTTTTCCGCAATGACATCCAAAATCCAAAACAGTCTCTCTCTGACGCTCTCGTCGCCCGCAACCCTGTATAGCTCCGTATACGCCTCAAATACATGCAAAAGCGTATTCATGGTTTTTTCCGCCAGCACGCCGTTCTCGGAAAGCTTCTCATTCGACTCCGGTTCAAACTCCCTTGTAAACGCTTCCAGATATCCCTGCTCATCGCGGCACTTCTCTTCCATCAAATCAAACAACCCTCTCGCCATGGCAAGCGCCTCTTCATCTCCCGAAGCGTTATAATAAGAAGAAAGAGCATAGATAGCGAATGCCTGATTGTAGGTATGCTTTGTCGCATCCTCTGGCGTCCCGTCATACCGCAAAGACCAGTAGATGCCGCCGCATTCTTTATCCATACAAAACTGTTTCAAAAACTTAAAGCCGTGTTCCGCCTCCTCAAGAAGACTTATATCGCCAAAAAGCATATACGCGTTTGAAAAAAACCACATAATTCTGCTGTTCAGGATACATCCCTTGACCGCTTTCTTATCAAGTATGAGATCATAGCCCAGCCAGCCGTAATAACCTCCGTTTTCCTCATCCCTCAGATGTTTCCAAAACGGGATGATCCCTGTAAGTAAATGTCTTTTTATCTCATCTACCATCATCGTCCCACTCCTCACTTATCCCTTGACCGCGCCTGCCGTGATGCCGCTGTAAATTTGATTCTGACAAAGAATAAACACGATCAGAGCCGGAAGCACGGATATGATAACGCCCGCGCAAATCAGGTTATACTGGCTTCCAAGCGGCCCCGTAAAGGTATACAGCGAGGTTGCGACTACGCCCAGGCTTCTTTTATCCTGCAGATATAAATTCGAACAGTAATACTCGTTATAAACCGCAACCCCTTTAAGTACCATACAGGTTACAATCGCAGGCTTTAGCAGCGGAAGCATGATTTTCCAGTAAATCTTAAAATAGGACGCTCCGTCAATAATGGCCGACTCATCGAGAGATACCGGAATATTTTCCATATACTGTATGAAAATATAAATGGATATTACGTCGGTTCCCATACTCATGATGATGTATCCGTACAAATGATTGATAAAACCTAACCCCTGCATAATCTGGTATACGCTGACCTGCATTGCGATACCCGGAAGCAAAGTCGCAAACAAAAACAGGTTGCGGATCAGTCCGTTTCCCGGAAACCGGAAACGGTTCAGCACATAAGCCAGCTGCGTACCGATTACAATCGCTCCAAACAAGACGCAGACAAGGATAATTCCGGAATTAATAAACGCCCTTCCCATATTGGCCTTTGTAAACGCCTCCGTGAAATTCGAAAAATTCAGCCAGCTCTCCGGCATTGTCATAACGTTTGTGCTCATATACTCCTCGTCCGTCTTAAACGCGGTAATTACGCAGGAAACAATCGGAAGCACCGCCACAAACCCGAAAAATACCAGTGAAAAATATTTTATAAATGTTCTTACAACTGTTCCGGCACTGTAATGCCTTCTTACTTTTTTGTCTGCCGCCGCGTTCATATCACACCGCTCCTTTCCGCACTGCCGGACCGTTCTGCTTCGCCAGCTCTTTTCTCTGCTGCTTTTCCAGCTTTTTCCGACGCTTCTTTGCATCATACGTCTCGTCGTCGGAATCGGAATTGCGGAATATGTACTTAAAGAACAACTTCTGTAAGATTGTAGCCGCAAATATGATCACCAAAAGCACTACCGCCATCGCGGACGCCAGACCGACCTTCTGACTTGTATGCGCAATTTCATTCATAACTACAAAATATGTTCCCGTTCCGTTCTTTCCGCTTGTAATAACAAACGGCGGATCAAAGGCGCTGAGAGAACCGGTAATCGACAAAATAACGTTTAAGGTTACAATCGTCTTTATACTCGGCAGAATAATGTGCATAAACTGCTGGAATTTATTTGCGCCGTCCAACTCGGCCGCCTCATACATCTCAGCGTCCACAGACATAATCGCTCCGATAAAAAGCACCATATTCTGACCAAAGTACCGCCAGACAGAGGAACCCACCAGCGACCAGTTATTGATGCTCTGGTCTTTTAGCCAATACGGTAGATTATCCAGCTGAAATCCGCACCACTGCAATACGGTATCAAACACAAAGCCCCTGGTGTAGAAAAACTTAAATATAAATCCAATTGCAATTCCGCTGATCAGATACGGGAAAAACATCAGACCTTTAAATAAGTTGCCGCCCTTTGTCTTGAAGCTTAACATTGTCGCCAGATACAGGGCGATCGCGAGCTGTAAAATGGAACCGACCATATAATATAAACTTAGCTTTATTGCGCCAAAGCAGTCGTCCCTTGAAAATACCGCTTTGTAATTTTCCCAGCCTACAAATATCCGTTTATCTACCGGCGTAGAATACTTCATTTTATAGAAGCTGAACTTCACCATCTCTCCAAACGGTAAATACGTAAACACAAATAATAGCAGCAATGGGATAAACATAAACGCAAGTATAATAATTGTCTGCTGCCCTTTCCTGCTTTTCAGCCAGTCGTGAAAAAAATTTTTCTTTTTTGCTGTCGCTGCAGTCATGGCGCGCACCTCCTTTCCCTGTTTTCAACTCGGGCCGGCGTTACACCGGCCCTAAAAAGGATTCTATTTTTATGTTCTGTTTTGACTACTCCGTCGCTTCCACACTCTCGGATGCGCCTGTTACTTCTACGCTCTCAGTCTCCTGCGCGTCTGTCCAAAGCTGATTCCACTCATTCATAATGTCGTCGAAGCTCTTCGCACCGGTCGAAGCGTTTTCCACAATGCTCATAACCTTATCGTCGCCGCCCTGATTTACCATCAGCTCTGACATCGTATTCAATGCGTTTAACAGATCCTCCTCGCCTGCAAGCGCCGGCTCGTCGACTACAAACTCAACATCCGAAAATGCCGCGTAAAAATCAGGCATTGCCGTATCGGACGCCGCAATCGGAAGTCCTCCCTCGTTGTACGACATTCCGGATTTTTCCGTCATATATTTTACAAACAACAAAGATGCCTGTTTCTGCGTATCATCGGCGTCTGTACAGATTCCGAAACAATAGTCCGGTCCTGCGGAAGAAAACTGTTTTCCGTTTACCGTAATCGGGAACGGCATATAGGCAATATCAGCCGAATGCTCGCCCGCATCCTGCATCTGAGGAACCGCCCATGAGCCGAGTACCATACATGCAATCTGTCCGTTATTGATCATTCCTTTCGAACCTTCCCAGTCTGTCGTGGAATAATCTTCTTCCGTAAGTCCTCTTGATACTGCTTCGTACAGAACCTTATACACGTTATAAGCGTGTGTGCCGTCTCCCGGATCCGCAAACGGATTCGACGTATGCAAAAGCTTCTGATTCATATAGGTACTGTCGCCCGTAGCGGAACCGCTGATCGCAGCGTCCCACTGACCGCCCATCGTCCATTTTGCCGCATAATTTGTGTAGAGCGGTACGATATCGCTGTTATAATCTTTAATTTTCTGCAGCGCATCAAGGAATGCATCCGGCGTCTTCGGAAGCTCTGTCACGCCCGCCGCCTCGAACACTGCTTTGTTATACACAATTCCTCCGTTTGCGCCTGCCATATAAGGAATCCCGTATACCTGATTCTCATAAATCTGATTATTCAGATAGTTAACCTGCGTCTTCATGGAATCGAGATCACCGTATGCCATAAAATATGTAGACAAATCTGCTTTATCCACTTCAGGGATCATCATAATATCTCCCCAATCGCCGCCCTGCAGACGAAGAAGCGTTTCATTTGCATAATCCGTAATTCCCTCTACATCCACGGTGATATTCGGATACAGCTCGTTAAATCCGTCAATATACTCCTGGTACGGATGCTTCGCATCGCTCTCTAAAAGATCTGTTCTGTTTGTAAGAACCTTAATTGTCGCCGTGATGTCTGTACCTGTCTCGCCGAGTACAATATCTGTATAACCAACTAAGCCTTCCGAGCCTCCCGCTTCGGTGTTTTCCGAATTCTTTATTTCCGTCTCTTTCTTTCCATCCTCTGTCTTATCGACCGGCTTTTTTGTGTCGTTTCCGTTGCCGCCGCACCCCACAATTCCAAGCGTCATAACAGCCGCCATTGAAAGTGCCAAAAACTTTTTTAACTTCATAATTTATTCCTCCTTGGATTTTATTGTATGTTTTTATAACTTAATTTAATTATACATTTTTTATTTAATTAATCATCCATTATTATTGTTTTTAATCTCTTATTATTGTGATTTTGTCACTTTCCACATAATACACAAATTTACAACAATATTTTTGTCTATTTATTATATTGTTTTTCTTGTTTTTAATTAATTTATTTTATCATCAAGTTATTTTAGTCTTTTATCGCTTTACTTCTTTGCGCACAGCAATTATAATACAGTTATAGAAAACGCTTTTATATCTCACAGAAAGGATACGATTATGAATATACAACAGCATCTTATTCATTCCGCAATATGCCTGAACAATGACTTTATTTCCCTTTTGGCCAAAGGATTTGTCAAAACGGCCCCACCCTCGTCCTGCAATATTCCGGAATCCTCCAACTATATCCTTTTGTATACACAAACAGGAAACGGCAGCCTCTCTTCCGCAGGCAAAACGCTCCCCCTTTCAGAAGATACCCTGCTCTTTTCAGACTGCCAAAAACCGCTTATACTAAATGCATCTGGCCCTGCATGGAACTTTTACCTTCTCTTTCTATCGGGAAACAGCGTTTCCTCTTATTATCAGTATTTCAGCCCGCGCGGTCCTCTCTACCGCGTCGCGCCTTCCTCGGATATTCCTGCTTTTTTGCAGCGCATCCACGCTTTTTCGTCCATTGACACTGCCGAAAAAGCTCTCATCGCCTCAAAATGGCTCACAGATATTCTGACCGAAATCTGCGTTGTCACAATGAGCTCGGACACCCGGGAGGAGCACGCGCCCGCGTATATTATTGAATTAAAACAATTGCTGGATAATTCTTACGAGATGAATTTCTCGCTTACAGATTTTGAAAAAAGATTTGGCATCAGCAAATACCGGCTGTGCCGTGAATTCTCACAGTATTACAAACAGCCTCCGATACATTACCTGAATGCCAAAAGAATTGAGGCAGCCAAAAACCTGCTGCTCACTACCGATATGCCGGTTCATGAAGTCGGCTCCGCCGTAGGCATCGACAACACAAACCACTTCATCAGCCTGTTTAAAAAAAATACCGGAACCACCCCGTTCGTATTCAAACAGGGGGCTCCGGCCTCTATACGTGCCTTACACTTTCCCTACAAACCAGACTTCCGTCAACAATAAAGACCCCCGGTTTATAATGTGGATTTTCAATCTTTCTTGTTATATTGTGGATGACCCTTCGCGCCATCTCTTTCATATCAACCTCGTATGTCGTGATCCCGACATTGCACAGACCCGGATAAAGGAAGTTATCAAATCCCACCACCGAAACATCATCCGGCACCCGGTACCCGTTGCGCTCCAGCTTCCGAATCAGGAAGCTGGCCGTCAGATCGCTGTTACAGACAAATGCCGACGGCATATCTTCCGGTAATTTTAACAGATTATCTTCATCAATCATTCCGCTGCCAAGATCACGGTCAGGTATAATGTAATCTTCTCTCTGCGCAATGCCATGCTCGAGCAGCGATTTACTGTATCCGAAATAACGGTCTGTGATACTCTTCGTTGACAGAAGCGTTCCCACATACGCAATTTTGCGGTGTCCCATGTGATATAAATAATTCGTCAATACATACGCGCCGTAAAATCCATTCGATATCACCGCGTCGCAGCCCTGTTCCTCATCATAAAAATCCAGATATAAGACAGGCGTCTTTCCGTATTGATTTAATTCTGCCAGATACCCTTTCGACATGCTTCCGACTACAACAATTCCATCCGCCTTTTTCTCAAGCAAAAGCTTCGGAAGCCTCCCCCCCTCCTCCTCCGCAGAGCTGACAACCTCCAACAGCGTAAAACAATTTTTAGATACCGCCTTCGTTGTAACCTCCTGGTACATTTGCCAGTAAAAGGAATCATACTTGTCAAGATAATGCTCCGGTATTAAAACCCCTATATTATAGCTCTTATGTGTCTGCTGCTTTTTCGCGGCGGACGGCTGCTTATATCCCATCTCATCCGCGAGCACCTTTATTCGCTCTCTTAACTCTTCGCTTACGCCTTTTTGATCTGATAACGCTTTGGAAACCGTTACGGTACTTACGCCCACTCGCACCGCAATGTCCGACAGCTTTACTGCTTTTGCCATCCTTTTATCCTCGTCCTTCTTAAATTTTGTCTTTCTATCTGGCATATGATTATTTTGCTTGAATTAATTTTAGCCTAATTAATTGTAAATTTTTATCACTTTATTGTCAAGTTTTTTATCCTTTATCACATATTATTGCGCAAGCAGGTAAAATATTTGCCCTTTAAAGTCTCCCGGCTGATTCTCGATAAGAATACCGCAGCTCATAAGCGCATCGCCCCCGTATGTCTCGTCCCGCCCCTCAATCTGGTAATTATATTCCGGATTCAGGCCTTTGAGGCAGATTCTTCTGCTGCGGCAGTTCGGCATGCCCAGCACCTGAACGAATGTCATTAGCGCTTCTCTTTTATCTTTGGAAACCACTATATAACAGTCATATTCATGGTTCGACGAATAGGAAGCAATCCGGTAATAATCTCCGCGCCGGATTAAATCATGATACCTGTGATACTTTTTAATCTGCCCCGGTATCATCATTCGCTCTTCTTCTGACAGCTTCGTGACGTCAAGCTCATATCCGAAGGTTCCGGACAGCGCCACAATCCCCCGCGTCTCAAACGGCGTATTTCTCCCGACCGTATGATTCGGACAGTCCGAGACATGCGCTCCGATTGTGGAGAGCGGATAAATCATCGCCGTCCCCTCCTGTATTTTCAACCGTTCGATTGCGTCCGTATCATCCGAACACCAAATCTGCGGACTGTAATAGAGCATCCCCGGATCAAACCTCGCCCCTCCTCCGGAACAATTTTCCAGCAGAAGATGTGGAAATTCCCTGGTCAGGCGCTCCTGAACCTCGTAAAGCCCAAGCACATACCGATGGCTGATCTCTCCCTGGCATTCCGGGGAATAAAAAGCGCTTCCCAAATCGCTTAACTGACGGTTCATATCCCATTTTACATATTCAATATTCGCACTGCGCAGTATTCGGGCCATGCATCCATAGACATACTCGCGCACATCGCCGCGGCCGAAATCAAGCGCATACTGATTCCTCGAGAGCGCCGGCTCTCTTCCCGGTATCCGCAACGCCCATTCCGGGTGATCCCGATACAACTTGGAATCGGGGGAAACCATCTCCGGTTCAAACCAAATTCCGAACTTCATTCCCAGATTATTTACCTCGTCGACAAGATGTTTAAGACCGCCCGTAATTTTCTCCTCATTTACCTGCCAGTCCCCGAGACTGGAATTGTCGTCGTTCCTATGCCCGAACCATCCGTCGTCCATAACGAGCATTTCTATTCCAAGCTCTGAAGCGCTCTTTGCAATCTCAAGCAGTTTTTCCGTGTTAAAATTAAAGTAAGTCGCTTCCCAATTATTAATTAAAACCGGTCTTTTTTTATCTCTGTATTCCCCGCGAATCAAATGGTTTCGATACATATCGTGCAGATTTCTCGTAATCTGCCCCATCCCGGCAGACGAATACGTAAGAACCGCTTCCGGCGCGACAAACTCCTCGGCCGGATTCAGCTTCCAGCAAAAATTTTGAGGATGAATCCCCATTGTCAGCCGTATCATATTATGCTGCGTGCGCTCCGCCTGCGCCAGAAAATTTCCCGAATAGATAAAATGCATCGCATAGACATCCCCCGCATCCTCTCCTGCGTGTTTTTCCTTCAGCGCTACAAACGGATGCTCCTGGTGAGAAGATTCCCCGCGGAAAGAACCGACGCTCTGTTTTCCGTATCCGATTTCACGGCATTCCACCTGACGCTCTCTGCCCCAGGATCCGTGCAGCGTCACCATTTCAAAATCCTGATTGTCCAAATCAAGGCTGGCCGAAAAAACCTTTGTCAAGAACACCGCGTTCTCCCCCGTATTTCGGACAATCACGCTTCTCGTAATGACATCTTCCTCCTCAAACGCCGAATAAAGCAAATCAATAGAAAGACCCAGCACATTGTCCCGGCAATGCAGCGTCAGCGTCATGCATGTCTCCTCCCCGCCGCTGCCCTGCATATCCTCTTCGCTGCAAAACGTCGCGGGCAGCCCTTTAAGGCGCGGCTTACCTTTTTTTATATCGTACGCCTCAAACGCAACCGCCACCCCCTCATGCCCGTCCTTTGTCCTCACCGAAATACTGCTCTCTCTGTAATCTCCGAGTCCGTTTCCCGCATATTCCATCGGCAGGGTGTCCAAAAACGCCGACCGCTCCCTGTTATTTTTTGACGGGACATACGGTTTCTCCCCCGTCCTTGTCAAATAAGAAATATCCTGCCTGCGAATTTTTTTACCATAGTATACGTGACTTACAAACTGCTCTTCATCGACGATACCAAGTACATAACTTGTATGTTTAGTATCAATCCAAAAAAGCTTCTCTTTTTCCAAATAAACAATTGCCATCGTACCCCTCCTTAACGTTTTTTATATTATAACACTTGTTTTTCAAAAAGGGGGCTGTCATTTTGACAGCCCCCTTTTACATCACTTCATAATCTTGATCTTTATTGTTTTCTTCTTATTGCTTCCGTCCGTTGCGCGCGCCGTAATCTTGACTGTCTTTCCTTTTCCGGCCTTAAACGTCTTTACAACGCCTTTTTTATTTACGGTCGCATACTCCGGATTGCTGCTCTCCCACTTTAACGTCCGGTTTATCTTCTTTGTAGATGCCTTTGGCGTAACCGCCGCCTTCACCTTAAGCTTCTTTCCCGCTTTCACTTTCGTGGTTTTGGCTTTTAGCACAATCTTCTTTACAGCCTTTTGCATCAGCTTAATCTTATATTCCGCCTTTACTCCGCTTCCGTCGTTCGCCGTCGCAATAATCGTTACCGTCTTGTTCCTTCCGCTCTTCTTCGTCCTTACCAGGCCCGTCTTTGCGTCTACGCTCGCATATTTCGCGTTTTTATCGGCTTTCACCGTCCACGTTACGGAAGGATCCGTCGCATTTGCCGGCGCCGCCGACACGCTCAGCTGCACTTTCTTTCCGGCCGCTATCTTTTTGGAAATTCCGCTGATCGTAAGCTGGCTTACCTTTACGGCCGGAGCCGGCGCCGCTTCCCACTGCGCCACAAGCGTAAGATTTTCTCTTACCGCCGCCGCAAAATCGTATGCCTTTCCGTTTAAGTACCAGCCCTTAAAGACGTACCCGTTCCTGGTCGGCGCGGCCGGCTGGCTCGCCTTTTCCCCATCCTCTACGGTCTGGGACGCCACCGCCGTTCCTCCGTTCGAATTGAAGGTTACCGTGTAAGCGGTCTTCTCTTCGATCTTTGTCCATTTCGCGTACACAATCAGATCCGTCACCTGGGTGAGCGGTACCCTCGTAAGCCCGGTTCCAAGGATAAACTCCGGCGTCGTATACCAGCCGTCAAATCTCCATCCCTCGCGGCTCGGTATCATCAGGCGCATCTCCGTCTCCTCTTCAAAGGTTCCCGGTATCGTCTCGTCCCCGTACAGCACATATGTGATGTTATGGATTCTCTTCTGCGTCTCCTCGTCCAGCTTCCACTTTGCATACAGCGTATAATCCGACGTCGCATCCTTTGGTATCTCTGTAATCCTGGTTCCCTCCGCAAACTCCGGCGTCGTATACCAGCCTAAGAACTCGTGGTCCGCGTAAACCGGATCGCCAAGTACAACGCCCACACCCTCTTCATAGTATGTCGGAAGCGTATCCGGACGCGTTCCTCCGTTTACGATATACGTAATTCTGTGGGTCTTTGCCGTCGGGTCCGACGCCTTTGTCCACGCCGCGTACACGGTCACCTCTCCGATGGTTCCGGTATTGATCGAGCGGATCCTCTTTGTGTGCGCCTCGTCCTCAAACCAGCCGCCGAAGAGATACCCTTCTTTGGACGCGTCCTGTAACAGCGTCATTACGTCGTACAGATACGTGTCCGGATTTCCTTCGCCATTTACGCCTCCGTCCAGCACATAATGAATCGGATACGTATTTCTTGTATAGTAGAGCGAAAGCTCCAGCAAGCCGTCTCCCGTAATCGTTCCGCTCGCGCTCTCCTTACTCTTTTCCTCGTCATAGGTAAATCCCGGACGCTCTATCGCCTCGCCGGTTACCGTATCGCCGATTTTTCCTACGTTTGTCACGCGGTCCACACGGTTATAGCCGTCCTGCGCCCTGTTCTGCTCATAGTAGAGAACGGCGTAGGCCGCTTCCCCCGCTTCCACTTCTTTCCATCTCGCATGAAGGACAATATCTCCCGTCTGCGTATTGGCAATCCGCGTCACAAGGTTGTCGTCCTCGTCATACCATCCCGCAAACGCGTGTCCGTCCTTCGTCGTCGTTCCAAGCGGCTGAAGCCCGACGCCGTACACATACTGCGTCTTTTCCTCCGAAGGTTGTGTTCCCCCGTCTGTCTCGTATGTAACGGTGTAAACGTTTCTGTCATAATAAAGCTCTAATACAAGCGAACCGTCTGCAAGAACCTTACCGCTCGCCGTACTCTTAGAACTGTTAAGCGTAAACCCTGGAAGCACCCTTGGCTCGGCCGTCACTGTTTTTCCGACCTCGTCCTCTCCCTGTGTCGTGTCTGCCTCCGAGAGCACATATTTGTCTTTTGTCGTATTCTCGCGGTAATGTCTCACGGTATATTTGGCTTTCGAAGCCTGCCAGTGTGCGGTAAGCTTTATATCCGCCCGAACTTCCGTCCCGAACTCATATTTTACATTTCCAAGATACCAGCCCAGGAACTCATATCCGACTCTTACCGGGTTCTTCGGCTCTATAACCGACTGTCCCGCCGCCACGGTCTGCTGCGGCACTTCTGTTCCGCCGGCCGAGTCAAACGTTATCGTATATTCATCTTTTTCTACACGTTCGTCCTCAATTCCGTCAAGCGGCTTATCCGTCGCCGCATAACCGTTCGTAAAGTCCGCGTCCGCCTTCAGATCATCCTTCATTGAGATTGCTTTCATGCAATCAATCCAGATGGAAGACTTTACGGTATAATTGCCGTCTGCATCTTTAAGATCCTCCGGCGCGTTTTCAGGCACGGAATTGCAGTAGAAATATAACTGCGTAACTGCGGACGCATCAAATTTAGCCCCTGAAACCTTTGGCGTCAGGCGGTCAAACGGAACCGTCACATACTGTCCCTGCGCGCCTTTCATAAATTCTGTCAAATCTGCTTCAAATTCTTTTCCGGCGGAAACTACCTGTATTACAAGCTTCTGCCCGTATCCGTCCGGCACAATCCAGAAGGAAAAAGCGTCTTTTCCGGCAAAATCCGTATTCGTAAGCTGCATGCCGGTTCCTGTATAAACCTCTGTTCCGTTGTATGACAGCGTATAATCGAATCTTCCCGCATACTCGCCGTCTTTTCTGTTTCTCGGCGTAATATTCATACCGGAAGTACATCCCGCCGCCGAATTTGAACCGCTGTATTTGCTTGCAAGATAATCTGCGTCTCCAAAATAATATTCAAAATTGTCAAGGTACTGCCCCGGCATTACCGGTTTTTTCTTGTTAAAGCTTATATATTTAGCCTGTGCAAGCGTTTTCCCTGCCGCCACCAGACTTACGGTCGCGGTATCCGTAGCGCCGATCTTTGCCATTATATCGGCAGTTAACGCGGCCGTATAAGTAGAACCGCTTGCCGTGGCCACGACGTCAATCGGATCTTTGCCGTCTGCCTCAATTCTGAATAATACGTCGCCGTCCGCATTTATTACCTGCGCCGCAAACGTCGTCGGACCTGGTATTTCCGCAAAATCTGTCGGATCTACCATAAAACCGGAAACGGTATCGTAACTTTCTACCGTTATCGCGCTTCCCTTTTCATTTATAGCTTTTATATCGATGCCGTCCGCAAAAATGGAAGTCGTATCATTGTAAAAACGAATAAAATCATTGGAAAGCTCGTGTCCGGTCGTCGCGTCAAATTTATATGGCACATAGAAATTCTGGTTGCTGAAGTTTGCCCACAACAGGAAATATGACATACCTGTCTGGCGCGCCACCGTATTTACTGCGTTATACCAGTCGTGGCCCTTAATCGGGTTGTCAGACACAAGCAGTCCGTTATTATCGCCGTTTGGCTTCGTCACACGCACGCCCGTCTCCGCAATGGCAGCCACTTTATTCCTCTGCGCCGCAAGACCTTTTATCACCTCGCAGCTCTCTCTCAGCGCCTTCATAAAGCTCTCGTCATAAGCCGCGTCCTTTGAACTGTAATCACTGTAATAATCAAATGCGAGAATATCAACATACTCGTCTCCAGGATATCTGGACAGGAAATACTCCTCGCTTGTAATCGGACCGTTCGGCGAATACTCGTATATAAAGTTATGCACGCCCTTGTCCTTAAAATAATTTACCGTATAACGGTACAGCGCTTTATATACTTCCGGCTTCGTACTGCTGCCCCACCAGAACCATCCGCCGTTATTTTCATGCAGCGGACGCAAGATTACCGGTATCCCGTCATTCTGAAGAGATTTTGCAAAATCGACGATAACGTCCAGATAACTTGTATATAAGCCGTTATATGCTTTGCCCGGCAAAATATTTTCCGCGCAGTTTCCGCTTAAATCTTTCGAAGACTCAAAATCATATTTCGAGAAATCGCTTGATCCGTCCTTGCTCATTGTCGCAAAATTCGGCATATGCAGGGAAAGTGAAATTATCGCCCCCTGACTTGCCGCCGCTTTGGCAGACGCCAAAGTGCTGTTTAACCCCTCCTGAGTCGTCATTCCAAGCTCGGAGCCCGTCAGAGCAAGGGAATCATATGCGACAAGACCGCTCAAAGAGCCTGTCAAATCTTTTGTATCGGATTCCTCCGCAGCCACTCTGCGGCTGTTGTCGTTTTGGTGTCCAAATACGACCTGTCCGGCAGCGCTCATTCCGCTTAAGAAAGCAAACGCCGCTTTTGTCTCGGACGTCGCAGCTTTGTCAACCATTGTCACGGTCTGCGGCATCTTTGTAAGATTTGCCTTGCTTGCGCTTCCCGGCTTAACAACGTCTGTCGCGCCCGGTATTGTCCGCTTGGAAAGCTCAACATTGTCAATATAGACCGTTCCCGCGCTGTTTATATTCTTGCCGACAAATCCGATATTAATAGAACCAAGCCGGATTGCAGATGTCGGCGTAAAATAAAGAATCATTGTTGCCGTCGATGTGCCGTCGCCATTCGCCTTTTCATCGGTCCTCTCCATATTGGAGTCCATGATCACCTGCTTGTCGGCCTCTGTCGCAGACGGATTCGTCGCATATACCTTAATCTCAACGTCTTTTAACGCCGTCGGATATGTATAGTCAAGACTCAGACAGTTATACTGGCTGATATCGTATCCCTGCTGATTCCACAGCGCTATCTTCGCCTCGCTCCAGCTCTTATCTGCGTCCGCGGAATAATCCAGCTTTATCTGCATATTCTGCTTTGACGAGTTGTAAGATACGTCCGGCTCCGCCTCGCCGTTTCCGTTCTTTACGCCATGATTATACTGATACCCCGGATTCGCATACCATAAATAACCGCTCTCCGGCTTAATCGTATTCGTCGCAAAATCGTCAATAACGTGTTTTTCAGACGGATCCTGCGGTCCCGGCGGCGTAACGATCTCTCCGCCTCCGCTTGCAAATTTCAGATCGCCGATATAGATGTTTCCTTCAAAATCACAGCTGCTTCCCGCACACTTTAACGTTACAGCCGCCAACGCCTCTGTGACTACCTCTGAAAATTTATAGTCGTCTCCGCTAAACGAACCGTAATAAGCTTTTACTGTCTCTCCAAACGGAATTTCAATCTGCGCCGCATAGCAGCTCTTTCCTGAAACCTTCTTAAAATCAGCTGCGCTAACCGCCGGAATTTCCAGGCTTTCTACCCAGTTCCAGTCGCTTCCCAGACGAATTACGCCGCAGAACTTGATTTCTCCCTTAAACGACGGCGCCTCCGCAGCCGGAAGGTAAACGGTCGCCGTTATCTTATCTCCCACCTTCGGCGTTGCGCCCGCCATTTCGACGCTATACTCTTTTGTCTCATCGTTTTCATTTTTAATTTCGTCCCAGGTATTTGTCACATCAAATTTTACATTCTCCCAGGCCTTCGTTCCAAGCTCATCCGGCGTATCCGGATCCGTAGGCGTATCCGGTTTTTCCGGCTCTAACGGACCAGACGCCTGATCCGGCGCGCACAGTTCAATATCGTCAATATAAAAGGTTCCCGTCTTTTCGCTTCCGCCCACATATAACGAAAATTCCGATATGCTCTTTTGCCCGCATACCTGCCCTTCCGCCGGCTGAACGATCCCGTCATAGTCGCTCGGCTTTGGCGCAAAATCCTTAAACAAGACCTGAACCGTCTTTCCGTCTGCAGCGTCTAACTCCGACCACTTTAACGTCTTCTCCCAGTAAATGCTGTTATTTTCATCAACAGGTTCACGGAGCTGAATCGTTAAATCCTTATTCTTTGTATTTTCCGCCTTAATCCAGAAGGAAACGCCTCCAAAACTGGTAACTGCGAGCCCCCCCGCCGCCTTCGTAATTCCCGCGTATCCCTTTTCGGAAATATCGTAGGCATAGGACAGCGCTTTCGAAGCGCTCTGATTTTCTACGATAGTTAACGTAGGCTCATCGCCGTTTTCATTATGTACCCATGCGCTCAGCGCGCTTTCGCTCTCAAAATTATCTACCGTATCTTTCCCGGTGGAATCTTTTATAGTTATTTTTACTTCCGGGTCCGTCCCCTTTGTAAAATCCATCAATACTCTGATTGCGTTCATCTGCACCGATTTCAGATAATCGGCTTTAAGCGTAAATTTTCCGTCCGCAAACGTGTAATTTGAAGACGCAATCTCCTCTTTTTTATTTCCGCTTCCGATCAGGTACGCGCCCTTTAGCGCGCCGCCGTCATTTACGGCAACAGAAATCGCCACATCCTTTGCAACCTTTTCATTTTTATCAAACGTATACGCCGTCTTTTCCGGCTTCGCACTTACAACGCTCGAATCCTCCACGGTAAGGGCTACCGAGAGATCCATGCCCGCGGACATATTGATTACCGCCGCATAAACGCCCTCTTCAAGCCCTTTCAAATACGTCTCCAAAAAAGTAATTTTATTGCCGGATACGGTATAATCCGTACCTGCGGTTAACGCCTTCCCGCCAACGGTAACTCCAGCGATACTCGAACCGGACTGTGGCGTTACCGTCACATCCAGACCGCTGCCGCCTGTTTTATCAAAGCGCAGAGCCGTCGCGGAAGCCTTATTTCTCTCGCCCTTGTTGTTCATTGTCTGCGCATGCTTCATTATAAGATTTCGGGTACTATCCGTCGGCATACCCGCAAAACCATACACCGTATATCCGTCATAATCAGGATAATATCCGGCGGCGTCATTTACCGTATGGCTGGCGATCATCCAGTAATTGCTTCCGGCATAATCGTTGTCCTCAATTAACCCATATACCGTCTCATAATATCCGTCTCTTGTCGCAAAGGCGCTGCTATCGCCGGACTTCCAGCCCAACTCTTCGAGAATAATCGGCTTACTTGCAGCATGTGCAAGATCCGCATGAACTTTTATCCAGTTTTTTGCATCCGCCTGCGAAAGACCCCAGTCGCTAATATAAATATGAGGCGTCCCAAAATCAATGGTGGATATATCCATAAGCGCCTTAAAATCGCCCATGCTTCCGCCCAAAGTCATCCAGTCCATTTTTTCAAATCCTGCCGCCTTCGCCTCGGTATCATTGGCGTATTTTAAGCCGCCCTCATCCCCGAGCACAACCATATGATTTGAATCAATTGACTTTACATAAGAAGACATCTCCGACGCCCACTTATAAACCTTGCTTTGTTTCGTATCACTTAAATCTTTTACGCTGCAGCGCGGCTCATTTGCAAGCTCCCATGCAAAAATCGCCGGTTCATCCTTGTATGCCACACCCGTATACTTATTTGTGTGATTCAACAGGGCCTTAATATATTCTTTGAAATACCCCTTTACGGTTTCATTGGTATAAAACGCTTCCCGCTGCTCGTCGCTTCCATATGGCAGCCCTGCCCACTGCAGATACTGATCCATTCCGCCAAACTGATACCAATAATTTGTAAAGGTAATAATCAGCTTAATATTATGCTCCTTTGCCGATGCAATCGCATAATCTAACTTCTCAAGCCCATATTCCCCCTCGTTTACAACCGGCTTATTTTGTGACTTATCAAAATATTGATAATAAACGCCTTCCTTGTGCCCGACCGCATTATCCCTATCTGCGTTATCCGTAAACACAGGATATCCGTCCTCGTCCACCTCGTCGGTCATAGTCCCTACATCAATGTTGCCCCATGTACGGATTACGGTCAATCCCATATCCTCGGCATCCTTCATCCACATCCTCGGACGGTTTGAAATTGATGTAGTAGTTGTTTGTCCCTGCGTAGTAAAAATCACTGCCGTCTATCTTGAACTTTGTACCGTCTGCATAGACAAATCCGGTTTTTGTCCCCGGCTGCGCCGCCGCGGCATCTACCGGAACCTCAACCAATGCAGATGAAACCGCCATCAATAGAGCCAGCAAAAACGCTACTACACGTTTTGACTTGTTACCCATAGTCCTCTCCTCGCTTTCTTAATTTTTCGGATTAAATCAACCTCATCCAGAGATTAATTTAACTTTATTTTTACTATTTCAGTATATAATTGCCTAATTAAAAAAGCAAGTATTTTAACGTAAATTACCTAATATTTGTCGTTTTGTACATTTATTTAACTAATTTTTTAGTACTTTTGCTTATTAAATTACTCTCTCAAAAATAAAAAGGGATCCTTTTCATTCATCCGCAGGAACTGTGTCAAAAAAAACGCCGCACGTATGGATACCCTCTTTGTCTCGAGAATCCCGCGCACCGTTTTTTTGTCCGCCAGTATAACTTCAATATCTTCACTGTCTTCCTGCCGCCCGCCGCTTATGTGTCCCGTATAAGTTCCGAATACCATACAGCCGCTCTCATCCGTGAGGCCCTGGGCAAGAAAATACGGTCTGCGAAAGTAGCTTTGCCCGCCTTCATAGACCGTCAGATTAAGCCCCGTCTCTTCTTTCATTTCACGAACCGCCGCCTCATTTGCACTCTCATGCCGCTCAATTAATCCGGCCGGAAGCTCATAGATATAATCATTCAGCGGATATCGGTACTGCCGAAGCAGTACAATCCTATCCGCCCTACCCCCACACACGGCATAGATCGCCATCCCCTCCGGTCGCATACTGTGTGTTTGATGTTTAATATGTTCTTCATCATTTCTGGATGCAAAGTAATACGGAAAGCGTTTTCCGTTTTTATCTATGGCATCGATTTCATAAAGGTTTAAATAAGGATTTTTTGTCTGCTTCCTTATCCCGTTATATTTCTCCTGCATATTACCTACCTCTCGCCCAGCATCTCCAAAAACATTTTAACCGCAAGCGCTTCGTCTTTCATAGCC
Source organism: uncultured Roseburia sp. (assembly GCA_947383215.1). Lineage (GTDB taxonomy): Bacteria > Bacillota > Clostridia > Lachnospirales > Lachnospiraceae > Roseburia_C. The sequence continues at coordinate 25,400 of CANDCP010000015.1, forward strand.
TCGGACAAACCGGCTACTACCGGACTTTTGTACCAGCCCGTATCCCGTATCCACTCGTTTTCCTGCCCGATCCGAATCCCCGCCGCAATCGTCTCCCCGCTCTCCATTCCCTGCGCATAGACAAGCTCCTCCTCATATTCGTCCAAAACCTCTTTGGGAAGGCAGTCCCGCAAATCCGCAAGATAATCCGTCCCCGCCATATAACAGAAAAATTCCTCGTCCGAAAAAAACAAGTCCACCGCCTGCGTCATAAACAAAATCTGCACCATCTCCAGATTTGTCTGATCGACAGCCTCCTTCGAACCGGCGTTCATATACAGCGTGTAGTTGACGCCTACCTGGTTTTTTTTCACATCGATTCCGTTTTTTTCCAAAAAGGGCTCAAAATATTCGGGTCCTGCGGCCGCGGGATTTTCGCCGTCAGAATTGACCGCAAGGATACCGAATACCGTATCTTTTTTTCCCATAAAATGAACGACCAGAAAAACGACAATTGCCGCCGCAAGCAATACGCCAAAAAACGCGGCTGCATAGTATTGCATAAAATACTGGAAGCGCTCCGCTGCGCTCATTCCTTTCATGTTTCTCATACTTTTTCCATTCTCTTCTCTACTGCCGTGCATATTCGATCATTGCCTTATTCAAGGCTTCCAACTTGTCTTTTGAATCTTCCATAGACTCGCCCACAACGCCGAAATAAAATTTTATCTTCGGCTCTGTCCCGGAAGGGCGCACACAGCACCACGCATGATTACTGAGTTCATAATAGAGAACATTACTCGACGGAAGCCCGGTTTTCATTATCTCGCCGCTTTTTAAATCCTTTCTGGTATCTTCTTTATAGTCTCTGACCGCGAGCACTTCATATTCTCCCAGATTTTTTGGCGGATTGCTTCTCATCCTCTCCATCATGCTCTGAATCTGCGCCGCTCCGTCCATCCCCTTCAACGTCATGGTTTCCAGTCCTTCTTTATAATATCCGTAAGTCTGATATAAGTCCACCATAGCGTCCCAGAGCGTCATCCCTCTTGATTTACACCAGGAAGCGACCTCGCAGAGCATCATAACCGCAACGCAGGCGTCCTTATCCCTCGCATAAGTTCCGGCAAGACAGCCGTAGCTTTCTTCCAGCCCGAATACATACTCGTACGTACCCTGCTGTTCAAACAATTTAATCTGCTCTCCAATATACTTAAACCCTGTCAAAACTTCGATCAGCTTTACGCCGTATGCCTGCGCAATCGCTTTTGCCATATCGGTCGTAACAATCGTCTCGACAAGCGCCGCGTTCTCCGGCAGCGCTCCCACGGCTTTTTTCTCCCTGAGAATATATTCCGCGATCAGCATTCCCGACATATTTCCGGTAAAACTCACATACTCTCCGCTGACGCTGTCTTTCGCATAGACGCCAAGCCGGTCCGCGTCCGGATCCGTCGCAAGCACAATATCCGCGTCTACTTTCTTCGCAAGCTCAAGCGCAAGCTCAAACGCCTTCGGCGACTCCGGATTCGGATACGAAACAGTCGGAAAGTTTCCGTCCGGCTGCTCCTGCTTTGGCACTACATAGACGTTTTCAAACCCAAGCTCTTTTAATACGCGCCGCACCGGAAGGTTTCCCGTACCGTGAAGCGGCGTATAGACAATTTTTATGTCCTTCGCCACCGCCTGAATGATCTCCGGATGAATCGACTGCTTTTTCAACTCCGCCATATATTTATCGTCAATCTCCCGACCGATAACATGGTACAACCCGGCCGCACAGGCAGCCTCCCTGTCCATCGTCTTCACCTGTGAAAACTCGGTCACCCGTTTGACCTCGGCCAGAATATTTTTGTCGTGCGGAGGCGTAATCTGCGCGCCGTCCTCCCAATAAACCTTATACCCGTTATATTCCCTCGGGTTATGACTGGCCGTAATCACAATTCCCGATATACAGCCAAGCTCCCTCACGGCGAAAGACAATTCCGGAGTCGGCCTTAAGCTCTCAAATATATAAGTTTTTATTCCGTTCGCATTCAGGCAAAGCGCCGCCTCCTGTCCGAATTCCGGCGACATGATTCTCGAGTCATAGGCTATGGCAACGCCCTTATCCCCCCCGCCCTGCGAAAGAATATAGTTTGCCAGCCCCTGTGTCGCCTGACGCACCGTATAGATATTCATTCGGTTTGTCCCCGCGCCGATCACACCGCGCAGCCCTCCGGTTCCAAATTCAAGCCGACAATAAAAGCGGTCAAGTATTTCCGCCTCATCTCCTCTGATTCCTTCAAGCTCCGCTCTCGTCTGCGCGTCGAAATATTTGTCTGTGCACCATTTTAAATACTCTTCTCTGTAATCCATGCTTCTTCCTCTCTTCTTCTTTTTCCCGGTTTTCTATCCCACAATCTGCTCGGATATCTTATACGCGTATTATAGCACAGACTAAATTAATTTGTACACTTATTTTTTAGCTATTTTTTATCTTTTTTTAGTTTCCCTCGTTTTTTGAAATTCATATAGCAATTTACCTGCGCAGTTGATATAATGGATAATTATATAAATTGTAAAAACCGATTATAAAAACGCGTCTGAGAAGGGAAAGGAGTCGAATACATGAATGCTCTATTTGAGTACAGCGACCGTCTAAATTCACCGTATGAATGTTTTATATTTGACACAAATCTTCATCCGTTTCCTGTGCGGTCCCACTGGCATTACTTTATGGAAATTATTTTTATCACAGAGGGCGCCGGAACCATCGTCTGCGATCAAGATACCTATCTCTTAGAACCGGGGGACATGATCCTGTTTCTGCCGCAGCAGATTCATTCTATATCTTCAACCGCAAATGTCCCGTTAAAATATTTCGTCTTAAAATTTGACGTCAACCAACTGGCTCCATCCTCCGCATCCTGCGGCAGTGCGTTTTGCGGTATTCATTTTAATTCTCTGTTTCGCGTTGCGAAAGGAAACGCGAACACGCCCCTCCATCTGACCGCCGACGCCATAAAATTATTTCCCATAGAGCGGCTCTTTGCCGACTGCTGCGAGGAAATGATACGGCAGGAATACGGGTACCGTATTATGATGCAGTCAAATATCAATATCCTGCTCACCTATGTGCTTCGCATCTGGCGCGGCTGCGGATTTGACACAGACCAGTCTTTTGCGCTGCCAAAAGAAGAAGACTCCATACACACGATCACCGAATACATCGACGCGCATGCGCATGAAGCCTTAAAAGTAGAAGACCTTGCCGAACTCTGCCATATGAGCTATTCCTATTTCGCCAAAAATTTTCGGGAGCTTTACGGACAGTCCTGCAAAAAATATATTGAATTTATTCGTCTCTCCAAAGCCGAAGATTTACTCTTATTTACAAATCTGGATTTGAATTATATCAGCCAGGAAACAGGCTTCTCTGACTGCAGCCATTTTATCAAAGCATTTCGCAGCAAGCATGGCAAAACGCCCAGGCAGTTCCGCTCAGAACACGGCTGATGTATTTCAAACGTTTTTGCCGCGCACACCCCTCAGTGGCGGTAATACTCTTCATCCGCCGGATTTACATGAACCATGCAATGCTTCACCATCGGAAACTCCTTCTCAATACAGTCGTGTACGTTTTCGGCAATCGCATGCGTCTCCCGCAGCGGCCGTTCTCCGTCCGCGGCAATCTCAACATCCACATACATTTTCGCCCCGAACAGTCTTGTGCGCAGCTCATCCACGCGCACAACCCCCTGCTGTCTGCAGATCAGATCGCGTATCTTCTCTTCGGTCTCCGTATCGCAGGATTTATCTACCATCTTATCTACCGCATCTTTGAACACATCATACGCAGCTTTTAATATGAAGAGACAAATCACAACGCTTGCAATCGGATCCAAAATCGGAAATCCCATTCTCGCGCCCCCAATCCCGACAAACGCTCCGATGGACGAAAGCGCGTCGCTGCGGTGGTGCCAGGCGTCCGCCAAAAGCGCGCCGGAATTAATCTTTTTGGCGGCGCTTCTCGTATACCAATACATCCATTCCTTTACGGCAATTGACACAACCGCCGCCACCAAAGCCAGCATTCCCGGTATTTGAATCTTGGACTCCTGATTCTCAAACACCTTTTCCAGTCCGCTCATGCCGATTCCGACACCTGTAATCGCAAGGACTACGGCAAGCACAATTGAAGCCACACACTCCAGTCTGTCGTGGCCGTACTGATGATCCTCATCCGACTCCCTGTTGGAGATAGTTACCCCGATAATCACGATAAAGGTGCTGAAAACGTCAGAAGCCGAGTGCACGGCATCCGACAGCATTGCGCCGGAGCCCGCAAAGATACCGGCAAACAGCTTAAACAGCGATAACGCCAGATTCACAAATATACTGACCGCAGAGACACGCATTGCCACTTTGGCATTTTTTGCCGCTCCTGTCATAACGTTTCCTCCCTCCCAAATATTTCGAAACAGATTCGGGTGTCAAAAGCCTATTTTGGCAAAACCGACACCCGAATCTTAAATATAATAATATTATCCGCTTCCCCGACATCTGTCAAGTATAAATTAGCGCCAAACTGTGGCAAAGCCTTCTACCAGTATTTTGCCGCATACAGACCGTACTGTTCCATACAAAAGTCGGCGATCCCCATTCCCATCGCAAACAATGCCAAGATAATAAGAAGAAAAATTGCGCCCCTGTCATACACAAATTCCGTGCACTCTCTGCGAACGCCGGCAAGCACTTCTACCCCAAGCAAAATAAACACACACGGCCACAAGTGAAAAATAATCCGATAATCCAGCGCCGGCACAAACAAATGGATTAAGAAAAGGCTTCCGAACAGTACCAGGGCGAGGCCGAGCGTAACGGAACCGACGCGGTGCGTCTTTAACGTTTGATTTTCTTTTTTCGCTTCTCTGTCCATCTTACATCTCCTCTTTGTCCATGTCTTTCGGTTTCTCTTCAAAAACCGCCTGCTTCTCCTCGTCCTGCGCGCTGTATAACTGGCGTTTCTTTCCGCGTATCATGTAAACGCCGAGCAAAATTATTCCTATTCCCACGACGATCTGCGGCAGACGATAGCCGACGCCCCGCACAAGCCAATAAAAATAATCCGGCAGATAGACTCCCAGGACGCGGAAAAGCCCCCTCAGAGTCATAAACAGACCTACCACTATCAGGATAACCGCAACCGTCTTGCGATAGCCCTCCGCCATATCCGCGCCCGGCATCTTTATCGCACTCAAATTGAACAGGTACTCGTCTTCCAGAGAATAAAACTCCTCATCCGGCATTCCCGCAAGATTGTGTACATGAAAAAAACTATAAAACCAGGCAATTACCGCAAGAAATATAATCGGTCCGATCTCCAGTATCGTCGCAATGGTAATGATCAGAAAAAACATTCCCATAAGACTCACACCCATTTTCATAAATCCCATGTACATCTCGCCCGCACCCGGCATAAATGAAAATAAAAATGTCCAAAATCTGTTTTTTTTCTGTGTCATCTTTTTTCCTCCCTTTGAAATAATAATTCATTGGTCCTCTCAAATAATCTGGTACAAAAATCACTCGTTTTTTCGTTGAGGCTGCGCGCATCCGGTCTTTCCATATCTCTTTTTTCCGAAATCTCCCGTTGCACAGATATCTCTTTCCCTTCCCTAAACGAAGCCTCCATGCGATCCTCCATGAACGGTATTGTAAACACAAACGCAAGCGCTGCGGCCGCGGCCACAACCGTCTTTAGGCTATACGAAAATAGCTGGAAAAATCTCGAATTACCCGTGTGAGTGATCGGCTTTTGCGCCCTGAGCTCATATTTTTTTGTCTCCTTCAAAATCATCTGCTCTAAATAATCCGGCGCCACAAGCATTTCGCTCTCCGCCTCTGCGATTATCTGCTCTAATTCCTGTTCGCTCAGATATTTATCTTCTTCCCGCATATGCTACCCACGCCCCTTCCCGTATTTTTTTCGAAGCATCGCCCGCGCACGGTAAATCTGTGTCTGAATCGTTTTCAGATTTTTCCCCGTGCTCTCCGCAATCTCTTCCGCCCTTCGTTCCTCCACAAAATACATTCTCGCAATCATATCATACGGCGGCTTTAAATTCCCGCACTGCCGCTTTAGCTCCAGATAAACCTCGTTCTCCATACAACAGTTCTCCGGTATTCCGTCCGACGACTGCCCTGTCCCAAGCTCAACGTCCTCGTACGGTATAACCCGCCTCGCCGCCTGCTTTTGATAATCAATACATTTGTTTGTCGCAATTCTGCAAAGCCACGCCTTTTCATTTGCACCGTCGAAATTCTTAAGATTTCTGAAAGCGGATAAAAAAGTTTCCTGTGTCAGATCTTCCGCCGCAAAATAATCGTTCGTCATTTTTACGCAAACGGTAAACACAAGGTTCTGATATTTTCCTATTAACTGTGTAAGATATTCCCCGGAATCGATTCTATCCACCTCCCTCACTCAAAAGCTTTCATTAAATATAACGATGCAAGCGCCAGAATATCTTCAAATTTGTTATAAATTTTTCAGAGGAACTTTTCACGTACAAATCCTGCTCCAGAAAAAAGCACCCGCCCGTATATTCACATTCCACATACGGCACAGGCGCTTCTTAATCGTTTATTATATGTAAATTATATTTCTATCAATTCGTATTCCCGCGTCCCAAGCCCAATTTTCTCCGCGTGCTCCACACAGGTCCGCCAGTTTGTATCCGGATGCGTCACATGAAAATGATCGTGCTCCTCACTGTGATCATGCTTCTTATTCTCCGCAAGAATGCTTCCCTCGATCACCGGCTGTCTGTTGCAGGCGTCCGCACACGCCATATCCAACGCCACAGGATCAAAAGATGCAAACATTCCGACGTCAGGAATAATCGGAATATCATTTTCACTGTGACAGTCGCAATTCGGCGAGACATCACATATCAACGAAATATGGAAACACGGGCGATCCTTGCAGACCGCGAGCGAGTATTCGGCCATACGGTAATTCAGCAAATCAAAGGAATTCCAATTTGTAGGCGAAATCGCATCCTTCGGACACACTCCGATGCACCTTCCGCAGCCCACGCATTTTTCCGGATCAATCGCCGCTTTCTTATCGGCCACAACCGCCGCTTCATGCGCGCAGATTTTTGTACACGCTTTACAGCCTACGCACAGAGCCTGATCTACCTCGGGCTTCCCGGAGCAGTGCATCTCCATCTTCCCCGCGCGGCTTCCGCTCCCCATACCTATATTTTTGAGCGCTCCGCCAAATCCGGCATTTTCATGCCCCTTGAAATGCGTCAGGGAAATAAATACATCGGCATCCATGACCGCGCGGCCGATTTTCGCTTCCTTTACGTATTCCCCGTCAATCGGCACAAGCGCCTCGTCGGTTCCCTTTAACCCGTCTCCGATGATTACGTGACATCCGGTGGAGAACGGGGAAAATCCGTTTTCATATGCAGTATCCAGGTGATCTAACGCGTTTTTCCTGCTCCCCACATATAAGGTATTGCAGTCCGTCAAAAACGGTTTGCCGCCGCACTCTTTCACGAGATCGGCGACTACTTTTGCATAATTCGGGCGCAAAAACGCCAGATTGCCCAGCTCTCCAAAATGTATTTTGATCGCCGCGTACTTATCCTGAAAATCGATCTCTTTCATTCCTGCCGTAACGCAAAGCCTGCGCAGCTTCTGTAAAAGATTTTCGGAACCGGTAGTCTTGAAAGTGGTGAAAAAAACTTTTGATCCGCTCATATTTCTTCCTCCTGCTAATTTCTACACAACAACTATTTATGAACATGCACAATTGTATCGTTTTGTCACTACATAATTATACCGTAATCCCAATACTACAACAAGTCTTTATATACCACTTTTCCGTCTATAATTGTATAACAGATCTTCGCCTCCGGATCAAACGGGCTCCCCTTAGTAAGAACAAGATCCGCGTCCTTCCCGGCCTCAATCGACCCCACGCGGTCATCCGCCCCTATATGGGCCGCGGCGTTGCTTGTGATCGCCTGCAGCGCCTGGTGCTCTGTCATACCCGCCTTAATCGCGAGCGCCGCCGACAAGGTTAAATATTGCTCCTGTACGACCGGGGAATCGGTAATAATAGATACTCTGCACCCTGCATTCGCAAGTATTGCGGGCGTCTCAAAGGTTTTGTTCTCCAATTCCTTTTTGGAAGCGTGTCCGAACGAAGGCCCCACCGCTACGCAATACCCCTCTTTCGCAAGTTCGTCTGCAATTAAATGCCCCTCGGTGCAGTGATCAAGGGTAAGTTTTAAATCAAATTCTTTCGCGATCCGAATTGCCGTAAAGATATCGTCGGCCCGGTGTACATGCGCTTTCAATGGAATCTCCTTGCGGACGACCGGTAATAAGGCTTCCAATTTTGCATCGTATTTTTCACCGTGCGCCTCATATTCGATCGCTCGTTTCAGCATCTCACGAAGTTTTGCCGCAATGGTCATCCGACAATAAATTTCGCTGTCCTTATAGCATGCCTTTGGGTTTTCGCCAAACGCACATTTCATTGCCGCCTTCTCCTTGACAATCATATCGTCAATCCGCGTTCCAACGGTCTTTATGACGCAAAATGTCCCCCCTAAAACATTCGAGCTGCCCGGCCCGCAACAGACGCTCGTAACGCCCGCCCGCCTTGCCATTTCAAATGTTATATCCATCGGATTAATTCCGTCCACGGCCGACAGCTGAGGCGTCATGCAATCGTTAAGCTCATTAAAGTCCTCCTCCGCAAGCCCGCCTGTATAACCGTCTAAGCCGAGGTGGCAATGCGCCTCAACAAATCCGGGATAAACGCGATACCCGGACGCATCGATGATACGAGCCTCATTCACAACGCGTCCTTCCACAATATCAGCCACTAAATCTATTTTTCCATTCTTTATAAGAACATCTCCGACCTTCGGTATCTCGTCTATTCCGTTATAAATTGTTCCCTGTTTAATCAACGTAAACTCATCCATATATCTTCCGTCCCTGCAAATGTATGATTCTTTCCGCCCCTCTAAAAAACGCAAAGAGGGATTAAATATAAGACACGGCATTAATATATGCATGTATGTTATTTTTATGTATTTTGTCGTGGATTCGGATCTCCTTTATATACTTTCCAAAAATCGGCATCCGTTTTCAAAAATTATATTTTGGCATAATTTTTCCTCAACCCCTGCGTTTATTAGCTCCTCCAACAAATGCGGCATGGACTCAACGCCGATTATCCCTTTTATAAATCGATTTTCACAGCCGTCAAAATCGCCGCCCAAAACAACCGACTTTTCCCCGCCAAGATTGAGAATATAGTCCATATGGCGCAACAAATCTTTCAGACCGCTTCCCTCCCCCATAAACGGCTGATAAAAATTTACTCCGATTATACCCCCTCTTCTTATAATTTCACATATATGTTCCCTCCGTAAATTTCGGGGATGATCGCAGAGCGCCCGCACGTTCGAATGCGATGCAATTATCGGTTTGTCTGTCATTGACAGAATATCTTCTACACCCGCATCCGATAAATGGGATACGTCCATAATAATATTCTGATCTAATAAGCATTTCACCATCCGCCTTCCCTCTCCGGTAAGTCCCCGCTCCTGCGCGCACACAGCCCCCGTGGCATATCTGTTTTCGTAATTCCAGCTCATCATGGCAAAAGTAAATCCGAACTGTTTGATGTTTGCCGCCATATTTCCCATAATCGAAATGTCCTCAACAGAGAAAAATGCCGCTGCCTTTCCCGCCGCGTGAGCATTTTTCATATCCGCTCCGCTCTGACAAAGCGCAATATACTGACGCTGCGCGTCAATCAGCCTGCGCGCCTTTTGACAGATTGCGGCAAATTCCGCCTCCGGCTTATCCCCCATTTCGTTTCTGTCCCTCCAGATCGCAAAAACCTGCGTATACCTTTTTGCAAAACCAAATACCCTCTCCAGGTCGAGATTGCGTTTGTTACGCCACAGAGATTCCCTGTTCTCCACAATCTCCGTCAGCGTGTCAGCGTGACAGTCAAAGTAGTCTATCCTCTCCTCCATTGTCGCCTTTCCTCTTATATAAATTACCTGCTCTTCACAATTTATTTTTTATTCTTCATTTTATCACTCAAAAACTTAATAATAGCCTCATAATTCTCCGGCTCGTGGGGAAAATTGCAGTTTGTACAGTCCTTTATCTCATAACCGCCCTCCCGCTTTCTATATACCGGCTCTCCCGGACAATCTTTATACGGGTTCAACGGGCAATAACAAAACAGACAATTAAATTCCTGCCCCTCCATTCCCCTGTGACAAGGAAAATATTTACATTTTTCGTTTTTGAAATACTTATAACTGTTTTCCAATCCACACCTCTTCTACACGGTATAATATCGTTGATTTTTACTTTTCGGTTTCTCCGGAAGCGTCATTTTGAGTCTTCCGCTCTCCAATAACGGCTTGACATATTTTGCAATCACATAGAACTGCGTCCCTACTCCTAAAAAACGTGTGATTTCCTCACGGCTTCTGGGTTGTCTGCAAAAATCCAGCAGCATCTCTGCCACGCGGTCTTTGGCTATATAGATATTATTATATCCAGATTTATTTTGCGTGTTTTCCGCAGATAAATACGGAATATTTTCGTTAATCATACCGACGACGCCCGAAGCCCAGGCGCCATATGAGCCATTTTCAAGGCTCGCGTTCTCTCCGTTGTAAAGCGTTACAACAAATTCATTCCGCCTATTCTCAAACACAGGTTCCGGCAGACCGTTTTCCGCCATCTCCCGCCGAATGGTCGGTATCCCGGAATAACGATTTTCTGCCTCTGTCATACTTTCGGCCATCAGTGCAAGCGTCGGATTGCGGATATCTCCTCTGACCATGCCAAGATCTTCTACCGTTAACCGTCCGTATAAATTTCCCGGACTATGAATCTCCAGCCGATTGGCAAAAAAGTTGACCTGTATCGGCGTTCCCTCGGTATGAACGCTGTAATCCCGATGGATCACCGCATTCAAGACAGCCTCGCGAATAGCGTTTACCGGATACTCCGTCTTATCCCGCCGCTTTCCCGTGGCAGAATCAATAATTGTGCGCGTCTTCATATTTCTTCTGCAGAAAGCAATCGTTTCCTCTACCTGTTCCGCGATCGTCCCGTTTATGCGCTTATTATCTATAAAGCGTGCCCCGTCCCATGCAACATCCCCGATTTCATATCCCTGCACCACAACCGCCGTAACGCCCAGCTGCGGAAACATACTCTGCGGAAACATTCCAAAACACATCCACGCGGCAAGGGTAATTTCTCCGCCCCTCGTGACATTGAGCATTTCATACATCTGCGTTCTTTTGAACCCCGCAAACTGCGGCCGCTCTTTCTTTTTTTCCCTGATATATTCTTCTAACAAATCCTGATTGATAAACTCCATAGACGCGCCGGGCACGCTTCTTACGTCGTCATGAAGATGCCTGCGATAGGCTTCAAAACTGTATACCTCATAATCTGTCATGGGCAGATCCGCGTCCCCCACTCTGATATAAGATCCGCGAACCCGCCCTGCGCCCATATAATAGCAGGGTCTCTCCGACAGCGGCGCTGCCGGTATCTCTGCCGCGCACACGGCTTTTCCCTGATACTGCGTCATTGTAAACACCGCCCGCACCGGCGGTTCCATCTGGCTGCACTGTTCCGTCACATGCTTCATAAGATCTTGCAGGTCATACACTCCTACCACTTTAAACTGCTGCCTCTCATCCAAGCCAAACACAATTGTCCCCCCGGTATTTTGATTTGAAAATGAGGACAGCGTGTCATAAAGACGCTTTGGATATCCCGAATGAGCCGCCTTTACTTCCGTTGTCTGCGCCTCAGCGCGCAGATTGCGAATCTGTTCCACCAATTCGATTAATTCTTCTGTCGTCATTTTTTCTCCCCCTTTCTGATTCTATTTTAGCAAACTTTGTTTGTATTTTCAACTTTTTAGCAAACTTTGTTTGTATTTTTTTTGTTTTATGCAAATCAGATACTAGGCAAATTCCATTTTCGGTACGACGCCAGGATACGGATAACAATTGTAATTCCAAATCCAAGCGTCATCGCTCCCCGCTCGCCAAGGAAATCCCAGGACCACCCTGCAGCGACGGCCCCGGCTATTGACGCACAGGCATAAATATGTTTTACAAAAATATACGGCGTCTCATTTGCCATAACATCTCTCAAAACTCCGCCTCCAACTCCTGTAATTACGCCAAGAAAGGTTACAAAAAACAAATTTCCACCCGTATTGCCGTTCATCGCCGCATAGACGCCGTCCGCCGTAAACGCTCCCAGCCCCAGCGTGTCAAACCAAAACAACAATTTCTCATAAATTCCGCTCACCCTCCCCGCCGCGCTCTTTTTCAAATAGAGAAAAAGAAATACTCCGTTCGCCGTCAAAAATGCAATTATGGTATATAACGGATTCTGAAACATCATCGGCGGCACTCTTCCAATAAAAATATCGCGCAGAGCGCCTCCGCCAACCGCAGCCAAAAGCGCCAGAATATTAACGCCGAATACATCCATCTTTTTTCGGATTGCCACCATTGCCCCCGACACCGCAAACGCGAAAGTCCCGATAATATCCATCCATGAAATAAACGTTAACGCCATCCATACTCCTCCAATTTATAACTTTTTATAAATAGTATTTGACAAACCCGTTATTTTGACTATAATTCGTAATAAAAAGTTATATACAGGAGCGCCAATATGAATATTGTGTTTTTAGATGCCAAAACAATCGGGGACGATATCGACTTATCCGTCTTCGACACACTCGGAACTGTGACAAAATACGATTTTTCCACGACAGAGGAAGCGGCGTTACGCTCCGCGGACGCCGATATCCTTATTCTGAATAAAGTGGAAATCAACGAAGCCTCCATCGGAAACGCCAAAAATCTGAAGCTCGTGTGCGTAACCGCAACCGGTACAAATAATCTTGACAAAGATTATCTCAAAAGCCGAAACATTGCATGGAAAAATGTCGCCGGCTACTCTACCGAATCTGTAACCCAGCATACCTTCGCCCTGCTGTTCTATCTCTGGGAAAAACTTCGCTATTATGACGATTATGTAAAAGAAGAGCGGTATGTGGAAGACAAGACATTTACTCATTTTGACAACGTTTTTCATGAAATTTCCGGAAAGACATGGGGAATCATCGGTCTTGGCAATATCGGGCGCCGCGTCGCCGATATTGCGAAAGGTTTCGGATGCCGCGTCATCTACTACTCAACCTCCGGGGCGCACGACGAACCCGGTTACGACCGCGTCGATTTCGACACGCTTTTAACGCGCTCCGACATTGTCTCCGTCCATGCGCCGCTCACTCTTGATACCAGAAATCTTATGAATCAAAACGCTTTCTCCAAAATGAAACGAAGCGCCATATTTTTAAACCTCGGCAGGGGGCAAATTGTTGTGGAGGCCGATCTTGCTAACGCCCTAGAACAGGGACAAATTGCCGCGGCCGGCCTGGACGTCCTCAGCGAAGAACCCATGAGCGCCGAAAGCCCTCTGCTGCATATCAAAGACAGCAACAAACTGTTTATTACGCCGCACATTGCCTGGGCGAGCGTAGAAGCGCGCAGCCGGCTGATGAAAACCATCGCCCGGCAGATAAAAGACTTCTTTCAATTGTAAATGACTCTCACACAGACAAAACAGGCAAGGGATCCCATATCCCATTGCCTGTCTTTGCTTCTCACTTATAATATTGTCTAACGCTTCACTTCAATCCGAACCAACGCTCTGCGCAGCGCAAGCTCCGCGCGGGCATAATCTATGTCCTCCGTTTTTTGCGCAAGCCTTTCCTTGGCACGCTCTAAGGCGGCCTCGGCGCGCTTTTGATCAATTTCATCCGGCCACTCGGCAATCTCCGCAAGAAGCGTCGTCTTTTCCGGCAGAATCTGGGCAAACCCCGAATGGACGGCCGCTTCTTTCTTTCCGTCATCCATTGTAATTGTGACAACGCCCGGAGCAAGAACCGTCGTCAGCGGAATATGATTCTTATAAACGCCAATCTCTCCGGCTGCCGTGTTAAACTCGATCATTGTCGCCTTTCCCCTAAAAAATACGCGGTCCGGCGTAATGATTTCCACATCAAAAATCTTATTCTCCTCTGCCATACCGTCACCCCTTACTGCATGCGGGCGCGTACTTCATCGATGCTTCCCGCATTCAGGAAATGACCTTCCGGAACATCGTCATGCTTACCCTCTAAGATTTCTTTGAATCCGCGGATTGTCTCCGCGATCGGCACATATTTTCCGTCAAGTCCGGTAAACTGCGTTGCAACAAAAAACGGCTGTGAAAGGAATCTCTGCACCTTTCTTGCCCGGCTTACGACCAGCTTATCTTCCTCTGACAGCTCGTCCATACCAAGAATTGCGATAATATCCTGAAGCTCTTTATACTTCTGCAAAATCTCCTGTACGCCTCTGGCAACCTCAAAATGCTCCTGCCCAACCACACGCGGGTCAAGAATACGCGAGGTGGATCCAAGCGGATCGACCGCAGGATATATTCCGAGCTCCACGATTGCGCGGTCAAGTACGGTCGTCGCGTCCAGATGGGCAAACGTCGTCGCCGGAGCCGGGTCTGTCAGATCGTCGGCAGGCACATAAACAGCCTGCACAGATGTGATGGAACCGTTCTTTGTAGACGTGATGCGCTCCTGAAGCGCTCCCATCTCAGTCTGTAAGGTAGGCTGATATCCCACCGCAGACGGCATACGCCCTAACAGAGCCGACACCTCGGAGCCTGCCTGCGTAAACCGGAAAATATTATCAATGAATAAAAGCACATCCTTGCCGCCTTTATCCCGGAAATACTCTGCCATCGTAAGTCCGGTTAAGCCCACGCGCATACGCGCTCCGGGCGGCTCGTTCATCTGTCCGAACACCATCGTCGTCTTATCGATAACGCCGGATTCCTTCATCTCGTAATAGAGATCATTTCCCTCCCTCGTGCGCTCTCCTACGCCGGTAAATACGGAATATCCGCCGTGCTCCGTAGCAATATTGTGAATCAATTCCTGAATCAAAACGGTCTTTCCAACTCCTGCGCCGCCAAACAGACCGATTTTTCCGCCCTTCTGATACGGGCACAAGAGATCTACAACCTTTATCCCCGTCTCAAGCATTTCCGTCGAAGTCGCCTGCTCTTCAAACGCCGGCGCCTTCCTGTGAATTGGCATATACTCAACATTTTTCGGCGCCTGCGCCTCATCGATCGGGTCGCCAAGTACGTTAAACATACGGCCAAGCGTATTCTCGCCTACCGGAACGCTGATCGGCGCGCCGGTTGCTACCGCGTCCATCCCCCGTATCAATCCGTCCGTCGGCCCCATCGCAATACAGCGCACCGTATCGTCTCCCAAATGCTGGGACACCTCCACAACAAGCTTTTTATGATCCTTAAGGGAAATATCAATTGCTTCATATATCTCCGGTAAATTTCCCTCCGTAAACTTGATATCAAGTACCGCACCGATAATCTGAGTGATTTTGCCCACATTCGTTTCCGCCATTTTTTCTATCACTCCTTTCTATTCTTTCTCCTGAAAAATCAGGATATCGCATTAGCTCCCGCAATAATCTCCGTAAGCTCCTGCGTAATCGAACCCTGACGGGCTCTGTTGTATTTTAATGTCAAATCGCTAATCATTTCGTCCGCATTGCTGGTCGCCGAATCCATCGCCTGCATTCTGGCGCCGTTCTCACTCGCCACAGCCTCAACCAAAGCGCCGTAAAACAGGCTTGTAATATATTTCGGTATAATCATATCCAAAGCCTCTTCTTCGGTCGGCTCATAATTCATAATGACACGGTTATGCTCCGGCTGTTCTTCATCCGACAGCTCCACCGGCAGCAATTTCATAAGCTTCGGCTCATGGACAACCGTATTTTTGAAATGCGTATACGCCAGATAGATTTCTCCGACCTCGCCCATTGCAAACGCCTGTAAAACCTGATCGCAGATTGCCCGGGCATCCTTGTACGCCGGCGCTTCCATCACCTCGGAAGCGTCCATTTTAATTTCATACCCGCGATGCTCCAGCCCCTCAAGCCCTTTGCGCCCGATGGCGTAAATATCCGTGTTTTCCTTCAAAAGACCGCTTCCCGTTACCAGTTTTACAATATTCGAATTGTATCCCCCGGCAAGCCCGCGGTTCGAGGTAATCACCACAACCGCCTTCCGCTTTGAGCCGCCGCCCGTAAGATACGGATGGCTGATATTTCCCGAACGCGTAAGCATAGAGTGAACGGTCTGATACATATAATTGAAATAGGCATTTGTCTCTTCCGCCCTTGTTTTGGCTTTCTGCAGCTTTACCGTCGAAACAAGCTTCATGGCTTTCGTAATTTGTTGTGTACTTTGTATACTGCCCTTGCGTCTCTTAATGTCCCTCATGGAAGCCATAAATTTTCACCGCCTTTTTATCGAAACTGCGCTTTGCACTCTTCGATTGCTCTGATTAATTTCTGTTCCGTCTCCTCCTCAAGCTGCTTTGTCTGACGAATCGCCTCAAAAATCTCCGGATACTTTGTGTCAATAAATTCAAACAGCTCGCCCTCAAAACGAAGAATATCATCTACTTCAATGTCCAACAAATATTTCTTTGTCGCGGCATAAATAATAGCAACCTGCTTCTCTACCGCCATCGGCTGATATTGCGGCTGCTTTAAGATTTCTTTTATCCGCTCGCCCTGCGCCAGCTTTTCTGTCGTATCCGCATCCAGCTCAGATCCGAACTGCGAGAATGCCGCAAGCTCACGGTACTGCGCCAGTTCCACACGGATCGGCGCCGCAATCTTCTTAATCGCCTTGATCTGAGCCGCGCCGCCCACTCGGGAAACTGATAATCCCGCGTTAATTGCCGGACGAAAACCGGCGTTGAACATGTCTGTCTCCAGATAAATCTGGCCGTCCGTAATAGAAATTACGTTTGTCGGAATGTATGCCGAGACATCTCCGGCCTGCGTCTCTATAATCGGAAGCGCCGTCAACGATCCTCCGCCAAGCTTATCGGAGAGCTTCGCCGCGCGCTCTAACAGTCTGGAATGCAAATAAAAGACATCGCCAGGGTACGCTTCACGTCCAGGCGGACGTTTTAACAGTAAGGAAAGCGTACGGTACGCGGTCGCATGCTTACTCAGGTCATCATAAATAATCAGCACATCCTCTCCGCTCTCCATCCACTCTTCGCCCATTGCGCATCCCGAATACGGAGCAATATACTGCAGCGGCGCAAGCTCACTCGCCGTAGACACCACAACCGTGGTGTACGCCATCGCTCCGAACTCTTCCAATGTCTTTACGAGAGACGCAACTGTGGAAGCTTTCTGTCCGATCGCAACGTAAATACATTTCACGCCCTGTCCCTTCTGGTTGATAATCGTATCAATCGCAAGCGCCGTCTTACCGGTCTGCTTGTCGCCGATAATCAGCTCGCGCTGTCCCCTGCCGATCGGAACCATGGAATCTATCGCTTTGATTCCTGTCTGCAACGGCGTATCTACCGACTTCCTGGATATAACTCCGGACGCCACTCTCTCAATCTGCCGGTACTTCCCTGTCTGAACCGGTCCCTTGCCGTCAATCGGCTGGCCCAGCGCATTGACAACGCGGCCAAGCAAAGCGTCGCCCACCGGAACCTCCACCACGCGCCCGGTAGTTTTTACGGTATCTCCCTCGCTGATATTTTTCTGATCGCCGAGCAGTACGGCGCCGACATTATCCTCCTCCAAGTTCAATACCATTCCATATACTTCACCGGGAAACTCCAAAAGCTCTCCCTGCATCGCATTCTCAAGGCCATGGATACGCGCAATACCGTCGGCAACCTGTATTACGGTACCGACATCCGCCACTTCCAGCTGCGCCGCATATCTTTTTATCTGCTCTTTAATGACGGAACTTATTTCCTCTGGTCTTAAATTCATGAAGCGCACTCACCTACTTTCAACTGTATTTTCATTAATTCGCTCGACAGTGTATTCAGCTTTGTTCGAATACTGCTGTCAACCACCCTGTCGCCTATACGGATTACCAGGCCCCCGATTAACGAAGGAGCCGTCTTATAATGCATTTCAAATTCCACATACTCTGTTGTCTCAAGAAGCTTCTTTTCTATGGCCGACTTCTGCGCATCCGACAAATCCATTGCGGACGTCACATAAACCGTCCCGATATGTCTGTATTCTTTTACCACATTCATAAAATAAACAAACACATCCCGGACTTCGCCAAAATGATCCTTTTTCGCAATCATTCTCATAAGCCCTACCATCTCTGCGGAAACCCTGCCGGAAAAAATTTCTTCCAGGCTTGCCAGTTTATCTTCTTTGGCAATCTGCGGATGAGTCATAAGCCGGATTATCTCCTCATTCTCCTTCAGAACCCTGAGAATTCCTTTCGCCTCCTCATAAAAATCCGCAATCTGATCCGCTTCCCTTGCAACCTCAAACAATGCATCGCCATATGTTTTTGATACTAGCTTCGCCATGCCACATCACCCATTTCCTTCAATGTCTCTTCTACCAATGCGTCTTGTATCGTTGTATCAATAGAGGCTGCAACTACTTTTCCCGCCATCATGGATGCAATTGCAATCATTTCCTGCTTCATATCATCCATCGCGCGTTTCTTCTCCAACTCCGCTTCTTCCCTTGCGCGCCCGATAATGCGGACCGCTTCTTCTTTCGCTTCATCTATAATGCGAGTTTCATTTTTTAAGGCCTTTTTCCGCGCTTCGCTTAAAATAGCCTCCGCTTCTTTATCAATATTTTTCAGCTTTTCATCATACTGCTTTTTTAACGCCGCCGCATCCTTTTTGTCTGCAACCGCAGTATCCATGTCATTTTTAATCTTATCCTGTCGGTCCTTTAACATCTTACGAACCGGATTAAACAGTAGACGCGACATAACCAGAAATAATACAAATACAGAAATCGCCAGTATCACTGCATCATGTAATAACTGAAAATTAAGATTAAATAAATACTCCATCGCTGCCCAGCCTGCCTCCTTTCTTCCCGTTTTTATGGTTCGCTTTTATACAAGCGGTTTTACGAAAAGCAAAAGCATGGCCACCAACAAACCGTAAAGACCCGTCGTCTCGGCGACAGCCTGTCCCAAAAGCATGGTCGACATAATTTCACCTCTTGCGCCAGGGTTGCGTCCTACCGCCGCCGCCGCATGGCCTGCCGCGATACCCTGTCCAATACCAGGTCCGATACCTGCGATAACGGCAAGTCCGGCGCCAATTGCTGAACATGCTAAAATTAAATCTTCTCCTGTGATTCCCATAATGAAGTCCTCCTTAAATTTTTATTCTTATTCTTCGGCATCCATAGCCTGATTTACGTATGTCATCGTTAACATACAAAATACATATGTCTGAATTGCGCCTGAAAACAAATCAAAATACACATGAAGCGCCGCCGGCCAGACCACTGCAATCTTAGACAACAGTCCGTATACCAATGCAATCATTACCGTTCCCGACAGTACATTTGCAAACAAACGCAACGATAGCGAAATCGGCACCGCGATTTCACTGATCAGATTAATCGGAAACCAGATCGGCAGCCACGGCGGCAACGGAGAACACATGTCTCTCCATATTTGCTTCGGCTTCTGATAACGGAATTGATTGATATGAATCAGAAAAAAGGTTATCAGGCCAAGCGCCAGAGTCGTACCGTAATCCGCTGTCGGCGGACGAAGCCCGAACAAGCCGGAAATATTGCTCATCAATATGAAGATAAATATCGTACTGATATAGTTCACCAGCTTTGGCGCATTCTTTCCCATAACGCCGGCAACGACGCCATCCAGCTTCTCAACAATCAGCTCTGTGATATTTTGAAACGTATCCGGGACTTGTTTTGCGCGCTTTAACCTGCGGTTTGCGACAAATGCAAAAACAATCATCGTCAGCATAACAATCAGGATACACACGTGGGATGTCGTAATCCATACCGTCTGACCAAACAACTCGTAGGAAAACAGCCCGTGTATCATAAAGTCTATATCGTCTGCACCGGATGACAATAAAATTGCGTTATTCACACTTCCACCTCCTTCATTTAAATTATTATTTCTCACCGTCAGAAGGAGCGCTGCCTCTCCCTGTCAGCTTCAAAATAACTTTATGTGTAAGAGGCTGCAGGTAAGCTCCCGCCTTTAACCCCATTACGCCGATAAAAAGTGTAATTAAATTTCCCAGTTTAAAATATGCCGTCGCGAAAAAGACGACTACAACCGCCAGATACCTTATGATCGAATGAAAAATCACCTTCCGGCGCGCCGCGCCCTCTGAGGCGATATCCGCCGCATCGCTCAGCGTCACCGCCATGTGTATCGCCATCCCGGCCGCAAGCGCAATTCCGATCCACAACCCGCTGGTATATCTGACCGGGTCTCCGGAAAACCATACTCCCGCGAGCCAAACCACAACGCCGAAAAATACAATGCCAGATATCAGCTCCGGCAACACAGCATTAATTCTTTTTAACATTTCTTCTATCTTCCCTCTTCGCCTGCGCCGCAATGCTTGAGGCAATCTCACGACTGCCCTCCTTGCTCTTCTCCCTGTCTATCATACGTTTTACAATCATATAACAATTGCGCATCCCCGCAAGCGCGCCAATAAGAAAAAGCGGAACCGCCAGAAATTTCCATCCCGTCTTTCCTCCCACCCACACGCCGAATGCCGTGCACATAACGATCGGAACAATCATATTGATTCCGAACTGCATAATCAGAACCAACGATTCATAGACGTTTCGGTTGTCCTTCAACTGTGACTCCTTTCCGCTTTTACGACAATTTTCCGCCATACCCTGTGTCAAAAACAGTTCACTCTGATTATACCATTTTCAGGAAAATTGTCTATAATAAATATGCATTTCATAATATTTATATGGATATTCCACAACCGCGGCGACCCCGCCGCGCTCTACAACTCCATCTCTATTTTTCTGCCGGTAGACGTATATTCATAATAGCGGACGCCGGCCGCATTCAGCATACGTTTAGACGCAATCACCCTCTGGGTATTGCCATACTTGTCGTTCGCATAGACAATCGTCTTTATTCCCGCCTGAATAATCGCTTTGGCGCACTCATTGCACGGAAACAGCGTGACATACAGCTTCGCTCCCTCCAGGCTTCCCCCACGGTAATTTAAAATCGCGTTCAACTCGCTGTGCGTCGTATAAAAATATTTATTTTCAAGCGGGTCTCCCTCCCTGTTCCAGGGAAATTCATCATCCGAACACCCCTTGGGGAATCCGTTATAGCCCATTGATAATATTTTATGATCTTCGCTGACAATACAGGCCCCGACCTGTGTACTGGGATCTTTCGAACGCATCCCAGATAACATTGCCACTCCCATAAAATACTCATCCCAACTGATATAGTCTGTTCGTTTTTCGCTCATATAATACCATCCCTCCGCTATTCCCCTTCATTTAACAGCTTCACCAGCTTTTTTATTGACTTGTTCAACGTCTCGTAACAAAGTCCGTACGCCTGAAGGGTTCCTCCATACGGATCGATAATCTCCAGCTCGTCCCCCACAAGCTCTGTCAGCACCTGCACATTTTCGGGTCTGGCATGGGGAAAGCTCTCCAAAATTTTCTGACGCTGTCGCGCCTCCATCGTCAAAACCAGCGTATCGTCATCAAAATCATCATCGCATACCTGACTCGACATAAAGCCTTCCAGATTAATGCCATTGCTTATCATAACGGCCTCCGCCTTTTGATTCAACGGCTCCGGAAATAGCGCCACCAGGCCCCTCGTTACAATTTCCACTTTATTTTTCAACGCACACTCCCCCAGAATGCCAGCCGCCATAGGCGCGCGGCTCGTTCCGCTCTCCGCCACAAATACAATTCGTTTAAAAGGCTTCATAAAAATCTCCTCTGTTTTAAACTTCCGCCGCCCGATGCAGGGGTTGTCTCTAAACACGAATCAGCTGATACCCGGCAGCCTTCAGCAGCCGATTCATAATTGCCTGACCAATGTTCGGCGTTGCAAAGCTTTCCGAATAAATAATATCAATATCCATCTCGTCAAACTCCCGCAACACTTTATAAAGGCGCCTTGCAATTGCCTCCTCGTCGCTTCTTACGCCAATACTGATAACTACGTGCGCCTGATAGCGCGCGCAGGTCTCATCCGTGCCGATCACGCCCACGCGCTTTCCGTCGCAAAACGCTTGTCCCGAAAGCTCGTTAATTTTGGAGACGACCCGCTCCTCTTCCCCTTCAACGAGGATCAGCTCGGCCCTCGGCGCATAATGCTTATATTTCATCCCGGGTGCTTTCGGCTTTTTTGTACAATCAGACGCAAGAATACCCGGATCGATCCGCACCTCGCCGATAACCTCCTGCAGCATCTCGCGCGTAATGTAACCGGGGCGGAGTATCGTCGGTATCTCCTCCGTCAAATCTATAATTGTAGACTCAATACCGATTCCCACCTGCCCGCCGTCCAATATCATAGAAATCCTGCCATCCAAATCATCCGCCACATGCCCCGCCAATGTGGGGCTTGGCCGGCCGGATGAATTTGCGCTCGGCGCGGCCACAAAACCCCCGCTTTCCCGAATCAGCGCAAGCGCAACCGGATGATTGGGCATACGAACCGCAACCGTGTCCATTCCGCCCGTCGTCTCATACGGTACAATCTCATTTTTTTGTACAATTATTGTAAGCGGCCCCGGCCAAAACGCCTCGCTTAACCGCTTCGCGGACGACGGAAGCGCAGCCGAAAGCCTCTCCAAATCCGAAAACCTTGCAATGTGCACGATCAGCGGATTATCCGACGGACGCCCCTTCGCCTCATAAATTTTTCTTGCGGCGCAGGCGTTCAATGCATCCGCTCCAAGCCCATACACGGTTTCTGTCGGAAACGCCACCAGACCGCCGGCACGAATGATCGCCCCGGCGGTCCGTATTTTCTCTGCATCCAGCAGACAATTCCTTATCTTCTCTATTTTTGTATCCATGTGCAATATTATAACACGTTCACTATATATGAGCAAGCCGCGCGGCGCTTATTATACAGCTTTTTCCTTATTTAACAATATTTTTTTACGTTTTCCCCTTCTTATTTTACCCAACAACAACGGAAATATGGCAATCTGCTTGTCATATTTCTGCGATTATGTCATAATCAAAAAAATAACGTCCGGAAGGGAGAGATGAATATGAAAATATCCAAAAGCACATACGGTACAACCGCGCAGGGCGCGTCCGTTTCCCGGTACCGCATAGAAAACGAATCCAAAGCCTCTGTAACGGTAT
The DNA here is from genome assembly GCA_947383215.1 of uncultured Roseburia sp. GTDB lineage: Bacteria > Bacillota > Clostridia > Lachnospirales > Lachnospiraceae > Roseburia_C. Next base: position 48,757 of record CANDCP010000015.1, read on the forward strand.
CCGACTACGGATGCCGCCTTATGCAGATAACGGTTCCCGACAGGCGCGGGCAGATGACGAACGTCTGTCTGGAACTCTCTGATCTAAACGAATATCTTAACGACGACGCCTCGCTCGGCGTTGTGGCCGGCCGCTGCGCCAACCGCATTGCAAACGGCCGGTTTACTTTAAACGGAAAGACGTATACGCTTTCCCGGAACAACGGCCCAAATCATCTTCACGGAGGCCCGACAGGTTTTGGCCGGCGCATTTGGGACGGAAAAATATCCGGCGATACGGTTGTTTTTTCCAGGCTTTCTCCCGACGGAGAGGAAGGGTATCCCGGTAATCTGAATGTCTCCGTGACATACGGCTGGTCAGACTGCAACGAGCTTTCCATTCTATACGAGGCTTCCTGCGACGCGGATACCGTTTTCTCCGTGACAAGCCACGGCTATTTCAATTTAGACGGAGCCGGCAGTCCGACCGTTTTAAATCATGAGCTGTCTATCGACTCCGACTTCTTTACGGAAATCGACAATACGCAGATACCGACCGGCAGGATTTTACCCGTGGCGGACACGCCGCTCGACTTCCGTAGCTTTAAAACGATCGGCGCAGACATCAATGCCGAAAATTCCCAGCTTGCAATTACCGGAACATACGATCACAATCTTGTCTTAAACGGCGACGGATTTCGCCGGGCTGCAATCCTTCAGTCAAAAAACAGCGGCATTCGCATGACCTGTCTGACGGACCAGCCGGCGCTGCAGCTCTACGTCCCAAACCAGAGCATTCATCGCACGGGAAAAGACCGTTGCGCATATCCTGCGTTTTCTTCCGTCTGCCTGGAAACACAGCATTATCCGGATTCCGTCCATCATCCGGATTTCCCGTCTGTGATCCTAAAGGCCGGGGAAACATATCAAACCAGGACAATTTATCGCTTTTCTATTATGTAAATCCGCCGGCTCAACGGCCTTCGGCAGATCCGTTCAGATACTGCATAACGCCCATATAAATGGCCCAGGCAACTTCCTGCTGATAGTCTTCTGTTATCAGCAGCGAAGCTTCCTTGGAATTACTCAAAAAACCGCACTCGACAATAACCGTCGGCGTCGGCGTCTTTTTTAACAGATAATAGCTCTCATTCGCCTTTGCCGCGCGGTGATTTTCCTTATCCAGCCTTTCTTTCAAGCTCTCCTGTATGGTCTCCGCCAGTTCTTTGCCCTCCTCGGACTGTCCAAAATAAAAACACTGCGCGCCGCTTATCGCCTCCTGCGGGTAGCTGTTCTGGTGAATGCTGATCGTAAATACAGGCATCGCCTCTTTTATAATGTCGCACCGCCTTCGCATATCCTGAACCTTCTTATTATCGGTTCCCGCGTCGTACAATCCGGCGTCGCTTTCCCTTGTCAGAACAACCTCAATCTCTTCCTCCTCCAAAAGCTTTTTCAATCTCTGCGCAATCTGTAAATTCAGATCCTTTTCCAGCACGCCGTTGATCCCCACCTTCCCGGGATCGTCCCCCCCGTGCCCCGCATCGACAACGATACACGTTTTCTTTTCGCCCGCCGCCACATTTCCGCTCACCACCGCAGCGCCTTCCCTTGCAAGAAAAAATATGCTTGCCAACATTATTATTCCCATTCCAAGCTCAATCTTTCGATTCATATCGCATTTCCCCCGGTCATATTTGCAAACTTTTCTGTTAACAGAATATGAAAAAAAGCCGCGCAATATTACGCGGCTTTGAGCCATTCTAATTCGTATATTTTATAATCGTATCCCAAATGCTGTCCGTTTCAAAGCCCAGCTTCCAGAAGGAGACGCCCGCAAGCTGATTTTCCTTCATCACTTTAAGCTTCTCCTCCAGCGAACCGGCATCCTCCACCCAAACCTTATAAGTGATTCCCTCATTTTCATACTCGGCATAATACTGTCCATCCTCTTTTGACCACACCGGCTCGGCATTGTTTAACGCAATGCGCCTCTGAACCGTATCCATTCCGACCGCCTCGCTTGCGACTTCATACGGAACATAATCCTCCGCCGCCGACTCCGCGGAATCGCCATTTTCATCTTTTGGCGTCAGCGACCAAATTCTTGTATAGAACGGACAGCCTAATAGAATCTGACCGGCCGGAACCTCCTTAAGCGTATTTTTCACCCCGTCTTCCACAAATCCTATGGACGCCACCGATCCCTCATCCGATCCCGCATAATGCTCGTCATAAGCCATTACCACAATATAATCCGCAAAATTAGCCTGCTCGTCTCTGTTATAGAACGCCGTGTAATCGGTAGGTACATAATTATCTACCGACAAAACAATATCATTGTTTGCACATTTCAAAGACAACTCCCGGATAAACTGCAAAAATCCTTCTCCCGCCTTATTTTCCAGCTCCTCTATATCGACGTTCAGTCCGTCAAGATCATACTCTATCGCCGCGGAAACCAGCTTGTTTACCAAATTCTGCCTGGATGAGGTTCTGCTTAACACCTCCGTGGTGTTTACCTCCCTGTTCTCAATGTTGTTGACAAGCGCCCACACCTCAACGTTATTCTGATGGCAGTAATCGACATAACTTTTGCTTGCAATGCTCGCGATATTCCCCTGGTCGTCATTCAGATAAAACCACGTCGGAGAAATTACATTGATCCCCTTCGTTTCCTGTAATACGGTCGCAATCGTGTTATTTGCCTCCTGACTCGTCACCTGATGCCATGCCATCTGTATCGTGTAATCTCTGGAGATATGGGAAAATACAGGCTCTTCAAACTCATGCGCCCGCGCTACTTTTTCAACGTTTCCCAAAAACTTTGTTTTCAAATATCCGATAATTCCGTCCGCGGTAGACGCCTTTGTCCAGTTTTCCCCCTTTTCAAGAACCGTAAGCGGCTCTCCCTTTTCAAGCTCCTTTACAATCGGGCTCTTAATTCCGCCCTTTACGCGAAGCTGCGTCGCCTTTTTGGCCACGCTTCCTTCGACATCCCCCCATACGCTGGTAATCACAACGCGGTTCGGATTCTCAAAAAACTCATATGACAAATTTGTATATTTTTCCACAAAACCGAGCGCTATATACATCGTATCCCCGTCCAAACGGACAATCGTATAATTTTCAGAACTCCCTTTTTTCCCAATCAGATACTCGTTGCTCCCGGCGTTTACGGTAAGCAATTCATCCGGCAACGTATAGAGCAGCAGATTCTCTCTTGCGTCCCAATAAAATCTCTCGTTAAAATATTCATGTACCGTCTCAAAGTCAATGTAAACCTGTCCATTCAAATACTTTGCGTTCATCTCAAGCACCTGATCGTCAAGCACGATCGCCGCGTCGCTCTCTTCCGAAAGTCCGTAATATTCCCGCATATCCTGCACTTCCTTAGACGGTATATATTTCTCAATCACACGCGCTGCCAGCGTAATTAAAATCACAATAATGATTAACAGTGCCACTGCCAGTACCGGAATAAATTTCTTTTTGTTTTTCAATTCCTTATCCTCCTGTAATATCTACCCTGCTCTGCTGTGATAACGTCAGTTTGAGTATACCATATCCCTCCGTTAAGGAAAAGAAGAAAAAGACTTTCTTGCCGTCGAAAAACCGGCGGCAGACGCCGCCGGCTTTCTTCTTATTTTTATAATCCGTCTCTCGGGCATCAGGAACCCCGGATACGATTTTACTACTTATTCTCTACTTTATCAAAATGCAGCTCTGTCAACACCCCCTTTTCGAATATATAATCTCTCATATAAGAGCTGTCTTCCTGAACCTCCACCGCCTTGGCCACACAGGCCGGGCTGCTCTTTATTCCCTCTAAAAAAAGGATAATTCCGCGGCTCTCGATTGTGGATAATTCGATCAACAGGCTCTCGCAATTTTTTTCGTCTCTCATAAAACTACCCCTTTGTCTTTTTGTAAAAAGGAAGTAAATCCGTGATATACTATACTAAAAAACCATTCAAAAACTCAAAGCAGGTTTTATCTGCTTTCACAGGTTCCCGAATAAACGGAAGATTATAGACCGGCACTCCGGCAGTTTTTACAAAGTCTTTTTTATCTCTTTTCATCCCATACTGTGCCAAAAATATCATGCCTCGTACCCATCTGTCCTCTCCCATCTCTTCGAGAACAAAATTTTCATATTCCGCCTTACGCCATGGCGCAAGAGAACCGACAATCAGCTTCTCATCACAGCGCAAAAGCTCCGTCCGAACACGATAATACGCATTTCCCATATCAAAAATGACAACCTCGTAATCCCCGCTCAAAATCTCCGCAATATGATACTGCTTTACATTCGGATAATAGGCAACACGGTTCCACTCGCCGGGTTCGCTTGTTCCTGTCATCTTTTCAAACGCGTGATTCCCGCTTAATTCAATCACCGCCGTTTTTCTTTTTTTATGTGCCGCGCTGTAATTTGCCAGAGTCACCGCCAAATGCGTCACTCCTACGCCGGACGCCGCGCCTGTAATTCCAATGCTTTTCGGTTTTGCCTCCGCCATCAGCCTAAAAATCTTGCATTACCTCCTTTCATGCAGCATTTTCTCAAACAACCGCCGTTTTTTCCCTGTCACAACAAAAGGATTTTTGTCAAACGGAAAACAGTAAACCTTTTTGTCAAATAAAACGGCATATTTTTTACAAATCTGCCTATGACTATAATTGCAAATAACAATCAGGTTTTTTGTATGTTTCAGTTTTTGAAAAGACGCCGATGCGCATTCCGTTTCCCATAAGCTGCCTCCGATTACAAGAATCGTACAGTCCGCGTCTTCCGCGGCGCATCCGTCCAGATCGGCGCCAAAATCAAGAACACACGTCCCTTCCGTCTGCTGTCCGATCCCACCGTCCTCCTGCTCCCGCGTCTTTATAACGCCCCTAAAGCAACCGTTTTCAAAGATTTCATTTCGCCCTTCCTTTACGTGTCTGCCGCGCAGCAAAAGCTTCACAACATCCGCTCCGGATACCGATCGAAAAACACTGTCGTTTCCGGCTGCATTTAAATAGGTAGTAAGGGCTACCGCTATATGGGTGCTTCCAATGCCGGGCTTTGCGCCGGCTACTGCGATTTGATAGGGGAGACGCGATTTTTCGGATGACTTAGCCAAGCGCTCAAACGCTGTTTCCAACGCATTCTTAAATTCCATAGCGCTAACATATCTTTTTTGAGCATTTTCCTGTGTAGCTTTGCGGATAATGCGAGCCAAACGCCAACTGCATCCCGGCAGCTTTTTTGACATTTTTTCCAGTATCTTCCCTAACGCGTAGAGATCCAAGGACGGCGATATCATACCGCCTTCATATTGCTCGGGCGCCGCATATCCGATTGTTCCATATTGTCGGAAATCTTTTCCCTGACTGGTAATATAAGATGCTATTCCAAAATCGACTATTTTCACGGAATTTCCGTATACTATAATGTGTTCCGGCTTTAAATCCCGATAAACGATGGGAAAAGGTTTTCTACCGTGAAGATAAATAAAAACATCACATAATCGGATTCCTAGCTGCATAATGTATTCCTGGGAAATATTATCATGACAAAGCAAATATTCCTGTAAAGAATTCCCTTGCACATATTCCTCTATGATATAGAAATACTCATCATCTTCCTCTGTATCAAAAACAGTGGGAATAGAGGGGTGCGATAAGTTCTCTAACAGATTTGCTTCAAGACGAAATTGAGACTGCAATGGATGTGATTTTGAGATTCTCTTTATCGCGCGATTTGTCTTCAATTTCATATGTTCGACGAGATATACCTGACCGCCAGCTCCCTGGCCGAGCAGACAAAGAATCCGGTATTTGCCGAACAAAATTGTTTGTTCTGTGTTTCTCATAGACTCCTTCCAAACGGCTTCGTCATTAGAAACGCATCTCCTGATAGTTTTATACCACAACTTACAGATAACTTCAAGATAATTTGTCTTTTTTTAGATTTTTTATAAATTTTTAATATATTTTATCCGTTTACAATGTATGGTCTTTATCTTATAATGAAGGTACCCAAAAGCGGTTTCTTATTTTCAGCAAAACAGACCTCATACAAAACGCCTGGAATGAAAAGGTAAGGAAGTGATTATATGAAAATAGAGAAGGTAAATGATAACCAGATTCGTTGTACGTTAACACGCGAAGACTTAGATAATAGACAATTAAAGCTCAGCGAGCTTGCTTATGGTACGGAAAAAGCCAAATCTCTTTTTCGAGAAATGATGCAGCAGGCATCCTACGAATTCGGATTCGAGGCAGAGGATATCCCGCTTATGATTGAAGCGATCCCGCTCTCCTCCGATACGATTTTGCTGATCATTACAAAGGTAGAGTATCCGGAAGAACTGGATACGCGCTTTTCAAAGTTCTCCGAACCATCCGAAGATTACGACGATCATCACGCGAACAACACGGAGATGATTTCCGAAGGCGCAGACGATATTTTGGATCTGTTTGGAAAGATTCAAAAATCGCAAACCTCCAAGAATACGGAAAAAAATTTTGTCCCTCTGAATGAGACAATCTCAAAAAATGCCAGAAAAAAACTTGCCGCCGCCAAAGAGGCTCCCGAGAACGTTCCTCTTGAGCTTACGAAACTGTTCGTCTTCCACGACCTCGATACAATCGGACGGCTCTCGTCTATTCTGGCAGGTTTTTATAACGATCACAACACTTTGTACAAAAAGCCGTCGTCTAACCGATACTGTCTGATTGTCCGCAAGGGGCATCACACACCGGAGGCCTTCAACAAAGTTTGCAATATTTTATCCGAATATTCACATCAGGAGAAATATCTGCCTACAACGGAAGCCTTTATGGCGGAGCACTATGATACGATCATACCGGAATGTGCGCTCCAAACGCTCTCAAATATCTAAAGCAATACCGCCGGCAATTTTGCAATTGCCGGCGGTTCTAATTTACCTGTTTTCTGGCCGCAGCCTTATTTCTTGATTTTCGCTCTTTTGTTTATACCTTTCTTAACCAGCATCTTTTTATATTTTTTCCAAACTTTTTTCGGCGTCTTCACAACCGCCTTCTTATGCGTCTTGCCAAACGCTTTTGCCCCGATGCCCGTCGTCTTTAATTTCGACGTTTGAATGGTAATCTTCTTCAATTTTTTGCAGCCGTAAAATGCTTTTCCTCCGATTTTTACAACGTTTTTACCGATCGTCGCCTTCTCCAGCTTTGTGCAGCCCAAAAATGCGTTCGCCCCGATACTCTTCACATTTTCCCCGATCACAAGCGTTTTCAGATTTTTATTGTTTTTAAACGCATTCTTGGCAATCTGCTCTACCCGATACGTAATTCCGTCGATCGTTACCGTTTTCGCAATTGTCGCCGTTTTCGCCTTCTTGTTTACAGGCGCCACATATTCAACCGCGTTATCCGCAATGACTTTGTATTCCGCCTTTGCGTCCTTTATAATATCTCCCTTCTGCGGATTCTTCTTCTCAGGCGTTGTCCCCTTTCCCGTAGCCGGAATAACCTCTGTTTTACTTTCTCCGCACATAATGCACAGGTATGTCTTTACACCGTTTGCAGTCTCAGTCGGCGCTGTCGTCACCTTTCCCAAATCCCAGCAGTGCTCCAGCTTGTGACGATAATAGTTCACGAGATATCTGCCGGTATTGGTCAGATCCTCTTCCAGCCAGCCGCCCTCTGTCTTATTACAGGTGGAAACAAAGTACGCAGCCGACTCCGTGCTGTTGCTCGTCGCCCAGCAAGCATAGCTGACATTGTTCTCATCGCAGATTCCAAGCCATTTATCTGCATTTTCGGTGTCGTATCTTCCGTCTCCCGAAGCCGTACAGATTCCGTACTCCGTAACAAACGCCGGGACTCCCGCTTCCAGCGCGTCTAACAACTTCTTTTGCGCGCTTTCGTAATGTGAAGCCGCGTAAAAATGGCAGGAATACATAACATTCGTAAAACCATCCTCAGACAACGGTTTCTCCGCCACCTTATCAATATCGGAAGAATACTGATTCGTACCGCACAAAACAATCGCGTCGCTTCCGCCGTCGCGGATCAGCGAAGTAATCTCCTTACAGTAAGTATAAAGATCATTTTCCGAACCGTCGTACCACTCCGTGCCAGTCGGCTCATTACAAATTTCAAACAGAACGTTATCGTAATCCCCATACATTTCTACATACTTTGTAAAAAACGCTTTGGCCGCTTCCAAATCCTCATTCGGATTGTAGTTTAAGACATGCCAGTCAATAATTACATACATTCCAAGCTCTGTCGCCGCCTTTACGCCTTTTTGAATCAACGCATCATCCCTTGCCGCCTCAGCGCTTCCGGTTGTATAACCGCCCTCCCTCGCATACACGGCAATACGGACAAGATTCATTCCCCACTCATCGCGCAGGCTATGGTATGCGTCTTTGTTAATATACCCCGGAAACCATGCGAGCCCATGGGAACTTGCTCCCCGCAGCTGATATGGCTTACCGTTTTTATCCACAATTGTCGGCGCAGAATAACCGGAAACCGGAGCAACCGACAGCTTCCCGTGCTGCCCTACCGGCGTATCGGAAAACGGAATCTCTTTTGTTTTTCCGGTCAGAGGATAATTCAGCGCTATTTTCTCTGCGTCGGACGCGGATTCTCCCTCCCCCGTCACCTTCGCATAATTGATGGTATATGTAATACTGCTTCCAAGGTCGCAGCCGACAAACCTAAGCCCGAACTCTCCGAGGAATTTATACCCGGATAAATCCAGCTTCAGCTCTATTGTCTGCGGCGTTTCTGAAAGCGCGACCTGCTCCTGCTTCCAATTTCCGTACTGATCGTCCATCGCATAAATAAGCGCCACCGGCCCGTCTTCATCCGAGGCCTCTTTCGCCGAGTATGATGTTACCGTAACCCCCACGCAAAGCTCCAATGACCGGAAGCCCTCAAGCCCGAATTTCAATTTATGCGGTATATCAAAACGCTCATTCCAGATAATATCGTCTCCGTACGGATTGGCTTCCATCGTTCCGGTTCTCTGTGTCTGCGGGTCTACCAGAGTCGCAATGGCGTCTCCATCCTCCTCCGCGGCGTTCTTTCTGGAAATTCTGGCGTAATTGATCGTATATGCGACCTCAGTCCCCACATCGCAGCCGACAATCCTGACCCCCAAAAGATCGAGCCTCTCATAATTTCTAAGATCCAGCTGCAGGCTGCAGGAGTCGCCGGCCTCTGACAAATTAAAATGCGCCTGCTTCCAACTGCTCTGGTCCTCAAAATTCATCGCATAGATAACGACCTGAGGCGTCGCGCCCCCCGTGCTCACAAAAGAATCCACGGTCACGCCAACTTCCAGAGCCACAAAACCTCCCTTGGCTAACTCCTGATTTACCGCGTCCTTATCGCCGATCTCATTGTTGACAAACGGGAAATCTACGATATAATCGTCGGCGTCCGGATTTTTAATCACCGTTCCTTTTTGAACCGAATTATCTTCCAGTAAACGAATCGCCGCGCTCTCCTCCGCGTCCGCCAAAACCGGTGCGGCAGTTACAAATACGGCAAACGCCAAAAACAGCGCGCCTGCGCGTCTGCAAAGCCTCCGCCTCAAACCTTTCTCCTTCATTGAACCTTCCTCCTTTATTTTTTATGGTCTTATTATATTTCCATTATGCTCCAATAGATATCAAAATACTATCTTAAATATCAAATTCATATGCCATTTGAGGGGAAACTGACATTGTCATCGGCCAATATTCATGCTATTATGAAAAAAAGTCTAAGGGGTGACAAAATGGAGCTATCGAAAGAATGGTATAAAAGCGAGTTCATAAACCATGAATTGCTTCTCTCCCACATACCAATTGAAAGAGAGTTTAACGAGTACACAGCTATCGCCGAGGGAAACCTTGACTATGTCAGACGACACCACAATAATGAATCCTTCATAAATCCCGAAGGAAAGGGAATTTTATCGGAAAACAAACTGCAAAATATTCGTTATCACTTTGTCGTTGCAACCGCACTGATCACACGATACTGCGTGATGAACGGAATGGAGCTGGAAAAAGCATACAATCTGAGCGACTTTTACATACAGAAAATGGATAAATGCTCGTCAATTTCTGAAATTGCCACCCTGCACAATACAATGTGTTTTGACTATTGTAATAAAATGCATATTTTAAAAAAGAACGAAAAGCTCTCCAAACCCGTCGTATTGTGTATGGATTATATATACAGCCATTTACACACACGGATTACCTTAAAGCAGCTTGCGGAATATGCCAACCTTTCAGAAAATTACCTCTCCAAAATCTTTTGCAAAGAAATCGGCATGCCCATAAGCAAATATATCGCGCTAAAAAAACTTGATCAGGCGAAAAACCTGTTGTCCTACTCGGATTATTCCATCGCCGATATTGCCAATTATTTATCTTTTTCCTCGCAAAGTCATTTTATCCAGGTATTTCAAAAATATATCGGCACAACTCCGCATAAATACCGCAACAAACACTTTCGCAATCACTGGGAAGATTTGTCGGAGAATTGACGCCGGAACGGTATTTGCTATTTCAGGAAAGCCGTCGGCCCCCGTGCTTCACAGCGCCAAAGTCTTTCTTATAACCGAACAAAAACAGGGATCCCGCCATGCGGAATCCCTGTGCCTTGCCCTCTATTCTTACTATTTTGCCGACTGACTCAAAAAATCGTTAATCTGTGTCACTAACGCATCCGCATCTATTCCATGCACCATTGCGGCCTCCTCGATCGTCTCCATCTGGGACGACGGACATCCGAGACAGTGCATGCCTATGTTTAAAAGAATCGGCGCAACATTTTCGTCAATCTGAAGCAGCTCTCCTATCATCGTTTCCTTTGTTACCTGTGCCATTTTTGTACCTCCTTCTATTTATCCTGCATATTATAATCCTATTTTCCCGATTATGCAATCGTTCTTTCTTACATTTGGGGCATCGTTTCACACTCTGTGACGCCGCCAGTCTCCTGCGGCCGCTCCGTTAGGGCCGGCTGCTCCGCAGAGACCGCTTCTGTCTCATCTTCCCGCTGCGTGGAATCCGCTTCCTTTTCCTCCGCCACAATCGTGATTATCGTCGGCTTCGCCCAGAGATTTGACGCCGGATTTACGGCGCGATATTCGATCTTATATTCTCCCGCCATATCAAAAAGAAGCTGGCCTTCTATAATCTCCGCCTTACTCCCGGACGGTTTCTCTAACAGAACCGCAGACACCTTATCCATCTCAAGAATTGCGCCGGAAATCAGTTTCGCCGTCACTCCATAAAATACGTCATACGTTTCTCCCACAAAAGCCTGCAGCGACTTATCCTCCGCAATCAGGATCTGCGGCTCCTTTGTGTCCACTACCGAAACCATCATGGATTTTACCGTAGACGCCGCCATATTGGACGGATTGCTGACGCTATACTGTATTTCATATGTCCCGGTTTTTGTAAATGTATATGCCTTCGCGGCCTTCGAGGAACCGTTTGGCAGTTTCAGCTGTACAAAAACGGATGACTGCGGCTCTCTGACGCTGACGGCAATTTTTTTCGTCAGATTTTTACCCGATACAAGCTTCGCGCTCAGATTCGCCATCAAATTTTGCGTACTATTATATTCCACCGTTTTCGCCGGCGATATACCGGTTAATTTTGGTTTCTTTGTATCTTTTACCGTAATCCGGACCGTCTTCTTTGTCACCTTTTGATTATTCGGATTCGTAACGGAATAATAAATTTTGTATGTGCCAAGCTTCGACAATTTCAATTTCTTCTTTTTAAACGTGCGCGCCTTCTTGCTTCCCGGATATACAACCTTTACTTTTATTTTCTTCGTCAGATTTTTCCCGTCCACGGTCCGCGCCCGAATACCCGCGCGCAGCTTAAAGACGGAGGCATACTCCTTCGTCTGCCTCTTCTTTACTCCCGAGATAACGGCCTTTTTCATGTCGACAACCTCAAACGTAACGGAAGCCTCCGCCGTTCTGCCCAGAGCGTCCCTCACATAATAAACCAACGTATACTGTCCCAGACGCTTCGTATTCACCGCGCCCCTGTATGTGACCTGGCCGGAAATATCGTTGCCCAGAGAATCGGTTGCGCTTATCCCCGCGAGCGGAGAAAAGGTCGTCCCATAACGTATCCTTGTTGTCTTTGCCTGCGTATGTATAGAAGGAAAGGTTGATGCATAGGGATTTCTCGGATCGGGATCGGTCGGATCCCATCCCATGATTTTCTTTGCGTCCACCTTGATCGCCGCCGGCTTGCCTAACGGATCATTGGCCGCGCTCCCATTTATAATGACAACCTTTGTGCGCAGCGGACAATTATCGTAAATCCACTTCGCATCCGCCACCGTAAGCCGAACGCACCCGTGACTCGCCATCGTTCCCAGACGGTTGAACGCAGAGTACGACTGTGTCTGCGGATCCCCGTATTGGAGATAATACACCGAATGAAATAAAATATCTCCGGTGATCCTGGTACAATACTGCCCGTAACATTCAAAATATAAGGTATGCCAGCGCAGCCTCTCGCTTGTATAATATGTACCAATCGGCGTTGCCGGTCCCGTCGAACACAAAAACGCATGAATCGGCTTTCCGCTGTTATCAAATACCGTAACCACATTCGTTCCCTTGTTAATCTGCAAGTAATAATTTCCTGCCGCATACACAGAATTTCTATTTCCGGGAACCGTCAAAAATATGAAAAGAAATACTCCCAATGCAAGCAGCAGCCTCATTCCTTTTGTCTTCATTCATTCTCCTTTTGTCTCTCAAATATGTTTAAAATATGAATAAGCCCACCCTCTAAATTATGTTCCAATTTCTTATTTATGAGTCTAATACGATATCGGTAATAAATCAAGATTTATCTTGTAATCTATGTATATTTGTATTAAAATGTTTTTAAGCTAATTAAAAGCTGTCGAATGATCATAAAGGAGGAAGATACAATGGCATATGTAATTACAGATTCATGCGTAAGCTGTGGAACATGTGAGGGAGAGTGCCCGGTAGGCGCTATTTCTGCCGGCGACGGAAAATATGAAATTGATCCTGGTACATGTATAGACTGCGGAACTTGCGCTGGCGCCTGTCCGACAGGAGCTATTGAGCAGGGCTAATATTTCTGCAAAAGAGGCTGTCGCTTACCGACTGAAAATCGGGGGCGGCAGCCTTCTTTTATGCATAACTCACAAATAAATTTGGTTTTACTTGTAAAAATTGGCAACTTACGCTATTGACGATGGCGGAAATCTTGCTTATAATACAGTCATGTTTATAAGCATAAAACAATTTAATATCTATGAGCAAAGCAGGTGAAAACCTGTGACGCAAAGC
>CANDCP010000016.1 GCA_947383215.1 uncultured Roseburia sp.
GTTCTTATCATCCGGTGGATTCGTCGGAGATGGCGTTTAAGGTCGCGGCTGCGCAGGCGTTTAAAAAGGGATTTATGGAGGCGTCGCCGGTGCTCTTAGAGCCGATCGCAAGTATGAAGATTATCGTTGAGGATACATATACCGGCGATATCATGGGAGATTTAAATAAACGGCGCGCCAGAGTAATGGGGATGAATCCGATTGAAAATATGAGAACCGAGATTTTGGCGGAGATTCCTTATATGGAGTTATTCGGATATAATAATGTGCTTCGTTCCATGACGGGAGGAGGCGGAGACTTTTCTTATGAATTTGCGCGGTATGAGCAGGCGCCGCCGGAGCTTGAGAAAAGCGAGATTGAGAGGAGGGCAGGAAAACTGACCGGGGATGAAATTTAATCTCCCGAAATTAATACCTAAGAAAACGGAAAGGAGCTGATAGTATGAAGAAGAGAAGAGCGTTGTCGGCAATCATTTTGGTTATTGCGTTATTGTTTGAAGATCCGCAGTTTGTAAAAGCCGAATTATCGTCGGATGCTTTCTCCTCTTTTGGCTGTCAGCTTTTTTATGACGACGGCTTTCGGCTGAGCAATGAAAAAAAAGAGGTCTATACCGTTACGTATTTTTTAAACGGCGGAACGGAGGGCGCGCTTACATTTCACACATATACGGAGGATGAGCTGCCGGTCAGGCTGCCGATTCCAAGCAAGCCGGGGTATAATTTTGCTGGCTGGTATATGGAGAGCAGCTATAAGAACAAGATCAGCGTCATTGAAGACGACCGATACGGCGATATCATTTTGTATGCCAAATGGACCAGATGCATTGATTCATCCTATAACGTGCAGATGTATTCGTATCATACTTCGTCGATGTTAAGCGGCAGTGACAGAGAATTAAAAAATTGCAGCTATGGATTTGTAAATAATATTGAGATCCCGGGAATGCCCTCGACCAGAGAGCAGGATTATATGGACAATTTGATTTCTACCTACGGACAGTGCCCGCAGGGAATCTGCCTGACAGACGATTATTTTCTGATTACGGCGTACTGTACGGACGACGAGGAGAGCCTTGGCTCCCTGTATGTATTTGATAAGCGGACAGGAGAATATCTCGCAACTCTTGGCATGAAAAAGAACAGCCATCTGGGAGGGCTTACTTACGACGGGACAAATGTCTGGATCTGCCATTCGGATTCCAGGGCGTTGGAACGGATTTCCTATGAGTATATAAAAAAAGTTGCAAAGAATAAGCCGAAAGCTTTTGTAGACGTCACAGGTCTGTTTGAAGAGTACAGGGTGTCAAATATGCCGTCTTGTGTGGCGGCATATGACGGCCTGCTCTGGGTGGCGACTCATAATTCTTACTTTAAATCGGTGATGATTTCTTATGAATACCGAGATAACAAATTAAAAAAGGTCGATCGTTATCGGATACCGGAAAAGGTACAGGGCATTGCGTTTGACGAGGGAGGAAACGTTTATCTCAGCACGTCTTACGGGAGAGAAAAATCATCCTATTTAAAGGTTTATGACCATGTAGATGCATTGAACCGTTCACCGGGTAAGCCGATGGTGAAAGTGGAGATGCCGCCCTGTTCGGAAGAGATTTTCTGTTGGAATGAAAAGATATACGTATTGTTCGAATCGGCAAGCAGAAAATATTTTGAGGGGACGGACGGCAGGGGAAGGAGTATCGCCCCGATTGATAAGATCTTGACCATAGAAACGGATTCCATTGTGAAATAGACGCGGAAAGAGCAGCCGCAGGAAGGGAGATTGCTATGGAAAAAATGAAAAAGCAGATTGTAAGGATCTGTATGCTTACAATGTTATTTGCGGGACTTTTAAGGCCGGTATGCGCGGAGGCAAAATTTGAGTATGAATATATTGACGGATGGCTGGATTCGTCATTACAAATAGGTGATTCCAATACGATTCCGTTTACTCTGGAATACGACAGTACCGTAAAAATAGAATATGTTGGTTATGAAAGCGTAGATGACGGTTTTTATAGCGACGGTAAATTTCAATTGAAAATTGTAGATGGCGCCGGCAACGTTTATTATTCTGCCGAAACGGATGTGTTTTATCATGACGTTGTTTATACGGTTGATTTAAAGAAGGGAACATATTATGCAAAGATCAGTTGTGTAGAATCATATTCGTATATAAATGTAAATTTATACTCGAAATATATACCAAGTTACCAAAATCCGGAATATTCAATCAGCGCGGAAAAGTTAAAGTTGGAAAAGGGAGCAAAAGAGCAGCTGCGGATAACGTGCAATCCGACAGATGTGAAATATTCTGTAAAATGGAAGTCGAAAAATCCCGCCGTCGCCTCCGTAAGTCAAAACGGAAAAATAACGGCGAAAAGAAGGGGAAACACAACGATTACGGCCACCGTTGGAAAGAAGAAATTCACTTGCGCCGTTACCGTCTGGGGAAGGGATCCTACATACAAAGAAGTGGTCAAAAAAGGCAGAAAGTATGCGAAAAAGCATACAAAGTTTGCCAATATAAAAACAGGGAGTCATTCGAGGCTGAACGGGGTGGGAATTTTATATGAGGATCAATCTCATATTTATTCCGATTTATATGGAACACTCGGTTATTTGTATCCTTCTATTGATATACAAAAAAAGGGAAAGACGGCAAATGTAAAACTGCAGATAATAGGCAAGCATTATTTGCTTTCATACAGTTTTGGGAGATATGGCGTAAGCGACATTCTGATATATACGAATAATCGCAGAATCTCATTTCCGCTTGATTACGGAAGAGAATCTTCAGAGATCGGCAGCGACAATGTAATCAAGCGTACGGTAGACTGGAGAGTAACTTTTTCGGGAAATAAAAAAGTTAACAATAAAAAACTGGATAGACTGATTACGGTTTTAAAAAATAAGAATGTTTCGGTAAGGGTAAAAGGTTTGGGAGCATCGTATTTTGAAGTGACGTTGAATGAAAGTGAGAGAAAAAATTGGCTTAATGTTATTAAGGATTATAAAAAATTATTGGATTTGTATTGATTGGTAATATTTTAGGCTCGATAGTTTCTTTTTTTTACAATTTATTATTTTTATATTGCCATTCCTGGCCTGCTATGCTATTCTTTTTTCACGTGGAGATGCGTTATCGGCTTTTTTATGCTACGTTATAGCGTAAATCAAATGGGGGTTTTAAGCGGTATCGGCTTCTCAGAAAAAACATAGGGAGAGGGATATATAATGAGGAAAAAAATTGTTGCAGCGGTACTCGCTGCGATCGTTGCGGTCGGAGAAATACCGGCGTCTATGTATGCCGCGGAGACAGGCGCGTTCGAAACGCAGGCGGCGGGAAGCGACATTGCGCAGCTGTCGGAGGTGGACAGCGGAAGCTGCGGGAACGGCGTAACGTATACGCTGGATGGCGAGGGGACATTGGTCTTGTCAGGAGACGGGGAAATTGCGGCACAGGCGTTTTTTGAGAGAAAAGACATCAAAAAAGTTGTGATTGAAGACGGAATAACGGGCATCGGAGATCATGCATTTTGGGGATGCAGCGCCCTGACGGACGCAGACATTCCGTCGAGTGTGAAGAGCATCGGGTTTATGGCTTTTTTTCAGTGCAGTAATATGACGAGCGTAGGAAATCCGTCCGGATTAACGCGTATCGGGGATCAGGCATTTCAGAACTGCAGCAGCCTGACCGGCATAGAGATTCCGTCAAGCGTGACGAGCATCGGTTCTCATGCGTTTAGCGGCTGTAGCGACCTGAAGGACTTAAAGATTTCGGAGGGAGTAACAGACTTCGGTCCTTCGTTATTTAGCGGTTGCAGCAGCTTGACAGAGATAAAGATTCCGTTTGGCGTTACGAGTATCGGGGAAAACACATTTAATGGTTGTATCAACCTGGCGAAGATAGAGATTCCGTCAAGTGTGACAAGCATCGGGGAATACGCGTTTTGGGGATGCAGCAGCCTGACGAAGATAGAGATTCCGTCAAGTGTGTTAAGTATCGGAGGAAGCGCATTTCTGGAATGCGTTGGCCTGAAGAACGTAAAGATTCCGTCAGGTGTGACGAGTATCGGGGATTATGCATTTGCTTATTGCAGCGATCTGACGGGTATAGAAATTCCGTCAAGTGTGACGAGTATCGGGAACGGGGCTTTTGAGGATTGTATCAATCTGAAAATTTACTGTGAAGAAAATTCTTATGCGTATACCTACGCGAATCAGAATAATATTCAGTCGGTGACCTCGGGCGAAATGCCGAGCGAGACGCCAAGTGAGACACCAAGCGAAACGCCGAGTGAAACACCGAGCGAGATACCAAGCGAAACGCCGAGTGAGACACCAAGCGAAACGCCGAGCGAGACGCCAAGTGAGACACCGAGCGAGATACCAAGTGAAACACCGAGCGAGATACCAAGCGAAACGCCGAGTGAGATACCAAGCGAAACGCCGAGTGAGAAGCCAAGCGAAACGCCAAGTGAAACACCGAGCGAGATACCAAGTGAAACACCAAGCGAAACGCCGAGTGAAACACCGAGCGAGATACCAAGCGAAACACCGAGCGAGATACCAAGCGAAACACCGAGTGAGATACCAAGCGAAAAGCCAAGTGAAACGCCGAGTGAGACGCCGAGCGAGATACCAAGCGAAACACCGAGTGAGAAGCCAAGCGAGACACCGAGCGAGAAGCCAAGCGAAACGCCGAGTGAAAAACCAAGCGAGAAGCCGAGCGAAAAGCCGAGTGAAAAGCCAAGCGAGAAGCCGAGCGAAAAACCGTCGGCTCCGGCAGAAAATAAGACGGTGAAGGTTAAGAAGGCGCTGTATGAGATAATAGATGGAAATACTGTTGCTTATGCAGGAACGACTGACAGTAAAGCAAAACAAATAAAGATTCCGAAAACGATCCGGGTTAACGGAAAACAATATAAGGTAACAAAGATTAAAAAAATTGCCGTTAAGAAATGCAAGAAACTGAAAACCATTATCATTCAGTCGACGAATCTTAAATCCATCAGTAAGAACGCCTTTAAAGGAATTAAAGCTTCGGTTAAGATTAAGGTGCCGAAGAAGAAGCTTTCTGCATATAAGAAGAAGCTGCGAAAGAGCGGAGTGAGTAAGAAGGTCAAGATTGTCAAATATTAAAGACGGCAGTTTGATTAGAAATATAAATTTAACCGATAAAGACAGAGAAGAGGAGCAGTAAGAATCGGAGTTTTTCAGAGAGCCGTCGGTTGGTGTGAGACGGCAGACAAAGATTCCCAACTCGCCTTGGAGTTTCATCTGCGAAGCTGGTTATGTGTGTAGCAGATGACGGGATATCCCGTTACAGATAATTGAGCGCCGGTAGAACCGGAAGTTGAGTGGTACCGCGGAAGTTTAGCCCTTTCGTCTCATTGTTTGAGACGGGAGGGCGTTTTTATTAAGAAAAGGAGTTTTATATTATGAGCAATACTTACAATCCAAAAGCAATCGAAAAAAAGTGGCAGAAGATCTGGGACGATGAAAAGGCGTTCGCTGCGGGGACGGATTATTCCAAACCGAAGTTTTATGCGCTGGTAGAATTTCCGTATCCGTCCGGGCAGGGGCTTCATGTGGGGCATCCAAGGCCGTATACGGCTCTGGATATTGTCGCGAGAAAGAGAAGAATGCAGGGATATAATGTTTTATATCCGATGGGGTGGGACGCGTTCGGCCTTCCGACGGAAAATTATGCGATCAAGAATAAGATTCATCCGAAAATTGTGACAAACAATAACGTGCAGAGATTTAAAGAGCAGTTGAAGTCTCTTGGCTATTCGTTTGACTGGGACAGAGAAATTAATACGACGGATCCGAATTATTATAAATGGACGCAGTGGATTTTCCTGAAATTATTTAAGGCGGGACTGGCTTACAAAAAAGAGATGCCGATTAACTGGTGTACCTCCTGTAAGGTTGGACTTGCAAACGAAGAGGTGGTAAACGGAGTCTGTGAGCGCTGCGGAGCTCCGGTTGTCCGCAAGGTAAAGAGCGAGTGGATGTTAAAAATTACGGAGTATGCGGACAAATTAATTGAGGGTCTAAGCGGGGTGGATTATATTGAGCGCGTCAAGGTGTCGCAGAAGAACTGGATCGGAAAGTCCATGGGCGCTGAGGTTGACTTTTCAATTGCGGGGAAAGAAGATAAGCTGCGCGTCTATACGACGAGGTGCGACACCTTATTTGGAGCCACATACATGGTAGTGTCTCCGGAACATCCGCTGATTGACAAATATCAGGATGAGTTAAAGAACTGGGATGAGATTGCGGCGTACCGCGAGGAGGCGTCTAAAAAGTCGGATTTTGAGCGCGCGGAACTGGCGAAGGAAAAGACTGGCGTTATGCTCGATGGCTTAAAGGCCGTGAATCCGGTAAACGGCAAGGAAATTCCAATCTGGATTTCGGATTATGTTCTGATGTCCTACGGTACGGGGGCGATTATGGCAGTTCCGGCGCACGACGACAGAGACTGGGAATTTGCCAAAAAGTTTCATCTGCCGATGGTTCAGGTCGTTGCGAAAAACGGGGAAGAAGTCGATATCAACGAGGCGGCGTTTACCGATGTCGCGACGGGGGTTCTGATTCATTCGGACTTTTTGAACGGACTTGAGGTAAAAGACGCAAAGGCAAAGATGGTTGAATTTCTGGAAGAAAAAGGCATCGGTACGGCAAAGACGAATTATAAGTTAAGAGATTGGGTATTTTCGCGTCAACGTTACTGGGGCGAGCCGATTCCGATTGTCTCCTGTGAAAAATGCGGCTTCGTTCCGTTGGATGAGAGCGAGCTTCCGCTGCTGCTGCCGGAGGTGGACAGCTATATGCCGACAGACAACGGGGAATCCCCGCTTGCGGCGATGACGGAGTGGGTGAATACGACGTGCCCTTGCTGCGGCGGGCCTGCGAAACGTGAGACGGATACAATGCCGCAGTGGGCCGGTTCTTCCTGGTACTTTTTAAGATACTGCGATCCGGCGAACGAGAAAGCGCTGGCCGGCGAGGAGGCGTTAAAATATTGGATGCCGGTCGATTGGTATAACGGCGGAATGGAGCACACGACGCTTCATCTTTTGTATTCCAGATTTTGGCATAAGTTCCTCTATGACAAGGGCGTTGTCCCTTGCGCGGAACCTTACCAGAAGAGAACCTCCCACGGCATGATCCTCGGAGAGAACGGCGAAAAAATGTCGAAGTCCAGGGGGAACGTCGTAAATCCGGACGATATCGTAAGAGATTACGGCACCGATACTTTAAGGACGTATGAGATGTTTATCGGCGCGTTTGATTTGAGCGCGTCCTGGTCCGAGGACGGGGTAAAAGGTTGCCGCCGTTTCTTGGAGCGCGTCTGGAAGCTTCAGGATATGATCGTGGATGGCGGGGAGTATTCGAAAGAGCTGGAGACAAAAATGCATCAGACAATCAAAAAGGTGAGCAATGATTTTGAGGCGATGAAATTTAATACGGCAATTGCCCAGATGATGACGATGGTAAACGAATTTTATCGTGTGAAAAAAGTGACGAAAAAGGAGCTGTCCACCTTGCTGATTCTTTTAAATCCGGTCGCTCCGCATATGACTGAGGAGATGTGGGAGCTGATTGGGGAGCGCGGGCATATCTATGAAAATACATGGCCGGATTATGATGAGGCAAAGACCGTAGAAAACGAAGTCGAGATTGCGGTACAGATCAACGGTAAAATCAAGGCGACCATTACGGTTGCCAAGGACATTGCAAAAGAGGAGGCCATCGCGCTCGGAAAAGAAGCGCTGGGCGATAAGCTGACCGGAAATATTGTAAAAGAAATATACGTGCCGGGCAGAATTATCAACATTGTTGTAAAATAATAGAGATGGGAGATTGTATTTATGAAAAAAATAAGGTAAATCATATTTCATGTATCTTTTATTTTGATGTTACTCGCTGTGCCGGCGGCGGATTTTTCCGCCTCGAAGGCGCATGCGGAAGGATCCGTCTATATCACGCCGACCGGGGCGGGATATCGCAC
This sequence comes from uncultured Roseburia sp., assembly GCA_947383215.1. Taxonomy (GTDB): domain Bacteria; phylum Bacillota; class Clostridia; order Lachnospirales; family Lachnospiraceae; genus Roseburia_C. Next base: position 8,021 of record CANDCP010000016.1, read on the forward strand.
ATATAGGTGCGGAAACGGAAGATTATTATTAGGAGATGAAATTATGGCAGAGATAGCGCAGATTATCAAATATGAAGGGGATAACAGTACATTTGTCTGGAAGCATCCCATTGAGGATTTTAATACGTCAACACAGTTAATTGTACATGAGTCTCAGGAAGCGATTTTTTTTATGAACGGTCAGGCTTTGGATTTATTCGGGCCGGGGCGGCATACTTTGGAAACGCAGAACATTCCGCTGCTTAGAAGGATTATCAGTATTCCGACGGGATCTGGAACGCCGTTTCACTGCGAAGTTTATTTTATCAATAAGACAGAGCAGATGGCGGTAAAATGGGGGACGGACAGCAAGGTGCAGTTTATGGAGCCAAAACTGCAGTTTCCGCTGCAGATCGGCGCCAGCGGCGAGATGGCGCTGCGGGCGGATGATTCCCGCAAATTGCTGGTAAAGCTTGTCGGAACCGAAAAAGATCTCGGGCAGCAGGGATTGGTACAGAAATTCCGCGCGGTGTTAATGACAAAGGTGAAATCATATCTCGCAAAAGCAATCCGGGAAAATGAAATCAGTATTTTTGAGATCGACGAGTATCTGGACAAGATATCTGCGGATTTGCACAGCTGGCTGACGCCGGATTTTGGAGAGTACGGCGTGGCGCTGGAGCGTTTCTTTGTCACGACCATTGTCCGCCCGGAGGGGGAGAGAGATTATGAGAAGTTTAAAGAGTTATACTTCAGACAGTATGGCGACGTGAAAGAAGCGCAGATCAGACAGCAGGTTGAAATTATCAATCAGCAGACCAGGGCGCAGCAGATGATGATCGAGTCGCAGGCGCTGGCGGCAAAGCGTGCTCAGGAGGGATATACATATCAGCAGGAGCGCGGGTTTGACGTTGCCGAGAAGGTCGCGTCGAATGAAGCGGCGGGACAGTTTACGAATATGGGCGTGGGTCTTGGGACAATGGTCGGCGTCGGGGGCGCGATTGGCGGTATGGTCACAGGCGCGGTCACAGGCGCAATCGGCGGTGAGAATACGGCAGGCGCTTCTTTGGCTGCGGAGAAAAAATTCTGTGAGAACTGTGGGGCCCAGGTTACCCCGGGAGCGGCTTTTTGCGCGCAGTGCGGTCAAAAGCTGACCGATGAGAAAAGGTGTCTGCAGTGCGGATATTTATTTGAAAATCCGGGAAAATTCTGCCCGAAGTGCGGGGCAAAAAGGGAGGGAACCGTATGAAAAGGAAACAATTTTATTTGTTAGCGGCGTCAGTAGTGTTTCTTATCGTTTTTCATGTGATTGCGTTTGCGTTTCCGTTTGAACGGACGAGAGGATTTTGGATAGAATATGTATGCTCCGCGCTTGCAATTATTCTGTTTCTGGGAGTGACGGCTGCCTTTTGTATCAGGGAAACGCCGATGAAAAGCAAGTTTTTGGACTGGCCGGTTTTGTATGTCAGCTATGTTCTGCTCATTGTACAGCTGTGCGTTGGTTTTGTGGTGATGGCGCTTCCGATGATTCCGTATTGGGCTGCGCTGATTGTCAGCGCGTTGATTTTGGGGGGTGGAGCAATCCTGATTTTGACCGTAAAGCCCTCGGCCGATGAGATTGAAAGAGTAGGTGAAAGCGTCTCTTCAAAAGTAAATTATATTCAAAGAATATATACGAAAACAGATGTCATGGCAAAAAATGCCGGGGATAAGGCGCTGTCCGGTGAACTAAAGAAACTGGCGGAGGATATCCGTTTCAGCGATCCGATGTCGAACGGCGAATTATACGAGATGGAATGCGAAATTGAGAGAGAGGTCGATAAGCTGGGAGAAATCCTTGCGCGGGCGGATTATGGGGCTGCGCCGGAAAAGATACGTGAGATCCGGCAGGTTCTTCAGGAACGAAATATAAAATGCAAAATGCTTAAATAGTTTAGAGTACAAAGGAGGGTGGTGTGAAAATGTTATTTAAATGTAAAATGTGCGGCGGTGATCTGGAGATCATAGAGGATTCTACCGTTGCGGTCTGCGAATACTGCGGTTCCAAGCAGACGCTGCCGAGGCTGTCGGATGACAGGAAACGTAATATGTATGACCGGGCAAATCATTTCAGGAGAAATAATGCGTACGATAAGGCGATGTCTATCTATGAGAATATATTAAATGAGGACACAACGGACGCAGAAGCGTATTGGTCGCTGATACTGTGTAAATACGGCATTGAATATGTGGAAGATCCCAGGACGAGCAGACGGTTTCCTACCTGTAACAGGACGCACTATACATCCGTGCTGGCGGACGAGGATTACAAGGCGGCTATCCGTTACGCGGACGATCGGCAAAAGGAAATATACGAGGCGGAGGCCAGAGAGATCGATGCGATTCAGAAAAATATCCTGGAGATATCAAGAAAAGAGGAGCCGTTTGATATTTTTATCTGTTATAAGGAATCGGACCGCAGCGGAAAGAGAACGCCGGACAGCGTGATTGCGCAGGATATGTATTACCAGCTTGTCCAGGAGGGATATAAAGTGTTTTTTTCGAGAATTACGCTGGAAAACAAGCTGGGTACGGCGTATGAACCGTATATTTTTGCGGCGTTAAATTCGGCGAAAGTCATGATTGTGGTTGCGACAAAACGTGAATATATAAACGCCGTGTGGGTGGAAAATGAATGGTCGCGGTTTTTAGGAATGGCGGCGGATAATCCGGATAAGATGCTGATTCCGGCTTATCGGGATATGGATCCGTATGATTTACCGGAGGAATTTTCCCATTTACAGGCTCTTGACATGTCAAAAATCGGATTTATGCAGGATTTGATTCACGGCATAAAAAAGATCGTAAAAGAGGAAAGAGAGAGCGATTCTTCTGATGACGAGACGCCTGCAAGGAATGCCGCAGTTAACGTGGCTCCTCTGTTAGAGCGGGTATATCTTTTTCTTGAGGACGGCGACTGGGAGAATGCGAACATATATTGCGAAAAGGTGCTGGACGCGGAACCTAAGAATGCACGGGCGTATCTGGGCAAGCTTATGGCAGAGCTTGAGGTGAGCAAAGCGGAAAAACTCATAGACTGTCCCGAGCCGTTTGACGGACGCAAGAATTATCAGAAAACAATCCGTTTTGCGGATGAGCGGTTGAGGCACACGCTCGAGCAATGTGTGGCAAGCATTAAAAGCCGCAATGAGCAGGAGCGTTCGGAGAGAATCTATGCGGACAGTGTCTCCAAGATGGAGCAGGCGCAAAATGAGGACGAGTATAGGGCGGCGGCAGGCGGTTTTGGAAGCATTTCGGGGTACAGGGATGCGAATGTACTCATGGAACAGTGCCGGGAGCTGGCGGAAAGCGTGCGCAAGGATAACGTTCTGAAAAAAGCGAGGCTAAAAGAGGAAGACATATCGATTCAGTCGTTGATAGGGGCATTGGCATCATTGGGAACCATACAGGGGTGGAAAGAGGCAGATCAAATCGCTTCGGAGTACAGGGTTAAATTGGAGAACTTAAAGGCCCAAGAGGAGCGGAAACGGATCGAAAGGGAACAGCAGGAGGAACAGAGACGTCTTTTGCAAGAGAGGCGGGAACGCGGGAAAGAACTGGCTTTTCGCTTTATTGTCATTGCTGTTTTTGCGGGCGTGGCGTTTGCGTTTTTATGGAAAAATATAATTTGATCCGAAAATGAAATTCGAAAGCCGAGAGGGCACAAATATGTGTGTTTGCAAGCTTGCTTGCAAAACCACATATTGTGCCGGTTTTAGTTCAACGGGCTTTTGATACGCGAATCTTCAGGAAAGTTATCTTTTCCTCATATTCCGCATCAGCATCATAATCTGATCCGTTCTTTTTTGTTCCTCCGGCGACATATTTTGTTTTAAAAGTCCGACCAGAAGGTCCGTTTCGTTTGGCGTAAATTCCATGCCGTTTTGTTTTGCCTTAGAGGCTGCGCCCATCAGGACATTCGCCATGTCTTTTGTGTTGTCCGGCGGATTGTTTGAGGCGAGTTCCATTAAAAAATTCAGCTTTTGCGGGTTCATATTTTTCAGTTCAGGATTATTTGCTAAAAAATCAAGATTCATTTTCGGATTTTGGCAGACGATACGCGTCGTCTGTTTCCTTTCTTTTTTATTATAGTATGAGATCAGGAAAACAATGTTTCATACGTAGAGAACATCTGAAACATATTTAACAGCGAATCAATATTTTCTTTTTCTTTTTCCGTGCACATTTCACTTAAATCTTCTAACATCTGTAACATACGTTCTTTGCCGTCTGTGATTTCACACATCTGCAGGCAAGGCGTGGAAGCGGAAAAAATGCGTGCGGTATGCTGCAATTCCATATATTTGATCATGACGGCAAGAGTCTTTTGCTGTTTCCATTCCATGTAGGGAAGCATCGTTTTTAACATTTGTAGTTCGTGCGTGGAAACCTGTGTATCAAAGGCAGTTGGTTTAAATTCGTTGTCCATGGAAAATCCTTTTTGTTTTAGCTTATGAAAGAGCGGGGGAAAGTATTACAGGAATCAGGGGTGGCAAGTTGCGGCAGGATGAAAAGGACATAGAATATATGGGGAGAAAATGTGATTTTGGAGTTGTCGGAGAAAAGAAAGGAAAGAAAATGGGAAAGTTAATTATAAATGGAAACCAGGTTTATGAAATCGACGAGGAGTGTATGAAAAAGAAAAAACGCGCGGAGCCGGAAAGGCGGCAGAGAACGGCGGATGAGGAAGCGGTACAAAAAGGCGGGAGGAAAACAGCGCGAAGATAATCTTGAGCGGATTGCATTTTTTTCTTAAATTTAGTAATATTGATAATGTGACAATAACAGATTAATTTGAGGTAAGAATACAATGCCACCGAAAATAAAGATAACGGATGAGATGATTGTTGAGACGGCCGCGAGACTGACGAGAGAAAAAGGATTTGACAAATTGAATGCCAGAGCGCTTGCAAAAGAACTGGGGTGTTCGGTGCAGCCTATTTTCAGGGCATTTGAATCGATGGAGGAATTGAAAAAGGCGGTTGTGGCGTATGTCGCCAGGGACTATCAGAAGTTTCTTATGGAATCCATCTCAATGGAAGATCAGATGATTGGCCTTGGATTTGCGTATGTTTCCTATGCAAAAAAGGAAAAGCATTTCTTTCAGCTTCTGCATATGTCTGACCGGTTATCATTAAAGAGTGCAGGCGAATTTGCGACGGTCGGCATTAACAGGGAAATTGCGCAGTCAATGGCGCAGATGACAGGACTTAATTTAGAAAAAGCGACGCTTTTGTATCAGGGAGTCTTTTTTACAGCGCATGGAATCGCATCTATGGCGGCGACAAATCACTGCGATTTTTCTGACGAAGAAGTTCGTTCTGTCCTGAAAAGCGTATTTTGGGGGATGGTTGAAAATCTGAAACGGGATTAAAAAGAGAAGATGCAGGAAATGAATCTGTATAAAAGCTTTAAGAAAGACTCATTTCCTGCAGAGATGTTTTGGAAAAGGGCATGACACGGAGAAGAATAGAATTGACATTCTTTTTTTTTGTGTTATAAAATAACATTAGATATGTAACGTATGTTATTTAAAGGAGGAAAAGAATGAGAAAAAAGTGGATTGCAATGTTACTCGTCGTTATGGTGACAGCGGAGGGAGCGCCTGCTTTAACGTTGGCTGGCGAAACGGGAACAAATGTAGAACTGCCGGGTATGGAAGAGGAGGAATATGTAGCTGCGGAGAGCGGCTCATGCGGCGACAGCGTAACGTATGAACTGGACGGCGAGGGGACGCTTGTGATATCGGGAAACGGGGAGATGTGGGAGAATAACTCTCCGTTTCAAGGGAGATACGATATCAAAAAAGCAGTGGTAGAAGAGGGTGTGACAAGCATCGGAAACAGTATGTTTTCAGGGTGTTATATGCTTACAGAGATTTCGCTTCCAAACAGTTTGACAAGCATCGGGAATTTTGCATTTTGCGAGTCTTCGATAAAGAGCCTGACGATCCCGGAGGAAGTGACAAGCATCGGACTTGGGGCTTTTGAGGACAGCGATCTGATCCGCATAAGTATTCCGGCGAAGGTGGCAAGCATGGATGCGCCATTCCGGATGTGTTGCGATTTATCGTTCATAGAAGTGGATAAAAACAATATGAATTACAGCTCTCAAGACGGGGTATTGTTTGATAAAAGCCAGAGTACGCTTTTCTGCTATCCGCCGAAGAAGGCGGGGGAATCGTATGGGATTGCCAAGAGTGTGAAAAAAATTGAGGACTGGGCATTTTTAGACTGTCGAAGCTTAAAAAATATAGATATTCCGGAAGGCTTAACAGAAATAGGAGAGGGGGCGTTTGCAGATTGTACGCATTTAAGGAATGTGAAACTTCCCAAAAATATGGAAAAAATCACAGACAGTATATTTAGCGGCTGTTCGAGCCTGGAAGATATTTCGATTCCGGAGCATGTGACAAGCATCGGAGACAGTTCCTTTTACGATTGCATCAGTTTAAAGAACATTGTCCTTCCGACCGGAGTGAAACAAATTGGAAGCTATGCGTTCAGCGATTGTATAAATTTAAAAGAAGTTATAATTCCGCAAAGTGTAACAAGAATCAGAGAGGATGCATTCTGCCGATGTCGTAGTCTGACGGATATTTTGCTTCCGCAAAAAATAGAGGAGCTGGAAGAAGAGATTTTTTATGAGTGTCGCAGTCTTTGTGGTATTGCGATTCCGGAGAATGTGAAATCGATTGGATACAATGCGTTCGCCGGCTGTGAAAATTTGGCGGACATTACTCTGCCGGAAAGTGTGACGAGCATCGGTTCGGGAGCGTTTGGCGGATGTGTAAAACTGGAGAGCGCGGTTATTCCAAAGGGTGTCGGGAGGATTGAGACTGGAATATTTGCCAATTGCAGCAGTTTAAAAAAGATAGAGGTGGCAGAGGACAACCCGAATTACTGTTCGCCGGGCGGAGTGTTGTTAGACAAAGAAAAAGAGACGTTGATAAATTATCCGGCGGCAAAGAGCGGCAGTTATCAGATTCCGGAAAGTGTGAAAAATATTTCGGAATCGGCGTTTGCAGGCTGCTCCGGGCTGCAGGAGGTGATTTTGCCGGAAGGAGTGACGGAAATTAGTTGGAGCGCGTTTTTTAACTGCAGCAGTTTGAAAAATGTTTACATACCGGCAAGCCTGACCGTTCTTATGCCAAGAGCTTTCGACGGCTGCAGCAGTCTTGAGGCATTTAACGTCAGCGAAGACAATATGGCGTATCGTTCGCAGGACGGTGTCCTGATTCAAAATGATACAGACAACTTGATAAAATTTCCGGAGGGCAAGGGCGGCAGTTACCGGATTCCGGATAGCGTCAGATCTGTTTCGCCGGATGCTTTTTTTGGCTGTGTGAATTTGGAGAGCGTCGAAATACCGGAGCATCTGGAAGCGCAGCCATGGGCATTTATTCGTTTTGAAAACTGCGGCAGTCTATGCAGCATTTCTGTGGATGAGGGGAATATGTCTTACAGTTCCGAGGACGGCGTCCTATTTGATAAGAAGAAAGAACAGTTATACAAGTATCCGGAGGGCAGGGATGGCGGCTATCGGATTCCGGACGGAGTAAAAACAATCGGAGCGGGGGCATTTGTAAACTGCGCGAAGCTTGACAGGCTGACAATTCCAAAGAGCGTGGTAAATACGCAGTATGGCGAGGGGAATTCATTTGGAGGGCGCGGTATCTTAAGCGCCATAGAGGTGGACGAAAAGAATTCCAAATACAGTTCTGATGAGGGAATTCTTTTTGATAAGGAGCAAAAAGCATTGCTGCGCTATCCGTCAGGCAGAAGCGGCGATTATTGGATCGGGGAGGGGACAGAGATGATTGGGGAAAAAGCATTCTCCGGCTGTGTGGGGATTGTGAATCTCTATATACCGGACAGTGTGACGCGTATCGGCAGCGATGCGTTTTCGGACTGCGGCAATCTTGTCATTCACTGCTCGAAATATTCTGAAGCGTATTTTACGGCGCTGAAAGAGCAGATTCCTTTCGTAATTGAGGGAGGGGAGGAAGAGAAGAGGTCTTACATCGTTACGTTTGATGTAAACGGCGGCGAAGAGCTTCGTTTGTCCATAAAAACAGTGGACGAGGGCGAGGTTCTCGGAGCGTTGCCGGCGCCAAAGCGGGACGGATATACGTTTAAAGGCTGGTTTACGGCGAAGACAGGCGGAAGCGCAGTGTCCGTCAATACTGTCGTCACATCGGAGCTTACGGTGTATGCACAGTGGGAAATCATTGCAAAAGAACCGGATAAAGGCGGTACGGAAGGTCCGCAGCCGATCGAGGCCGGGGCCAATAAATATGAGACGTCCGACGGCGAAACCTTGGTTTATACGGGAAGCATGGACAGGAAAAAGAAAAAAGTGACGATTCCGTCGTCTGTCAAGGTTGGAGAGAAAACGTATAAGGTGACGGCAATTGCGGCGGGGGCATTTAAAAATTCGAAGGTAACGGGCGTTACAATCGGAAGCAATATCAGGAGTATCGGAAAAGATGCGTTTAGAAACTGTAAGAAATTAAAGACAATTGTTATCAAATCGACAAAATTAAAATCGGTTGGAAAAAATGCGTTTAAAGGCGTCGGAGCAAAGGTAAAGATGAAGGTTCCGAAAAAGAAATTGTCCGCATATAAAAAGCTGTTCCGAAAACGCGGACTCAGCAAAAAAGTAAAATTTAAAAAATAGTATGAGACAAAGTTTATGTAACAAAATTTTTCCAGGACGTATAAAAGGGCCCCGGCAGTTGCCGGAGCCCTTTTCCCCTTATCAGGAGAATATACGTATTACTAGCATCCGCAGCCAAAGCCGCATCCGCCGTCATTTCCCCATCCGCCGCAGAAGAGCAGTAAGAGAATGATCCACATGCAATTGTTGTCGCCGCATCCACCGCAGTTTCCGCCGCTAAAACCATTGCCGTTGCCGCAGCAGCATAACAGGATAAGAATCCAGATAAGAGAACTGCAACATCCGTTATTTCCTTCGTTACATCCACAATTTGTAGCCGCTAAATCACTCATTTTAATTTCCTCCAGGAATTTTTCTTACACTTCATATTATGTGGGAAGCTTGTAAGTGTTACCGGGGTTTAAAAAAATTTTTATTCTGATGGGAATCCTTGACAAACACCGGTATTATTGGATACAATCATTCAAGGTAAAGATTCATATTTTTTCAGGAAATACGGGAAAGAGAGGATATCATTTCAATGAATAAAATTAAGATGAGCACGCCGTTAGTGGAGATGGACGGAGACGAGATGACGAGGATACTCTGGCAGATGATAAAGGACGAGCTTTTGCTTCCTTTTATTGAGCTGAACACGGAGTATTATGATCTGGGATTAGAGCGCCGGAATGAGACCGACGATCAGGTGACCGTAGATTCTGCCGAGGCGACAAAGAAATATGGCGTGGCCGTAAAGTGCGCGACAATTACGCCGAACGCCGCGAGAATGACGGAATATAATTTGAAAGAAATGTGGAAAAGCCCGAATGGAACCATCCGTGCGATGCTGGACGGAACGGTGTTCCGTGCGCCGATAGTGGTAAAGGGAATTGAGCCGTGCGTAAAAAACTGGAAAAAACCGATTACGATCGCAAGGCATGCGTACGGAGACGTATATAAGGGAGTGGAGATGAAAATTCCGGGAGCCGGAAAGTGCGAGCTTGTCTATACGGCGGAGGACGGAAGCGAGATGAGAGAGCTGATCCATAACTTTGCAGGGGCGGGGATCGTGCAGGGACAGCATAATGTCGACGAGTCCATCGAGAGCTTTGCGAGAAGCTGCTTTACTTACGCGCTCGATACGAGACAGGATCTCTGGTTTGCGACAAAAGATACAATCTCTAAAAAATATGACCATACGTTTAAGGATATCTTCCAGGATATTTTTGACAGGGAATTTGAAGAAAAATTTAAAGAGGCCGGTATTACATATTTCTATACGCTGATTGACGACGCGGTGGCGCGGGTGATGAAGGCGGAGGGCGGCTTTATCTGGGCGTGCAAAAATTATGACGGGGACGTTATGAGCGATATGGTAAGCTCGGCTTTCGGCTCGCTGGCAATGATGACTTCCGTTCTGGTTTCACCGCACGGATACTACGAATATGAGGCCGCGCATGGAACGGTACAGCGCCATTATTATAAGCATTTAAAGGGAGAGGAGACTTCTACTAATTCCGTGGCGACGATTTTTGCGTGGACCGGCGCGTTGAGAAAGCGCGGAGAACTCGATGAGAACGAGGCGCTTATGGCATTTGCGGATAAGTTGGAGAAAGCCTGCGTGCAGACGATTGAGAGCGGAAAAATGACGAAGGATTTGGCGCTTATCACAACCATTCAAAATCCGACCGTGTTAAACAGCGGGGAATTTATCAGGGAGATCCGCAAAAGCTTAGAGGAGATGTTATAAGGCATTTTATCAGGAGGGCGTTATGATTCTGGCCTGTCAGAATATTGGTAAATCATTTGGTACGGACGAAATTATAAAAAATGTATCTTTTCATATCGAGGAGAGGGAAAAGACAGCGATTGTCGGCGTCAATGGCGCCGGCAAATCTACGTTGCTTAAAATAATAGCGGGAGAGCTGACGCCGGATGAGGGCGAGGTGACTGTCGCTAAAAACAAAAGTCTCGGATATCTTGCGCAGTATCAGGATATCAGCGGGAACAAAACCATTTATGAGGAGGTTTTATCTTCCCAGACAGAGCTGCTTGCGATGGAGGAAAAGCTTCGTCAGATGGAAGAGGGGATGCAGAATACCGCTCCGGCCGATATGGAGGCATATTTAGAGCGGTATAACCGTTTGCATCATGAATTTGATCTGCGCGGCGGATACACATTCCGAAGCGAGATATCCGGCGTTTTAAAAGGGCTCGGATTCGAGGAGGAAGAGTTTGGAAAGCATATGGACGAGCTTTCCGGCGGACAGAAGACGAGAGTGGCGCTTGGCAGCCTGCTTGTGACAAAGCCGGATATTATTTTGCTTGACGAGCCGACGAACCATCTCGATATGGAATCCATTACATGGCTGGAAAATTATCTGATGAATTATAAGGGGGCCGTGATTGTCGTAGCGCACGACCGGTATTTTTTGGACCGTATCGTGACAAAAGTCGTTGAGATATCGCTCCACACGGCGTTGGCGTTTGAGGGAAATTATACCGCGTATGCCGGAAAAAAACAGCTTTTGCGCGAAGCGCAGATCAAGAGGTATTATAACCAGCAGAAAGAGATTAAGCATCAGGAGGAAGTCATCGCGAAACTCAAATCGTTTAACCGCGAAAAGTCGATTAAGCGCGCGGAGAGCCGTGAAAAAATGCTGGATAAAATGGAACGCCTGGAAAAGCCGGCGGAAGAAAACACGGATATGCATATTACATTAGAGCCGGATATCGTAAGCGGGAACGATGTGCTGGAGATTACGGGACTAAAGAAATCATATGAGGAGATACTGTTTGAGGAGCTCGGATTTGAGATAAAGAGAGGGGAACGCGTCGCTTTAATCGGAAATAACGGGACCGGAAAGACGACAATTTTAAAAATTATAAACGGGCTGGTCGATGCCGACTGCGGAACGGTGAAATTAGGGACGAACGTTCATATCGGCTATTATGACCAGGAGCACCAGAATCTGCATCCGCAAAAAACGCTGTTTGAAGAGATCTCGGACGCATGGCCGAATCTGACGCAGACAAGAATCCGCAATATTTTAGCGGCGTTTTTGTTTACGGAGGACGATGTATTTAAGAAAATTTCAGATCTGAGCGGAGGAGAAAGAGGCCGCGTGTCATTGGCAAAGCTTATGTTGTCTAACGCGAATTTTTTGATTCTCGACGAGCCGACGAATCATTTGGATATAACGTCGAAAGAGATCCTGGAGTCGGCTTTAAACAGTTATACGGGAACCGTTTTGTATGTCTCTCATGACCGTTATTTTATCAACCGCACGGCGACGCGGATACTGGAGCTGACAGGGCGCGCGCTTGTCAACTATATCGGCGATTACGATTACTATCTGGAAAAGCGGGAAGAATTAAACGCCCTGTCTTTAAAGGCGCGCGGGGAATGCGAACGGCCGCGGGAACAGGAAAAGAGCGAAAAGACAAGCTGGGAGGAGGCGAAGCGCAGGCAGGCCGAGGCAAGGAAGCTTGAAAATGCGATAAAGAGGACGGAGGAAGAAATTACTTCCTGGGAAGAAAAGCGCTCAAAGCTTGAGGCGGAGTGTTTAAAGCCCGAAAATGCTACGAATTCTGCAAAGCTCAATGAACTGCATGAGGGGATGATGGAAGCGGACCGCCATTTGGAGGAATTGTATGAACAGTGGGAACAGTTGGAGTGTTCGTGAAAGTTTTGATACATTGACAGATCTTACCGAAATTACTATAATATTTTTAAGGCGTATTACTTGAGGAGGATTTGTATTTTGAGTAAGGAGATATCACAGGCCGTAATCAGGAGAATGCCGAGATATTACAGGTATCTGGGAGAACTGATTGATGAAGGCGTAGAGCGTATCTCATCGAATGAATTGAGCGCGCGGATGAAGGTGACCGCTTCGCAGATCAGACAAGATTTGAACAATTTCGGTGGGTTTGGCCAGCAGGGGTACGGTTACAACGTGCAATACCTCTACGAAGAAATCGGTAAGATTATGGGACTGAATGAGCAGCACAATATTATCGTGATCGGCGCCGGCAATCTGGGGCAGGCGATTGCCAACTATGTGAAATTTGAAAAGCTTGGTTTTGTGATTATCGGACTTTTCGATGTGAATCCGAAGATCTGCGGCAGAAAGATCCGGGGGAATCCGATCCTGATGCTGGATGAGATTGAAAGCTTTATGGACGGACATAAGGTGGACATTGCGGCGCTTACCGTGCCGAAATCGGAGGCGGATGCGGTTGCGAACCGGCTTGTGAAGCTTGGCATTCATGCGATTTGGAATTTTGCCCATGTGGATCTGGAGCTTTTGGACGACAATGTGGTAGTGGAAAACGTTCATCTGTCGGACAGTCTGATGCAGCTCTCCTATAACATAGTAAAAAGCAAGAACGATAATTGAAAAAGCTTCCGGGGTGAAGTTAATTTCAGAGGTGTTTGTATGCAGGAGAAAGATTTTGGAAAGGCATTAAAACAAAAAAAGGTACCCATCCTTGTTTTGGATCAGAAATGGCATAGACTTTTCGCTTTGACGGGAAAGCCGGACGCGGTGCTTCGGGCGGAGCGCGAGTTGACCGATTTGCTCGAACGGCAGGGACAGATGAATAATGATTTGAGAGATATGAAAAAGCTGAAAAAAAAGCTGATGGGAGAGATTGTCGCCAATATGGAGGGTACGCACGCCGAAAAATTTGGCGCGGCGGAGTCAAAGCGTCTGGAAGAAAACCGCAGGATGATCGACGAACTGAACGACAAAATAGAGGAGGCGGAGGATTTGCTCTTGGAGCTGCCGCCCAGAATAAAAGAGAAAAACGAAGAGCTGATGGTTGAGAGTATGAACTACTGCTATACCAGGCTTAGGATAAACATGCAGGAGGCCGATGAGATTGCGGAGTGGATTGCGCGGATCCGCAAGGAGCTGAAGATCAACATTATTAAAAAGCAGAACAGAGAAATCAACAGCAGACAGATTTATTCTTATATGCACGATATTTTTGGAATGGAAGTTTTGAATTTATTTGACCTGAAGAATGAGGAAGTAGAAGAGCGTCTGGAAAAGAAAAAGAAGCCAAAGACAGAGGGAAAGAAAACGGAAAAGGAATAGAAGGGGACGCTTTGCCGGACAGGGGGTGAGGCGTTTTTTCTGTTACAGGACTTCTATGCGGCGGAATGGAGTTGGAAGATGGAATGGATTGTGGACGCAGAGGAAATGAAACGCTGCGATTTTAATACGACGAATCATTTTGGAATACCGTCTCTCGTTTTGATGGAGCGCGCGGCGTTAAAGACCGTGGAGCTGATCAGACGGAGGCGTTTGGACGCCGGGCCAATACTGATTGTCTGTGGAGTCGGAAATAACGGCGGAGACGGACTGGCTGTGGCAAGAATGCTCTATAACGGCGGTTGTCCGGCGGATATTCTTTTGGTTGGGGATAAGGATAAATTTACGGCCGAGGCAAAGGTACAGTATGAAATTTGTATGCGGTACGGGCTGTCGTTTATAAACCAGATTCAGAGGCCCTACGCGCTTATCGTCGACGCGCTGTTCGGCGTCGGCCTTTCAAGAAACTTGGAAGGCGCGTATGCCGCGGCAATAGAACAGATAAACGGTATGGAGGGGGTAAAGCTTGCAGTTGATATCCCGTCGGGAATTTCGGCGGATACGGGCTGCGTGATGGGAATTGCGCTGAAGGCCGATCTCACGGTCACGTTTGCCTACCGGAAGCTCGGGCATGTATTTTATCCAGGGAGCGCATATGCCGGCGAGCTTGTCATCGCCGATATCGGAGTCAATGAACATAGCTGGCTTTCTCAGCGGCCCAAGGTGGCTTCGTATGAAAGCGAAGATTTAAAAAAGCTGCTTTTGCGCGCGCCGGACGGAAATAAAGGCGTTTTTGGAAAGGCGCTTGTAGCGGGCGGTTCGCCAGGGATGGCGGGCGCTGCGTATTTTGCGGCAAAGGCGGCTTACAGGAGCGGATGCGGGCTTGTGAAAATTTATACTGCGGAAGAAAACAGGATTGTACTGCAGACTAAGCTGCCGGAGGCAATTCTTTGCACATATGCGGACAATCGCCCGGATATTTCCGGATTGCTGGCCGAAGTAGAGCGGGCGGACGTCATAATCGTGGGGCCGGGGCTTGGAACGGATCATCGGGCGCGCCTGATTGTGGAAAGCATTGTGAAAAATGCCAGGGTTCCGGTTGTGGCCGACGCCGATGCGCTGAACGTGCTTGCAAAGAATTTGCAGCCGTTGTCGGAGGCTAAAGCGGAAATGGTTATAACGCCCCATATGGGGGAGATGTCAAGGCTTACCGGGAAAGAGATTCCTTATCTGAAAGAGCATATTATCTCTGCGGCGGAGGAGTTTGCGAGAGCTTATCGGGCGACTTGCGTGTTAAAAGACGCGCGAACCGTCACGGCGCTTTCGTCCGGGAAAATTTTTCTCAATCAGACGGGGAACGACGGCATGGCGACAGGGGGAAGCGGGGATGTATTAGCCGGCATGATCGGCGGCATGATTGCGCAGGGAGTGCCCCCGGAGCTTGCCGCGCCGGCGGGGGTATACTGGCATGGGCTCTCCGGGGACGCCGCGGCGGACAGATGCGGTAGGCACGCAATGACGGCCTGCGATATTCTGGAAAATATTCGGGATGATGTGAAAGCGGAACATGCCCGTGAAACGGAATCAAAAGGAAAGTGGGATGCGGAATGGAAGATATCACCAGAAAATACAAAAGGGTTTACGCGTCGATAGACTTAGACGCGGCGCTGCATAATATGGAGGCGATGCATGGACTTTTAAACGCCGGTACAAACATCTATGCGGTGATCAAGACAGACGGTTATGGGCACGGAGCGGTAGAGATCGCGCATAAAATCGAAGGCCTGAATTATCTTTTGGGCTTCTGCGTCGCGACGGTCGAGGAAGGGGTCATCTTAAGACGGCATGGGATAAAGAAGCCGATTCTTATCCTGGGTTATACTTTTTTTGAGCAATACGAGGAGATAATTGCACATGATATTCGGCCGACGATTTTTTCGTATGAGGCGGCGAAACGGCTTTCCGATACTGCGCGGCGTCTTGGGAAAAATTGCAGCGTACACATTAAAATTGACACGGGAATGAGCCGGATCGGATACCAGGTCGAGAGAAAATCCGCGGAGGAGATAGCACGAATCGGCGGGCTTGCGAATATAGTAATGGAGGGAATTTTTACTCATTTTGCGAGGGCGGACGAGGCGGATAAGATTCCGGCCGGGAAACAGTTTGCGTTGTTTAAGCGTATGATAGAGATGTGCGGGGAGAGAGGCGTTTCATTTCCGGTATGCCACTGCTCGAACAGCGCGGGAATTGTGGATTTACCGGAGTGTAATATGGATGCTGTGCGTGCCGGAATTACGCTCTATGGTTTGTGGCCTTCTGACGAAGTGAAAAAAGAGCGCATAGATTTGCGGCCGCTTATGGAGATAAAAAGCTGCGTTTCCCATGTGAAACGCCTTCCAGCGGGGAGGGAGGTCAGTTATGGGGGGACTTTTACAACGGATAGAGAGACGACCGTTGCCACAATTCCGGTGGGATACGGAGACGGATATCCAAGAGGGCTTACCAATCGGGGGTTTGTTTTGATTCATGGGAAAAAGGCTAAGATTCTCGGAAGAGTCTGTATGGATCAGTTTATGGTGGATGCGACGGGAATCGACGACGTCGGCGTGGGAACCGTGGTTACGCTTCTCGGAAGAGACGGGGGAAGCGCGCTTGCCATGGAAGAGCTCGCCGCGCTGTCGGGCAGGTTTAATTATGAGTTTGCCTGCGATATCGGAAAGCGGGTTCCCCGCGTGTTTTTTGAGGATGGGAAACCGGTAGCGGCGAAAGATTATTTTGAAGAATAAAAATTACGGTATGATACTCGATAAAAATGGAAATACTGAAGGTGTGAACAGATATTACTGATTTTTATGGAGTGAGAATTATGATTATCAGACGTGGAGACGTATACTATGCAGATTTAAGGCCGGTCGTCGGTTCCGAGCAGGGAGGCATCCGTCCGGTATTGATTGTACAAAACGACGTTGGAAATCGTCACAGTCCTACCGTAATCTGCGCGGCGATTACTTCGAGAATGAATAAAGCGAAGCTGCCGACGCATGTAGAGCTGGACAGCGGAAAATACGATATGGTGAAGGATTCCGTGATTTTGCTGGAGCAGCTGCGGACGATAGACAAGACGAGATTAAAGGACAGAGTCTGCCATTTAGACGGAGAGATTTTGGGAAAAGTTGATAAAGCGCTGGAAATTAGTCTGGAATTATTTACATAGCTTGACTAATGTTTCCTGAGATGTTATATTTTATTTCAAAAAACATATAAAGGAGAGTTATAAGAAGCATATGGATGATGGTGGGAGTCCGAGCACAGGGACTGCGGAAAAAAAGAACCTTTTAAAAAAAATATTTGCAAGATTTCCGTTTGCAGGCACAGAGGACGTGACAGAGGAAGAAATTATTTCCATGGTAAACGAGGGACACGAACAGGGCGTGCTCTTAGAGAGCGAAGCGGAGATGATTCATAATATCTTTGAGTTTGGCGATAAGGAGGCCAAAGATATTATGACGCATCGAAAGAATATAATATCGCTGGACGGAAACTGTACCTTTGGGGAAGCCATTTCTTTTATGATTGAGAAAAAGAATTCCCGCTTCCCTGTGTATTTGGATAACATCGATAATATTATCGGTGTGCTACATATAAAAGAGGCGCTGGCGGACAGCCAGAAACCGGAATTAATGGAAGTTCCGATAAAAGATATTGAAGGTCTGGTGCGCGATGTGGAGTTTATACCGGAGACCAGAAATATTAATATGCTGTTTAAAGATATGCAGTCGGCAAAAAGTCATATGGTCATCGTTGTGGATGAATACGGACAGACGGCCGGACTTGTTGCCATGGAAGACATTCTGGAGGAGATTGTCGGAAATATTTTTGACGAGCATGACGAAGAACATATTCTGATCGAGGCGCAGCCGGACGGCACGTACCTGCTGAGCGGGATGGCGCCGTTAGACGAGGTGGCGAAAGAGTTGTCGGTGTCGTTTGATACGGAAGATTACGATACCCTCAACGGTTTTTTGATCTCATTAATCGATAAGATCCCGAACGACGGGGAAGTGTTCGAGGTAAATTATCAGGAATATACGTTTCGCGTGCTGAAGGTGGAAAACAGGATGATTAAGTCTGTGTGCGCGGAAAAGACGTCCTGTCAGGAAGAAGCCGATATTTCTTGTCAGAAGGAAGAATAAATGTTATAATATAAAAGTGTGTAAAAGAGCAGAATTGCGCATGTGCCACCGGCCATTGGCGGCGGCACAGAAGACTACATATAGAAGAGAGGATACATTATGTCAGGACATTCCAAGTTTGCCAATATTAAACATAAAAAAGAAAAGAACGACGCGGCAAAAGGAAAAATCTTTACGATGATCGGAAGAGAGATTGCAGTGGCAGTGAAGGAAGGCGGTCCGGATCCTGCAAACAACAGCAGATTGAGAGATGTAATCGCGAAGGCGAAATCCAATAATATGCCGAACGATACGATCGACCGCGGCATAAAAAAGGCGGCCGGGGATGCGGGGGCCGTCAATTACGAGACGGCCGTATACGAAGGATACGGACCCTGCGGAACGGCGATTATCGTGAAGGCGTTGACAGACAATAAAAACCGTACGGCGGCGAACGTCCGCAATGCGTTTACAAAGGGCCAGGGAAGTATCGGCACGCAGGGCTGCGTTTCTTATATGTTTGATGAGAAGGGGCAGATTATCGTGGCGAAAGAGGACTGCGATATGGATGCTGACGACCTGATGATGCTTGTATTGGATGCGGGAGCGGAGGATTTTTCGGAGGAAGCGGACAGCTTTGAGATTATTACGGAGCCTGCGGCGTTTTCCGCGGTGCGCGAGGCCATGGAAAATGAGCGTATCGCGATGGCGAGCGCGGAGGTTACGATGATTCCGCAGAATTATGTGGAACTGTCCGAGGAAGCGGATATTGTAAATATTCAGAGAATTCTTGATTTTCTGGAGGATGACGACGACGTTCAGGAAGTATATCACAATTGGGATGAGTAAAGGTTCCCGCATTCCTGTATTTTTTGTTCAAAGGAGAAGACGATATGAGTAACGGCTATGGGATAGAGACAAAATGCGTTCAGTCCGGCTGGCAGCCGGAGTGCGGCGAGCCGAGGGTGCTTCCGATTTATCAGAGTACGACCTTTAAATACGATACGAGCGATCAGATGGGGCGCCTGTTTGATTTAGAGGACAGCGGCTATTTTTATACGAGGCTTCAGAATCCGACGAATGATGCGGTCGCATCTAAAATAGCGGAACTGGAGGGCGGCGTTGCGGCAATGCTCACCTCCTCGGGACAGGCTGCCAATTATTTTGCGGTGTTTAATATTTGCGAGGCCGGAGATCACATCGTCGTATCGAATTCAGTCTATGGGGGCACGTTTAATCTCTATGGAACGACGTTGAAAAAGCAGGGGATTGACTGTACATTTGTAGATCCGGACGCGTCATACGAAGAGATCAGCGCGGCTTTCAGAGCAAATACAAAGGCGCTTGTCGCCGAGACGGTAGCCAATCCGTCGCTGGTCGTTTTGGATATCGAAAAGATGGCAAAGGTTGCGCACGACCACGGGACGCCGCTGATTGTGGACAACACATTTCCGACGCCGATTAACTGCAGGCCGTTTGAGTGGGGCGCGGATATTGTGACGCACTCCACGACAAAATATATGGACGGACATGCCATGAGCGTCGGGGGCTGTATTGTGGACAGCGGCAATTTTGACTGGGCGGCGCATGCGGATAAATATCCTGGTCTGACAAGGCCGGACGAATCATATCATGGTATTATCTATACGGAAAAGTTTGGGAAACTTGCCTATATCACGAAGGCGACGTCGCAGCTTATGCGCGACCTCGGTTCCATTCAGTCTCCGCAGAATGCGTTTTTGTTGAATGTGGGATTGGAGACGCTTCATTTGAGGGTGCCGCGTCACTGTGAGAATGCGCGCAAGGTCGCGGAGTATCTGAGGGGGCATGAGAAGGTTGCGTGGGTAAATTATCCGGGATTAGAGAACAATAAATATTATGCGCTTGCAAAGAAATACATGCCGGACGGTACCTGCGGAGTGATCTCATTCGGGTTAAAGGGCGGAAGGGAGGTCTCCGTCGGATTTATGGATAAATTAAAGCTTGCGGCGATTGTAACGCATGTCGCGGACGCGAGGACTTGCGTGCTGCACCCGGCGAGCCATACGCATCGTCAGATGACGGACGAGCAGCTTAGGGAGGCCGGAATTGCGCCGGATCTGATCCGGTTTTCGGTGGGAATTGAAAATGTCAGGGACATTATTGCCGATTTAGAACAGGCATTGGAGACAGTTTAACAAATACATATGGGAGGGAAATTGCATGAAAAAAATACTTTTTGCAGCTTCAGAATGTGTGCCATTTATTAAAACGGGAGGGCTCGCCGATGTGTGCGGGGCGCTGCCGAAAGAATTTGACAAAAAGGACTGGGACGTGCGGGTAGTGCTGCCGAATTATACATGCATACCGGAGCATTTCAGAAATCAGTTCGAATATGTTACTCATTTTTATATGAACGCGGGTCCGTATATTCAGAATAAATATGTGGGCGTGCTGAAGTATGAGATGGATGGCGTGACATATTACTTTATTGATAACAGAGAGTATTTTGAGTGCTTTCTGCCATATGGGGATATCCGTTATGATGTGGAAAAGTTCATTTTCTTCGATAAAGCGGTATTGTCTATGCTTCCTCTGATCGGATTTCAGCCGCAGCTGATTCACTGCCACGACTGGCAGACCGGATTTATTCCGGTGTATCTGAAAAATGAGTTTCAGGGAGATCCGTTTTTCTGGGGGATGAAGTCGATTATGACGATTCACAACCTGAAGTTCCAGGGGGTGTGGGATGTCAAAACGGTAAAAGCGCTTTCCGGTCTTCCGGCGGATTTGTTCACGCCTGACAAGCTGGAATTTAAAAAGGATTCCAATATGTTAAAGGGCGGCCTTGTATACGCGGACTATATTACGACGGTAAGCGATACTTATGCGAATGAGATACAGACGGACTTCTATGGGGAAGGCTTAAACGGCCTGCTCGCCGCAAGGCATTATGATATGCAGGGAATTGTAAACGGTATTGATTACAATGAATACAATCCGCAGACGGATAACAAGATTTATGTCAATTACGGCGCGGAGGATTTCCGCAAAAAGAAGTTCCAGAATAAGACGAGGCTTCAGGAGGAGCTTGGGCTTGCGGTTGATAAGAAGAAATATATGATAGGCCTGATTTCGAGATTGACGGATCAGAAGGGCCTTGATTTGATTAACTTTGTAATCGATCGTCTGGTGGATAATTATACGCAGCTCGTGGTGATTGGGACGGGAGAACCGCAGTATGAGAATATGTTCCGGCATTATGCGTGGAAGTACGGCGATAGGATCTCTGCGAATATCTGTTACTCCGATGATTTGGCGCATAAGCTCTATGCGGCCGCCGACGCGTTTTTAATGCCGTCGCGGTTTGAACCTTGCGGTTTGACGCAGCTGATTTCTTTCCGTTACGGAACGATACCGATTGTGCGCGAGACCGGCGGTTTGAAGGATACGGTAGTGCCGTACAATGAGTATGATAATACTGGAGACGGATTCTCCTTTAGCAATTATAACGGGGAAGAGATGCTCAATACGATTAATTATTCCAAGCAGATTTTCTTTGACAAGAAAAAGCAGTGGAATCAGATGATAGATCGCGGAATGGCGAAGGATTTCTCATGGAACGCATCGAAATTCCGCTATGAGGGGCTTTATAATTATCTGATCGGCTGAATAGAATAGGGGAAAACACATATAATAAGCAGGCGGAAACGCCTGCTTTTTTGCTTTTGAATACACGTATAGAGAAAAGGGGTTGACGAGATGAAGAGAAAGATGAATGAGATAGAAATGGCCAGAAATAGCGTGATGGAGGAGTTGCCAAAAACAATGTCAGGGAAAAACGAGAAATGTAATCAGACTGAGGAAAAGAAAACACAGGCAGAGGAGAAGAATCAAAAGACAGATGAAAATATAAGAGAGAGCGGACAGATCTCACTTTTGGAAAGCCGGTATGACCATCGGATTCACTTGCTGTCAGTAATCGGGGAGATCGAGGGGCACGAGTGCCTGTCATCAAATACGAAGACCACAAAATACGAGCATGTTCTGCCGCGCCTGGCAGAGATTGAAGATTCCAAGGATGTAGACGGTGTTTTGGTGCTTTTAAATACGGTTGGAGGAGATGTGGAGTCAGGGCTGGCAATTGCCGAAATGCTGGCTTCCCTAAGCAAGCCTACCGTGTCGCTCGTCCTTGGCGGAAGTCATTCCATCGGAGTGCCGTTAGCCGTCTCTACGGATTATTCATTTATCGTTCCCACAGGGACAATGGTGATTCATCCGGTCAGAATGAGCGGGACGGTGATCGGAGCGCCGTCGACTTACGACTACTTTAAGCAGATGCAGGACAGGATTTTAAGCTTTGTAGAAAATCACTGTCATGCGAAAATGGCAAGGCTGGAAGAAATGATGATGAATACGGGGATGCTCACGAAGGATCTCGGAACGATTCTCGTCGGCGCGCAGGCGGTAGAGGAAGGGCTTATTGATGCGGTTGGGGGGATCGACGAGGCGTTAAAGCGGCTCCATGATATGATCGACGCATTAAAGAAATCTTAAGAAATAAATATGCCGGAAAAAAGAGAAGATAAGAAACCTTCTAATGACAAAAGTTTCAAAATATGGTATCATTTAGAAAGCGTACAGGCGTGTGTATTCGCACAAATTCGAAGCGGTTTGATGTATCGTGCGGATTTGTGCAGGAGATAAATGAGCGTGCATTTTGGCGTTTTCGGTGTACCAAGGAGGCAATTATGTCATTATTACAATCGATTTTTATGGGGTTTATCCAGGGAATTACGGAGTTTCTTCCGGTCAGCAGCTCCGGTCATCTGGCAATTTTCAAACAGTTGTTTCAAGTCGAAGAGCCGGGGATGTTTTTTGATATTCTTCTTCATATCGGAACATTAATTGCGGTTTTTGCCGTATATTACAAAGACATTGGAAGGTTAATTGTGGAAGGCTGTTGTATCATAAGAGACGCCTGCGCGAATATAGGGATTTTTTTCGGCAATTCGGGGAAAAGAGAAAAGCCTTACCGCCGTGTGATAAACAGTAATTACCGCAAATTTGTGATGCTCATAATTGTCTCTACGATACCGACCGGCATCATTGGAATTGCGGCGAAGGATTTGGTTGAAATGGCGGGCCAGATTTTAATTGTTCCGGGGATCTGTCTGATAGTGACGTCCATTCTTCTGTTTATCGCGGATCATGTGCAGGATGGGGGCAAGGTTCCGAAAAATGTGACATATACCAATGCGTTTATCATAGGTATCTGCCAGGGAATTGCCACGCTGCCGGGAATTTCCAGGTCGGGGATGACGATAACGGCATGTCTGCTGGCGGGATTTAACCGCAGATTTGCCGTTAAGTATTCATTTATTATGTCTATTCCCGCAATACTCGGCGCGCTGGTTCTTGAGATTAAGGATGTAGACTTTTCGCTTATAGAGGGAAGCGACGTTTTCAATTATATAGCGGGTACGGTCGTTGCGGCTGTCGTCGGATATATCTGCATTAAGACGATGCTGGTAGTCGTGCGGAATAAAAAGTTTGTGATATTTTCAATATATTGTCTGATTGCCGGGGCGGTGTGCATCGGTTCCTATTTTTATCTGGCTTAAGGGCCCGATAAAATGCGCAGTCAGTTCAGGAGGTAGTTATGGCAGCGGGTAATACTGGAAAGAAAAGTTTAAAAAAGCAGACTCCGAAAAAAAAGTCCGGCGCAAGCCAGGAGAAATCTTTTCGCAATGAAATCATTCTGTGGATACTGCTTGCAGTCTGCATCATTTTATTTTTTTCAAACTTTGGACTCGGAGGGAATGCGGGGAATCACCTGAGCGCCTTCTTTTTTGGGCTGTTTGGATTTATGGCGTATATTTTCCCGGTGTGTTTTTTTGTAGGCACGGTTTTTGTCCTTTCAAACAGAGAGAATCGGATTGCGACAGTGAAGGTGGTCGCCGCGGTTTTGTTTATCGTATTTTTGTGTCTGTTCGGTCAGCTTGTCACGGATACCGCAAAGAGCCAGACGGCGTTTGAGGCGTTTCACAGCAGCATGGATACGAAGGGCGGCGGCGGATTCATCGGAGGAGCGTTAGAGAGGCTGCTCTATCCTAATTTTGGCGCGGTCGGTACATATGTGATAGATATTATTGTGCTGATAATTTCGCTTGTTTTGATTACGGAGCGTTCCGCCCTGCGCGGGCTGCAAAAGGGCGGAAAGGTAATTTATGATTCGGCAAAGGATAACAGGCGGCGCAGGGAAGCGTACGCGAGTCAAAAGAAAGAGCGCGAGCGGGCGGCGGAGCAGAAGAGAGTGGATAAAAAGGTCAGCGGTGTTGCGCTTGACACGAAGCTTGCGCCGCATTCGGATTCTTCAAAGATTCCGTTAGATTCGGATAAGATTGGCGAGATTAAAATCGAAGATATCCCTGAAATTCCGACGGTGGAAAGCGAGGAGCATATCAAGCTTACAAGCGGCTGCGCACAGTCTGAGACGGACAGCGCAAAGATAGCGGAGGCTTCAAACCCGGATACGGAGACGAATTTTCATACATTGTTTGACGGGCCGAAGGAAGAGGATTTGCCGGGAGAGGGGAAGGACTCTGTCTGTGAAGATGAACCTGTGCGGACAAAAAAGCGGCCGGCAAAGCAGACAAAAGAGGAAATTGAGGCGGATATTTCAAAGATTGAGGAGGCGGCGGAGCAGGCAGTCCAAAAGAGCGAGGGGGCGGATTCCTATGAGTTCCCGCCGATTCGCCTTCTAAAATCCGGGGACAGAAATGCCGTTGGAGATTCCAAAGGGTATTTGCAGGAAACCGCGATGAAATTGCAGCAGACTTTAAAGAATTTTAATGTAAATGTTACGATAACGAATGTCAGCTGCGGCCCGGCGGTTACGCGTTACGAAATTCAGCCGGAGATGGGGGTAAAGGTCAGCAAAATTGTGGGTCTTTCTGATGATATCAAGCTGAATCTGGCCGCTGCGGATATCCGAATTGAGGCGCCGATCCCCGGAAAAGCGGCAATCGGAATTGAGGTGCCGAACAAAGAGAGCGTGCCTGTGATGTTTCGGGGGCTCGTGGAATCAAAGGAATTTCAAAATCATCCGTCTCCGATTGCGTTTGCGGCCGGAAAGGATATTGCGGGGAACGTCGTAGTTACGGATATCGCCAAAATGCCGCATTTGCTGATTGCGGGCGCGACCGGCTCCGGGAAATCAGTCTGCATCAACACGATTATTATGAGTATTTTGTATAAAGCCCACCCGGACGATGTAAAATTGATTATGATTGACCCGAAAGTGGTAGAGCTAAGCGTCTATAACGGGATACCGCATCTGTTTATCCCTGTCGTCACTGACCCGAAAAAAGCGGCCGGGGCTTTGCACTGGGCCGTGTCGGAGATGACGGACCGTTATAACAAATTTGCAGAATACGGCGTGCGCGATTTAAAAGGGTATAATCAGAAGGTAGAGGCGGTTACGGCGCAGGAGGATCCGACAAAGCCGCAGAAGATGCCGCAGATTGTCATAATTGTGGATGAGCTTGCGGATCTTATGATGGTGGCTCCCGGCGACGTGGAGGATGCGATTTGCCGTCTGGCGCAGCTTGCAAGGGCGGCGGGCATTCATTTGATTATTGCGACGCAGCGTCCGTCCGTCAATGTTATTACGGGGTTAATTAAGGCAAATATGCCCTCAAGAATTGCGTTTTCCGTGACTTCCGGCGTGGATTCGCGGACAATTCTCGATATGAACGGAGCGGAGAAGCTGCTTGGGAAGGGCGATATGCTGTTTTATCCGCAGGGGCTGCAAAAACCGCAGCGCGTCCAGGGAGCGTTTGTTTCCGATAAAGAAGTTTCCGATGTCGTGGAGTTTATAAAGAATCAGCACGGCGAAGTTTCGTACAGTGAAGAGATTGAGGCAAAAGTAAGCACAATCAGCGCGGCGTCCGCGTCCGCAGAAAATGCGGGGGCGTCCGGCGATGAGCGGGATGTATATTTTTTAGATGCCGCAAAGCTTTTGATTGATAAGGATAAGGGTTCTATCGGTATGCTGCAGCGTTATTTTAAGATTGGGTTTAACCGTGCGGCGCGCATTATGGACCAGCTGGAGGAGGCCGGGGTAGTGGGGCCGGATGAGGGGACGAAACCGAGGCAGATTATGATGTCGCCCGAACAGCTGGAGATTTATGTGGAAGAGAATCTTTAGACGGCTGCAGATAGAAAAGAGAGGAAGAGCTTAAGGAGGATAAAATGAAGAGTGATATTGAGATTGCACAGGAAGCCAAAATGGATCACATCACAAAGGTTGCGGCCCAGCTTGATATTTCGGCCGACGAATTGGAGCTGTACGGAAAATACAAAGCGAAGCTTTCGGATGAGCTGTGGGAGCGGATAAAGGACCGCGAAGACGGCAAGCTTGTGCTGGTGACCGCGATCAATCCGACGCCGGCGGGCGAGGGAAAGACAACGACGAGCATCGGGCTTGGCGAGGCGTTTGGAAGGCTCGGCAAGAAAGCGGCGCTTGCCCTCAGAGAGCCTTCTTTGGGACCGTGTTTTGGAATTAAGGGCGGCGCGGCCGGAGGAGGGTACGCGCAGGTTGTGCCGATGGAGGATTTAAATCTGCATTTCACGGGAGATTTCCATGCGATTACTTCCGCCAATAATCTTCTCGCGGCTCTCCTGGATAACCATATTCAGCAGGGAAACGAGCTTGGGATCGACCCGAGGCAGGTAGTGTGGAAGCGCTGTCTGGATATGAATGACCGTTCGCTGCGCAATATTGTGGTTGGCCTTGGAAGCAAAATGGACGGAATGGTGAGGGAGGACCACTTTATTATCACCGTGGCTTCAGAAATTATGGCCGTGCTCTGTCTTGCCGACAATATGGAAGATTTAAAGAAGCGGTTGGGAAGGATGATTGTCGCGTATACGTTTGCGAACAAGCCTGTGACGGCGGATGATCTGCATGCCACGGGGGCGATGGCGGCGCTGCTGAAGGACGCGCTCAAGCCGAATTTAATCCAGACGCTCGAGCACAACCCGGCGATCGTACACGGAGGGCCGTTTGCAAATATTGCGCACGGCTGTAACAGTGTGCGCGCGACGAAGACGGCGTTAAAGCTTGCCGATATTGTGATTACGGAAGCGGGGTTCGGCGCGGATCTTGGCGCGGAGAAGTTTTTTGATATTAAATGCCGTATGGCGGGATTGAAACCGGATGCGGTTGTATTGGTTGCGACGATTCGGGCGCTGAAATATAATGGAGGCGTTCTGAAGGAAAATTTATCGCAGGAGAATCTTGACGCGCTGAAAAAGGGGATTGTCAATCTCGAGAAGCATATTGAAAATCTCCAGAAATATCGTGTTCCTGTCGTAGTTACGCTGAATTCTTTCGTTACGGATACGGATGGTGAGATTGCGTTTGTGGAGCAGTTTTGCAGGGAGCGCAACTGCGAGTTTGCGCTGTCGCGCGTGTGGGAGCGCGGCGGAGAGGGCGGCGTCGCCCTTGCCGAAAAGGTTCTTAAAACGCTGGAGACGAAGACGTCTGATTTTACGCCGCTGTATGAGGATTCTTTATCGTTGACAGAAAAAATAGGGACGGTTGCGAAGGAAATATACGGTGCGAAAGAGGTGACGTATTCTCCGGCGGCGCAAAAGGAATTAAAACGTATTGAAGAGCTGGGAATGGGGGATTTCCCGGTATGTATGGCAAAGACGCAATATTCCCTGTCGGATGATCAGACGAAGCTCGGACGTCCCGAGGGCTTTACATTGAATGTGCGCGAAGTCTATGTATCCGCGGGCGCCGGTTTTGTGGTTGCCATAACGGGGGCGATTATGACGATGCCGGGACTTCCGAAGATTCCGGCGGCAAACGGTATCGATGTAGACGATAAAGGCAAGATTACAGGTTTATTTTAAACGGAGGAATGGCAGATGGCGAAATTGATAGACGGTAAGCGGATTTCAGCCCAGATCAAGGAGGAGCTGAAAGCTAAGGTAGCGGATTTAAAGGAAAAAGGGATAACGGGAGCGCTTGCGGTAATTCAGGTTGGGGATGATCCGGCTTCCAGCGTTTACGTCCGAAATAAAAAGAGGGCGTGCGAGTATATAGGAATAGATTCCCTTTCTTATGAGCTGCCGGAAAAGACAACGCAGGAAGAGCTGTTAGAGCTGATTGCGCGTCTGAATCAGGACAAAAAGGTAAAGGGAATCCTTGTACAGCTTCCGGTTCCGGCACATATCGATGAAAATACGATTATAAAAGCGATCTCGCCCCAAAAAGACGTGGACGGATTTCATCCTCAGAGCGTAGGGGCGCTGACAATCGGACAGAAAGGCTTCGTGTCCTGTACGCCGGCCGGGATTATTCAGCTTTTAAAGCGTTCCGGGATAGAAATAGAGGGAAAAAATTGTGTTGTTGTGGGGAGAAGCAACATTGTCGGGAAGCCGATGGCGCTTTTGATGCTGCGCGAAAATGCGACGGTTACGATCACGCATTCAAAAACCGAAAATCTAAAAGAAGTCTGCAGGGGGGCTGACATTTTAATTGTTGCAATCGGGAAAAAAGAATTTATAGATGCGTCTTATGTTAAGGAAGGCGCGGTAGTAATTGATGTGGGCATTCACCGCGATGAAAATAATAAATTGTCCGGGGATGTGAAGTTTGACGAGGTGGAGCCGCTTTGCGAAGCAATTACGCCCGTTCCGGGCGGCGTGGGGCCGATGACGATCGCAATGCTGATGAATAACTGCGTACAGGCAATGACAGATTAGGAGAGATGTCGATGAAGTGTGCAAATTGTGGTGCAAAGATTAAGGTTGGGTGCGTATATTGTTCCGTCTGCGGCCATGAAGCGCAGATCGTACCGGATTATAACGTGTTGGAGGACGACTGGCTGAAATCCATGCTAGACGCGGACACTGAGAAAACAACCCAGCCGAGAGAGAATGCCGGACAAAAAGGCTCTCCCAGACAAAAGAAAAAAAAGAAGAATTATGCTCCGCTTGTCGCCGGTATTGCGGTTCTTTGCGTTCTTCTCGGACTTACGATATTTCTTGCAGTGAGGGAACAGCGGAAAAATTCTTTTGATTACCAGTATGCACAGGGACTTATCGCGAAAAAAAATAAAGATTACACAAAAGCGATTTCATTTTTGCAGAGGGCGTTGGAGCTGGAGGAAGATAATACGGAGGTTATGATGGAGCTTGCAGGGCTTTACGATCTTCAGGAGAGTGACGACGCCAAAGAGCGGATGCTGTTACGTGTGCTGAAAAGTGAGCCGCAGCATGAAGAGGCGTATGAGATGCTGCTTGAGCTGTACGATTCACAGAAAAAGTACGCAAAGATCGCGGATTATTATGAGGAATTAAAGGATACGGATTTGGCGAAGCTCTTTGAAGATTATCTGGTTTCACCGCCGGAATTCTCAAAGGAGGAAGGCGTTTATCACGAAGAAGTGGAAATTAAGCTGTCGGCGCAGCCGGGATGTACCATCTATTATGCCGTAAACGGCGTAGATCCGGTCGCAAGCGGCAGAGTTTATGACGAGGCGATTCCGTTAAAGGAAGGGAAGGTTGAAGTAAGGGCCGTTGCGAAGGATGAGCGTGGAATATACAGTGAGGTTGCGGTGGCGGAGTATGAGATCGAATTTAAGTCGCCGGACGTACCGTATGTGTTCCCGTCAAGCGGAACGTATACGGACGCGCAGCAGATAACCATAACGATTCCGGACAAATGCAGTGTTTATTATACTTGGGACGGAACGGCGCCGGATCCGTCGAGCGCAAAATATTCGGCTCCGCTTGAGATGCCGGAGGGCAACAATGTTTTGTCGGTGATTGCCTACGATGAACGCGGGCTGTTCAGCCGGGTGATACGGTATAATTATATTTATCAGCCGGAAGTGGAGGAGTAAAGTTTCAGAAAATCTTAAAAATAATTACTGTAAAAATAAACATATAATGCGGTATAATATGAAGCAGAAAAAATTAACAGGAGGGGTAACTTTATGAAGAAATGGAAGCAAAAAATTGCAGCTGTGTTAGTGCCTGTTATTTTCGCGACATTAATACCGGCAGGAAATGTGCAGGCGAAAAGCAAAGATCCGGCGAAGCTTGGGGCAAAGGATTTTGTTTACGCTGAAAATGGGAAGAAAAGAGATTTTTTAGAGCAGTCAAAAGACGGAGAGACGTGGTGGGTTTTTTGTTGCGTTGATGCAGATATCAGGCACGATAAAAAGCATAAAGCGGAAAAGTGGACGACGAACCGTAAAGTAAAACTTGGAAGTACGGGATCTTACGTGAAAAGACAGTATGGAAAAACTGCCAGGAAAAAAGTCAAAAAAACAGAAGATTTCTATAAAGCGGTAAAATATGAGGTTTTAACTGCGGATATTTCTGTCTGGAAAAGTTATCTGGAATATAATTATAAAGATGGCAGCGATAGATATATGATGCGTTTTTATCTGGATAAGAAAAACAAGGTGACTGCGATTGCTTTTATAAAGAATCTGAATAAATATAAAAATTATCCGAATAAGGAAGTAGATCCCGGACTGACATTTCAGCCTCCGAAAGGAGAGAAAGTGACCACTGAAATAATTAACGGTAAGAAAGTATTTATGATACCGAGGGGAAGCAAAGTTAAGCTAAAAAGGATGGAAACGTCAGCGCAATTAACGATGTATGACGTATATGGAAAAATAAAAAGGCAAACTTTTGTGACTTCCCTTCGCTGCGGCAACGTAAATGGGAATGATTCTGTTCAAAACGGAAAGAGTTATGACTTTGAAGAGGTGGTAAATGCGACGATTGCCAGCTATGGTCAAAAATTAAATTTTAATAAACTGGGAAAATATCTTTACTTTACTCTGTGGATGAATGGAAAAGAAAGTTATAATTCAAAAACCGGGCAGTATGAATATAAGACAGCCCCAATCGTCTATTATTTTAAATTCAAATAATATAAAATTAGACAGACAGCGCTTCCGCGTTCAGGCGGGAATGCTGTCTGTGTTTTATTGTCTCTTGAGAATGAGATAGCGTTTGTATTATTCATTTTCTTCCGAAAGAAATTCAATCACATTTTCCGCCAGCTTAGAAATTCTGACCAGAGCATAGATAGGAATTCCCTGCTTTTCCAGTTTTTCGCGTCCGGGCTGAAATGATTTTTCAATCAGCACGCCCAGTCCGGCGATTGTGGCGTGCGCTTTTCGAATCAGGCGGATTGCCCCCGTTGCGGTTTCGCCGTTGGCCAGGAAATCGTCAATGATCAGAACGTGATCGTCCGGTGAAATATAATTTTGAGACATTGTCAGTTCATAGCTGATCCCTTTCGTATAGGAAGTGACGACAGTCTGATAAAGGTTCTGATTTAATGTTTTGGAGGGTTCTTTTTTCAATATAATCATCGGAAGATTCATAGCGTGCGCAGTCATAAGCGCAGGCGCAATACCGGAGCTTTCCACGGTCACGATTTTTGTGATACCCTGGTTTGCAAAATATGTTCCGAATTCTTCTCCGATTTTTGCCATAAGAGCCGGGTCTACCAGATGGTTAATAAATCCGTCGACTTTTAAAATGTTTTCATTCAAGGCCTTTCCTTCGGAGAGAATTTTTTCTTTTAATAATTTCATATGTATCACCTCATGTCGTTTATTGATTTATAAATAATTTTTCATAGATTTCTTCAATCATATGGTCCGCAAAGCTTTCTTCCAAAGAGGGAAACTGCCGGCGTAATTCCTGTATCATCACCTCATAGCGGGCAAAATAAAGCTGTTCCTCTTCCGAGGGTTTATCGGTAATTTCGCTGTCGATAGACGTTGCCGAATGGTTTGCCAAAAACCAGTCGAGGATATCCTTTGAAGCGTTCTCTTCTTCTGCAATTTCGTCCTTCAGGGAAGAAAGTTTTTTGAAATACCGGATACCAATAACCAGAAATATGAGAAACAACGCGCCCATCACAAAAAGCATCAGCGTTCTCATATAAGAAGCCATGGAAAGAGAGATGACGTCGAGTCCGATTAGTATCAAGAACGCAATGCCGACGATGCCGACGATGATAAAGGTGTAGGCAGTCGATTTCACATCTTCATATTTCAAATCTTTTTTGACGTATACCTTTGGCTTCGGAGCGGAAGACGGATTGCCGTTTTCCTCTTCAAAATCTTCCGGAAAGAAATCGGAGAGCGGTATAGACGCGTCTTCATACGCTTTGGTATTTTCTTCTGTCAGTTCTTCTACCAGAGGAATGTTGCAGTCCGAACACGTTGTAATACCTGCAATATATTCGTTTTTACATTTTGGACACCACATGGTAAGTCCTCCTTTTTATAAGATTGATTTTATTATATCGGATTTTGGAGGACAGTACAAGTTATTCTGTTTTATCAAAAAATATTCACTTGTGGTATGGCTCGTGGTTTAAGATTCGGTAGCTCCGATATACTTGTTCAAGCAAAATTACCCGCATAAGCTGATGCGGGAATGTCATTTTTGAAAAACTAAGCTTGTAATCCGCGCGCGCTAAAACTTGTCTGTCAAGCCCCAGGGATCCGCCGATCACAAAAATGATATGACTGTTTCCGGACACGAAGAGATCTGCAAGCCGCTGCGACAATTCAATGGAGCTTGGCATCTGTCCCTCGATGGCAAGCGCTATAATATAGCCGGCATTTGCGTCCAGATACTTTAAGAGACGGGCGCCTTCTTTTTCTTTTATCTTTTCCTCCGTAAGCGCGCCTGCGTTGTCCGGCGTTTTTTCATCCGCGACTTCCACGATATTGAGTTTACAGTAGCGGCTTAAACGTTTTTTGTATTCTTCTACGGCCTGTGTGTAAAATTTTTCTTTTATTTTTCCAACGGTTAATATCGTAATCTTCATAAAATTTATTATAAGGCCGGTTTGCGTTTATTTCAAGTGACGGTTGGGGCGGGGCTTTGTATTTATCCGGGCGAACGGAAACGTACAGGAAATTTCAGGAATAATTCTTGTACCATTATGGGAAAAGGGGTATAATATAAATAATTATGCGGATCCCAAAGCGGGAACGATACCAATAACTATTATGAAAAACCGAGAGGCAGGAGAAAAGGAGACAGGCATGAATGTATTAGTTGTTAATTGCGGAAGCTCTTCGCTCAAATATCAGTTGATTCATTCCGAGAGTGAAGAAGTGCTGGCGAAAGGAATTTGTGAGAGAATCGGAATTGACGGAAGGCTGGTTTACCAGAGAGAAGGGATGGAAAAAGAAATTACAGAGGCGCCGATGCCGACGCATAAAGAGGCGATACAATTGGTATTGGACGCTCTTGTCAATGAAAAGAGCGGAGCTGTGAAAGATCTTTCAGAGATAGATGCGGTGGGGCACAGAGTGGTGCACGGAGGAGAAAAATTCTCAGGTTCCGTCGTGCTGGACGACGAGGTGCTGGCAAAGGTGGAGGAGTGCAATGAGCTTGCGCCGCTCCACAATCCGGCAAATTTAATCGGGATTCGCGCATGCCGGGAAATTATGCCGAAAGTGCCGATGGTGGGTGTGTTCGATACGGCGTTTCATCAGACTATGCCGAAAAAGGCGTATCTCTATGGCCTTCCGTATGAATACTATGAGAAATATAAGGTCAGACGTTACGGATTTCACGGAACAAGCCACAGTTTTGTGTCAAAGCATACGGCCGATTTTCTTGGACTTGACTATGAGAATTCCAAGATTATTGTTGCGCACCTGGGGGGCGGAGCGTCCATCAGCGCCGTTTGGAATGGAAAATGCGTAGATACTTCCATGGGTCTGACGCCGTTAGAGGGACTTGTGATGGGGACGCGTTCGGGAGATATTGACCCGGCGATCATGGAATTTATTGCAAAGAAGGAAAATCTGACAATAGACGATATGATGGACGTTTTAAATAAAAAGTCGGGGGTACAGGGGATTTCCGGGCTCTCCAGCGATTTCCGTGATTTGGAGAAGGCATATTACGAGGGAAATCAGAGGGCGATCGACGCGTGCGAGGTATTTGCTTACCGCGTTGCAAAATATATCGGTTCCTATATCGCTGCGATGAACGGAGTGGACGCGATTGCATTTACGGCGGGAATCGGGGAGAATACGTCGTTTATCCGTGAGAAAATACTTGCGTATTTTGGTTATCTCGGAATCAGGATGGATCAGGAAGCCAATAAGGCTCGCGGTGTGGATACCGTTATCTCCACGAAAGATTCCAAGATTCCGGTCTGTATCATTCCGACGAATGAGGAACTTAAAATCGCGCGGGAGACCGTCGCGCTCGTAGAAAAATAAAGGAAAAATCATGCAGATTTTTATTGACAAAAATATACAGGGTATGTATAATTGACTAAGTGTGAATAGGAGACGGACATGAATTTAGAATTGACAGAGCTATATACGTGTGAAAACAAAGAGGCGCGCTTTCAGGCTGTGATGGAATTGTCATCCTTTGATTCCAAATTAGGAAGTTTCCCGTTCCTGGCAAAAAAGCCATTCGAGTTGCATATCGTGAACCAGGAGAATAAGCGGCTGCTTATAAAGGGCGAGACCGATGTGACAATCGCAATACCGTGTGACCGTTGTCTGAGAGAAGTTCCGGTAGGGATTCATCTCGTATTTGATAAAAAGTTTCCTTTAAAGGAAACGGAAGAGACGAGAGAAGAGAGAGAAGAAGCGGATTACATGAAGGGTTTTCATCTGGATGTTGACAGGCTTGTCTATGATGAAATCTTGGTTAACTGGCCAATGAAAGTTCTGTGCAAAGAGGATTGCAAGGGGATTTGCAGGAAATGCGGTGCGGATCTGAATTCGCAGGATTGTAGTTGCGGGGAAGATGGATTAGACCCGAGAATGGCGGCTATCCAAGATATTTTCAATAAATTTAAGGAGGTGTAATCAGATGTCGATTTGTCCAAAGAACAAATCTTCCAAGGGAAGAAGAGATAAAAGAAGAGCAAACTGGAAAATGACTGCTCCGGCTTTGGTAAAGTGCAGCAAATGCGGTGCTTTGATGATGCCACACAGAGTATGTAAGAACTGTGGTTCCTACAATAAAAAAGAGATTATTCCTCAGGATTAATGAACAGGGAGTGTTTGAATAAAACACTCCTTTTTTCTATTAAAGAAAAGAAAGGATTGCAATGAATTCATTTTTTAATTACAATAATAAATTTTTTCATGCTGTAAATAAAATTTTGAATGTCTGTTTTATCAGCATTCTTTGGATTGTCTGCTGTATTCCGATATTTACGGTCGGCGCTTCGACAACCGCGATGTATTATACGGTAAATAAGGTGGTACATCACAACCGCAGCTATGTGTTTACGGAATTCTTTCCGGCCTTTAAGAGAAATTTTAAACAGTCGACTTGTATCTGGCTGATCGTATTTTTCAGCGGCTTGATTTTCCGGCTGGACGCGTATATTATGAAAAATTATTTTCTGAAGGCCGGAAGCATGATTGGAAATCTGTATATATTTTTCAATGTATTACTGGTATTTGAGTTTATCTGGTGTATGTATATTTTCCCGAACATAGCCAAGTTTGAAAATTCAAACAGGCAGATTATGAAAAATGCGGCGCTGATGGCAGTTGCGCATCTTCCGTGGACGCTTCTGATTGTCGTTATTCTGGTCTTGTTTTTGTTTTTGCTTCTGTTAGTGCCGGTATTAATTATCTTTTTGCCCGGCGCATATATGTGGATTTGGAGCGTGATTATGGAGAAGAATTTCCGCAGATATATGTCGGAGGAGGAGCTTTTAAAAGAAGATGAACAAAACCGGGAATATTATAATTAGATTTCTGTTGATTTATGGAAAAAGTTATAGTATATTTCAGTAGAGGGCAGGATTGCCGTACGGCGGATGGGCAAGCTGCCGCATATGCGGCCTGCCGAAGGCGGGGAATCCAAAGGAGCCGGATTCTTTGTTCCGCGAACCAAAGTGTAAAATGCAGGAGGTAGTTACATGCAGGACAGAATTAAAGTGGCGGTAGACGCCATGGGCGGCGATCATGCGCCGGGCGAGATTGTAAGAGGCGTTGTCGATGCGGTCGCCCTGAGAAATGATATTCAGGTTTTGCTTGTAGGCCAGCAGGATATTGTGAAAGAGGAGTTGGAAAAGTATTCCTGGCCGCGAGAACAGATAACGGTAGTGAATGCCGAGGAAGTGATTGAGACGGCCGAGCCTCCGGTGATGGCAATCCGCAAGAAAAAGGATTCATCAATTGTGGTTGGAATGAATATGGTAAAGCATACGGAGGCCGATGCGTTTGTTTCCGCAGGAAGTTCAGGGGCGATACTTGTAGGCGGACAGGTTATTGTCGGGAGAATCAAAGGGATCGAGCGGCCGCCGCTGGCTCCGTTGATTCCGACGGAAAAAGGCGTTTCTCTTTTGATTGACTGCGGCGCGAATGTAGACGCGCGGCCGCCGCATCTTTTACAGTTTGCCAAGATGGGCTCCCTTTATATGGAGCATGTTGTCGGAATTAAAAATCCAAGAGTGGCGATTGTGAATATCGGCGCGGAGGAGGAGAAGGGCAACGCGCTCGTAAAGGAGACATTTCCGCTGTTAAAGGAATGCGGGGATCTTAATTTTGTCGGAAGTATTGAGGCAAGGGAGATTCCGCACGGCGAAGCGGATGTGATTGTCTGCGAGGCGTTTGTGGGAAACGTAATCCTTAAGCTCTATGAAGGGTTAAGTTCCACGCTCGTTGGAGCCATAAAGCAGGGAATGATGAGCTCGTTGAAGAGTAAAATCGGCGCGGCGCTGGCATTGCCGGCTCTGAAAAAAACGCTGAAGGCGTTTGACGCAAGCGAATATGGCGGAGCGCCGCTTTTGGGCTTGAACGGCCTTGTCGTAAAAACGCACGGGAGTGCAAAGGCAAATGAAGTGAAGAATTCGATTATTCAGTGCGTAACATTTAAGCAGCAGGATATCAACGGTAAGATCAAAAAAAATATTGCAGAAATCTAAAAAGAAAGGAAATGTGTTATGGAGTTTGAAAAATTAAAGAAAATCATTGCAGAGGTTTTAAACGTGGATGAAAATGAGATGACAATGGATACTACGTTTGTAGACGATTTGGGTGCAGATTCTCTGGATGTATTTCAGATTATCATGGGAATTGAAGAAGAATTTGATATTGAGATCGCAAACGAAGAAGCGGAGAAGATTGTCACGGTCGGGGATGCGGTAGAACAGATTAAAAGTGCACTGAATTAGGAAAAAGCCCTTGAAAAGAGGGCTTTTTCTATCATAAAGGTTCGGATGGCGGAGGGGGCAAGATTAGTCCGAATCTTGTAAGAAAAGCGGCGGTGAAGATTATAATAATCCGGGAAAGAGGACAAGTATGAGCAGACTAACAGAGTTTCAGGAAATTATCGGATATCGGTTCCAAAACGAGGGATTGCTGCGCCAGGCGTTGACGCACAGCTCCTATGCGCATGAAAAACGTATGAAAAAGCATTCCGACAATGAAAGGCTCGAGTTTTTGGGAGACGCGGTTTTGGAGCTTATATCGAGCGAATTTTTATTTTTAAATTATCCGGACGATCCGGAAGGCGATTTGACGAAGATGAGGGCGAGCGTTGTCTGTGAGCCGTCTTTGGCGCTGTGTACAAAATCGCTTCGTTTAGGGGAATATCTTTACCTTGGAAAGGGCGAAAATATGACGGGCGGCAGGGCAAGGAAATCTATTTTGTCGGACGCTCTAGAGGCGGTGTTAGGGGCGATTTATTTAGACGGTGGTTTTGCTAGTGCAAAAGAGTTTGTGCTGAGATTTATTTTGACGGATATCGAGCATAAACAGCTCTTTTATGATAGCAAGACTATTCTTCAGGAAGTGGTGCAGGCGGACTATACGGAGACGCTCTCCTATCATCTGGTAGGCGAGGAGGGGCCGGATCACGATAAACGTTTTATTGTGGAAGCAAAAATCGGCGGCGAGACCGTAGGGGAGGGGGAAGGACATACCAAGAAAGCCGCGGAGCAGGAAGCCGCGTATCAGGCGCTTCTGGCTTTAAAAAAGAGCGAAAAGTAGGTCCACAGGAGGAATATATGTATTTAAAGAGTATCGAGGTACACGGTTTTAAATCTTTTGCAAATAAAATCGTGTTTGATTTCCACAATGGGATTACAGGGATTGTGGGCCCGAACGGGAGCGGAAAGAGCAACGTCGCGGACGCCGTGCGCTGGGTATTGGGGGAGCAGAGCGCTAAGCAGCTCAGAGGGGCGAGTATGCAGGACGTTATCTTTTCGGGAACCGAAAACAGAAAGCCTTTAAGCTATGCCTACGTGGCGATTACGATGGATAATGCCGATCATGAGCTTGCGATTGATTACGCGGAAGTGACCGTGGCGAGGCGCGTTTACCGCTCCGGGGAAAGCGAGTATTTGATCAATGGCAGTCCCTGCCGTCTGAAAGATGTGCAGGAACTTTTTTATGATACGGGAATCGGAAAGGAAGGCTATTCGATCATCGGCCAGGGGCAGATCGAAAAAATTATCAGCGGGAAGCCAGAGGAGAGGAGAGAACTCTTCGATGAGGCGGCCGGGATTGTAAAGTACAAAAGACGTAAAGTGACGGCACAGAAAAAGCTTGCAAACGAGAGAGAAAATCTGGTGCGTGTGAATGATATTTTGTCTGAACTGGAGCTTCAGATCGGCCCGCTTGAGAGGCAGTCGGAGAAGGCAAAAATATATCTGAAAAAGAAAGAAGAGCTAAGAACGCTGGACGTCAATATGTTTTTGATGGAGATGGAGCAGATTACATTCCAGTTAAAAGAGACGGATGAAAAGTATAAAATTGCCGACGATAATTTAAAAGAAAAAAATGAGGCTTACGAAAATATCCGGGGCGAGTACGCGAAAATGGAACGGGATTTGGAAATTATGGACGGGGTGATCACAAAAAACCGGGAAGATTTGAACAGTACGAGCATGATGAAAGAGAAGCTGGACGGGCAGATTAACGTGTTAAACGAGCAGATTAAGGCAGCCAGGACGACGGATGAAAATTTAAGGCTTCGGATCGAGAGCGCCGGATGTGAGCGAGAGGAAAAAAACAGACAGAGGGCAGAATATGAAAAACAAGGGCAGGAGCTGGCTCAGGGAATCGCGCGGATAGAGGAACAGCAGAAAGCTGCCAGGGGAGAGCTTTCCAAAATTCAGGAAGAGATCGGAAGATGCAATGAAGGAATGGAGGGGGGGAAAAATGAAATCATTGACCTGCTGAACGCGAAAGCCTCCCTCAAGGCAAAGCAGCAGCGGTTTGACACAATGGCGGAGCAGGTTAATATCCGAAAGGCGCAGTTGACGCAGCGGCTGTTAAAGCGCAAGAGCGAGGAAGCGGATCTTGAGAATCTTCTGAAAGAGTATGAGGGGCAGTTGTCGGAGAGCGGCCGGGTAATCGGGGAGCTGGAGAGAAAAAAGGGCGAGCTCGAGGAAAAGCAGGCGGAGTGGAAGGAAAAGCTTGCGGCCTGCGGTATTGAGCTTGAGAGCAATACGGCGTCGTATCATAAGAAGAAATCCCGGCTAGAATCTATGAGAAACATTGCGGAGCGCTATGAAGGTTACGGGGGAAGTATCCGCCGCGTTATGGAAAATAAAGAAAAAGAGCCGGGGCTTCTCGGCGTGGTCGCCGATTTGATTAAGGTGGACAAGAAGTACGAGACGGCTATTGAGACGGCGCTTGGGGGGAATATCCAAAATATCGTGACCGCCGACGAGCAGACGGCGAAAAAGATGATACGGTTTTTAAAGCAGAACCGTTTCGGCCGGGCCACCTTTTTGCCGTTGACAAGCGTCCGGGGGAGAGACCAGGGAAGAAACAAAGATTTTTTACTGGAAGAGGGCGTGATTGGATTTGCAAACACGCTTGTAAAGAATGAGAAAAAATTTGACGGCGTTATGTCGTATCTTCTGGGAAGGGTGGTTGTGGCAGATACGATAGACCATGCGCTGGCGCTTGCAAAGAGGAGCGGGTATGCGCTGCATATTGTTACGCTGGAAGGGGAGCATTTAAGTCCGGGCGGCTCTATGGCGGGCGGCGCGTTTAAGAATAACAGTAATCTGCTCGGCAGAAAGCGCGAGATGGAGGAGCTAAAAAAGGAGGTTGCAGGGCTTGAGGCCGCGATCGTTCAGATTCGCGAAAGACAGGATGAGATCAAAACGGCGAGGGGCCTTTTGGCCGACGAGCTTGAGCAGATCGGCCCGGCGCTTCAGGAAGAATACATAGCGCAGAATACGGCCAGACTGAATCTCGAACGGGCAAGACAGCAGCGCGAGGAGAGCGAGAGCGTATATGAGCGCTTAAAGTGTGAAAGCCGTGAGATGGAAGAGCAGCTGAAAGAAATTAAACAGGAGAAGGAGAAGACGCTGGAAGAAATTGAGAGGACGTTAAAACGGGAATCGGAGATTCAGCGGGAAAACGAGGAATTTCAGCGCGTTTTGGATGCGCAGATTGCATTGGAGGAGAGCGCGCAGGCGAAGGTGTCAAAGATTCGCCTCGAGTCGGCAGAATTTGCCCAGAAAGCAGAGTTCGCAAAGGAGAATCTCAGCCGTGTGATCGCGGAGGAAAAGAAGCTGTCGGACGAAATTGCGGCATTAGAGCGGCAGGCCAAGGAATCAAAGGAGAACGCCGGCAGGCGCGAGCATGATATTGAGGAAATCAGAAAGACAATCCTGGAGTCTGACGAGCGGTATCTCAGTCTGAAGAGGCGGCTTGCCGAAAACCTGGACAAAAAAGAAGCGATGTCGGCCGAGCAGAAAGGATTTTTTCAGAAGAGGGAAGAGATCTCGAATATCATTGCCGGGCTCGATAAGGAAATCTTTCGCCTCAATAATCAGAGAGAGAAATTGGAGGAGGCGCGGGAGAATCAGACAAATTATATGTGGGAAGAATACGAGATCACCCCGCACAGCGCGGCAGAACTTCGGGACGACAGTTATCAGAATCTGACCGAAATCAAAAAGCTGATATCGTCGTTAAAAGATGAGATACGTAAACTGGGGGATGTCAACGTCAATGCGATTGAAGATTACAAGACGCTTTCCGAGAGATATCATTTTTTAAAAACGCAGCATGACGATCTGGTGGAGGCGGAGAGAACGCTGATCGGCATTATTGAGGATCTCGATACCGGAATGCGCAGACAATTTTCGGAGAAATTCGCAGAGATTCAAAGGGAGTTCGATCAGGCGTTTAAGCAGTTGTTCGGCGGCGGAAAGGGCACGTTAGAGCTCGTGGAGGACGAAGATATCCTGGAATGCGGAATTCGTATTGTCGCACAGCCGCCCGGCAAGAAGCTTCAAAATATGATGCAGCTCTCCGGCGGAGAAAAATCGCTGACGGCGATCGCGCTGCTGTTCGCCATACAGAATTTAAAGCCGTCTCCGTTTTGTCTTCTGGACGAGATCGAGGCGGCGCTGGATGATTCCAACGTGGGACGTTTTGCGCAGTATCTGCACAGGCTGACAAAGAATACGCAGTTTATTATTATCACGCACCGGCGGGGCACAATGAACGCAGCCGACCGCCTGTATGGTATTACGATGCAGGAGAAGGGCGTTTCTACGCTTGTGAGCGTAAATCTGATAGAGAATGATCTGGATAAGTGATCCTAAGAAAAATGATAAAAGGAAGTGAAGGGAATGGGTGAAGAGAAAAGAGGTTTTTTTAGCAGGCTTGTCGCAGGACTTGCAAAGACGAGAGACAATATTGTGTCGGGGATTGACGCGATATTTTCCGGTTTTTCCAGTATCGACGACGATTTCTATGAGGAAATCGAAGAGCTGTTGATTATGGGGGATATCGGAGTACACGCTACGGAGAAAATTATCGAAAAACTGAAGGCAGATGTGAAAGAGAGGAAGATTAAAGAGCCGGCTGCCTGTAAGGAGCTTTTAATTCAGGGAATTAAAGAACAGATGGCGGCGAAAGAGGCGGATTACCGCTTTGAGCAGGAGAAGTCCGTGGTGCTTGTAGTCGGCGTAAACGGCGTGGGGAAAACAACCACGATCGGAAAGCTTGCGGGCAAGTTGAAATCTCAGGGGAAAAAGGTCGTTCTTGCGGCGGCGGACACGTTCCGCGCAGCGGCGGGGGAGCAGCTCGCCGAGTGGGCGAACCGGGCCGGTGTGGATATCGTCGGCGGTCAGGAGGGCAGCGATCCGGGGGCGGTCGTTTATGACGCGGTAGCGGCGGCAAAAGCCAGAAACGCCGACGTTCTTCTGTGTGATACGGCGGGAAGGCTTCACAATAAAAAAAATCTGATGGAGGAATTAAAAAAGATCAATCGGATTTTGGAGAAGGAATATCCGGAAGCTTACCGGGAGACGCTTGTTGTGCTGGACGCGACGACGGGGCAGAACGCGCTTGCGCAGGCGAAGCAATTTTCGGAGGCGGCCGGTATTTCCGGGATTGTGCTTACAAAAATGGACGGAACCGCGAAGGGCGGTATTGCGGTTGCAATACAGTCGGAGCTTTCGATACCGGTGAAATATATCGGCGTGGGCGAGACGATAGACGATTTGCAGAAATTTGATTCGAATCAGTTTGTAAACGCGCTGTTTCAGACGGAAAATGACGGGAAGGGAGAGGCGTAGCATGTTAACGTTAGAGAAATTTGAGGAGGCAAGCGAAAAAGTAAAAGAGGTGACGCTGGAGACAAAGCTGGTGTACAGCAATTACCTAAGCGAGCAGACGGGAAATAAGGTTTATCTGAAGCCGGAGAATATGCAGTTTACCGGCGCGTATAAGGTGCGCGGCTCGTACTATAAAATCAGTACCTTAAGCGAGGAGGAGCGGGCGAAGGGGTTGATCACGGCGTCGGCCGGAAATCACGCGCAGGGGGTTGCGTATGCGGCGAAGTGTTACGGCTGCAAGGCGACGATTGTCATGCCAACGACAACGCCTCTGATCAAGGTAAACCGGACAAAGGGCTACGGCGCGTCGGTGGTCTTGTACGGGGACGTTTATGACGAGGCGTGCGCGTATGCCTATGAGCTTGCGGAAAAAAACGGATATACGTTTATTCACCCGTTTGATGATTTGACAGTGGCGACGGGGCAGGGAAGCATTGCGATGGAAATATTTAAGGAGCTTCCGCTTGTCGAATACATCCTTGTCCCGATTGGCGGAGGAGGCCTTGCGACGGGGGTGGCGACGCTTGCGAAGCTGCTGAATCCGAATATAAAAGTAATCGGCGTCGAGCCGGCGGGCGCGAGCTGTATGAAAGCGTCTTTTGCGGCCGGAAAGATTACGACGATTCCGAACGTCAATACGATTGCGGACGGTACGGCGGTAAAGACGCCGGGAGAGAAAATTTTCCCGTATCTTTGTAAAAATCTGGATGAGGTTCTTACGGTGGAAGACGACGAGTTGATTGTATCTTTTCTGGATATGGTAGAGAATCACAAGATGATCGTGGAGAATTCCGGGCTGTTAACGGTCGCGGCGTTGAAGCATCTGAAGGTAAAGGACAAACGAATTGTTTCTATTTTAAGCGGCGGGAATATGGACGTTATCACGATGTCCTCGGTTGTGCAGCAGGGTCTTATTTTCCGCGACAGAATCTTTACGGTCTCCGTGCTTCTTCCGGATAAGCCCGGAGAGCTGTGCAAGGTATCGGAAACGATTGCCGCGGAGCAGGGAAACGTTATCAAGCTGGAGCACAATCAGTTTGTGTCAACCAACCGGAATGCGGCGGTGGAGCTTCGGATTACGTTGGAGTGTTTTGGAACGGAGCATAAGAGACAGATTATGGAAGCGTTAGAGAGAAAGGGATAT
This sequence comes from uncultured Roseburia sp., assembly GCA_947383215.1. Taxonomy (GTDB): domain Bacteria; phylum Bacillota; class Clostridia; order Lachnospirales; family Lachnospiraceae; genus Roseburia_C. The sequence continues at coordinate 51,752 of CANDCP010000016.1, forward strand.
AAACCGAAGGTTGTGCGCGCAAATTTGTAGTTTGGCGCCGGCGACGTAAAAAACGTCCGGTTTCCTCAATTTTGGGGAAATCGGACGTTTTTTCTAAGTATCCATAAGCTTTTGTATTTTCTCCAGATCCGCGATCAGCTCGGTGGAGTAATCCCTCGCCTGCGCGCAGATTTGCTCGGCTGTGAGATAATCTTCCCTCTTAATTGCGTCTATGACTTCTTCTCCGAATTTGTGGAACCGCTCGTGCTTGGCGTTAAGCGTCTTCCAAATTGGGCGGATTGCCGGTACGGGAGGGTTCACTGCGTGATAGAAATGTCCAAACCCGCATTTCGTGGAATCGAGCTGTAAGGGAATCAGCGTCCGCTGCGCCACCATTTTTTCAAGATTAGAAAGCCAGGTATGGTGTGCGGCGATGGCATTCCCCACATGCTTGACAAATTCTTCCTTCTCCAGATGGTAGAAGCTGTCCTCTGACATAACGCCCATCTGTTTAACCGTATCGTCCAGCGTCTTCTCGATGTCGACAACCGGTTCGGCCGCGGTCATCAAATCCTGGCTGACATTTTGCATAAATTCCGTACTGTCTTTTAACTGGTTTTCCATCTCTGCCATCGAGCTGCTGAGCTCTTCGCTGACAGCGGCGATCGAGCTGATGGACTCGCTGACTTTTGACACATGCTTCTGGTTTTCGCTGTTTAGTTTCCATATGTTTTCGATTTTTTCTGTCATGGAGTCGAGCGAACTGATGGTGCTTGTGGCGCTTTTCGTGCTTTTTTGGGAGGCGGTCCGGATACGCTCGATGAAATCCCCCATGCTTCCGGTCAGCTTTTGCGTCTCCTCGGCAAGCGTGCGGATCTCGGTTGCGACGACCGCGAATCCCTTTCCGGCGGCTCCGGCTCTGGCTGCCTCAATCGATGCGTTTAATGCCAAAAGGTTCGTTTCCAAAGATATCGTCTCAATCCCCGAAATTACGTCGTTCATGTGATTGATTACTTCAAACAGTTCATTCATATCCTGTTGCATTTGGCGGGAGATATCAATGGTCTGGTTGGAGAGATCTTTGATGCCGGTCAGCTCGTTTTGTCCGGTTTCTATTTTCCGATAGACCTCCTCTGTCTCCTCGGAAACTTTGATAATGGTATTGGTCAGTTCTTCGTGCTGATTATTTGCTCTTCCCGTCATAAGAGAATGGTCCGCAGAGGTTCCGAAAATATTCTCCGTGGCTTTGGTTATCTGGCGGGAGATATTGATGATTTTTTCGGTCTGGTGCTGCAGTGTCAGGTCGAGAGAGCTGATTTGCATTACCGCTTTGATATTCTTCTCAAATATTTCCGCGAATTGCTTTCTTCCGTTTAACAGTCTTTGATAGATGCTGTTCAGCTGTGGGTGCTTTGAATAATCAGCCGCTTTTAGTTCCGAAATTGCTCTTATGAGCCGGTTTGTTGTTTTTCCAATTCCCATCTGGTAACCTCTTTTTTCTGTGGTTGATATCGCTACATATAAACAATAATAAGAAATTTTGTCGCTCTTTGCAACCTTTTTTCGCAAACTTTTTTATTCTTTCCGGGCCGGTGGATATCGGGGCAAGCGGTCATAGAAAATTTCTACGAAAAACGATAAAAAATAACGTAAATTCAAAAAAAACACATGTAATTGAAAAAAGTTATATGTTAGGCGCGCGGGCATTCTTTATACTGGATGATAAGAAAGTGTAACGTGTTTCGTCCCCTTAAGTATGGAGGGGGAGGGGATAGGCGACGCGTACTTTGTCTACAAAATCAGAAAGTGGAGGAAGGAAAAATGGGGAAGTTTAAAAAGCTGGGAAAACGTTGTCTGGCGGCTGCGCTCGTATTTACGGTGGCGTGCACAACGGTATTTCCGGGGGCAGCGACGGCAAAAGCGGCCGTGAATGAAGAAGAACCTTATATTGTGTCTATGAACAGACCGTCCTATGCCAGCTCGCAAAATGGCGGGGATACGGCAAGTAAGGCGTTCGACGGAGACGAGAATACGCGTTGGCAGGCGGCGCAGGACGATAAGGATGAGTGGATTTATGTGGATTTGGGAAAGGTCACCCAGATTACAGGCGTACATGTGAGCTGGGAAGCGGCGGCCGCGTCAAAGTATACCGTTCAGTTTTCCGATGATGAGGCGACATGGGAGGACGTATTAAAGGTTGAGGACGGCAAGGGACCTCAGGAGCGGGATCTGGATGTTGCGGGGAATGCGCGCTATGTCCGAATACAGTGCAGAGAGAGAGTCATGAATTACGGATGTTCTCTCTATGAATTTCAGGTATACGGCCTGAACGGTTTGGCGCCAAGGCCGGTGGATTACGGCGTCAATCTTGCGATAAACAAGCCTGTCGCAGCTTCCTCCATACAGACGGAATGGTGGATGCGAAAGGCTGCGAACGACAGGCGCGTAAGGGTCGTGAACGAGGCTGATTTTGAGAATGAGGTAAATAAACTGCTTGAAGGCGGGGAACCGGTAAATGAGAACGGCGAACCTCTGAAGAAAGACCAGATGAAATGGTCAGACGGTTATATCTGTGATTTGAACGGGAAGCCGGTTTTCAACCAGGCGATTTTTAAGGCGCAGGTAAAGGATATTATCGAGAATCGCTATCCGGTGGACGAGAACGGGAATCATCTGACGGACGGGACGAACTGGTTCGTAAACGGCGATGGCTATATCTGTTATGCGGAGGGAAAAACGGTTCTCGATCAGATGGATCAATGTCCTCAAAACGCGGTGGACGGGGTGATCGACGGAAAGGTCTGGCATCCTTCTACGGCGAACGCCAATAAGCGCGTGGACGATCAGTGGATGTATGTGGATTTGGAAAAATCGTCAAAAATCGGACGCATTATCCTTGACTGGTCGGCGCCGGCGCGGGCATACCAGCTCCAGGTATCGTCCGATGCCAAAAACTGGGAAACAATTTATTCGAAAATGAACGATTATGCGACCAGAAGAAATATTCCGATTTATGCGGAAGGAAGATATGTGAGAATTTACTGTCTGGCAGGCTGGTCATTTAACGACAGCGTCGGTCTCAAAGAGATTCAGATTTTTGAGTACCGCGAGGGGGATGAGAAGAAAACGTATGAGCCGGAGGAGATACCGACGATTCAGACGGTTCCCGTTTCGGGAAGCGAAGCGACCTATGCGACGGACGACGTGAGATTTCCGATGGCAAAGCCGCCCGCATATCTGGCGGAGGAGCTTCAGATGCCAAATAAGCCGGTTGCTTCGAACGACTGGTGGCAGACAATTACCATCACGGCGCTCGGGAACGGTTTGGTTGCTCTGCCTCTTAGAACCAAGTACAGCGCAAGCGGTCTTGGCGTGACAGGGGTAAACGACTGCTGGTATGCGGATGAGTCGAGAGAGGGCGCGTTGGGCTCCGCGGTTATTAATTCAAAGACAGATTTTTATTTGACGCCTGAGGGCATGGACGTCACGGAGATCTATGACAAAGTTGTCGATTACAGCGATTACTCGGTATCGGCACAGTTGTGCGACGCAAACGGTCCCGTTATGACGAATACAATTGTAAAAGGCAGCCCGTATCTGTTCGCAGAGTTTGGGGATCGGCAGGACGTTGTGATTTATTCCAATAATATTACAGGGATTTTTGACGACAACGGACAGGAGCTTTTAAAAGAGGAAAACGCGGAAATTACGATCGATCATTTTGGGTTTGAGATAACGGATGATGATAACAAGACGAAAACAAAAACCGCGAAAAGCTATTTCAGCGTGAATTTGCCGGCGCAGACAAAGGTAAGGAGGATCGGCGGCAAAATTAGGATTCGTTTTTCGGAGACTGACGGATATCTGTCTATTGGCGAGATGACGAAGAGGGCGGATTTAAAGACGTTTTATCAGCACGGATATGCGTTTGTCAGGGATACTTCGGTTACTTATGAGTTTGATGAGAATACTTCCAAGGTGACGACGTACTATAACGTAACTACCGATCTGAAGAGAGAAGGATTTAGCGCGGACACTATGCAGTGCCTGTTTCCGCATCAGTATAAAAAATCAGATGCAAGTGTTTCGGACGAGCTGACCTATGTATCCTCGAGGGGGACGATGAAAACATTGATATCCAACCGGTTTGAGACTGTGGATACGTTCTACGGGATGGTGCCGCAGTTTACGACGCCTCAGAATGAAGAGTACAGCGGGGAACTCGTCCAGAAATATCTTTCACAGATTGAAGAACAGACCAGAAACGAGAAGGCAAACGGAGACGCGTACTGGGAGGGGAAGGCGTTTCACCCGCTGGCGCTCGCGACGTTAGTTGCGGATCAGACCGGAAATATGGAGTATCGGGGACTGTTTTTAGAGCGCCTTCGCTATCTTTTTGAGGATTGGTTTACATATTCGGGCGAAGATGACGACGCGTACTTCTATTACGATAAAAACTGGGGAACTTTGTATTACAGGTTCAGTGAATTTGGCGCAAACTGGGGAATCTGCGATCATCATTTTACATACGGGTATTTTCTGTTTGCGGCCGCTGTGCTGGCGACATACGACGATGCCTTTTATGAAGAATATAAGGAAATGCTGGATCTGATTGTAAGGGATTTTGCGAGCCCGTATGAGGACGACGAGTTATTCTGCCGATTCAGAAGCTACGATTTGTACGAGGGGCATTCCTGGGCGGGCGGCTATGCCGATAATGACAACGGAAACAACCAGGAGGCCGGCGGCGAGTCGCTTTTTGGATGGGTCGGTATGTATCTGTGGGCGATCAGAAGCCAGAATAAAGATTTCCGTGACGCGGCTATCTTTGGATTTACCACGGAGTTAAATGATGTGGAGCAGTATTGGTTTAATTATGACGGCGATAATTGGCCGAAGGACTATCCGCATTACATTGTCGGACAGAATTACGGCGCGACGATCTTTATGGGAACATTTTTTGACGGCAATATGACCAGTGTGTACGGGATCCACTGGCTGCCGGTTGCCGAGTGGATTACGCATTATGCTATGGGGGATAACAAAGAAAAGCTGCAAAAGATGTATGAGGGTCTTTTGAAAGAGATTGAGGGGCAGCAGCAGATTGAGGTTGAAAACGGCAATTCGGCCGATATTGTCAAGACGACGCTGACTGCATGGCAGCACATTTTTGTTCCGCTTCGTTCGCAGTACGATCCGGACAAGGCGCTGGAGGATTACTGGAAGGTCGTAAACGGCGAGGTGACAAATGCCGACGGGGCGGTGGTTAAGTTTGATAACAATGAGCAGTTCAATGCCTATTGGTTTGCAAACAGCATGAAAGATCTCGGAAGTAAGACGGATGAAATCTATGCGTTGGACGGTGTAGCTGCGTCTGTCTACAAGAACGGGAAAGGGGAATATCAGGCGCTTGTATGGAATCCGACGCAGGAGGATATGAAAGTGCGGTTTACGGATGGAAGCACGATTGTCGGGAGCGCGACGGTCGGCGCGTCGTCTCTGGTGCGTTTCAATCCGCTTGAGAAGGAGCTTATTCAGGTGTCCACGCCGGAATTTTCGCTGACGTCGGATACGTACGACGATACGCAGTATGTAGAGATTTCAACGGCGACGCAGGGCGCGGCGATCCATTACACAACGGACGGGAGCAATCCGACGGCAAATTCTCCTGTATATTCCGGTCCGATTGCGGTTTCAAGCACAACGACGCTCAAGGCAATCGGCGTGAAGGACGGTTATATCGACTCCAAGATGGAGTCTGTGAATATCCGGATAAATGGAAGCCCTATTACGACGGGTAAAAATATTGCGCTTGGAAAGACAGTGACGGCTTCTTCCGGGGAGGCGTCGGCTGCAAATATTGTGGACGGAAGCGCCAAGACGCGTTGGGAGACCGCCAAGACAGGGGATACATACAATGCCGACGACTGGTGTACGATAGATTTGGGACAGGAGTATACGATCAATAAAGTTAAAATCAGCTGGGAAGCGGCTTACGCCACCAAATATAAGATTCAGGTTTCGAGCGATAATGCGACATGGGAGAATGTCTATACAGAAAATGCCGGAAACGGCGGGTTTGACGAACTCATTTTTGAGTCGACGCCGGCAAGGTATGTCAGAATGCAGGGCGTGGAGCGCGGCAGCGCGTATGGATATTCCATTTATGAGATGGGAGTGTATGAGGCAAGGCAGATCACAAAACCGGAATTTAGCATTGCGTCCGGAGAATACGGAAAAGGGCAGAAATTAACGATTGCAAGCGGTACGAAGGCGGTTGAAATCCGTTATACGTTAGACGGGACGCAGCCGACGGCGCAGTCGCCGCTCTATGTAGGACCGCTTACGCTTGGGGAGAGCGTATCCGTAAAGGCAAAAGCCTTTAAGCTTGGAATGCTTTCATCGGAGACTGCGGAGGCTTCTTATACGATTACAGACAACGGCAACATTGTGGACGAGAGCAAATGGAGGCCGACGCCGGATCCGGATATCGAAGAAGAGTTGCTTGACGGAGAGTCGGGGGAGACGACGGACGATCCTCTTTTAAAGACGTGCCTGTCCTACCAGAAGGCAGTGACAGTAAGCTCCTCAGAAAATGAGGGGAGCGCAAAAAATGTCACGGACGGCAGTATGGACACCGGATGGTCGTCTGCGTTTGCGGAGAACGGGACGAATTTTGCGGACGAGAAGCGATTCAATCAGTGGTGTTATATTGATTTGGGAGAATCGGTTGAATTTAATGAAGTAAAGATTAAATGGATTACCAGCAATAATGAATATAAAATTCAGGTATCCGACGATGCGCAGAACTGGACGGACGTCTTTGTGCGCACGCAGCCGACGGCCGGGGATAAGACGGATATCTGCCGCTTTGACAATGTAAAGGCAAGATATGTAAAAATGCAGGGAGTGAAAGTCGGGCAGGCGTGGGGATATTCTCTCGCAGAAATGATGGTTTATCGGTCGGAGGCAGAACAGCCGCTGGGAGAAAATGTAGCTCAAAATGCCAATATAACGGATGTTTCCGCGGACGCGAGCCGGACGGTGACGCTCGATCTGTTTAAAAAGTACCGGATTGACAAGGTTGTGTTGAACGGCGCGCAGGAGTTTACCGGAAATATTACCATTCGCGTATCCGCTACCGGAAGGGATGGAGAATGGGTAGACGTTAAAAAGGACGCGGAAGCTTCTTCGGACGGTATTTATAAGTTTGAAGAGCAGGAAGCGCGGTATGTGCAGGTAGAGTTTTC
>CANDCP010000017.1 GCA_947383215.1 uncultured Roseburia sp.
TCATCTTTGATGACCCACAGTGTGTGGAAAAAGGGTCTGCTTTGCGGACCCTTTTTTATATCATAGGAAAGATTTTTATATGAAAATGTGAAGCTGTACTGATTTCCTATGATATAAAAAGCCCTCCGGGCAGGAGCGCACTGCGGCGGAGAGGAAAAGAGCCACAAGAGTGGCCCGCCGCAGGCGTAGAATCCGTCAAAGCCGGATTCTTATATCAATCATAGGAAAGAATTTTTTACATGAAAGTGTTAAGTCATATTGATTTCCTATGATATAAAAAGCCCTTTGGGCGGGAGCGCACTGCGGCGGGGGGAAAAGAGTTTTTACCCAATTGAAAAATATAGGAGGAGTTGCAAAGGATGAGAGATTATTTTGTTGGCTTGGACATGGGAACCGGATCGACGGGATGGGCCGTTACCAATGAGGAGTACGAGATTCTTCGGGCGCACGGCAAGGCGCTTTGGGGCGTGCGTTTATTTGAGAGCGCGAACACGGCCGAGGAGCGGAGGGTATTTCGCACGGCAAGGAGAAGACTTGCGCGCAGGAACTGGAGAATTGAGATTCTGCAGGAAATTTTTGCAGAGGAGATTCACAAAGCGGACGACGGATTTTATCTGCGGATGAAAGAGAGCAGATATGTTCCGGAGGATAAGAGAGATTCTTTGGGGAAATGCCCGAGTCTTCCTTATGCGTTGTTTGTCGATTCGGATTATACCGACAAGGACTATCACGGGCAGTTTCCGACGATTTACCATTTGAGAAAATATCTTATGGAGACGCGGGAGACGCCGGATATTCGTCTGGTTTATCTGGCGCTGCATCATATGATGAAGCACAGGGGACATTTTTTGTTTTCAGGCAATATAGAAAGCATAAAGAAGTTTGAGAGCACGTTTGGACAGTTTTTAGACAGGCTGGAAGAGGAGGAGTTAGAGTTTCATCTCATTGCCGAGGCGAGAGAAAATTTCGGGGGGATCGAAGCGATTTTAAAAGACAGTGCGCTTACAAGATCGGCGAAGAAAACGCGGTTGGTAAAATTATTGGGCGCGGGTACATCCTGTGAAAAAGCCGTTTTAAGCCTGATTGTCGGCGGAACCGCGAAGTTGAGCGATATTTTTGGAGACGATGAGCTTAATCAGTGCGAGAGGCCGAAGATTTGCTTTGCCGACAGCGCGTATGAGGATTATGCGGACAGTGTTGCAGGCGAGCTGGGGGAGCGTTTTTTGGTGATCGAGCAGGCGAAAACGATCTATGACTGGGCTGTGCTGGCGGATATATTAGGGGAATATGATTCGCTCTCAGAGGCCAAGGTGGCAGTTTATGAGAAACATAAAAAAGATTTGGACTGCCTGAAAACATTTGTCAGAGAAAATCTGGGGCCGGATGTTTACAGACGGGTATTTGTTATCAGCGATGAAAAACTCGATAACTACGGCGCATACATCGGCATGACGAAAAATAACGGAAAGAAATGCGATTTGGCGGGGAAAAAGTGCGACAGAGATGCGTTTTATGCATTTTTACGGAAAGAAGTTTTAAATAACGCGCCGGACGGAGAAACGGCCGAATATATAAAGCAGGAGTTGGACAAGGGTACGTTTCTGCCGAAGCAGGTCACGAAGGAAAACGGAGTTTTGCCTTATCAGGTGCACCTGTTTGAATTAAAACAGATTATAAATAACCTAAAAGACAGGATTTTGCTGCTGCGTGAAAATGAAGAAAAAATCCTTAAAACGTTTACGTTTCGGATCCCTTATTATGTAGGTCCGCTGAATGGAGTGCGAAGGGGCGGGGATACCACCAATTGGGTGAAGCGCAGGACTGACGATAAGATTTATCCGTGGAATTTTTCAGAGGTAGTAAACGAGGAGGAGAGCGCCGAGCGGTTTATCCGGCGAATGACGAACAAGTGCACGTATCTTATTCATGAGGATGTGCTTCCGAGATATTCCATGTTGTACAGTAAGTATACGGTGTTAAATGAGTTGAATAACCTCCGGTTGAACGGCGAGCCGATTGATGTGAGGTTAAAACAGAATATTTATAACGATGTATTTATGCGTTACCGGAAAGTCACGCAAAAGAAGCTGCGGGATTATCTGGTAAGAGAGGGAATAGCCGATAAGAACGTGGATATCACCGGAATTGACGGGGATTTTAAGGGGACGTTGACCGCGTACCATGATTTTAAGGAAAAACTGACGGGAGTCGACTTAAGCCAGGAGGAGAAAGAAAATATTATTTTAAATATAACGCTGTTCGGAGATGACAAGAAGCTGCTTTTAAGGCGGCTGAAGGCGATGTATCCAAAGCTGTCCGATGGGCAGCAAAAGGCTCTGTGCGGACTTTCGTACAATGGCTGGGGGCGTTTGTCCGAGGCCTTTTTGGAGCGCGTAACGGCGCCTGCGCCTCAGACTGGCGAGGTCTGGAATATTATGCGCGCGCTGTGGGAGACGAACGACAATCTTATGCAGGTTTTGAGTGAAAAGTACAGATTTGCAGAGGCCATTGAGGAGGAAAACGGAGCGGATGAGCTCCAGGAGATTTCGTATCAGACGTTAGAGCAGCTTGGTCTTTCTCCGGCGGTGAGACGGCAGATTTGGCAGACGCTTAAGATTGTAAGGGAAATCTGTAAGGTGCAGGGAGGGCCGCCAAAGCGGATTTTTGTGGAGATGGCGCGCGAGAAGTCGGAGAGTAAGCGAACCGAGTCGCGAAAGAGCAGGCTGATGGATTTATATAAAAGCTGTAAGGAGGAGGAGCGCGAATGGCTTGAGGAACTAAGTCACATAGACGAGCATTCGCTGCGGAGCGATAAGCTGTATCTTTATTACACGCAGAAAGGGCGCTGTATGTACTCCGGTGAGCCGATTGCGTTAAGCGAGCTATGGGATAACCGCAAATATGACATTGATCATATTTATCCGCAGTCAAAGGTCATGGACGACAGTCTCGACAACAGAGTGTTGGTAAAGAAAACGTATAATGCAAATAAGACGGACAGATATCCGATTGACGCCGATATCCGAAACAAAATGAAGCCGGTTTGGAAATCTTTGTTAGATGGGAAATTCATTTCCAAAGAAAAATACAACAGACTTACGCGGGGAACTGGATTTGAGCCGTCGGAGCTGGCCGGGTTTATTGAACGGCAGCTGGTGGAAACGCGCCAGGGGACGAAAGCCGCAGCGTCAATCTTGAAACAGGCATTTCCCGATACGGAGGTTGTCTATGTAAAGGCAAAGGTGGTGTCACAGTTTCGCCAGGAGTTTGGCTTAATAAAGGTGCGTGAGATGAACGATTATCACCATGCGAAGGACGCGTATTTAAATATCGTTGTGGGGAATGTCTATTACACGAAGTTTACAAAGAATGCTGCCTGGTATGTCAGACAAAACCCGGGGAGAAGCTACAACCTGAAGCGGATGTTTACATCGGAGGACGTTGTAAGAAACGGCGAGGTTGCATGGAAGGCCGGAGAGAGCGGAACGGTCGGCGTTGTAAAGCGGACGATGGGAAAGAATCATATTTTAGTGACCAGGCGGGCATATCAGGTAAAGGGAGGCCTGTTCGATCAGCAGTTGATGAAAAAAGGAAAAGGGCAGGTGCCGGTTAAAAGCAGCGATGAGCGCTTGCTTAGCATTGAGAAATACGGGGGATATAATAAAGCCGCCGGGACATATTTTATGCTTGTAGAGTCGGAAGACAAGAAAGGTAATGCGATAAGGACGATAGAGTATGTTCCGCTGTATCTGCATAAGCAGATAGAGGCGGGTGAGGATCAGGCTTTGCGCTATCTGACAAAGGAGCGGGCATTAAAAAATCCACAAATATTAATTCCGAGGATAAAAATAGACACGCTGTTTAAAGTGGACGGTTTTTATATGTGGTTGTCAGGGAGAACCGGTAAGCAGTTATTGTTTAAGGGAGCCAATCAGTTGGTTCTCTCCGCCCGGGATGCAAAGACATTAAAGAAGATTGTAAAATATGTACAGCGCAGAAAAGAAAATCCAAAACTTACGATTGGGAATCAGGATGAGATACATACGGAAGATTTGCTCTGTCTGTATGACGCGTTTTTGGATAAAATAAAATATACGGTGTATCATTCCAGGTTGAGCGCGCAGGAGAAGACATTGACCGAAAAGAGGGAGGTATTTCTGGAGCTGAACAAGGAGGAGCAGTGTTTGGTACTCTTTGAGATATTACATATGTTCCAGTGTCAGAGCGGCTCTGCCAATTTAAAGCTGATTGGCGGACCGGGAAATGCAGGAATTTTATTGTTGAATAGTAATATTACAAAGTGTAATCAGATTTCTATCATTAATCAATCTCCGACGGGCATTTATGAGACAGAGATTGATTTGAAAAAGCTATGAGCTGGAGGACTGTCGTTATTTCCAGGCGAGCCAAGCTCGACTATCAGATGGGATATATGGTGGTCCGCGGCGAGGAGATAACGAAGATACATCTCGGAGAAATTTCTACCGTTTTAATTGAGACGACGGCGGTTTCCGTTACCGTAAGCCTTCTTTCGGAGTTATCAAAAAAGAAGATAAAAGTGATTTTTTGTGACGACAAGCGAAATCCGTCGTCGGAGCTTATCAGCTATTACGGCAGCCATGATACGAGTAATAAGGTTCGAAAGCAGATTCAGTGGAACCAAGATACGAAGGAGGCTGTCTGGACAGAGATTGTGACGGAGAAGATACGGAAACAAAAAGAACTGTTGGAATATTTGGGGAAGGAGGAATCGGAACTATTAAATTCATACTTAAAAGAAATTGCATGGAATGATGGGACAAACCGTGAGGGGCATGCGGCGAAAGTGTATTTTAACGCGTTGTTTGGAATGGATTTTACGCGGACGGCGGATAATTTTGTAAACGCTGCGTTGAATTACGGGTATTCGATTATTTTATCTTCTTTTACGCGTGAAATTGTGGCAAGCGGGTATATTACGCAGCTCGGCTTGTTTCACGACAATATGTTTAATCATTTTAATTTTGCGTCAGATTTGATGGAACCATTTCGGATTTTAGTTGATAAGGAAGTGGCGGAAATGAAGCCGCAGCAGTTTGCACATGAGGAGAAAATGCGGATGGTAAATATTTTAAATCAGGAAATACGACTGGACGGAAGAGTGCAGTACGTCAACAACGCGATTAAAATATATTGTAAAAGCGTGTTTGACGCGCTAAATGAAAACGATAGTTCTTTGATTCGATTTTATAAAATTGAGTTATAGATTTATGAGAGTATTTGTGTTTTTTGATCTGCCGGTTCTGACCACGGAGCAGAGAAGAGCCTATGTGAAATTTCGAAAGTTTTTGTTAAAAAGCGGATTTATGATGATGCAGGAATCTGTCTACTGTAAGCTCGCATTAAACGGGACGGCTGTGCAGGCGATTGTTGAAAATGTACATAAGAACAGTCCGAAGGAAGGATTGATACAATTGTTGTCCGTTACGGAAAAGCAGTATGCCAAAATGGATTTGATTGTTGGCGAGGTAAGGAGCGAGGTGCTTGACAGTGACGAAAGGCTGGTGGTTTTATGAAGCTGGTACATCCGGATATGGAGATGCAAATTCAATTTGATGTTTTGAGTGGATGCGAGTGGATCATAGAACCGCCGGAATCGTTTGCAAGATATGTGGAAGAACTTTATGCGCAGTCGGAGGGGGCGGAAGGAAGATTTGTGCTGTCGGAATCAGACAGAGAGTTGGCTGTCTCAAAATCTGCGGAAGTGATTATAAATCCGTTTTCAGTTAATATCAATGATAAAAAAGTGATAAACAAGTTGTATGCCGAATTATCTGAGACGGCTTATGGGGAAGAAATGTTTCTAAAAACGCAGGAGTTGACAGCGTATTTGCAGAATTATTTTTTACATTTAGAGCATTTGCAGGTTCATATGCTGGAGGCCGATTTGGAAATTGACATGACAGCATTATTTAAAGCGATGGGTGTAAGACTTTGTAATTTTGCGGATGATTTTTTTGAAAATCTAAATCAATATGTAAAAATTTTGGCGGAATTAATGCGCAAAAAATTAATTGTATTTGTAAATGCCGGAAGCTACCTTTCAGAAGTGCAGATAGAACAGTTGTTAGAGACGGCCTCGTACCATGAAATCGCAGTATTGTTTATGGAAAGCAGGCAAAAAAGCTTTTCAAATAAGGTGAGACAATATATAATTGATAGTGACTATTGTGAAATATTCTAGTACAACGGAAGTTAAATTTTGAATGGTTTGGCGCTGAATATTTTTTGAGAGTGCCGTTTCACAAACGCAGGCGCGGCGGTACCTACGTCGAGGTTTCGGGAGCAGTTCTATCGGGAAAATAGGCAGGTTAAATTGCCAATTATTTAATATTCGTTGTACTAGGCAGTAGCGTTTGAATACCACATTTTATGCAGATGATGGCATTTCATTTTTGAATTTGAGGTTTGAGAATGATGTAAAAATGTATGGTATTCAAACAATACGTTGGTAAGGGGTACGGCACTTACTGTTTGAGAATGATGTAAAAATGTATGGTATTCAAACGTAAGGAATTAGTAACAGGATATCCAAATGGTTTGAGAATGATGTAAAAATGTATGGTATTCAAACGGCGTACTATTTCCGAAATACATATCCGCAGTTTGAGAATGATGTAAAAATGTATGGTATTCAAACACACCCACCACAAGAAAAAGCGGATCCGCAGTTTGAGAATGATGTAAAAATGTATGGTATTCAAACGGTTCCTGGCGTTCAACGGCGTCCATTCCGGTTTGAGAATGATGTAAAAATGTATGGTATTCAAACGGAAACGTCTGGAAATGGGGTTCCGGTATGGTTTGAGAATGATGTAAAAATGTATGGTATTCAAACGTTGCAAATGTGTTGCGATTAGTCAAATTTGTTTGAGAATGATGTAAAAATGTATGGTATTCAAACAAGAAAGAAGGTTCTGACGGCCAGGAACCGTTTGAGAATGATGTAAAAATGTATGGTATTCAAACTTTGATCGGCTCGGTTGTAACCATGAGCCGTTTGAGAATGATGTAAAAATGTATGGTATTCAAACCAAAGAGGCAGCTATCGCAGCAGACCAGCAGTTTGAGAATGATGTAAAAATGTATGGTATTCAAACTTTATACTTATATGTTTCGCTTGTGTTCTGGTTTGAGAATGATGTAAAAATGTATGGTATTCAAACTGCGTCTTTCGCATATAAGGCGTGCAAATAGTTTGAGAATGATGTAAAAATGTATGGTATTCAAACCCGGATTTCAGGGTTTTTTTGCCATTTTGTGTTTGAGAATGATGTAAAAATGTATGGTATTCAAACAAAAAGGAGGATAAAAAATGAATTTGGTTGGTTTGAGAATGATGTAAAAATGTATGGTATTCAAACTGTTCCAATTTCAACCGCTTGTCCTCTCTAGTTTGAGAATGATGTAAAAATGTATGGTATTCAAACGAGGTTGTTGTTGAGGAGGCCGAGTTTGCAGTTTGAGAATGATGTAAAAATGTATGGTATTCAAACTGTTTACTCGTTTTGGGTATCTCCGCTTATGTTTGAGAATGATGTAAAAATGTATGGTATTCAAACATAACTCACCTTTGCACCCTTCGTTTATTCGTTTGAGAATGATGTAAAAATGTATGGTATTCAAACTGGTCAGCCGCTTATTGGGTCGAGGAAATGGTTTGAGAATGATGTAAAAATGTATGGTATTCAAACGAGAATGAGCCGTTTATGATTGGAAGATAGTTTGAGAATGATGTAAAAATGTATGGTATTCAAACGCAGGAGGGCTTTTTTATTTGTGATATATAGTTTGAGAATGATGTAAAAATGTATGGTATTCAAACTTGATTGATACCAGATAAGGATAATTTTTGTGTCAAGCATATTGAAAAAGATTTCTGCATATGCTATAATGCCAATAGGCAAAAGATGTAAGAAGTCAACCAACATTGACAAAGAAACGAATCCCTCGACCGTACTGCAATACAGTCGAGGGATTCTTCTTTACTTTTATAGTGGCAAAGAACCCACTAGGCTAGTTGTTGCCCTTGTCGTTACCGTCTAACCATTTGATGATGTAGTGGCAAGCCACACCGCCCAGAACGGCAACTAAAAAAGATGTAAGAAATTCCAACTTTGACACCTCCTCCCTGTTGTGGGTATCGGTGAGCAACAAAAAATTATAACATACTATTCGATGTGCTTCTATAATTAATTTTCAGAAAAGATATAATGGGAATTTGGCTACCAGAATCCGATGCTCGTTACCTCAGCAGACATCCCGAAAAAGCAGCTTTTTAATAACTACAATCCGCACAGTAATTTAGTAGAGATGGTTTCTTTCGGCCAGTTAAAGTCGAATATATTTTTAAGTTTTATCCTTATCCAATTTCATACTTGTAGTACATCATAAATACAATCGGGAGAGTTTGAGAATGATGTAAAAATGTATGGTATTCAAACTTGGGTGATACCAGATAAGGATATTTTTTGTGATAAGCATATTGAAAAAGATTTCTGCATATGCTATAATGCCAATAGGCAAAAAGAGATTACAAGTCCATTTGGACAAAGGAATGAATCCCCAGACCGTATTGCCGTACAGTTTGGGGATTCTTCTTTACTTTTATAGTGGCAAAGAACCCACTAGGCTATTTGTTGCTTTTGTCATCACCGTCTAACCATTTGATGATGCAGTGGCAAACTACACCACCCACGACAATAACAAAAAAGAGATTACAACTTCCATTCAGACACCTCCTCCCTGTTGCGGGTATCGGTGAGCAACAAAATAATTATAACATATTATTCGATGCGTTTCTATAAATTAGTTCTTAGAAAAATATAAAATGGATTCTGGCTATCAGAATCCGATGCTCGCTATCTCTGTGGACATCCCGAAAAAGACATTTTGGTAAAGATGTCTTCTTTCGGCAAGTAAAGTTGAATATATTTTGGGGTTTTATCCTTATCTAGTGTCATATTTGATTGAGCATTTATCACAATAGGTATAGTTTGAGAATGATGTAAAAATGTGTGGTATTCAAACTTGCAATTTATTCGATTCTGTGCTATTTTAATTTAAGAATGATGTAAAAATGTATAGTATTCAAATTATATATTAACTATAATACATATCTATGTGTTTGAGAATGATGTAAAAATATATGGCATTCAAACAAAGAATAACTTTTACAATGCAGAGGAAAAGTTTGGCAATGATGTAAAACGGATGATTTTCCATCCTCATGAGAAAATAGATACAGCAAGATTTTAAGAAGAGGATATAAATATAGCGATATAATTATTGTGATCGAGGGATATTTGCAAATACCTTATACCGATTTGTAATCTATCTATCACTACCTGTATAGATTTGAAAGGCGAGTGTGACAAACGCAAACCGGAAGCGTATGGATAAGGTGTGTTTTTAGTAGCCTGTTATTCAAAGCTTATATGCGGCAGAGCATCAAACTTTGGTCTCACACTATGACTTTGAAAAAAGCAGTTTCGCGTTACCCGGCTTTTGCAGACTTTTTTTATAGTCTTTCATAGTCTCTTTGTCGTTGCTTGCCGGGCAAGCGCGATACAGAAAGATGCAGATATTTGAAACATTTACAAATACTTTATAATATCTTATAATACAAAAATTTTGCTTAATTGTCCGTGTTGGACGGTCGTGTTAATCCGCGCTGCAATATTAGGTATATCGCAATATAAATATTCCAGAAGAGCGGAATTGTTCTCATAAAACCTGCCGGTCATATCTTTTGTAAAATCTTTTATCGCTATTTCCAAATCGGGAATTGATTTTCCACCGAATATTTCGGTTAATTCAGCGTATTCCCCGGCTTCAAATTCGATATCGTCAAACGTTTTTTTGATTGCAATATGACCGACGATATCCGTTAATACAATACTGCAGATGTTTTCCGTCATCTCCCGAAAATCCGAATCATATCTTTCCAGAACTGACATGACAAAATTTCTGTCAAACGCGCCCAGAAATAATTGTTCTAAGCGGATTGCCTTAATGTATTCATAAACGGCGTCGGCCCCGCTGTATGAACCGCAATCGACAAGCAACGGATAATCCAAAGTCAGAATCGTATTTTGCGGACAGAATTTTACGTCATACCACTTTAAAAAATGTGGAATTCCGTTTTGTACGGTATCGTACAGGCAGCGGACGCCAAAATCTTCAAATTGAAGAGAGAGTTCGTTAAAAATTTTTCTGATATTTTGCACCTTTTCCCATACGAGTTCCATGCCAATACGATATTGCTCTTTTACAGAAATATCTGCATGGACAAGGCTGTCTGCGCATGAGCGGCGATATTCATCCAGGCAGTATAAAACAGCCTCCATAAGCGTCTGCGCTTTTTCATAAGTGACGGATGTGCTTTCGCAGCCGGTATATTTTTGTGCCAGCGCAGAAACAATCGGGAGCAGTTCTTCCATTTTATAATCCATAATTTTTACCTCCGTCAAAATTCTCTCAACAAAGCTCTCTCAGGGCTTCCAGATACAGCCTGCGGTCCCATCGTTGAACAATATCAAATTTTTGAAATTCCCCGTAACCCTGCGTATTTTGATACCCTCTGTAACCGGCCCGGATTGCCTGAGAAAAAATGTTCAGACAGGTCCCCTCGAGATAATCGAAGTCTCCGTAGCATACGGTTTCAAATTGCTCTCTCATAAAATGAATCAGTTCTTCGTCGGTAATTTCATCCTGCATTTCATTTTTGTAGAGATAAAATATTTCCTGCAGCCGAATTAAAGTTTCAGCGTAATTATTCTGCGACAGAAAAGAAGAATCACAGAATGCATAGATAATTTGAGGCAAAATGCTTTGACCGAATTCAACTCTCTGCTCCGCTTTGAGCGCAAGATTTCTCTCTGTAAATAAAAGCGCCATATCCTCTTCGGATAATGTCAGTCCGAACCGTTCGGAATACCGGTTCGTTTCCCGTACCTGCTTCAGCCACAGCTGTCCGTTCATCAACGCCGGCCAATTTTGTCCGTCCATGTTCATATACATATACCTCCCTTGGAATATGTAGTATAGACCGATGCGGCAAATGCTGCAAGTCTTGAGTTTTTGCGGTTTTTGTGTTATAATAGGCAACAGAAAATAAGCCAGAGGAAATGATCGTGAAGAACAAAAAACATATAATATCAACCCTGTTTTTGGCGGTGATTCTTGTGTTTGCGTCATGTGGAAAAGGCGCGGATATATCGCGCGGGGCAGGGCCGCGTGAGGTTGCGATAGACGGCGGGGCGTCGTCCTTGCAAATCCATTATATTGACGTGGGGCAGGGGGACGCCACGCTGATTTTATGCGACGGGCATGCGATGCTGGTTGACGCCGGAGATAACGATAAGGGTACCGCAGTGCAGTCGTATCTGATGTATCAGAAGGTAGAAACGCTGGATTATGTGATCGGGACGCATCCCGACGCAGATCATATCGGCGGTCTCGATGTGGTTATCACAAAATTTGACTGCAAAAAGATATTGCTGACAGAGGAAGAGAAGGATACCGCGACATACCGGGACGTGATAGACGCGATGAAATACAAAGCTTACCGGCGCACCGAGCCGAAGGTGGGGGACGTCTACTCCCTGGGGAGCGCAGAATTTACAATTGTAGGCCCTAAGCATGTGGGGGAGGACTCAAACGATAATTCCATCGCGTTTGTGCTGACGCACGGAGAGAACCGTTTTTATTTTGAGGGGGACGCCGGCGAGGCGGAGGAGAAAGAGATTTTAGACAGCGGGATAGAAGTGTCGGCCGATGTCTATAAGATTGGACATCACGGGAGCAAAACGTCGACGACCGATGAAATGCTAGATGCGGTAAGCCCGGGATATGCGGTAGTCAGCGTGGGAGAAAACAGCTACGGGCACCCGAGCGCGGAGGTTTTAAATAAGCTGCGGGCTGCGGGCGTTTCGGTGTATCGCACGGACGAGCAGGGCGTGATCGTCGCCGTTTCCGACGGAGCAAACATTACCTTTAATACGCAGCCGGACGATTCGTGGCAGGCCGGGGAGCCGGCAGGGGCGGCGGAGGAAGAGACGGTGCATATTACGAAGACAGGGAAAAAATATCACAGAGCGGGCTGCGCGTCGTTGGGGGAGAGCGATTTGACGGTGACGCTGCAGGAAGCAAAATCAAAGGGGCTTACGCCCTGCGCAAAATGCGAACCGCCGCGGTAGCTCGACGGCGCCGAAATTCGCCGTCATGAAATTAGAACTTTCATTCGGCGTGGTATGATACGGGAAGGGCAGAACCGGAATCGCCGTTTCTGCCCCTTTATTATTCTTTGGCTCCGCAGTTACGGAATCACCGAGAAATCGAATGTTTCCGCAAGCCGCTCCAGATCTTCATTCGTTACGGGATACTCCTTTTGGACTTCGTTCGGGTTTCCGTTTACAAAACTTCCAAACACGTTCACCACGAAAAAGGATTGTTCTTTATCCACGATAACCAGAGCTTTTTTTGCGCTGTTCGCTAAAAGCAGCGTCTCCCCGTTTTTTGTCGTATATTCCCACTGCTCATAATCTTCTATATTTCCGATATTTAAACAGGTTGTGTCAAAATATCCCTTTACGGAACGCCCGAACTGATAATCTATAATATATTCGGGATGCTCCGAAAACGAAACCTCGCCCTCCGCAAGAAAGCTTCCGTTTGGATAATAATATCCGTCAAAAAAATTGTTGGTCGCATCGCCCGAGCTTTTGATAAAGTCTGCAATTCCAACCTGGCTGATCAGGTTTTGATAATCGTCTGCAACCACACAGGAGCCGTGTTTTTTCAGCCGGTACTTTTCGCAGAGCTCGTCTATCTTATCGGCCATTTCTTTTGTATAACAGGGATAATCGCGATACTCCTGTTTAAGCTCCGTCGGATTGTTTCCTACTTCTGCGATAATGGAGCCGTCCGCGTCGTAGCTGTCGTAGAAATCCGTCCACTCATTGCATGCCTTTGCCTCCGGGCTGTCCGCCATTCCCTGAAGAGAAATCATATCCACTTTGTATGTTTCGGTTATAAACGTATCCTCAGTCGCGGCGTCTTCCTTCTCAACCCGCACGGGAATTTCAATTACTTTTTCGCCTAAGCTGACCTCATGCAGGCCGAACAGGCCTGTGGCATACGCCACGGTCGGAAGCGTCACGATCGCCGCAGCTGCGGCTGCAATACGCGTCAGATATTTTGTTTTTAATTTCATAGTCTGTCTTCTCCTTTCAAAATCGTTCGATGCGAGCGTTTTGATATTGTTTAACATTCTGTTTTTCGCATCTTCCTCCGGTTTGATTGATTGATAAGCGTCATAAATTTCTTTTCTCATTTAATCACCGCCTAATCCATATTTTTTCTCAGATATTTTCTGGCTCTTGCCAGCCGGTTACGCACCGTAGAATCTGAACAATGCAGCATTTTTGCGATTTCATTTGTCTGATAACCTTCATAATAATACAGATAAACCACCTCTTTATATTTTACGGGAAGCGAAAGAATGACAGAGAGCATACGGTCCTCCGAAACGGACGGCTGATATGCAAGCGACGGGTGATCGTCAATATTTTCTATTTTTCGCTTCCGGCGCTTTAATGCGTCTTTACAGGTGTTTGAAGCCGTCACGATCAGCCATGCTTTCTCATGATTATTTGACTGAAATTGTTTTTGGCTTACAATCAGTTTTAAAAATGTTTCCTGTACCATATCTTCTGCATCCGGCGCTGTTTTCATAAAAGAATAACAGACGCGGTATACGGTATCCACATGGCGGTTATAGATTTCCTCCAGTTCTTCATCCGTACGCAATGAAGAAGTCATGTTCTCTCACCTGCCTTTCAATAGAGATACGATTTTCTTCGGTCAGATGTCGCATTTTTCCAAAAAAAATATCCCGCGGGAGATTCTGTGCGAAAAAGCGCAGAAATCTGCGGGATATGATTTGCTTATAATAGAGCCTGAAAACCGGTGTGAATCGCCTTCCAGAGCGGATTTAACCGCCGTTAGGCTGAGAGAGGAGATTCATAATATTCTTGTTGTAATTCGGACTTTGATACGTGTAATACGCGTCGGGATTTCCGTTAAAAGTTACGTCCAGAGTCTTTTTTTCAACAGAGTCTTTATCTTCTGTTTTGGCCGGCGAAGCCGTAGCGCCGGCGTCGGAGGAATCCTGTTTTTGCTCCTCCTTTGTCTCGGCCGCCGAGAGGGCGTTGCTGATGCCCTGCATAAACAGATTGATAAATTTCAGGTAATCTTCGTAAGAAAAGATCTTATCTAAAGCTTCCTTCAATTCCGGAGAGGAGAGCTTTTTTAAGAGGGATGCCGTCAAGCCTATCGTATCGGAAGAATCGGTGTTTCCGTAGACGACGGTTCCGTCCGGCAGGGTAACGCCTTCATTCATATACGCGGTGATCTTTACAACGTAATCCTGTGTCTCTTTAAAAGGCGGAATGCCGCCGTATTTGTCGACATTGTTGCTGCCGGCGTTGTATGCGGCGAGCGCAAGCGGTACGTTTCCGTCGTATTTCTCCAGAAGCTGGCTAATATATTTGGCGCCCGCCATAATATTTTGTTCCGGGTCATAAGCGTTTTCACAGCCAAGGCTTGCCGCGGTAGCCGGCATCAGCTGCATAATTCCCATCGCGCCGGATTTAGAGGTCGCGTCCGCCTGAAAATTAGATTCCTGCTTGGCCATCGCCGTAAGCAGCGTATACGATACGCCGTACGTTTCGGCGGCTTTCTGAAAAATAGAGGCAAGCGTGCCGCTGTTTTGCGCATCGCTCAGGCAGTCGGAAAAATCCGTGGTTTCTTCCGCGGCGTTCGCAGAAGAGACCGCCTGCTTCGTGGTTTCGTCCGGTGTCAAAACTGCTGTAATATACATGGGTTCCTCCAAAATATGTAAATTGATATGTTTTCTTTATAAACGGGCCTGATATACCCTTGCACAAGTATAACATGAAAAGGGAAAAAGGGGAATGGGTAAAAGAAAAAAACTTGTTTTTTGTCGGGGAGTGTAGTAGAGTAAACTTGTTTAGCCGCCTGGCTAATATAAAGTAAGGGAGAGATCACGGATGAAACGGAAAGGAAACGGGTATGCGGCGGCGTTTCGGGCCGCGTTTCCGTACACGATACCGGTTTTGACCGGATATCTGTTCATCGGGATTGCATTTGGAGTGATGTACCAGGAAAAAGGGTATAATTTCCTCTGGGCGATTCTGATGAGCGTAATGGTATACGCCGGCTCGGGGCAGTATGTTGCGGTCAATTTTTTTGCGCCGGGCGTAAATCTTTTGCATGTAATTTTTTTAGAATTTATGGTAAATATCCGTCATATTTTTTACGGGCTTTCGCTGTTGGAGCGTTTCCGCGGAATGGGAAAGAAGAAATTGTATATGATGTTCTCCCTGACGGACGAGACGTATTCTCTGTTTTTTGTCACAAAGGTTCCGCCTGAGGTGGACGAGCATAAATTTTTGTTCGCTATCGCATTGCTCGACCATTCCTACTGGATTATGGGCTCGGCGATCGGCGCGCTTGCCGGTTCTTTGATTCCGTTTGATGCGAAGGGGATAGATTTTGCGATGACGGCGCTGTTTATTGTGATTTACATCGAACAGTGGATGAGCGCGAAGAATCGTCTCGCGGCCATTGTCGGGGCCGCCGCGGCCGTTGTGTGCCTGTTGGCGTTCGGGAGTGAAAATTTTATTCTCCCGGCGATGATCTGTATCATGGCGGCGCTGTTATGCGGAAGGAAAGTCATGGAGCCGAAGGAGGAGAGGAGCGTGGTGGAACATGCCGATTAGTATACAGATGTCATTGGCGGTTATCGTCGTGGTGGCGGTTGTCACATTTATCACGCGGGCGATTCCGTTCGTTATTTTCCGCGGAGGCAAAGAGATTCCGGAGACGGTCCGGTATTTGGGCAGAGTGCTTCCTCCGGCTGTGATCGGGATGCTGGTCGTGTACTGTTTAAAGGAGGTGCGCGTCTTTTCATTTCCGTTCGGGCTGCCGGAACTGATTGCGGTTGCGGCCGTTGTCGCGCTCCACGTCTGGAAACGGAATAATCTGTTGAGTATCGGGGCGGGGACGGCGCTCTACATGTTTTTAATTCAGGTTGTATTTGTGAACTAAAATCCCGCGATGCGGGATTTTTTGTTAAACAATTCTTAAAGTTTTAGCTGATTGGTTTTTAATATATGATTTTATAC
The DNA here is from genome assembly GCA_947383215.1 of uncultured Roseburia sp. Lineage (GTDB taxonomy): Bacteria > Bacillota > Clostridia > Lachnospirales > Lachnospiraceae > Roseburia_C. The sequence continues at coordinate 16,251 of CANDCP010000017.1, forward strand.
AATAAATTTGTTGGGTGCAGGTTTGCTGTGCGGCCGTGCGCCGGAAAGGGTGAATAACATGTACAACATTTTAATCTGTGATGATGAGAAAGACATTGTATCGGCGTTAAAAATTTATTTGGCTTCCGACGGATACCGGATTTATGAGGCGTATACCGGAAGGGAAGCGCTTGAGATTATGAGAAGGGCCGATATCCAGCTTGTGCTGATGGACATTATGATGCCGGAGATGGACGGAATATCCGCGATGGTGAAGATCCGGGAGACCAGCAATGTGCCGGTCATCCTTCTGACGGCAAAAAGCGAGGATAACGATAAAGTCCTGGGGCTGATGGTCGGCGCGGACGACTATATCACAAAACCGTTTAATCCGGTCGAGGTGCAGGCGCGCGTCAAATCACAGCTTCGCCGCTATATGCAGCTTGGAGGCGGGAACGTCGAGAAGAAGAATCTTGTGATTGGGGGAATTGAGCTGGACGACGCCAAGAAACAGGTTACGCTGGACGGGGAACCGGTAAATTTGACGCCGACCGAGTACGATATCTTAAAATTTCTCATGCAGCATCCGGGGGAAGTGTATTCGCCGAAACAAATTTACAGATCCGTTTGGGAGGACGCTCCGTACGGTTCTGAAAATACCGTGGCCGTACATATCAGACACCTGCGGGAGAAACTGGAATACAATCCTGCGGAGCCGCGCTATTTGAAAGTAGTGTGGGGGCAGGGATATAAGATTGAAAGGGGCGCGATGCCATGAGAAAGAAAACGGGAATGAGTGTGGGAGGAAAAATTGCGGCAAAAATTGCATTTGTTTTGCTTGCGACATTGGCGGTGATACAGGTATGTTTTTTTGTGCTGATAGCCGATGCGGGCGTATATGCCGACAGCAGAGAGCTGATGGAAAAGCGGGAGATGGAGCGGCTCGCGTGGTGGGCGGGCAGAAACGTGCTGCTCCAGTATCATTTTTATGATCCGGAGGCGGCTCACGGCGAGGCGGTTCTTTTGTATCCCGGGACAAATATGAATTTTGTGATTTACCGCCAGGGAGAGAAGATAGATCAAATTGTAAATGCAGAGAATGCCGGGGAGTATCTCTATGAATTTTCGTTTAATGCCACAGACCTGTTCGACGAAGGCGATCTGTGGCGCCATACGCAGACGGAGTCGGTCTATGCCGACAGCTTTGTAACAGAGTATGATACGGAGTATTCCACAGAATATGATACCGGACAGGGAGAGGCGTATTATGCGACGCTTTATTTGGACGGGGACGGAGGGGCGCTTGGGGAATACGGTATAGACTGCGGCATTACGTCCCCTGTTTTTGAGGATGATATTGTGACGCGTGTGCAGGGCATGGTGGGTTTTGCCTATAAAATACGTTACAAGATGATTGCAGCGTTTGCGTTTACGCTTGCGGCGGCGCTTATTCTGCTTGCGGCGCTTGTAAAGAATGCCGGCTTTGTGAAGGGACGCGAAGGATTGAAGGTGCGCTGGATCGATAAGATCGCGTTTGACCTTTATACGTTCTGCTACGTGATTGTTTTGGGTACAGTCATAACGATAACCGCGGAGTTTGCCGCTGCTTACGACTATCTGGACCGTTATATTTCGGCGGAATACAGCCTGTCGATTTTTATGTTTCTTGGGATTGCGTTTGCGTCGGCGGTTACGGCGTTTTTTACCCTGCAGTTTTTAGAGAGCATATCCATCCGAAGGAAGCTTGGAAGTATCTGGGGGCGGACGTGGACGTACCGGTTTTTGCGCTGGATAAAAAAGATGATAAAGCGCGGCGGAAGCTTTGTCGGAAAGAGCGTGCCGCTTATTTGGAAAACGCTTCTGATCTTTGCCGGAATTTCCTTTTTGGAATTTGTCGTAATTTTAATCTGCTACGGGAATACGGAGGCATTGCTGACGTTCTGGCTTTTGGAAAAAATTCTGCTTCTGATTTTGCTCGCGCTGGTTGCAACCGATCTGCGAAAGCTTCAGGAGGGGGCGCAAAAGCTTGCGGACGGGGATCTGGAACATAAAATAGACACCGAACGTATGCATTGGGAATTAAAAAGTCACGGGAATCATTTAAACAGTATCGGCGTCGGGATGCAAAACGCCGTTGAAGAACGCATGAAGAGCGAGCGGTTTAAGACGGAACTGATCACAAATGTTTCCCATGATATCAAAACGCCGCTTACTTCCATTATCAATTATGTGGATTTGCTTGAAAAGGAAGAATTAAAAAATCCGGCGGCGATAGAATATCTGGAGGTGCTGCACCGCCAGTCGGCGCGCCTGAAAAAGCTGATCGAAGATTTGATGGAGGCGTCGAAGGCGAGCACGGGCGCGCTGTCTTTGAATTTCGAGGACTGCGAGGTCGGGGTGATGCTGACGCAGGCGGCGGGAGAATTTGAGGAAAAACTCAAATCAAAAGAGCTTGAGCTTTTGATATACAAGCCGGAGGAGGAACTTGTGATCCGTGCCGACGGAAGGCATCTATGGCGCATTTTCGACAATCTCTTTCATAATATCTATAAATACGCCCAGCCGAAAACAAGAGTTTATCTGAACCTGGAGAAGGACGAGAGCCGGATTTTGATTATTTTCAGAAACACCTCGAAATATGCGTTAAATATCTCCGGCGAGGAGCTCAAAGAGCGGTTTGTCAGAGGAGACAGCTCCCGCAATACCGAGGGAAGCGGGCTTGGCCTTTCCATTGCAACGAGCCTCACAGAGCTTATGGGGGGCGGATTTGAGCTTGTAATAGACGGAGATTTGTTTAAGGTGATTCTGACGTTTCCTTATAAATAAAAGAAGTCGGGTGCAAAAAAGATTGAAAAATGTTGAGAGATATGAAACAATAGAACGGAAGAAGATGAATAGAGTTTAAATAGGGGAAGGAGGAGCAACAATATAGGAGAATTTTTGGAATATGAAGACAATGTGACCGGACTGGACGATATCAATTTGATTGTAAACGAGAACCGACAGGGCGATACAGAAAAAGGAGAGCAGCAATGAAAAAGGAACCATTTGTAAGCTTTGAACAGCTAAAGGAAATTGTAAAGGAATACCCGACGCCGTTTCACCTCTATGACGAGAAGGGGATTCGTGAGAACGCGAAGGCCGTAAAGGAGGCGTTTGCGTGGAATCCGGGATTTCGCGAGTATTTCGCGGTAAAGGCGACGCCGAATCCGTTTATTTTAAACATTTTAAAGGAATACGACTGCGGATGCGACTGCGCGTCATTGACGGAGCTGATGCTTGCGGATTCGCAGGGGTTTGACGGAGCGCATATTATGTTTTCCTCAAACGATACGCCGGCGGAAGAGTTTGTTTTTGCGGATCAGATCGGGGCGATCATCAATCTGGATGATTTTACGCACATAGAGTTTTTAGAGAATGCGATCGGCAGGATTCCCGAGACAATCAGCTGTCGTTATAATCCGGGCGGAGTGTTCCAGATGAGTAACGGAATTATGGATAATCCGGGGGACGCAAAATACGGATTTACGACGGAGCAGCTTTTTGAGGGATTTCGCCTGTTAAAGGAAAAGGGCGCGAAATATTTCGGAATCCATGCGTTTCTTGCCAGCAACACCGTGACGAACGAGTATTACCCGAAGCTTGCCAGACAGCTGTTTGAGCTTGCGGTGCGGCTGCAAAGAGAGACGGGCTGTCACATTAAATTTATCAATCTCTCCGGAGGCGTCGGCGTAGCTTATACGCCGGAGCAGGAGCCGAACGATATCCGGGCAATCGGAGAGGGCGTCCGCAGGGCGTACGAGGAGGTGTTAGAGCCGGCGGGAATGGGCGATATCGCCATCTACACGGAGATGGGGCGGTTTATGCTTGCGCCGTACGGCTGCCTTGTGACGACCGCGATCCATGAGAAGCACACGCACAAAGAGTATATCGGCGTGGACGCCTGCGCGGTGAATCTGATGCGTCCGGCAATGTACGGCGCATACCATCACATTACGGTAATGGGTAAGGACAACAACGTGTGCGATCACAAATATGACGTGACCGGCTCCCTGTGCGAAAATAATGATAAGTTTGCGGTAGACCGTATGCTGCCGAAGATTGATATGGGAGATCTTCTGGTGATCCACGATGCGGGCGCGCATGGTTTTTCCATGGGATATAACTATAACGGAAAATTAAAGTCGGCGGAGGTGCTTTTGAGAGAGGACGGTTCTACCCGGCTGATTCGCCGCGCGGAGACGCCGAAAGATTACTTTGCGACATTTGACTGTTTTGACATTTTGAAGGATATGAAGAATCTGTAAAAAACACTTGCATTCTAAGTCGAATTATGCTAAAATGGCTATTGTTCGGTGAGATGCCGGACAAGAAGCGCCGGCGTGTCGGAATGGCAGACGAGGCAGACTCAAAATCTGTTGTGGGCAACCACGTGCGGGTTCAAGTCCCGCTGCCGGCATTGGAAGAGAAGCTCGTGAGCAAATGCTTGCGGGCTTTTTCTGTGATAGAAAAAGTTCCGCGGCCAGGACTGCCGCGGGAGAGAGGAAACAGAGGAAAATGAACGCAATTGAGACGAAAAAGCTTACCAAATATTACGGAAAATCGCGCGGAGTTATAGATTTGGACCTCACGGTTGGGGAGGGCGATTTTTTTGGCTTTATCGGTCCGAACGGAGCCGGGAAGAGCACTACGATCCGCGTTTTGCTGGGATTGATCAAATCCACCGCGGGAAGCGCGGCGCTGTTTGGAAAAACATGCGGGCGCGGCGCGGGCGGGCTTCTTTCGGAGGTGGGATTTATGCCTTCGGAGACAATGTTTTACAGTGGGATGCGCGTAAAGGACGTACTCACATTTTCCGCGGATTTAAGGAAAAAGGATTGCAGAGAGGAGACAAATCGGCTGTGTGATAGATTGCAGCTTGATCCGTACAAAAAAGTTGACGAGCTGTCGCTCGGGAACCGCAAAAAGGTCGGAATTGTCTGCGCCCTGCAGCATAAGCCGAGTCTGTATATACTCGACGAGCCGACCAGCGGGCTGGACCCTCTGATTCAGCGGGAATTTTTTGAATTGCTTAAAGAGCGTAACAAAGCCGGGGCGACCGTGTTCTTGTCTTCGCATGTACTCTCGGAGATAGAGCGCCACTGCAGCCGTGCGGCGATTATCCGGGAGGGCAGGCTTGCGGCCTGCGGAGAGGTTTCGTCGCTTGCAAAGACGGGCGCGAGAAGAGTGAATATAAGCGGGAATGCGGATTTGTCACGGCTTGACGGAATCCGAGATCTCCATAAAGAACCGGACGGCGCGACATTTTTATACAGCGGGGATCTTCGTCTGCTGCTTGGGAGGCTTTCAGATTCTTCCATTACGGACATAACCATCGCGGAGCCGGATTTAGAAGAGATATTTATGCATTATTATGTCAAAGAGGAGGAGCCGGTATGACGATATGGAAGCATGAGATGAGACAGGGACGCGGCGCAATGTTCGTCTGGACCGCTGTAATTGCATTTCTGGTGGCGGTCTGTGTGTTTTTATTTCCGGAAATGGAGGGGGAGATGGGAGAAGTGGGCGATATGTTTTCCTCGATGGGAAGCTTTACGCAGGCGTTTGGCATGGACCGCCTTAACTTTGGAGAGTTTCTCGGATTTTACGGCGTGGAATGCGGAAACATTCTCGGGCTTGGCGGCGCGTTTTTTGCGGCTCTGCCTGCCGTTATGGCGCTTTCGAAGGAGGAGTGGGAGCACACGGCCGAGTTTTTATTGAGCCATCCGATAAGCAGACGGCGTATCGTGACAGAAAAGTTATGCGCGCTTGCCTCTCAGATTGTATTTTTAAACGCCGTCGTGTTCGCGACGGCGGCGGTATCCGTGACGGCGATAGGGGAGGAGCCCGACTGGGAAATCTTTTGCCTGATACATCTGGCATATTTTCTTCTTCAGCTTGAGACGGCGGCAGTCTGTTTCGGCATTTCGGCGTTTATGCGCCGAAAGAGCTTTGGGGTCGGGCTTGGCGCCGCGGCGCTTTTGTACTTCCTCAATATGATTGCCAATCTTGCAGAGACGGCGCAGTTCTTAAAATATATTACCCCGTTTGGATATGCGGAGCCCGCGGATATCATCGCGGATAAGAGTTTAGACGGCGCGCGGCTTCTCGTGGGACTTATCATTTCCGCAATATGCATTGCCGCCGCGTACGGAAAATACTGCCGAAAAGATATCTCCGCCTAAAGGCTTTGCGGTTGCGTTTACATTTTGTGGTAGAGAAACGCCGCGATTACAATTCCGATAATACTTGCGATGTTAAATTTAATGGTCAGTCCGAACGTGAGGACGAGGACGCCCGCGTCCAACTGCAGGGGAGAGGAGAGACCGAAAGTCTGTCCGTAGTTTAACCAGGATAAACCTGAAACGCCCTGCGTGAGGTGGCCGATAAATCCGCCGATTACGATTCCGGCCAGGAGCATAAGAAAAAGCGCCCAGCCATTTTTCCCTGTACGTGCCATATATGCCTCCGAATAAAGTGCGCCATGAAATGACGCACTTTTTAAAATCATGAATCCAGTTTGATGTTTGCAAACAGCGAGCCCAGATTTGTGGAGAGAGATTCCGTATCGGGCAGATCGTAGGTTTCTTCCTCGATTTCTTCGGCCGCAACGTCCTCCAAGGCTTTCATACTGAGGCTGATTTTGCCGTCTTTGATATCGATCACTTTTACTTTGACTTTATCGCCTTCGTGCAGGAGGACGCCCGGATGCTTGATTCTCTTATTGCTGATCTGGGAAATATGTACCAGGCCGGACAGGCCGTTTCCAAGATCGATAAAAGCGCCGTATTTCTGTAAGGTTTCTACGGTGCCTTCGGTCACAAGCCCGATCGGGACCGCGGCAATTTTCGAATTGCGCGCTTCGGCGGCTTCTTCTTTTAAGACTTCTTTTGCGGATAATACGAGTTTTTTGCGTTCTCTGTCTAACGTGATAATTTTTACGCGGACTTCCTTAAAAAGCCATGAATTGAGATCTTCCACGTAGCTTAAAGACAATTTGGAAGCAGGGATAAATCCGCGGATTCCCTCGACGTAGGCGACGACGCCGGCATTGACGACGCCGCTGACTTTGGCGGCGATAACCGTGTCGTTATCCATCAGTTCCTGAAGCTTATCCCAGGCGAGGACATCGTTGGCCTCTTTTTTCGAGAGAAGAATGTGTCCTTCTCCGTCGTCTTTCTTTATTACCGTTGCGGAGATTTCGTCTCCCAAAGAGACGGCGTCCTTTAAAGAAAATCCCGGTTCCTCGCTGAAATCCTCCAGCCGTATGATTCCGTCCGTATAGTACCTTAAGTCCAATGTGACTTCCGTCTCAGAGATCCCGATCACGGTTCCGCTCATAATGTCCCCCTCGCGAATCTGCTTGAAGGAAGCCTCAAGTTGCGCAGAGTAATCTGCCATTGTTTCTTCGCTCATAATTTTACCTCATTTCTGTTTATCGAGTGATAGATATGCATTTTTCTGCCGTCAGGCTGCTGAACGTCAGTTTTGCTTATTATATCATACCGGTTCTGAGACGTCAATTTGAACCCGCCGTGGACGGCGCATTTTGGCGGACTGCCGCGCTTTTTGACCTCGTACGGCGCAAAGTTTGTTCACGCGGGCGCAGATTCCGTTATTGCGCGGTATCTTTAAGGTTCCATTTTTTTTAAGAGAATGTTATAATGAAGCAAAAGTGGTTTGCATAAATTGCGCCGTTGAGCGAAGACGAACAGAAACAGCAGGAGGTATACATGAAGAAGAGAATTTTGGCATTGCTGTTATCCGCTGTGCTGCTTTGTGCGGATGGGGGAACTGCTTTTGCACAGGCAGAGTGGGGCAGAGACGGACGACAGGATGTATCGGAACGGACGGGGTATTTTGGAGTACGCCAGATTGCGCTTGATGAGGACGATACGGAGGCTTTTGCGCCCGCGTGCGGCGTAAAAGAGGCTGCGGCGAGGGAGTCGTCGCACTGGGATATCTACGCGTCGAATTATTATTATAATATGCTTGAGGGGGCGCAGAGGGAATTTTATGAAAGTCTGGACGCGGTTTGTTATGAGTATCTGACGACAGAGAAAAACGCGGCCAATAATTTGATGTCGGGAGTGCCGAACGGGGGGCTGACCGAAGAGGAGAGGGGAAAGGTTTATACGATGTTTCGCTTTTCAAATCCTCAATATTATTTTTTGACGTCAGCTTTTCGGTATGACTCGGCCGGGACGGTATATCCCGTGATCTATCCCGCGTTTGCGGGAGGGGAGGAGAGAAGCAGGGCGACCGGGGAATTTCAGACCGAAATTCAAAAGGCGCTTACCGAGATCGGGCTTCGCGAGGATACCGGTGCGTTGGAGCGGGCGATTCACGACTGGATCCTTGACCGCGCCGTTTATGATACGCAATATGCGAAGCTTGACGAGTCTGAGATCTGGAGCTATGAGACGGGAGGGGGATTTACCCAGAGCAGTTACAGCGTTTTTGTCAAGCCGGAGCATACGACGCTGTGCGCGGGGTATACGCTCGCGTTCAATCTTTTGTGCAGGGCGGCGGGAATTGACGCGCTTGCGGTGACAAGCGCGGACCACGCGTGGAACTGGGTGAGACTGGACGGCTGCTGGTATCAGGTGGATTGTACCTGGGACGACGCGGATGACGGAGGGCATTACTACGATTATTTCAACCGCAGTTCGCAGCAAATCAGCCTGACGGACAGAAATGATTCCCATGTGTGGGAAGCGTATTACGGAGACTTTATGGATTGGTCGGACTGCGGATGGGATTCGGGGGCGACGCATGAGACGCCGGGCGAGATATACGACGCGAAGGGTGCGGCGGATGTCCCGCTGGCGGATTGGGAGATTGTCGGAAAGAAAGTGAAGGTGACGCTGAGCAGTCCGAACGCGGACGCGAAAATTTACTATACGACGGACGGGACGACGCCGTCTGTGGCGGCGACAAAGTCAAGATATTACCGCGATACATTTACGGTGGAGCGCGGCACGGCGGTGAAAGCGGTCGCCGCGGTTAACGGATATACGGACAGCAGGGAGCTTGTCATTTCCGAATATGGGTACGAAGTGTATTTTGACCTGCAGGACGGAAGAATAGAGACGCAGTATGTCGATATCGGCAAAAGGTTGGAATGCCCGGCGGATCCGGAGCGCGACGGCTATGATTTCAGCGGCTGGTTTTTGGAGAGCACGTGCGAGACGGAGTGGGATTTTGAAAACGGAATACCGTCAGAGGGGCTCACACTGTACGCAAAGTGGGCGCCGAAGGTATACCGGGTCCTGTTTGACCTCAACAACGGCGATATGGATACGACGGAGAAGGAGGTTACGCATGGCAGCTTGTTCGGGAAACTTCCTGTGCCGCAGAAATACGGCTATGTATTTATCGGATGGTACACCGAGCCCGCAGGCGGCCGGCTGGTGACAGAGAACAGTCTCGTGACGCAGACGACGAATTTTATCTTATATGCGCAGTGGAAAACGGCGACCTGCAATGTCGTTTTTGAGAGCGGAAACGGAGATCCCGTGCGCAAGGTAGAGCTGATTCCGGGAGAGACGCTGGAGGAGCCAAAGGAGCCGACGCGCAAGGGCTATCATTTCGGCGGCTGGTATCTGGAGCCGGAGTGCGAGACGAAGTGGGATTTTGCGGACGCCGTAGGAAGAGAGAACATGACCCTGTACGCGGGCTGGATCCCGAACACCTATCGGGCAATCTTTGTACCCGCAGGCGGCAGCTTGCAGACCGCGGAGAAAGAGATTACATATACGAAAGCGTTTGGAGAGCTTCCGACGCCGGAGAGAAGAGGGTATACGTTTTTGGGCTGGTATACGCTGCCTTCGGGCGGAGAAAAGGTGACGGAGGATACCTGTCTTACCGTGATGGAGGATGTGACCCTGTACGCGCAGTGGACGGAGCGTATCTGCGGGGTTACGTTTGAGAAGCAGAACGGGGAGGCCCCGTCTGCCGCGTCCGTGAGATTCGGAGAAAAGATCACGGCGCCGATGGAACCGCGGCTGCCCGGCTATTGTTTTGACGGGTGGTATCTGGAGGAGGCATGTGAGACGAAATGGGACTTTGAAGACGCTCTCGAGCAGGAATCTTTGATTTTGTACGCGGGGTGGACGCCGGGGAAATACCGGGTCTTGTTTCAGACGGGCGGCGGAAGCTGCGGTGTAAAAGAAAAAGAGGTGACGTTCGGAGGGGAATTCGGAGAGCTTCCGATACCGCAGAGAGCGGCGTATGCGTTTCTTGGGTGGTATACGCTGCCTTCGGGCGGAGAAAAGGTGACGGAGCATACGGCCATAACGCAGACGGAAAACTTTAACGTCTATGCGAGATGGATCCCGCATACGTACCGCGTCGCCTATTATCTGAACGGAGGAGAAAACGACAAAAGAAACCCGCTATCTTACAATATTACAAGCGCGGACAGCACGTTTTACGCGCCGGCGAGATCGGGATATGTTTTTGAAGGCTGGTACAGGGACGCGGCGTGCCGGGAGAAGATAAAAGGAATCGCGCAGGGGACGAGCGGGAATCTTTCGGTTTACGCGAAATGGGAAAAACTGACCGTGAAAAGGGCGTCCGTTGCGAAGCTTTCCAGTAAGCGAGCGGGAAAAATAACCGTAAAAATAAAAAAGGTCTCAAAAGCCGAGGGCTATGAGATACGCTATTCCGTAAAATCCAATCTGAAGAACGCGAAGACGCGGACCTCCCTGAAGGGGAGCAAGACAATTTCCGGGCTGAAGAAGGGAAAGCGGTATTATGTGCAGGTTCGGGCCTATAAAAAGGATTCGAAGGGGGAGAGGATTTATGGGAAGTGGAGTAAGAAAAAGCGTGTTAAGGTTTTAAAATAGCAGAGGTGACAAATTGAAAAAGCATGTATGGATATGGATTGCGGTTCTGCTCGTTTTGACCGGATCAGAAGCAATTTTTGCAAATCCGGCTGAAGAGATGGACGGGGCAAGGTACGGCACGGGGCTGCTCCCCCTTGTGGGAAGGGAGATTTCGCTTGACGGCGAGCCGCCGTGCAGGGCTGCGTCGTACGGCGGACAGAGAGAACCGTCGGAGTGGGATCGTTTTGCCAGCAATTATTATTACAATCAGATGAATGGGCGGCAGCAGGAATTTTACGATCAGCTGGATGAGGAGGCGTATGCCTATCTGTCGACGTGGGAGACGGTGAACGGCTATGGTTCGGGAACTTCGAATCTGATAGCCGCGGCGGGTTTGAGCGAGACGGAGGCAAAGGAAGTGTATCAGATCTTCCGCTATGCCAATCCGCAGTATTATTTTATTTCCAACCGTTATTTCGTCGGGAGAGAAGGCGGTACGATGTACTTTGCTTTCGACGTATATCCGGCGTTCGTAAACGGGCGGGAGCGCGCGCATGCGACGAAGGAGTTTAAAAGCTCTGTGGAAGGGGCGCTGGAGGAAGTGCTCGCGGCGGGAGAGGAACCGGAAGCCCGGGCAAGGGCGGCGCACGACTGGGTGGCCAGGAAGGTAGATTACGACCAAAACTATATGGACGAATCCATTGATTTTTCCGAATATGAGATGACGGCGTATACGCAGAGCGCGTACAGTACGTTTTGCCGGGATGTGACGGTATGCGCCGGTTACACGTTGGCGTATGAGCTTTTGTGCAATGCGGCTGGAATCGATTCGGTCAGCGTCACGAGCGAGACGCACGCATGGAATAAGGTCCGCCTGTACGGAAACTGGTATCAGGTGGACTGTACCTGGGACGACCTCGGTATTTTGGGCGCAGAAGTTGACGTGTTTTACGACTTTTTTGACCGAAGCGACGCGTATTTTCTTGAGAACGACCAGGAAGACGCGCATGTGGCGGAGGCTTATCTTGCAGATTATAACAGTCCGGCGTGCCTTTATGATTCGGTTTTGGAAGGCGACGAGGAGATGTATCGGCGGCTTCCGGGCGTGATACCGCAGGAGTATAAGCTGACAGAGAAGGCGGCGCCTCCGTCTTTTGGGGATGCGGCAAGAAACGGAACAGAGTTTACGCTAACGCTTTCGTGCGGGACAGAGGGCGAGCCGGTTTATTACTATACGCTTGACGGGACCGACCCGGCGGTTTCCGCGTCAAAATGCGGCCGTTGCAGCGACGGGACGCTTGTGTTTAACGGGGAGAGGGAGGTGCGCGTCATTGCGGTTGTCGACGGGTATCTGGAGAGCGAGCCGTCCGTTTACAAATCGGTGCTGCCGCTTTATACGGTAACGTTTCAGTCGGGGGGAGGAACCCCGGTGGCAGGACAGCAGCGCAAGGAGGGGGAGCCGGCGGGGATGCCGGTCCGGCCTTCGAGGACGGGCTATGTATTTGGCGGCTGGTACAAAGACGCGGCGCATACGCAGCCGTGGAATTTTCTGACCGATTGTGTGTCGGGAAACCTTACGCTGTATGCAAAATGGACGCCGGAGGAATACAGGATTACTTATGTGACAGGCGGGGGGACAATCGCGTCTTCGGCGTTGTCGTCGTATACGATTCAAAGCCCGGCGATCGTATTAAAGAATCCGACGAAAAAAGGGTATCTGTTCGACGGCTGGTACAAGGATGCGTTATACCGCACGAAAATAACCGTTATTGGGTCGGGGAGCGCCGGGAATCTGAATCTCTACGCGAAATGGACGAAGGTCGCAAAGCCAAAGCGGGCGGCGCTTTCGAAGATACGCAATAAAAAGGGAAGAAAGATTGAAGTAAAAATAAAAAAGATAAGCGACGCGGCCGGTTATCAGATTCGTTATTCCAAAAAGGCAAACATGAAGTCCGCCAAAAAAACGACCGCGACGTCGACGGCTAAGACCATATCGAAGCTTTCCGCGGGAAAACGGTATTATATACAGGTGCGCGCATACAAAAAGGATTCCGCCGGAAAGAATGTCTATGGGGACTGGAGCAAAAAGCGCAGCGTTACGGTTCGCAAGTGATAATTTTTCGACGAGGAAGATAAGGAGAATGGGATGGAAGATTTGTTGAGGCAATATCCGGATCGGGAGGCGTTTGACGCATTTTTTCATATGAATTACAAGCCGGTAGTTTATGAAGATGTAAAAGACGCGATGGAAGCGTTCGTAAAAGAGGCCGGGCTTTCCCTCTTTTTTGACGAGTATGTGAAAAGCGGCAATATAAAGAAAGCGGATTTCATGGAACACTTTTCGCAGGCGGCGTCTTTTCAGTTTGAGGACGCCATGACGGAGGCGTTTTATGAGAAGAATCCGGACATTTACGAGACGGCGTTTGCGTTATACGAGCTTGCGCCGCAGGAGTCGGCGGCAATCACAAGGACATTTCATGAGGCGTATGCAAAAAGCTACGCGGAATGCTTAGATCAGCTGTTTGACAGGGCGATCACGCCGTTGCTTTAGGGCTTCAGGCTTTGCAAAGCCCGTGTTTATTCAGATATAAAATAGTAAGGATAGCCGCCGCGGCGATAAACAGCTGGCTTACCAGCATACCATAGAGATAAGAGCGGATTCCGTATACCGGGACGAATACCAGGACAAAGAGGATTCGAATCAGGCTGCCCAGAAGGTTGATGCCAAAAGCGTGGGAAGCTTTTCCGAGTCCGTTTAAGATACTTGCGAGAGTGGTGGCAAGATTGGAAAACGGACAGATCCAGCTCAGGGTTGTGATAAAAGTTCCGGCAAGCGTATTTTTGAAAACGATCTGCCCGATATAATCGCCGGTGAGCAGAAAAACAAGCGTACTGAAAAGACCGAGAATCATACAGTATTCTACGGTCTTTTTAATTGCGCGCACAATCAGCGTCCGATTACAGTCTGACTGCGCCTCGGAAATGGTAGGAAGTAAAAGGACGGACACGGAGCTGGTCAGCACGTTTGGAAACAGGATCATAGGCATAGCCATGCCTGTTAAAATTCCGAATACGCTCAAAGCGTCGCTGTTATTGTAGCCGAACAGCTGAAGTTGCGCCGGGATTAAGATTGCCTCGATACTGGAAAACAAGTTGATGGTTACGCGGTTGGCCGTAAGTGGGATACAGTAAAAGCCAAGCTGTTTTAGAGGGCGAAGCCGGCGTTTTGCGGTATTGCGTTTTAAGCCGCCCGCGGCGTCCGCTGACTTGCGCAGCGCTTTTTTGTGGAGAGAAAGCGCGGTCAGAGAGTAGAGCGTGGCGGCAATATCGCCGCAGACAAGCCCCCAGACAGCGGCGGCGGGAGAGATCGAGAGGTTCTGCTCCTTGGCGATCAGATACAGCATATATACGGCGCCTACCCGGATTCCCTGCTCTAACAGCTGGGAAAATGAGGGAACCGCCGTTTTTTTCAGTCCGTAATAGTAGCCGTTGATACAGGAGTGTATCGCGGTAAAAGGCAGGGAATAGGCCATGATGCACAGGAGAATACCGCAGCGCGATTCGTGCAAAACGGTATTTGAGAGGAGCTGCGCCTGCCTTAGCAGGAAAATCATAACGAGTACGGAAAGGCAAAGAGACAGGAACAGCCCCGCGTACAGATAGCGCAGGCCGCTGCAGTCATTGCACTTTCCGCGTTCTTCCGATACAAATTTGGAAATGGCTGTCTGGACGCCTGCTGCGGTCAGGGAGACACAGAGTGTGAGAATCGGAAAAATCAGCTGATAGATTCCAAGTCCCTCTGCACCGATTGTGCGCGATAAGAATATTCTATAAAAGAAACCGATAATTCTGCTTAGAACTCCGGTAAGGGTTAAGAGTAAGGTTCCTGTGACAAATGGATTGAAGAGGAAGCGGGAACGTTTCAAAGGATACCTCCAGAGTAAGTTTGCCTGTTTCAAATAGTGTATGACAGGTGGACGCAAAGCAGAACTTGGGTTATCGGGCACGGAGTGAACGATAACGAGTTAAGAAGGGGTGATAGAATGGAGCGAATGATTTATCTTGACAATGCCGCGACGACGCCGACGGCGCCGGAAGTAATCGAAGCGATGCTTCCGTATTACGAGGAGCGCTATGGAAATCCGTCTGCGGTATACGAGGTTGGAAATATAAGCAAGAATGCGATAGAGGAAGCGAGGAAATATATTGCGGAGTCGATCGGCGCGTCGCCGCAGGAAATCTATTTTACGGCCGGAGGCAGCGAATCCGACAACTGGGCGATTAAGGCGACGGCCGAGAGCCTGGGACATCGCGGGAATCATATTGTTACAAGCAAGATCGAGCACCATGCGGTTTTGAAAACGTGCGAGTACCTGCAGCACAACGGATATGAGGTGACGTATCTGGATGTGGACGAGAACGGTTTTGTGCGCCCGGAGGCAGTGAGAAGGGCGCTGCGCCCGAGTACGATTCTGGTGTCCGTTATGACCGCAAATAATGAAATCGGAACGATAGAGCCGATCGCAAGAATCGGGGCTCTGACGTCGCGTTACGGGATCCGTTTTCACACGGACGCCGTACAGGCATACGGGCAGATTCCGTTGAATGTCAATCATCTGCACGTGGATATGTTGAGCGCGAGCGCGCATAAGTTTAACGGCCCCAAGGGGGTCGGATTTTTGTACATCAGGGAAGGCAGAAATATTCCGCCGTTTGTGCACGGCGGCGACCAGGAGAGAAAGAACCGGGCGGGCACAGAGAATGTGCCGGGAATCGTAGGGATGGGAAGGGCGGCGAGACTTGCCCATGAGACGATGTCCGAGCGGATGGAGAAGGAAAGCCGTCTGCGCGATTATCTGATTTATTCTATTTTAAAAGAAGTGCCGTATTCAAGACTTAACGGGGATTTCAAGAGACGGCTGCCAAACAACGCGGATTTTTGTTTCGATTATATCGACGGGCCGAGTCTGCTTGTTATGCTGGATATGGACGGCATCTGCGCTTCCGCGGGTTCGGCCTGTACGTCGGGGCAGGAAGAGGCCTCCCATGTTCTGACCGCAATCGGAATCGGCGAGGAACGCGCAAGGGGAGCGCTGAGGTTGACGCTAAGCGCGTCCACTACGAGAGAAGATGTCGACTACGTTGTGGAGTGCATCAAAAAAAATACGGCGAAGCTGCGCGAGAAATCCGAGGCTTTCTGCAAAATGCAGTTAAAAAGCGGATATCCGGATAAAAAATGAGGATTGACGGGAAGAAGAGCTTAAAGTACACTGAAAAAGCAAACGTTGAGAAGATAACGGAAAAGAGATAAAACAGATGGAAAAGAAGAGAGTAGTGGTCGGTATGTCCGGGGGAGTAGACTCCTCCGTGGCTGCCTTTTTATTAAAAGAACAGGGCTATGATGTGATCGGCGTGACAATGCAGATCTGGCAGGATGAGGAAGAGGATGAGCGGGAGGAGAACGGCGGATGCTGCGCTCTTTCGGCTGTGGAGGATGCAAGGCGCGTGGCGGCGCAGTTAGGGATTCCCTACTATGTGATGAATTTTAAATCCGAATTTAGACGGAAAGTGATGGATTATTTTGTGGCGGAGTATCTGCGGGGGCGCACGCCGAACCCCTGCATTGCGTGCAACCGTTATGTGAAATGGGAGGCGCTGCTTCATAGAAGTCTGTCGATCGGAGCGGATTATATTGCGACGGGGCATTACGCGCGGGTTACAAGGCTTGCGAACGGCAGATATGCCGTCTGCAATTCGGCGACGGAGGCAAAGGATCAGACGTATGCGCTTTACAGCCTGACGCAGGAGCAGCTTGCCCGGACACTGATGCCCGTAGGAGAATACCGCAAGGAAGAAATCAGGGCGATCGCGGAAAAGATCGGGTTAAATGTGGCCAACAAGAAGGACAGCCAGGAAATCTGCTTTATACCGGATAAGGATTATGCGGGATTTATCGAGCGGGAGACAAAGGCGTCGACGCCCGGGAATTTTGTGACAAAAACGGGGGAAGTGCTTGGAAAACACAGAGGAATTATCCATTATACGATCGGGCAGCGCAGAGGGCTTGGGCTGGCGATGGGGGAGCATGTCTATGTGACTGAAATCAGACCGGAGACGAACGAGGTTGTCGTCGGGGGGGCCGCGGACGTTTTTTCGAGAGAGGTTTATGCGGATCAGCTGAATTTTATGGCGCTTGAGGATTTTCCGGGGGAAATGCGCTTAACGGCAAAAATCCGTTATGCCCATAAGGGAGCGCCCTGTCTTGTAAAAAAAGTCGGAAAGGATACGGTGCGCTGTCTGTTTGAGGAGCCGCAGCGGGCCGTCACGCCCGGACAGGCCATCGTGTTTTATGACGGGAACTATGTGGCCGCGGGGGCGACGATCCGGTAATTACGGACATTTGATAAAGTCGGGCTTGCGGTTTTTGAACACCGTGTAATACGAAAATCCGGCGTCTTTGAGGATGGCGCAGACCCGGTCGAAGCCGTATGCGATATGCTCCGGCTTGTGCGCGTCCGAGCCGACGGTAATGATTTCACCGCCCAGTTCCCGGTAACGCTTTATAATGTCTTCCGTGGGATTCGGATGGCCGAGTCCGAATTTGAATCCGCCGGTATTTATTTCGATGCCCTTTCCGCGCGAAATCAGGTTCTGTAAGATGGCGTCGAGAACGTCGGCGTATTTCTTGTACGAATACTGCGCGTTTTTGTTCGGGCCGTAGCGTACAACATAGTCGATGTGTCCGTACACGTCGAAATCGCAAAACGCTTCGATGTTTTCCAGGATCGAGGAAAAATATTCCGTGTAGGCCTCCTTCTCGGTTCTTCCGTCAAAATAGCAGGAATAGTACGGATCCATGCCGTGTACGACATGGGAGGAGCCAATCACGAAATCAAACTCATAATCATGGAGAAACGCTTCATAGCGCGCCCCAAGGTGCGGCTGCAGCCCGAGCTCTATGCCGGCAAGAATCGGAAGCCTGTTCGCGTACTGCGTCTGCAGCGCTTTTATGGAAGAAAGGTAGGAGCCTGCGTCTAAGAGAAACTCGTCCGAAAATCCGTCTTCCCGCGCCGAAGGCGCGTTCGGTTCGCACGGATAGTCATAATCCAGGTGTTCGGTAAAGCAGATGCCGTCCAGTCCGAGGCACAGGGCCTTTCTTGCCATGACGGCCGGCGGCGTATCGCTGTCGGTAGAAAATGATGTGTGCATATGTGTATCCCAGAACATAGAAACCTCCTGTAAAATATTTCATAGTATTCTATCAGATACAAATTTTTTGTCAATGTTTTTCCGTCGTGTGAAGCCCGTGCAGATTGACGAATTCGAGTTTTTTGCATATGTAACAAGAAATAGAGCGATATTTTTGGCGAAACGATATTTTGTTATAAAAATTAACAAAGTGCATGTACCTACTTGAACTTTCGGAAAAAATTGGTTAAAATGGTAACAGGTTGGGGAGAATAACCCAAGGCAAAGTACAATCATTAAATTTCTAGGAGGAATTGATAATGGCAGTAAGAGTAGCAATTAACGGATTCGGCCGTATTGGCCGTCTGGCATTCAGACAGATGTTTGGTGCAGAAGGATACGAAGTAGTAGCAATCAACGATTTGACAAGCCCTAAAATGTTAGCGCACTTGTTAAAATACGATTCTTCTCAGGGTAAATACGAATTGGCGGACAAGGTATCTGCCGGTGAAGATTCTATTACAGTCGACGGAAAAGAGATTAAGATTTACGCATTTCCGGATGCCAACAACTGCCCTTGGGGTGAGCTGAAAGTTGACGTTGTATTAGAGTGCTCCGGCTTCTATACAAGCAAAGAGAAGGCTCAGGCGCATATCAATGCCGGCGCCCGTAAAGTTGTTATTTCTGCTCCGGCAGGCAACGACCTTCCTACCATCGTATACAATACGAACCATGAGACATTGAAAGCGGACGATACGATTATTTCCGCAGCTTCCTGTACGACGAACTGTCTGGCTCCGATGGCGGACGCGCTGAACAAATACGCTCCGATCCAGTCCGGTATCATGGTAACGATCCATGCGTACACAGGCGATCAGATGACGCTTGACGGACCGCAGAGAAAAGGCGATTTGAGAAGAAGCCGCGCGGCTGCAGTGAACATTGTTCCAAACAGCACAGGCGCAGCGAAAGCTATCGGTCTTGTTATTCCGGAGCTGAACGGCAAATTGATCGGTTCCGCACAGCGCGTACCGACTCCGACAGGTTCCACAACAATCCTGACGGCGGTTGTAAACAAAGCGGACGTTACCGTGGACGGCATCAATGCGGCGATGAAAGCGGCGGCAAACGAGTCCTTCGGATACAATGAGGATGAGATCGTATCCTCCGATATCGTAGGAATGAGATTCGGTTCCCTGTTTGATGCGACACAGACAATGGTAAGCAAAGTTTCCGATGATCAGTACGAGGTACAGGTTGTTTCTTGGTATGACAACGAGAACAGCTATACGTCTCAGATGGTTCGCACAATCAAATACTTCTCGGAATTAGCTTAAGAATAAGCCAGAGGCGTAGTATAAGATAAGCGGCATGGCTGTGGTTTCAGACATGCAGATATGACTCAGGAAGGGTCCGGTCTTTTTTGGACTGGACCCGCTTTTAATTATGCATACGGGAGCGTATTCCCGATCCGATAATAATGAAAAGGAGAATAACCATGTCATTAAACAAAAAATCAGTAGACGATATAAACGTAAAAGGGCTTCGCGTTCTTTGCAGATGCGATTTCAACGTGCCTTTAAAAGAGGGCAAAATAACAGATGAGAACCGTCTTGTGGCGGCGCTTCCTACCATTAAGAAGCTTGTTGCGGACGGCGGAAAAGTAATTCTTTGCTCTCATCTTGGCAAGCCGAAGGGAGAGCCGAAGCCGGAATTATCTTTGGCTCCGGTTGCGGCAAGGCTTTCCGAGCTTTTGGGACAGGAAGTAAAATTTGCGGCGGACAATGAGGTTGTCGGAGAGAATGCGAAAGCGGCCGTTGAGGCGATGAAGGACGGCGATATCATCCTGCTTGAGAATACGCGCTATCGTGCGGAGGAGACAAAGAACGGAGAGGCGTTTTCGAAAGATCTGGCGTCTATCTGCGACGTATTTGTAAACGACGCGTTCGGTACGGCGCACAGAGCGCACTGCTCGAATGTGGGCGTTGCCCAGCTTGTGGATACGGCCGTAGTCGGCTATCTGATGCAAAAAGAAATTGATTTCCTCGGCAACGCCGTAGAGAATCCGGTAAGACCGTTTGTGGCAATTCTGGGCGGAGCGAAGGTTGCGGATAAGTTGAACGTAATTTCTAACTTGCTGGAGAAGTGCGACACCCTGATTATCGGAGGAGGTATGGCGTACACGTTCTTAAAGGCGAAGGGATACGAGATTGGAATTTCGCTTGTGGACGACAGCAAGATTGATTATTGTAAAGAAATGATGGAAAAAGCCGAGAAGCTCGGCAAAAAATTATTGCTTCCGGTTGACGCAGTGACAATCAAAGAGTTCCCGAATCCGATCGACGCTCCGGTAGAGATCGAGACGTACGATTCCGATCAGATGCCGGCCGACAGAGAGGGATGCGATATCGGGCCTAAGACATGCGAGCTGTTTGCGGAGGCGGTAAAGACCGCGAAGACAGTCGTATGGAACGGACCGATGGGCGTATTTGAGAATCCGATTCTCGCGGAGGGAACTATCGCGGTGGCAAAAGCGCTGGCGGAGACAGACGCGACCACAATTATCGGCGGCGGCGATTCCGCGGCGGCTGTAAATCAGCTTGGATTTGGCGATAAGATGAGCCACATATCGACAGGCGGCGGCGCGTCCTTAGAGTTCCTGGAGGGAAAAGAACTGCCGGGCGTAGCGGCTGCGAATGACAAATAAGATATCGAACGAACTTAGAATTTTAAAGGAGAAAATATCATGGCGAGAAGAAAGATTATTGCCGGCAACTGGAAGATGAACAAGACTCCGAGTGAAGCCGTGGCATTGGTGGAAGAGTTAAAACCGCTGGTACAAAGCGAGGATGCAGACGTTGTATTTTGCGTACCTGCGATCGATTTGATTCCGGTATTGGAGGCTGTAAAGGGGACGAATATTGAGGTCGGCGCCGAGAATATGTATTACGAGGAGAGCGGCGCGTATACGGGTGAGATTGCCCCGAACATGCTGACGGATATCGGAGTAAAATACGTAGTAATCGGACACTCCGAGAGAAGAGAGTATTTTGCGGAGACGGACGAGACCGTAAATAAGAAAGTGCTTAAGGCGTTTGAGCATGGAATCACGCCGATTATCTGCTGCGGAGAGTCCCTGACGCAGAGAGAGCAGGGCATCACGATCGACTGGATTCGCCAGCAGATTAAGATTGCGTTTTTAAATGTGACTGCGGAGCAGGCGAAGACCGCGGTTATCGCATATGAGCCGATCTGGGCAATCGGAACCGGTAAGACCGCGACCGCAGACCAGGCGGAAGAGGTATGCGCTGCGATCCGGGCATGCATCGGCGAGATTTACGACGCTGCGACGGCGGAGGCAATCCGTATTCAGTACGGCGGTTCCGTAAATGCGAAGACGGCTCCGGAATTGTTTGCAAAGCCGAATATCGACGGCGGCCTGGTAGGAGGGGCGTCCTTAAAGGCGGAGTTCGGAGATATTGTGAACTACAATAAATAACAGATATACGCAAAAACAGGACATATCCAGATAAAAACTCACTTCAAGCTATGGGGAATCCATAATTGAAGTGGGTTTTGTTTGGATATGGGTATGAAGGAGCGAGTTAGGACTGCCGATGTATGATGACCCTAATGCGGTAGAGGAATGGAAACACTTTAAAGTTGTTAAAAACCGTGAGCGTATCATTGGAGATAGTGGTACGCTTATTTTTTTGCTCATTTGCATCTTTGAATGTACTGGTATCTGTCTATATAATTTTCTGAAAAGGTCTTGCTTGTTACGTCGCGTAATGATTTATAATATGTTTCAGGAGGGAAAGGACTATGTCAAAATACAGGGCGATTCCAGACGGATATATGACAGTTGGAGAAGTTGCGAAGAAAGTGGGAACAACTGTCCGAACTTTACAATATTACGACAAAGAGGGATTACTCTCTCCATCAGCAGAAAGTGAGGGTGGACGCAGGCTTTATACGGATAAAGATTTAGTTATACTTCATCAGATTTTGTCCTTGAAATCATTAGGATTTTCTTTGGATGATATAAAGTGCCGCTTAATTTCTTTAGAAACACCGACTGATGTGGCAACTGCCCTTACCGAACAGGCAGATAGCATACGAGAGAAAATAGAACAGCTAACAGATTCTTTGACAGCAATAGAACAGTTAAAAGCAGAAGTGTTACAAATGCAGACAGTCAATTTTAAGGCGTATGCAGATATTATTGTCAATTTGCAAATGAAAAATGGCTCTTACTATCTTATTAAGCGTTTCGATGATGACACGCTTGATCATATCCGTAATCGATTTGACAGGGAGAGCGGTTTAGACTTTATAGACAGGTTTAATCGTTTGAGCAATGGAATCGTAAAATTTCAAAAGGAAAATGTGCCCCCAGAAAGCGAGAGGTGTCAGAAGGTTGTAAAAGAATATTGGGGCTTGATTATGGAATTTACAAACGGCGATATGAGTATGCTGCCGAAATTGATGGAAATAGGCAATATTGATACTGCTACAAATGCTTGGGAAGAAAGACAAAAAATAGTAAACAACTATTTAGAGCCAGCTTTGCAAGTCTACTTTTCAAAACTCGGAGTAAATCCCTTCAAGGAGGTGGAATGATGAATCGCGCAATACAAGTGAATGGGTTAAGGAAAAGCTATGGTAGCCATATTGTTCTTAAGGGACTTAATTTTCAAATCGAAAAGGGAGAAATTTTTTCTCTGCTCGGCGTAAATGGAGCAGGAAAAACGACATCTCTGGAATGTATCGAGGGTTTGAAAAAATACGACAGCGGTACCATTATCGTAAATGGGAAAATGGGTATTCAGCTACAATCATCATCTTTGCCCGCCCACATCAAACCTATGGAGGCGATCAAGTTGTTTGCAAAATGGAATACAGCAAAGATTGACTATTCTATGCTTAATACTCTTGGTATCAAAGAAATTGAGAAAAAGCAGTATGTCCAACTATCCACAGGGCAAAAAAGGCGGCTGCATCTTGCGCTTGCACTTATTGGTAATCCGGATATTATTTTCCTGGATGAGCCGACTGCGGGGCTTGATGCCCTGGGCAGACTTTCGCTTCATGAGCAAATCCGAAAGCTCAAAGCACAAGGAAAAACAGTTGTTTTGGCAAGCCATGATATGGCAGAGGTAGAAACCTTATGTGACCGTATTGCTATTTTAAATCACGGAAATATTGTTTTTTGCGGCACAGCTTCGGAACTTAC
Organism: uncultured Roseburia sp.; assembly: GCA_947383215.1. Taxonomy (GTDB): domain Bacteria; phylum Bacillota; class Clostridia; order Lachnospirales; family Lachnospiraceae; genus Roseburia_C. Next base: position 39,522 of record CANDCP010000017.1, read on the forward strand.
AGACAAGGTTGGGAAAAAATATTTTATCCGTATCAAAACGCAGCAAAGGGACAGCATTTTTGAAACGGACAATATTGAAGATACATTAATTAGTCTGCTTGGCGAATTGAAACAAAAGGAAATTCACGTGTTAGATATTAAAGTTGACCGTGGCACACTGGAACAGCATTTTATGGAAATGACAAGGAGGGGAGAAGAATGAGTGGGTTTTTATATGGCGTTGCGTTACAGTGGAAATTGGATATACGAAGCAAATCCTTGTTAGTTACCTGTTATATCATTCCACTTATTTTCTTTCTTCTTATGGGCGGTATTTTCACTTCTGTTATGCCCGATATGAGAGGTACGCTCATCCAATCTATGATTGTAATGAGTGTTTCAATGGGGGCGTTTATCGGATTGCCGCCATCGCTGATTGAAACATATGGAAGCGATATAAACAAAGTTTATAAAGCAAACGGAGTGCCTGTCTATCTGGGTCTTATTACGATGTTTCTTTCTGCGTTTATCCATTTGATGAGTGCCTGTGCTGTGATAGTGTTACTGGCTCCCGTATTATTCGAAGCAGTTTTACCAGCACAACTTCCGATTTTCTTTTTTGCGCTTGCTTTATACATTATTGTGTCGTTAAGTATAGGGAGTATTTTAGGGCTGATTATAAAAAATCAGGCCAAGTTGACGATGATAGCGCAGTTAGTGTTTCTGCCCTCAATTATGCTTTCGGGAATTATGTTTCCCATTGATTTGTTACCTGTTTTTCTTGAAGTGATAGGGCGTTTTTTCCCCGCTTCTTGGGGATACCGGTTGATGATGGATAATGGCGTTTGTTTTGAAAATTTGTGGTATCTGATTCTTGTCTTTTTTATGGCGGTAATTGTATGTGGCATACTTTTGAAGAAACAAAAATCGAAATAGTTTTTGGTGTTTTCTATACTTCTGATTTTTGCTGTTTGGCTTATTGGAAATTGTGCGTTCAATCAGTTTGATATTGTCAATATTGGTTAACACTTTTTTTACAAGGATATCAATGCCTAAGCTGCAATCCCCAGAGATTCATAATATCTCTGTCGTTTAACCATAGGAGGAAGTCCCCCATTGGCTGAGCATATCCTCCTGTTATTCCAGTAGCTGATGAAGTATCTCCAGATGAGTGTCTTTAGTTCCTCAATGGACATTTCTTCCGTATTATAACGGTCATAGAGGAGTTCCTCTTTCATCCTCGCCCACATGCTCTCGCACCGGGCATTGTCATGGCAGCGTCCCCCTGCACTGTTCATGCTCTGGCGGATGCCATATTTGACAGCTGCTTTCCGGTAAGCTTCGCTGGTGTACTGCGTTCCACGGTCAGAGTGGATAATGGCTCCCCTGAGCGCCGGATACGAGTGGACGGCGTTGTCAAGGGTCCGTTCACATAATACCGCTTTCCTATTCGTATCCATCGCCAGCCCGAGGACTGCAGCATCATAGCAGTCAAATATGGCAGATACATAAAGTTTTCCGTCTTTTGCCTTGATTTCGGTTATGTCCGTGACGCATTTTTTCAGTGGCTCTGCAGATGTGAAATCCCGTTTCAGCAGGTCATCCGATTTGCGTGCTTCACGGTCAGCTTTGGTAATTCCGTTCGGTTTGCGTTTCGGGCGGTGGCTGAGTCCGATTTCCTTCATGATGCGGTAAACGGTTCTTTCGCCGGGAATGCGGACCCCTTCCGGCTGTTTCAGAAGAAGTGCCCGGTACATACGGATTCTGCCATAGGCATCGTTGCATTCATCCTCTGAGGCGATTGCCCGCATGGCATCCGCTAAATCCTGATATTTCCATGGGCGGTCTTTGCCTGCCAGATATTTATAAAAACCCTGCCGTGTTACTTTTAACATCCGGCAGTAAAAAGAAATCTTCCCCTTGATAACGCCGTCCTCAGTTTTTATAGCAAGGAACATCATTCTCTGCCTTTTGCAGACTTCTGACGGCTGGCGGCAAAAAAAGCGCTTGCTTCCTCCAGAAATTCATTTTCTTCTTTCAGACGGCGGATTTCTTTTTCCTGCTCCCTGACCTGTCTGCGCAGAACTGTCAGTTCCTTTGCGAGACTCATGGCTGTCTGGGGCGTATGTAAACCAGGGCCGGCATCCAGCCGTCCCTCTCTGGCTGCTTTTGTCCATGCGTACATGGTATTTTCGGGAATTCCTAATTCAGCAGCCGCTTTTGCACCGCCGATTTCTTTTGCCAGTTTCACGGCCTGGATTTTGAAATCCATGTCGTATTTCCTTTGTTTTTTTGCCATTGTAGTTGCCTCCTTATTTCTCTTTGATTATACATCAAATCCTTGCGTATAAGATGTCAACTAAAATGATACAACATCACGATGGTAAGTTCAAAAAGAAGCTACCCTATAAAGGGTAGCTCCTTATATCTATTTATTTTGTTTGTGCCATTGAAAATAAAGTATCTTGTAAAAGCTTAGAGAAATTGATATTGTTTTTTTCAGCAAAAGTATTCAGCCACGCAGGAATAGTAAGGTTTTTTCTTACTGCTTTTTCACCATACTTTTCTTCATAGGAATCAATGTCCAGTAATAGCATATTTATCATACAACCATTTTCAACGGTTATTTCTGAATAATTAGAAGCACATGGTATTTGCTCTCCGTCTTCCAATTCTCCCAATATCCAACCGCTAGCCGCGTCAATTCCCATTTCAATAGCTTGCTCTAAGTTTTTACCTTCTGTTACACAACCGGGCAAGTCTGGAAATTCTACTACGTATCCGCCGCTTTGATCTGTAAAAGGCTTAAATATAGCCGGATAGATTAATTTCAATATATTCGCCTCCTTTTATAAAGATTGAGCAAATGAGGCTTAAAGCCTCGCTTGCTTCATAATTGATTTAACTGTATCGGGGTTCAAATCCCCTCCATGTTCTGGTATTGTGACTTTTCCTGGCTTAGTCGGGTGTTTGTACTGGTGGTGTGAACCTTTTTGCTTTACTCGATACCAACCATCTTTTTCTATCATATTCTCAATTTCTCTAAATCTCATTCAAAACCTCCTTATTCATTCATGGCATCGCCCCTTTCTGTTTATTTGTTTATATTATAATACGTATTATGCGCATTATCAATAATTTTATTCTGATAAGAAATAAAAAAGAACGTCAACCCAAATAAAAGATGAAATATCCTTTGGCATATATGTTATTCAATATGAAAAGCAGTTTGCCGCTGTTACGCCGTTTTCTGCAAGTGTCCCTGTGTTACATTCCCATCTGCGAAGGGATGGATGAATTCAAACTCATAGTGGAAGACGGCGCTCTTAATCAGCGGGTGAAGTTCCGACTTCTGATACCATCATTTGGTTTCGGCTCATTCTGTGCTGCTGATTTAAACATGTCAAACACATGCCCAATAGTGTATGGCGGGGAAATGTGATTGAAAAAGGGAATGGGTTGGATTGTTGGTATCCTGTATGTAAAATTTGCGATTATTTGGCAGAATCTTTGCGACCTTCACAGAGGACGTACGCCAGAGTATAGCATGCCATAATTCCGGAGACGGCGGGAGCGATCATGCCAAGCATCCGCAGATTGTCGGCATAGTGTTGTCCGAAATACCAGACAAGAGGAATCCGAAGAAACAGCGCGCCCGCGCTGCAGCTTACCATTGTCCAGACGGTCTTTTGACGTCCGTTCAAATAACCGTTCAGGCAGAAGACGAGCGCGACCATAAGATAATCGTAGCTGCATGAGCGGAAGAATGGGACGCCGGCTGCGACAATGTTTTCGTCGTGGCTGAATACCCGGATCATAGACTGCGGACCAATCTGCGCCCATATGAAAAATAAGGCGGAGACAAAAAGGGCGAGCGATACGGCGTACCACAGGGCGCGTCTGGCGCGAAGCGGTTTGCCGGCTCCGATATTGTGGGCGGTAAAGGCCGTTAAGGCGCTGGCCATCGAAGTGGCGCAGAGCATGGCGAACACATCATATTTGCCGCTGATGCCTGCGACGGCGGCCGCGTAGACGCCGCAGCGGTTCATGACCGCCATCAGATAGAGGAAAGAGATCCGAACCATCAATTCCTGAAAGGAGATTGGAATTCCGATGCGCGCAAGATTTTTGGCGGCGCAAAGTACCGGTCGAAAGCTGGCGGGCTTGAAATCAAAGATAAAGCGGCTTCGTTTCAGGTAGACGACGGCGGCGGTCATACTCACCGCCTGCGAGAGGACGGTTGCCGCGGCCGTGCCGCCGACTCCCATGCCACAGAATTTCACAAAGACAATGTCGAGAACGATATTGACGATACAGGCGACGCCGACAAAGAGCATGGGCCGCACGGAATCGCCGCATCCCCGGAGAATGGCGCTGATCGCGTTATAGCCGCAGATAAAAATCGTTCCCGCGCAACAGATAGCGACGTATTTCGCGGTTAGCTCAAACGATTCCGCCGGTGTGTCAAGAAGCGCAAGGAGCGGGCGTTTCAACAACAACATAAGGACGGTGAGGATAAGGGCGACGCCCGCAAAAACAGTGAGGGTTGTCCCGATTGCCTCTTTTACGCGTTTATAATCCCTGCTTCCACTGTATTGGCCGATCAGAATCGTGCTGCCTAACGTCAGGCCGGTAATGAGGCTTGTGATAATCTGCGTTACCTGCGTTCCGGTGGAGACGGCCGCGACGCTCTTGGCACTGCAGTATGCTCCTACGACGTATAAATCGACGGCGCCGTAGAGAGACTGTAAGATATTTGCAATTAAATAAGGGATTGCGAAGAGAAGCAGCGATTTTAAGATGCTTCCGCGGGTCAGATCGTGATTTCTAAACATGCTATCCTTCCTTTTGACGTTGTAATACACACATATATACACAAAAGAGGGAGGGAAGTCAAGGAAAAGACAAAAAACGTTATGGCAGCCGTTGCAATATTTTCACAAATTCTTGGGAATATGCATTGTGAAGAAACTTTTCTTAGTGTATAATAGGGCGGTAACAATAGAGAATATAGAAAAAGAAGCGAGGAAATAGATGAAAAAAAGGTTGGCCGGTATTGTATGGCTGGCAGCGTTGGCGTTTGTGATATCCGGCTGCGGGGATTATGGCAGAGAACGGCTGGCGGTGGCGGTATCCAAGGCGCCGGGTGAGGTCAGACAGCGGGATAAAACGGATGAGACGGATTTGTTTGAGAGAGAAGAGGAGCAAACGCAGCGGGAGCGGCCCGTCATTCGCGATTTGGACGAGGCGTACGAGGCGATTCTTGGGAGCTGTTCGAAAGAATTTATCGGAGGCCATCCGGTAGACGAAGCGTTTTTGAGCTGGATTCATGCGGTATACGGAGAGGAAACCGTGATACGTCTCGCGCAGGAGACGGAACGTGACGCGCCGGATACCGGGATCTGGTACGAACTGACGGGAAGTACCGTGCATGTGCTCTGGCTGACATACTGCAAAGAGTCCGGCTTAAAGCAGTGTGATCTCGATAATGTGTACTGGAAGGACTGCGCGTCGGATACGCAGGTGGTGTTAAATTTCACCGGAGACATTAATTTCGACGAAAACTGGTGCACAATGAAACATCTGGACGCACAGCCAAACGGGGTTTACGACTGTTTTTCCGAAGAACTGTTAGAGGAGATGCAGTCGGCGGATATTATGATGTTAAACAATGAGTTCACGTATAGCGACAGAGGGGAACCGCTTGAGGGAAAGGATTATACATTTCGGGCGAGACCGGAGCGCGTGAAGCTCCTTGAAGCCTTTGGTACCGATATTGTAGGGCTTGCGAACAACCATGTGTGGGATTACGGGGAGGAGGCGCTGCTCGATACGATGGAGACGCTTCGGGGAGAAGGCATTCCCTACGTGGGGGCGGGGCGAAATATAGACGAAGCAAAAGAAATTATTTACTTTATCGCAAACGGGAGGAAGATTGCGATAACGGCCGCGACCCAGATCGAGCGTTCTTTAAATTACACAAAGGAAGCCACGGAGGATACGGCGGGGGTATTAAAGACGTTGGATCCCGAAAAATATATAGAAGTGTTAAAGAAGGCAAAGAAAAACAGCGATATTGTGATTGCGTTCGTACACTGGGGAACGGAAGGCGTCAGCGGCTACGGGTCGGATCAGGAGAATCTCGCCAAAGCGTTTGCGGAGGCCGGAGCGGATGTGATCATCGGAGGCCATACGCATTGCCTGCAGGGAATGACGTATATTTCAGGAGTCCCGGTTATATACAGCCTCGGCAATTTTTGGTTTACCCAGTCCACGATTGATACCGGGATGTCGCAGGTGGTAATTCGGGAGGACGGCAGTATAGATTTTCGGTTTCTTCCCTGTATTCAGAAGAATCTGAAAACGCAGCTTGTGACAGATCAGGGGGAGAAGGAGCGGATTTTCCGTTACATGGAAGGGATATCGAAGCAGATAAGCATTGATGAGGACGGATATGTGTCGGATTTGTCAAAAGGACAGTAATTATGGCGTACGCGCCAGTGGTATATAATTTATTTTTAAGAAGAAAAGAGGAAAAGAAATGAGTAAAAAACCAACCGTATTAATGATTTTAGATGGATTCGGTCTGAATCCGAAGCAGGAAGGAAATGCAGTCGCTCAGGCGAAGAAGCCGAATATTGACGCGCTGATGAGAGAGTGCCCGTTTGTGGAGGGACAGGCGAGCGGTCTGGCCGTAGGTCTTCCTGACGGACAGATGGGAAACTCCGAAGTGGGACATCTGAACATGGGCGCGGGAAGAATCGTTTACCAGGAGCTGACGAGAATTACAAAAGAGATCGAAGACGGAGAATTTTTTAAGAACGAAGCGCTTTTAAAGGGAATGAAAAATGTAAAGGAGAACCATTCTGCGCTCCATTTATATGGACTGCTGTCCGACGGCGGCGTGCACAGCCACAATACCCATCTCTACGGACTGCTTGAAATGGCGAAGAGAGAAGGGATTGAAAACGTATATGTACACTGCTTTCTGGACGGAAGGGATACGGCGCCGACTTCGGGCAAGGGCTTTATTGAGGAGCTGGAAGAGAAAATGAAAGAGATCGGCGTCGGACGGATTGCCTCTATCTGCGGGCGTTACTATGTGATGGACCGCGATAACCGATGGGACCGTGTAGAGAAGGCTTATCGGGCGCTCACGGCCGGAGAGGGCGTCAGAGCGGGCGGCGCCGTTGAAGCGATTACGGCAAGCTATGAGGGAGATGTGACGGATGAGTTTGTCTTGCCGACTGTGATAGAGGAGGCCGGTCAGCCGGTGGCCGTTATCAATGATAAGGATACCGTTATTTTCTTTAATTTCCGTCCGGACCGGGCGAGAGAGATCACAAGAACCTTCTGCGCGGATGAGTTTGACGGGTTTGACAGAGGCGCAAGGAAAGATGTGACCTATATCTGCTTTACGGAATACGACGTGACGATTCCGAACAAGGAAATTGCGTTCCATAAGGTCGAGCTGACGAATACGTTCGGAGCGTTTCTCGCTGAAAACGGCAAGACGCAGGCGAGGATTGCGGAGACAGAGAAATACGCCCATGTAACCTTTTTCTTTAACGGCGGCGTGGAGGAGCCAAATCCGGGGGAGGATCGCATTCTTGTAAATTCTCCGAAGGTAGCGACATACGATTTGAAACCGCAGATGAGCGCGTATGAGGTGTGCGATAAGCTGGTAGAGGCGATCAAGTCCGGTAAGTATGATGTGATTATCATCAATTTTGCCAACCCGGATATGGTAGGGCATACCGGCGTGGAGGCCGCTGCGATCGCCGCGGTGGAGGCTGTGGATGAATGTGTCGGGAAAGCGGTTGCGGCGCTCAAAGAGGCGGATGGACAGATGTTTTTGTGCGCGGATCACGGAAATGCGGAGCAGCTTGTGGATTACGAGACGAAAGCGCCGTTTACCGCGCACACGATTAATCCGGTGCCGTTTATTCTGATAAACGCAGACCCGGCGTTTACCTTAAGGGAGGGCGGATGCCTTGCCGATATTGCCCCGACGCTGATCGAGTTAATGGGAATGACAAAACCGGCGGAGATGACAGGCAAATCGTTACTGATTAGAAAATAATTTTTAAGCAGGATAAAAGGATGACGGATTCAGAGAAAAAGCAATTGGCATTGCAGGTAATTGAGCGTCTGAAAGCGGAATATCCCGTTGCGGAATGTTCTTTGGATTATGATCAGGCGTGGAAGCTTCTGGTCAGCGTGCGGCTTGCCGCGCAGTGCACCGATGCAAGGGTGAATGTCGTGGTTGAAAAGCTTTACGCGCGTTTTCCGGACGTTGAGGCTTTGGCGGCGGCTAAGGTAGAGGAAATCGAAGAGATTGTAAGGCCGTGCGGACTTGGAAAGAGTAAGGCTAGGGATATCAGCGCCTGTATGAAGACATTAAAGGAAGATTACCACGGCAAGGTGCCGCGGGATTTTGAGGCGTTGTTAAAGCTGCCGGGCGTGGGGAGAAAAAGCGCGAATTTAATTATGGGGGATATTTTTGGAGAGCCGGCCATTGTGACAGATACGCATTGTATTCGTCTTACGAATCGTATCGGTCTGGTAGATCAGATAAAAGATCCGAAAAAAGTGGAGATGGAGCTGTGGAAATTGATTCCCCCGCAGGAGGGAAGCGATTTTTGCCATCGTCTTGTCTATCACGGAAGGGATGTCTGCACTGCGCGGACGAAGCCGTACTGTGAGAAATGTTGTCTGAATGATCTGTGCGCAAAGCGGATATAAAGAAAGGAGTTTATCTATGAAAAAGAGATGGGAATTGCGAACCAGAAGAATCGCGGCGTTTTTGCTGGCGTTCGGCGTGTTTTTTACACAGGCCGATTTGTCTGCGCTTACAGTGCAGGCGGCGTCGAAGACTGCGGCAAAATCAGTGACCCTCAACTATTCAAGCTATACGCTGAAAAAGGGAAAGAAGGTTACGCTAAAGGCGAAGGTATCGCCGTCAAAGGCAAAGAACAAAAAGATTTCCTGGAGTTCCAGTAAAAAGACGGTGGCGCCGGTAAGTAAGAAAGGCGTCGTGAAGGGATTAAAAAAGGGCAAGGCGACGATTACGGCCACGGTAAAGGGGACAAAGGCAAAGGCGCGCTGTAAGATAACGGTGGGAACGCCGGCGGCCAAAGTGAAGGTGACGTCGGAGACATCCCTGATTCTGACGGTCGGTCAGACGTCTGCTGTCAAAGCGTTCGTGGAGCCCAAAAAGGCAAGCAATAAAAAGCTTACCTATAAAAGCAGCAAGGAAGAGGTCGCGTCAGTCAGCACCCAAGGCGTAATTACGGCCAAAGCGGAGGGAACGGCGACGATTACCGTGAAAGCGGCGGACGGAAGCGGAAAGAAAGCGTCCGTGAGCGTGACGGTAAAGAGCGCGTCAGGAACGAAGGTCGAGGTGACGTCGATAAAAATTGAGCAGGCGAACAACCTGACGGTATCCTGGGATCCGGCGTCTCCTACAAAGCTAGATGCGACGGTTGTCCCGGCAAATGCGGCGGATAAAACCGTGACATGGTCGTCCTCAAACGAAGGGGTTGCAAAGATCGACAGGGCAAGCGGGGTTATCACGCCTGTAAAGGCGGGAACGGCGGTTATGACGGCCGCCGCCGGAGGAAAGACGGCAGGCATTACGGTAATCGTTCCGGCCGTGTCCCTGGAAAAAGTGTCTTTTGACCCGGACACGGTCAGGCTTGAAGAGGGCGAGATAAAAGCATTGACGCCGGTATTTACTCCGGCGTGGGCAAAAGGGGTCGAGCTTGAGTATTCCAGTACGAATATAAGAGCCGCCGTGGTCGATGAAGACGGAGTGGTGACCGCGGTTGCGCCAGGGGAGGCGACAATAAAGGCAGTTCCGAAAAACGGCGGCGGAACGGGAACCTGCCGCGTAATTGTAGTGCGTCCGGTAACGGGAGTGGCGTTTGAAAAGGATACTTATGAATTTGAGGCGGGAATCCGCGTGCCGCTTTCCGTCACGGTTACGCCGGAGGACGCAACAGATCGATCGGTCGTCTTTTCCGTGGATAAGGAAGAGATTGCGGTAATTGATGAAGCAAGCGGATATCTTGAGACAAAGCAAGCGGGAACGGTAAAGGTTACGGCGGTTACGGCGGACGGAGGATTAAAGGCGACGGCGACGGTTCGTGTGACGGCGCCGCGGCTTAGCGGAATCTATTTGGACGATTCCCTGACGGCGCTTGCGCCGGGGGAGACGGCACAGCTTACGGCTGCGGCGATTCCGCAGGCGGCGGAGCTTTCAGAGGTGACCTGGGAGAGCTTAGATCCGGCGGTGGCTACGGTAGCGGACGGAACGGTAACGGCTGTCGCAAAGGGAGAAACGACCATTACGGCGTCGGCGGGCGGTACGCAGGCGTCCTGCACGGTTGTAGTCGGCAGTATCAAAAGAGCGGGCAGTTTCAAAGAACTGGAAAGCGCGCTGGCGGATGAGAATCTGTATGACGGCATTTTGCTGGAGACACAAGAGAGCGGGGAATTCGTGATTCCTTCCGGCACTTATTCGGATACCGCGCTTATCGTGGACGCAAAAAACGCGACGGTAACAAATGAGGCCGTGTTCGGACATATTCAGCTTCTCGCGGTCAGCGGGGATACCTGGATTGAAAAGGCCACGGGAAATACGATCGACGTATCTGCGGACAAAGCGCATATCGTGGTGGCGGAATCCGCGGACACTGCAATTGAAATAGGGCAGAAAGCGTCAAGCGTTTTCATTGAAAATAACGGAACAATTGAAAAGGTGGCAGTCAGGTCAAACGGTTTCCTGAAGCTTCTGGGAAATAACGTAAATATTATTCCGGTAGATGTAGTCGGAGCGGGGGCAAAGATTGAGACGTCCATTCCGGTAGCGGTTTCCACGCAGCAGGTGATCTTCTTGCATTTGCTTCCGGGCGCCGAGAGCGCAACCAGCGTAGAGATTCCGGACGAAAGGGTCATGCCTTATATTACAGGCGTGGGAATTGTGCCTGTCACAAGGCGGGATACCAATACGACGACGGATGTCGTCGCGGAGTACGCGCCGGTTACGGAGATTCCGGGAACGACGCAGTCCGGGGCCGTTGCGGGAATTGTAAAGGATATGTTAGAGCAGCCGATTGAGTCCGCGGTGATCTATGCGATACCGTATACGCTTGCGTTTGACGGAAACCAGCTCCAGGCTGCGATTGAGGCGGCAGAGCGTCAGGAGATGTGCTATATCACAACGACAGACAGTGACGGAACTTACGAGACGCCGCGGTTATCCTACGGCAATTATGTGATGATTGTGAAAGCAGACGGAAAGAAAAGTTATTTCCAGACGCTCACGGTAACCGAAGCGAAAATCAACGCCGAGAGTATTATGCTGGTAGAGGATACGGACGCGACGAGCGATATTGAAGGTATTTTGAAAGACGCGGCCACGGGACTTCCGGTGGCGGAGGGAATCTCTTTGCATATCAGACAGGGAGCCAATAATGTGAGCGGTGAAATTATTCAGACCGTCCTGACGGATGAAGACGGCGCGTATCGTTTCAGCGGCCTGCCGTGCGGCAGCTACTGTATTCAGATTGAGGACACGCGCGAGGTAGAAGAGCCGTATGTGAGGATTACATATAATGTGGTTGTGCTGGCGAACACGACGGTGCAGTCCAATATGTCAGTTTCGAAATACGTGGAGGGGGATCAGATCCGCTTTGTGTTAACCTGGGCCGAGGAGGATACGGTAAATAATTCGGTGCCGTCGGATCTCGATTCGCATCTGGTCGGACCGACCTTAGACAAGAAGGACAAATTTCACGTATATTTCAGTGACGGGACGTATTATGAGCAGGATAAAGACGGCGAGAGCATAAAATATGTAGATCTTGATGTGGACGATATTGATTACGAGGGGCCGGAGACGGTCACGGTCTACAATAAGGTAGACGGATTGTACCATTATTATGTGTACGATTTTTCAGATCAGGGCGATGAGCAAAATATGCGTCTTGCGACTTCGAAAGCAGTTGTCAAGGTGTATATCGGCACCCGCTGCGTGGCAACCTATCATGTACCGTATGAGATGGGAACGCTGTGGGATGTATGTACGTATGATTCGGCGACGAATATAATTACGCCGGTAAATACGGTATATTACTTCGAGGGCAGCTCGGAGACTGTCGGTCTTACGAAAGAGGATGCCGCAAGAAAAAAGCTTCGCAAATATATGAAGGAATTAGGCGACGCGGATTTCGGTGAAATGGCCAACGCGCAGTTAAAGGAAAAGATCGGGGATATCGACGTTCGTCTTGAACGTACGGCGAGCCTCGAGGGGATTAAGGCTTTGCTGCAGGAGCTTACAGATTTTGTGGAGGCATTCAGGGAAAGCACCAGAATCGGCGAGCTGAAATCCGATAAGCTGCATTCCGCCGTTATTTCCAGAGCGGAGCCGGGAGAATATTTTAAGTCTTCAATTGAGGTGAAGTATTTCAGCGACAGCTGGGCAGGAGAGGGGCTTACCGTGACGGTTCCGAAGGGAGCGTCTTATGAGATAAAGGATTCCGACAATGAAGAATATTCCAGGATGATTGTTGTCACAAGCTCTGTTACGAAAGCGGTTGAAACATATTATGTCACAGAGGAAGAATATGCGCCGCGGTGGGATATCAGCAGTGTAACCGCAAACGGAAAATACGCGCAGTATCAGGTTGTGAATATTGACGGGAAGCGTGAGCTGTACGTATGGGGAGCCGAAGAGCGCTTAAACAGCCTTGAGGTGCAATTTGACGACGAGGATATTACCGTTTCCTGTGAGCTGCAGCCGGAAAGAGACGCGGCGGCGGTGCTTACGGCGTCTGTGCAGGAATACAGCGTTACCTTCGATGTATACTATACGCAGTCTCAAAATGAAGATTTAAAATATGATATCTATGACTTTGATTTGGAGGAAATAGATGATTCCGCGAACGGAAATATGATTTTGCAGACAAGCTGGAGTTACAGGAGCGGTAACATAGGAATTTTGGAGATCGTTGGGACGAAGAAAAATCTGGGCGGCGACGCGGCGGTCCGCTTTACCGGTTTAACCATAGAGAATACGAAGATTGAGGCGGCGGAGAGCGGATTATATAATTACAGAATGACCTTTGTCTGCGAGGGCCAGAATTATGAGATCTTGCTCAATTATAAGCAGACGGAAGCGTCGGTATGTATTCCGGATTACGGAGAGTATCAGGAGGATGGAGAGACAGAGTGGCTGGACGAAATCCGCCTGCAGGATATCGACGGGGAAACGCATGTTTTGATCGGCGCATATTCCGATGAGGAAGCGTTTGACGGCTGGGATACGCTGCAGTTTTCCAACAGTTCTTACAGTTTTGTTTATACGGTGCGCACGGAGGGACAGAAAAGATATCTTGACATATCCGACGGAGAAAATATAATAGGGACGTATCCGCTTGTTTATACAAAGTATTACAGCGGCTATCTGGTCGGAACATTTACGGACGAGGGCAATTATATTGTGGACTATGACTGTAATTTTGATGAGCTTATCGTATACGGAGAAAATGAAACGCTTGGACATCTCGTCTATGTATCTTACGATGAGAAGGTTTCCGCGGTCTATGAGCCGGCGGCGGGAGAAAACGGCGCGGTTGGCAGCTTGACCGTGACGTTTGGGGCGTATAAAAAGAAAACATACGATGTTTATTATAAGCAGAGCCCGCGCAGGGTTTCGATAGAAAGCGTAGAGTCGGATGAAAACCTTATAGAGGCTGACGGCTGGGAATATAAAGAAGACGAAGAAGAAAATGAGATTCGGGTTTTTGAATTGAGAGGCTATCAGCCGCAGCTGGATGAGACGGCGACGTTTATACTGTGTGACTTGGAAGGGGAAATCTTAGACCCAGCGCTCTATACGTGTGAGCTTGTCGCGGTAAGCGGAAAGGCGGCGTATAATTATGAGCTGCATGTGGAAATCAAAGGGATGGAGCAGATTGTTTATCTGAACTATACGCAGGACAGTGAGATGGCTGTGAACGGGGCTGGGGATGATATCTGATAGGCGCGGCGGAGGCAGCGGAATCGGATAGTTAGAAGGAGAGACGGGAATGTATCATAAAATTGGGACAGGAAAACGAAAAATAACAGTTGGACTGCTTGCGGCGCTTATGGTCTTTTTATTCGCCGCATGCGGTCCCGAGCCGCTTTCCGAAGTTTTTGATGAGGCTAGGGTGTTAGAAGAGGCCGGCACAGTGATGGACGCGCTGAACGCGCAGGATTACAAAGCGATTGCGGGGATGGTGAGGGAAGAGTACAAGTCGGATATTAGCGAAGAGACGCTTAAGGATTCCCTGAAAGAGGCGATGGACGAAATCGGTGAATTTGACAGTTATATCGACCAGTCTGTTGTGGGTATGAGCAGCAAAGATTTTGACGGCGAGATAGCGGTCGCGATTATCAACGCGCAGTATGCAAACGGAAAAAAGACCGTTACAATTAGCTATGATACCGATTATAAGATCATTGGATTTTATGTAAAATAGTTGGAGGGACGATGAAAAAGCAGCATAAAAAAATGATAGCGCCGATCGTAATTGCGGTTATCTTATGTTCCTATTGCATTGGTCTTGCAGTAGTGTGCGCGCTGGTGCCAATACCGGTTCCAATAAAGTTATTGTTGGCAATTATACCGCTTGCGCTGGCAGGAGTGAGTATTTTTGTATTTATAGAAAGAATCAAAGAGATAAGGAGTGGTGAGGAAGATGATCTTAGATCGGAAGAGCACACGTCTGAACTCCAGTCACGCACGGACATCT
>CANDCP010000018.1 GCA_947383215.1 uncultured Roseburia sp.
ATCGTAGATCCGACGGGCGAAAAGACGAGCACGACCGTTAAGAACATCGGAGACGAGTATGAGTATCGGATCGGAGACGGAGAGTGGACAGACGGAGACGGAAGCGACGTAGAAGTTCCGGCCGGAGAGACGATAGAGATTCGAAAGAAAGCGACAGAGAGCGCGCCGGAGTCCGAGTCCGTTAAGATCAAGGCAGAGGATGTAATTACAAAGACACCGGAGGAAACGCCGAAAGCCGGAATTGATTATAAAGCCGAGCAGCTTACGGGTCTTGCGCCGAATGCGGAGTATGTCATTAAAGTCGACGGCAAGACGGTTATCGTGAAAGCGGACGCTGCCGGGAAGACAGATTTAGGTGCATATTACGGCAAGACGATTTCTATCGTTAAGAAGGGCAACGGAACCACGACAGAAGATTCCGCAGAGCAGAAGCTTACGATTTTGGCGAAAGAGACGGCTCCGTCCGACGATCAGTTTGACGTTATGCCGGATGAGAACGGCGGAAATGTCGTAATTAAGAATGTTTCGGCGGATTATGAGTACAGCACGAACAACGGATTGTCCTGGACGACCGGAAGCGGTAAGGATGTGGTTGTACCGGTCGGAACAATCGTTTTAATCCGCAGGAAGGCGACGGCAACTTCGCCTGCATCGGCTACCGTTGTAATTAAGACGACGGCATATCCGACGCTTGCTACGGTGGATAAACAGATTACAGGCACGAACACGGATAAGGGCGACGTGGCGGGGTCTACGTTCGCACCGATCAGCCTGAAGGGGACCGGAAAGAGTAAATCCGTTAAATTGACCTGGAAGAAGGTCAAAGACGCGACCGGTTATATTGTGTACGGTTCTGCCTGCGGTAAAGATAATAAGATGGTGAAGCTTACAACGTTGGGAGCTTCCAAAAAATCTTATACCGTAAAGAAATTAAAAGGAAATACATACTACAAATATATGGTTGTAGCATATAAGACAATTGACGGAAAGGATTATGTTATATCAAAATCTAAAGTTGCCCATGTGTCGACAACCCAGAAAGCGAAGTATGGAAATCCGAAAAAGATAAGCATAAAGAAAACGAAAGTAACGATTAAGAAGGGCAAGAAAAAGACAATTAAGCCGAAGCTTGTCCTTACAAAGAAAAAAATGCGCAAGCATATCGCAAAATTCCGTTACGAAAGCGCAGACCCGACAGTTGCAACGGTCACAAAGAAAGGCGTTGTCAAGGGAGTGAAAAAAGGAAAGACGTATGTATACGTATATGCGCAGAACGGGGTTTATAAAAAAATAAAAGTTACGGTAAAGTAACGGAAGGAACTTTTTGACAGGAGGGGGCCGTCGCTTTGGCAGATTTAATCTGCCGGGGCTGCGGCCTCTTTGTCGGTGCGTATGGGGAAACCGGAAATTAACCGGTTGCGGTTTTTGACAGATAATGTTATACTCATTTCAGAAAATTCAAATAAAAAGGTGCCCAATGCGGTTTCGCCGTGGTTTGGGATAATAGGGAACCGGGTGTGAGTCCCGGACGATCCCGTCGCTGTGTAAGCGGAGCATTTTTCTTGCCGGATGGCAGTCACTGTGAAAATGGGAAGACGAAAAATGTGTCGATGCGAAGTCAGAAGACCTGCCTTTTTATGGGACGCGTTCGTTTAAAAGGCGGATGCGTGTATGATAAGGACTGCGGTGAACAGACACTTATAAACGGGCTTTGAAAAAGGCTTGTTTTTGATACGATAAAGAGCAAGATCTGTCTGTTCGCTGCGGTGAGGCGATACAGACGGATCTTTTTTATTATGAACGGATGAGGAGCAGTATGCAGATAGATCGTTATGCTTATCGGTCAAATGTGAATAGCTGGAATGCAGGTTTTAAGGTACTGCTTTCCATAGGGACGCTGTGCATGGTAATTGCGTTCGATGAGGTAATGGTTTCTCTCTTTGTCATAATGTCTTTGGGGGCGTTTACGCTCGGCGTCGGAAAAACGCCGGTTCGTGTGTATCTCCGTTTTATGAGCGTCCCGCTGGCATTTATGATTTGCAGCGGCATTGCGATTGCGGCGCAGTTTTCGTCCCTTCCTTCAGGCGAATGGAATATTTCGGCGCACTTTTTTTATCTGTGTCTGACAAAATCCGGCATAAAGCTTGCGGTTCAGGTTTCTGTCAAAGCGATCGCCGGCATGAGCGCCGTCTATATGATGGCGTTTTCCACACCGATGCATGAAATCATAGGCGTCATGCAGAAGATACGTTTGCCGGGGTTGTTAATTGAGTTAATGAACCTGATCTACCGCTACATATTTATTTTATTTGACGTTGCAGCCGAAATGCAGACGGCGGCCAGGGCGAGATTAGGCTATCAGTCTTTTCGAAAGTCGCTCAGGACGTTTGCGTTAATTGCCGGGAGTTTGTTTGTCGTTTCGCTGAGAAAAGCGAACGCATATTATGACGCGCTTTTATCGAGAGGCTATGACGGGAAAATTGAATTTTTGACGGAGAAGAAACGCCTGAAAGCCTGGCAGGCTGCGGGAGGCGCGATTTATTTTACGGCGGTAATCCTGATTTGGCGGTTTTGCAAGAGATAGCCGGATGAGAGACGCCGGTTGGAGCGAGGCGGGAGGCAATATGAAACAGCCCTTGTTGTCAGTAAAAAATTTATATTATTCATATGGAGAGAAGGCGGCTTTAAGCAACGTAAGTTTAGAGATTTTTCAGGGAGAGAAGATTGCGGTTATGGGCTCGAACGGAGCCGGAAAATCTACGTTTTTTTTGAATTTGAACGGAGTGCTGAAGCCGGATGCGGGCGGGATTTTTTTTCAGGGAAAAAAGATTGAAAAAAAGGGGCTTAGAGAGCTGAGAAGGCGGGTCGGATTTGTGTTTCAGGATGCGGACAGCCAGATTATCGCCCCAACGGTAGCGGCCGAGATCTCTTTTGGGCCAATGAATCTGAATCTTTCCGGGGCAGAGGTTGAAAAGAGAGTGGAAGATTCAATTGCGTATATGGATCTGGGAGATTTAAGGGGTCGTCCGCCGCATTATTTAAGCGGAGGGGAGAAAAAACGTGTCAGTATTGCCGATATTCTGGCGATGGAGACGGAAATTATGATTTTTGACGAGCCGATGGCCGCGTTAGATCCGGTAAATTCCGAAAACGTGGAGGAAATATTAAACCGTCTTCACAGAGACGGGAGAACGCTTTTGATCGCGACGCACGACGTAAATTTTGCATACCGGTACGCGGACAGGATTGTCGTATTTTCGGAGGGACGAATCATTGCCGACGGAGCTCCGGTTGAAATTTTTCGGGAAGAAGAGGTTTTAGAGCGGGCGCATTTAAAGCAGCCCGGGGCAATGATAGTCTGGGACGCATTATGCGCGGCGGGGATTGTATCAAACCGGGAGGCTTATCCGGTTACATTTGAGCAGGCGGCAGAGGAGATTGCACGCATAGGAGAAGGGAGATCTTGATAATGACAAAAACACAGAAAAGGATATTAAAGTTCAGTATCGCATTTGCGTTAGCGTTTTCCGTTTGCCCGACGGTCAGCGCAATGCATATTATGGAGGGTTATCTGCCGCCGGCTTTTTGTATTGCCTGGGGAGTTATCTGCGTTCCGTTTGTGGTAAAGGGATTTTATGTAATCAGGAAAATAATTACGGAAAACCGGAAGGCAGTTACGGTACTGGCAATGGCGGGCGCGTATATTTTTGTAATTTCCGCGCTTAAGATCCCGTCCGTAACCGGAAGCTGTTCGCATATGACGGGAACCGGACTGGGGGCAATTCTTTTCGGATCCTGTACGGTCAGTATTCTTGGAATGATTGTTTTGATATTTCAGGCAATTTTGCTTGCGCACGGGGGATTGACAACGCTGGGGGCCAATATCTTTTCAATGGCGATTGCGGGGCCGTTTGTGTCTTACGCGGTATACGCGATTTGTAAAAAATGCCGGATGAACCGGAATATGGGCGTGTTTCTGGCCGCAATGCTCGGCGATTTATTTACCTACTGCGTGACGAGCGTCCAGCTGGCGCTTACGTATCAGAAAGAAGGCGGTTCCGTTTTATCGTCTGCGGCGGAATTTTTTGGAGTGTTTGTGCCGACGCAGCTGCCGCTTGCGGTTGTAGAGGGATTGTTGACCGTTATGATCATGATGGCATTGGAGAATTATGCGAAGCCGGAGCTAAAGGCAATCGGTTTTGAAAAGTCGGTATAGGAGGAGCGAGATGAAGAGAGAAGGAAAAATTGCCGTTATATTATTCGTCATGGTGATCGCAATTGTTGCGATTCCGCTGTTTGCGCTGAAAGGAGCCGAATTTGGCGGTTCGGACGATGCGGGGAGCCAAAAGGTGGAAGAATTGACAGGAGAGTATGAGCCGTGGTTTACGCCTGTATTTGAAACTGCCCTAAACGGTGAAATACCGGGAGAGGTAGAGAGTCTTTTATTTTGCGTACAGACGGGAATCGGCGTTGGCGTTGTCGCGTTTTTAATGGGCAGATTTGTGGAGCGTAAAAAGTATGAAAAGAGCGATTCTTCTTGTTAGTTTTGGCACCAGCTACCGGGACGCAAGGGAGGGCAGTCTGGAAAATATCAGAAAAGACTTGGAGCAAAGCGGAAAAATTCCGGTATATCAGGCTTATACAAGCGGAATGATTATTCGCAAGCTGTCTTCCCGCGGGGTTTTTATCGATACGGTGGACGAGGCGTTGACGAGAATACTCGAAAATCACGTCAGGCGCCTGTATGTCCTTCCCACGCATATGATCCCCGGAATAGAGTACCGGAAAATGCTTGAGATTTTAAGCGGCTATAAAAAATATTTTGAAGAGATGAAGGTCGCAGGGCCGGTTCTGAATGAAAAAGAGGATTGCGCAAGGCTGCTTCCGTGTCTGCAGTCTGTTTTAAAATTTGAGCCGCAGTGCGAATATATTCTGATGGGACACGGGACGCGGGATCGCTCGAATATCCGTTATCTTCAGATGAATCGGGCGTTTGAGGAGGCGGGGCTTACAAACGTACATATTGCGTCGGTAGAGGGCGAGCCCGATTTGGCGGGCGCGCTGAAGTATTTGCAGAGCGCAGGGAAAACTGGTAAAGTAATTGTACACCCCTTTATGGTAGTAGCGGGCGATCATGCGAGAAACGATATGGCGGGGGAGGAAAACTCTTACGTGACGGTATTAAAAAACGCGGGGTATCCGGTCGAGGCGATTGTAAAGGGGCTGGGCGAATATCCACAATTCCGAAGGATTTATGTGGATAAATTAGAGAAGCTGATGATATAAGTGGAGAAAGTGCGGCAGGGACAAAGATGGCGGGAATTTTATATGGGGTCGGAGTGGGACCGGGAGATCCGGAGCTGCTTACCATCAAAGCGGCCAGAATTTTAAAGACGTGCGATGTAATTGGGATTCCGACGGCGGATCGGACGCGCTGCGCGGCGTTTCGCATTGCGTGCAAGGCGGTGCCGGATATCGAAAAGAAGCCGGTAGCTGCGGTTTCGATTCCGATGACGACAGATATAGATAAATTGAATTTGGCCTATGACAGAGGCTGTGAAGTTTTGTCGAAGGAGTTAGACGCGGGAAAATCCGTTGCGTTTGTGAACCTGGGCGATCCGTCGGTTTACGGGACGTATATGGAGCTTCACGGGAGGATGGCGGCGCGCGGATATTGCGCGAGGCTGGTAAGCGGCGTGCCTTCTTTTTGCGCGGCGGCGTCCGCGCTTGGGATTCCTCTGGCGTCAAAAAAAGAACAGCTTCATATTCTGCCCGGCTGTTATGAGAGCCAGGAAGTGGAATTGTATCCGGGAACGCGGGTTTTGATGAAGTCGGGCGGGAAAATTTCTCAGGTAAAACAAAAGCTTGTGGATTTGGAGGAATCGGGAAAGATAAACGCAGGCGCGGTTGTAAATTGCGGGATGGAAAACGAAGTGATTTGCCGTGATATCCGCGATTTGGATGAGGACGCCGGTTATTTCACGACGATCATTGTAAAGGAAACATGGAGCGATATATAAAGAAAAATCAGAAAAATTTAAAGTGCGGCGTTACCACCGGGACATGCGCCGCCGCCGCGGCAAAGGCTGCGGCGTCTTGCCTTTTGCTCGGCATTTGTCCGGAGTATGTACAGATAGATACGCCTAAGGGAGTTACCGTAAAGCTTCCGGTCAGTCTTGTCCTTAAAAATGCGCGGGAAGCGGTTTACGCGGTGCAAAAAGAGAGCGGGGACGACCCTGACGTGACGAATCACTGTAAGATTTGCGTGTCCGTATTGAGGGTGAAGGACAAGACGAGGGAGAAAAATTCATTTTCAGACGGGCGGTATCCGAACCTGACGTTGGAAGGAGGCGCCGGCGTCGGAAGAGCGACAAGGGAAGGGCTCGAGCTTGAAGTCGGGCAGGCGGCGATTAACGTGACGCCGAGAAATATGATTTTTGGGGCGGTCGGGGAGATCTGTGATCTGGCGGAGTGCGCGGAGGAGCTTTTGATTACGGTCAGCGTGCCCGAGGGGGAGGCGCTGGCCAAAAGAACGTTTAATCCGAAGCTTGGAATCATCGGGGGTATTTCTATTTTGGGAACCAGCGGTATATTGGAGCCTATGAGTGAAAAGGCGATTCTTGATACCATAGAGCTTCAGATCCGGCAGTTATCCGCGCAGGGAAAAAGAAGCCTGCTTGTAACGCCCGGAAACTACGGGCAGAATTTTGCCGAGAGCTTCTTGAAGTTAGATTTGCGGGAGAGCGTTAAGTGCAGTAATTTCATCGGAGATACGCTTGACCTTGCGGTTTCCTACGGTATGGAAAAGCTGCTTTTGGTGGGAAATATCGGTAAGCTGGTAAAGCTGGCGGCCAATATTATGAATACGCATTCGAAAACCGCGGACGCGAGGCGCGAGATCCTGGCGCTGCATACGTGTCTGTGCGGCGGCAGCCGGGAGATGGCGCAAAAGATTATGTCCTGTACAGGCGCCGAGGAGATCCTTTTGTATCTTGAAGAGTGGCGGCTAAGGGACGAGGTAATGAAAAGCATCTGCCGCAAGATAGAGGAGAATGTAAGAAACAGGGTTGGCGGCGATATGAAGTTCGGCGTAATTTTGTTTTCAGAGAAATTCGGCCTGCTGGGACAGACGGCAGACGCACAGGAACTGTTATCGGAGAGAGTAAAGAGAGGGTAGAAAGATGGTGCATTTTGTGGGAGCGGGCCCGGGGGCCGTGGATTTAATTACCGTACGCGGGCTTCATTATCTGGAGGAGGCGGATGTGATTATTTACGCGGGTTCGCTCGTCAATCCGAAGCTTTTGGAATATGCAAAGCCGTCCTGTGAAATCTATGACAGCGCCCGCATGAGTCTGGAGCAGATTGTCCGGGTTATGGAGGAGGCGGAGAAGAACAGAGAGACGACGGTTCGGCTGCATACCGGCGACCCCTCGATTTACGGCGCGATACGCGAACAGATGGAGGAGTTGAAAAAAAGACAGATTGAATTTGATATTTGTCCGGGCGTCAGCGCAATGTCGGGGGCGGCGGCCTCCCTGCAGGCGGAGTACACGCTGCCCGGGGTATCCCAGAGTATTATTATATCCCGCGCCCAGGGCAGAACCGGCGTGCCGGAGACGGAGGCGCTTAGAGAACTGGCCGTTCACCAGACCACAATGATTCTGTTTTTGTCCTCGGGGCTTGCGGATAAGGCGAGGGATGAACTTCTTTTGGGGGGATATGACCCCGCTACGCCCGTGGCCGTGGTCTATAAGGCAACCTGGCCGGAGGAGAAAATACTGCGCACAACTTTGGAGCGTGTTGCAGAAGATATGGAGCGGGAGGGGATCAGGAAGACGGCGTTGATAATTGTCGGAAATGTTCTGGGAGAGCAGTACGCCAGATCGAAATTGTACGACGCCGCGTTTACGACAGAGTTCCGGAGAGGAATAGAAGAATGACGGTTCTTATGATTGCCTGCAGCGTTCCGGCATTCCGGATCATGCAGGAGTTAGAAAAAAAGTGGAAAGCCCTTCGGGCGGATATCACCTTTGTATGTAAAGTAAAGTGCAGCGGCCTGCCGGAGCTTTCGGAGAAAGGAAGCTTAAGGGACTGTGTGGGCGAGTGGTTTGGAGCGGGCGCAAAGAGGGCGGACGCAATCGTGTTTTTTGGCGCCGCGGGGATTGCGGTCCGCGCAATCGCGCCGTTTATCCGGCACAAATCCTTAGATCCGGCGGTGCTTGTCGTTGACGAGAGAGGAAAATTTTGTATTTCCCTGCTGTCCGGCCATGCGGGCGGCGCCAATGAACTGACCGGGCAGGTGGCAGAAATGCTGGGCGCGCTTGCGGTGATCACTACGGCGACAGATCTGGAAGGAAAATTTGCGGTGGATGATTTTGCCCGAAAAAATGATCTTGTCGTCACGGATTGGGAGATGGCAAAAAAAATTTCGGTCCGCATTCTAAACGGAACAAAAGTGGGGATATCCTCCGAGCTTTTGTTTGCGAATCAGCCCTGCGGGGGCGTCTTTGCAGACGATTCCTCGGAAGATGCCGGAATTGTAATTTCATACCGCAGCACGGCTTCCTCTCCGTATCGGGAGACCTTACAGCTGGCGCCGAGAGTGCTTGCGCTTGGGATTGGCTGCAAAAAAAATACGCCGAAGGAAAAGATAGAGGAGGCGGTGAACGCCTGCCTGGCGGAAGAAAGTATAAGATGTGAGGCTGTGTTTGCCGCGGCAAGCATTGACCTGAAAATGCGTGAGCAGGGGATAACGGCATGGTGCAAAGAGAGAGGCATTCCGTTTTTTACGTATTCGGCGGAAGAATTAAGGGCGGTCGGCGGAGAATTTTCGGGTTCGCCTTTTGTAGAAAAGACGACGGGGGTATCGAACGTCTGTGAGCGCAGCGCCGTACTGGCGGCCGGAAACGGAACGCTTCTTGTGGGAAAAAAAATTTATGACGGCATAACGGTCGCAATTGCAGAGAAGAAAGGAAGGATCGCATTTTGAATCCATTGTACGTGGTGGGAATCGGACCGGGGGAGTACAAAAAAATGACGATAGAGGCGGCGGAAATTTTACAGGACTGCGACGTGATAGCCGGATACGCCGTATACGTTGATCTTATGAGAAAAATTCCGGCCTTTGCGGACAAGGAGTACATTGTTACCGGGATGAGACAGGAGAAGGAGAGGTGCCGGCTGGCGCTTTTGTCGGCCCTGGAGGGGAAAAAAACGGCCCTTGTGTGCAGCGGCGACGCCGGCGTCTACGGAATGGCGGGAATTTTGATGGAATTGAAAGCGGATACTTTAAATCCGGACGATATGAATCCGGAGATCCGTGTGGTTGCGGGGGTTACGGCCGCTTTATCCGGGGCCGCCGTCTTGGGCGCGCCTTTGGGACATGATTTCTCGGTAGTCAGTTTGAGCGATCTGCTCACTCCCTGGGAAAAAATTGAGAAGCGTCTGCGGTGCGCGGCAATGTCGGATTTCGTTATCTGTCTTTATAATCCCTCCAGCCGCAGCCGGAAAGAGTATTTGCGCAGGGCGTGCGAGCTGGCCGGCGAGTACCGGCGGCCGGACACTGTCTGCGGATACGTAAAAAATATAGGGCGGGCCGGGCAGAAATTTGAAATATTAACGCTGCGTGAGTTAAAAGAGGTTTCAGCAGATATGTTTACAACCGTATTTATCGGAAATTCAATGACAAAGCGGATTGGAGATCAGATGGTGACGCCGAGAGGGTATTTGAAGGAGTAGGAAAACATGTCTTGTATCGTTATTTTTGGGGGGACTTTAGAGGGGCGGCAGCTTGCGGAGGCATTTATGGACAGCGGTCTGCAATTACATATCTGCGTGGCTACGGAGTATGGGGCAGGGCTTTTGCCGCGGCATCCCAATGTCCATATTCATTTCGGGAGAATGGATAAGGATGAGATGAAGCGTTTTTTAAGTGAACTTTCACCGGATTTTTGTCTGGACGCCACGCATCCCTACGCTGCGTTTGCTACGGAGAATATATGCCGGGCCTGCGGGGAAACGGGCGTTCCCGCGATACGCCTGCTGCGGGGAGAGGAGCGGGATTTCGACTGCGCGGCTCAAAATGAGGCCGTGTTTTTGGACAGCGTGCAAGAGGCGGCAGAATTTTTAGACGGCACGAGCGGAAATATTCTGATTACGACCGGGAGCAAAGACCTCGAAAAGTATACCTGTATCAGGGGTTATAAGGATCGGTGCACGGCGAGAGTGCTTCCGACGCAGCAGGTGATGGAGAAATGCAAAAAGCTTGGATTTGAGGGAAAAAATGTAATCGGTATGCAGGGCCCTTTTTGCGAAGAATTAAACTTTTGGATGTTAAAGCAGATAAACGCGGCGTGGATGGTGACAAAAAGCTCGGGGGACGGCGGCGGTTACCCGGAAAAATGCAGCGCCGCGCGGCGCGCAAAGGTAAGGCTTGTCATAATTCGCCGCCCCCCGGAGCAAGACGGGGCGTTGACGCTGCCTCAGGCCATAAAATTTCTTGAAAATCATTATAAAATAGACAGGAGACGGACGGTATACTTGATCGGAGCCGGTCCCGGGGACGAAAGCTTTCTCAGCGGAAAGGCGAAGGAGTGCATAAGAAGCTGTGACGTGCGGATCGGGGCGAAGCGGGTTCTTGAGCCCTTTCAGGGAATCGGGCCGTATTACGGCTGTTACAGGAAGGATGAAATTCTCTCGTATTTAAAGGAGCACCCCGAATTTCGTTCGGCGGCGGTGTTGTATTCCGGCGATATCGGGTTTTATTCCGGAGCGCGGGGGATGAAGGACATTTTGTCTGAGGAAGGATTTGAGGTTGTCCCGGTTTCCGGAATCGCCTCCCCGGTTTGTTTTTTAAATAAACTTGGAATCGGATGGGATGAGGTGCGCCTGGTAAGCTGCCATGGACAGAGCGTAAATCTGATTTCAATCATCCGCCATGAGAGGAAAGTCTGTGCGTTAATCGGGGAGGGCGGCGCGATCGCGCAGGTCTGCCAGAGGCTTGTGGATTTTTGCATGGAGAATGTGAAGGTCACGGTTGGGGAGCGGCTTTCTTATCCAAACGAGCGGATTGTAAGCGGTTCGCCGGAGGAGATTTTACGGGAAGAATTTGACGCGCTGAGCGTTGCGCTGTTTGAGAATCCGGCGTGCGAACCTTTGAGGCTCGGTTTCGGGAGATCGGACGATAATTTTTTCAGGGGGAAGGTTCCGATGACGAAAGAGGAAATCCGTGTGATTTCACTTTCAAAGCTAAAGCTGCGCGGCGGTTTTGTGCTCTACGATATCGGGGCCGGAACGGGGTCCGTTTCTGTGGAAGCCGCGCTTTCCAGCGACAGCGGGGCTGTCTATGCCATTGAGAAAAATCCGCAGGCCGTCTCGCTTATCGTCCGAAATAAATATAAGTTTCGGGCAGAAAACCTCGAGGTAATAGAGGGGGAGGCGCCGGAGGCGTTTCGGGCGCTTCCCGCTCCCACGCACGTATTTATAGGGGGAAGCGGAAAAAAGCTGATAGAGATCATCCGGAGCGTGCGTGAAAAAAACAGACATGCGCGGTTTGTGCTGAATGCGGTTACGCTGGAGACAATCGCGCAGATAGAAGAGATAGGAAGAACGTTTTGCGCGTATCGGAATCCGGAAGTGGTACAGGTCAATACGGCAAAAAGCAGGCCGCTTTTGGGATATCATCTGATGTCGGCGCAAAACCCGGTCTATATCGTTTCGTTTGGAGGGAAAGATGAAGAAGAATAAGATGCCGCGTCTGATGTTTGCCGCCGCAGGAAGCGGAAGCGGCAAGACGACCGTTACATGCGCGGTGATTGAACTGATGAAAAGGAAAAACTTAAAAGTCGCGTCGTTTAAATGCGGGCCGGATTACATTGACCCGATGTTTCACCGCAGCGTTTTGGGGATTTCGTCCGGAAATTTGGATACGTTTTTTACAGACCGTCATCTCACGCGATATCTTCTCGCGAAGGGCGCCGGGGACGCCGATATTACGGTGTTAGAGGGCGTTATGGGATATTATGACGGTCTGGGCGGGCAGAGCGAGCAGGCCAGCAGCTACGAGATTGCAAGGGTTACCGAAACGCCTGTGATATTAGTTGTGGATGCAAAGGGCGCGAGTGTCTCCCTTGCGGCGGTTATCCGCGGGATCATGGAGTACCGAAAGGACAGCCGTATCCGGGGAGTAATATTAAACCGCGTGTCTCCGTCGTACTATGAGCGCATAAAAGCGGTGATTGAAAAGGAATGCGGGGTGAAGGTGTTTGGCTGCCTGCCGCAAAGTGAAAAGATACGGGTGCCCTCCAGACATTTGGGGTTGATTGCGCCGGGAGAGATGGACGACTTTCACCAATGGATACAGGCTGTCGCAGACGAGGCGGAGAAAACGTTTGATATAAACTCGCTGCTTGAGGCGGCGGGGGAAGCGGAATTTATTTCGGAGCGGGAGCCTGATATTCCGTGTCTGCCGTGCGAGGTCACGATTGCGGTGGCAAAGGACGAGGCATTTTCGTTTTTTTATGCGGAGAATTTAAAGCTGCTGGAAAAGATGGGCGCCAGGCTCGTTGAATTTTCTCCGATTCACGATAAGGCGCTTCCGACGGATATCGACGGGCTTTTGCTTTTGGGCGGCTATCCGGAAAACTATGCGAAGGAGCTGGAGGAGGCGGTTTCGATGCGGGAGTCCGTGAGGCTGGCCTGTCAGGATAAGCTGCCCTGTCTGGCGGAGTGCGGCGGTTTTTTGTATTTGCAGCGGGAGCTTACGGGGAGCGACGGCGTCAAAAGAAAAATGGCGGGAGCGCTCGCGGGAAGCGCCGAACGGGCAAACGGACGGCGCAGATTCGGCTATGTCCTTGCAGAAAACAGAACATGCGGCGTTTTGGGGGATAAGGGTCAGGTGATCCGGGGACATGAGTTTCACCGTTGGGACTGCAGTGAAAACGGGGAGGATTTTCTTGTGCAAAAGCCGCTTTTAAAAGAGCAGGGGGACCGCTATCCGGCTATGGTGCATAACAGCCATATGGCGGCCGGTTTTTTGCATTTCTATTATTACAGCAATCCCGAAATGATTTACCGGTTTCTCTTATCGTGCGCGCGTTACCGTGCGGGCAGGCGCGCCAAGGAGCGCTGGGACGCGATTGCAAAGCCGATTGACAGTCTGGGAATTCTGGAAGATTATGTGGGAAAGCTCTGTCGGATTGCGGCGGATGAGAGACCGTATGATTTGCGGCGGCGCGCGCTCGTTGTTTTTTGCGGCGACCACGGAGTAGTCGGTGAGGGCGTGACGCAGACCGGCAGCGAGGTTACAAGGATTGTAAGCGAGAATTTTGCGAAGGGCTGTTCTACCGTAAATTATATGGCGAAGTCCGCGGGGGCGGATGTGTTTACCATAGATATGGGAATAGACGCGCCGCCGTACCCCACAAAAGAACTGCGATGCGGCGCGGTGATAGACAGGAAGGTGGCAAGAGGGACGGACAGTCTTTTTTTGGGGCCTGCCATGACGGGGGAGCAGTGCGTGAAGGCGGTTGAGACCGGAAAAAATCTTGTCGGCGAATTAAAAGCGATGGGATACCGGATACTTGCGACCGGGGAGATGGGGATCGGAAATACGACGTGTACCAGCGTGCTTGCGGCGGCGCTTTTGAACCTGGAGGCCGACGAGGTTACCGGGAAAGGGGCCGGGCTTTCAGCGCAGGGAATCAAAAAGAAGCGTTTGGTTGTCGGCAGGGCGGTCGATAGGATTCGACAAAAGCATTTGTCCGACCCCATGGACATTCTTGCCGAAGCCGGGGGCTATGAGGTCGCCGGGATGGTCGGAGCGTTTCTGGGCGCGGTGGCGCATGAGATCCCGATTGTCATCGACGGAGCAATTTCTTCGGTGGCGGCGCTTGTCGCAGCGAAAATCGATCCGCGCGTTGTTGACTTTGCGCTGGCGTCCCATGTATCGGAGGAAATCACAGGCAGACTGGCATTGAGGGAGCTGGGTCTGGAGGCGGCGCTGCACACGAGAATGTGCCTGGGAGAGGGAACCGGAGCGGTGGCGCTTTTTCCTCTTTTGGATATGGCGGTGGAGGTATACGGGAGTATGGGAACATTTTCGGAATATGAGATCGATCCGTACGCCAGATTTACGGCGCAGGAATGAGAGGAAAGACATGCTATATGTAATCACAGGGGGAAGCGGCAGCGGGAAGTCGAAATACGCGGAGGATTTTGCGGTACAGGTGCGCGGGAAGCAGTTTTCATCCGGAAGGCTTTTTTATGTGGCGACGCTGTGCCCTTATCGGCCGTCGGGCGAGACGGATCCGGAGTGTACGGCAAGGATAGAGAGGCATCGGCAGATGCGGAGAGATAAGGGATTCTCCACGGTCGAATGTTACTGCGGAATCGGCCGGATAGAGACAAAACCATGCGATGTGGTATTGTTGGAATGTATGTCGAATCTGCTTGCAAATGAGATGTATCAAAGCGAGGGACACATTCGAAGTTTCGGGGAGGAAGAGCGGAAACAGATGAGGGGAGCGATACTTTCTCCCCTTTTGGATATGGCAAAACGGGCAGGCTGTGTCATTGTTGTGACGAACGAGGTGTTTTCGGACGGGACGGCTGCGGACGGGGAGACGGCGCGGTATCTTGGAATGCTTGCGGATATCAACAGAGAGCTTGCAAAGGCAGCCGACGGCGTCACAGAGGTGGTCTGCGGAATCCCGCTGGCAGTCGTCTGATTTTGATTTACAGAGAGGAAATATAAGATGTGGAAATCGTTTGTAATTGCATTCTCTACGTATTCGAAGATTCCGATGCCGAACGTGGAGTGGAATGAGAAGAGCATGAGGTACAGTATGTGTTTTTTTCCGCTCGTAGGGGCGGCGCTCGGGCTGCTTAGCATGGGATGTTTTTATGCATTGAGAGCGGCCGGTGTTGGAAGAGCGGCATCGGCGGCGGTTTTGTGCGCGCTTCCGGTTTTGGTCAGCGGAGGGATCCATATGGACGGTTTTTTGGATACCGTAGACGCCAAAAGCTCTTACCGTTCGGCGGCGGAGCGTCTTGAGATCCTGAAGGATCCGCATACGGGGGCGTTTGCAATTATTTGCGGGGCGTTATATTTTTTGGCATATTTTGGCGCGTTTACCGAGGTGGCGGAGACGGAGATTGCCTGTGTCGCCGTAGGTTACGTCTATTCGAGGGTGTTAAGCGCGCTTTCCGTCGTGACTTTTCGCAAAGCGAAGTGCGAGGGGATGGCGGCTGCCGCCGCGGATGCGGCCGAAAAAAAGGCAAAATGGATTCTGGGAGCGGAGCTTATTTTTGTAATAGCGCTGTTTCTTTACCTTGCGCCGGCGTCCGGGGGCGTCTGTATTTTGGCGGGTCTTATATGCTTTTGGCGTTACAGGGCGATGGCGTATCGGCTATTCGGCGGAATTACCGGAGATTTGGCGGGTTATTTTCTGCAGGTATGCGAGCTTGCGGTTTTAATTTCGGCGGCGGCAGTCTCAAAAATCGTGTAGAGCAGTTTTAGAGAGGGAGGATTTATGGTATTTATTGTAGGGGGCGCCCACCAGGGAAAAACAGATTACGCGAGAGAACATTTTAACGAGGGATGCAAGCTGGTAAATCATTATCATCTGCGCGTAAGAGAGCAGCTGCGCGCGGGCCTTGACCCTCTGCGGGAGGCCAAAAAGCTGTTACGTTCAATGGAGGAGTTAAAGGGCGGGCTTGTGATTATCAGCGACGAGATCGGTTATGGCCTTGTCCCGGTCGATGTATTTGAACGGGAATACCGGGAAAAATCCGGCAGAGTAAACTGCTATTTGGCGGAAAAGGCCGATCAGGTCATTCGCGTGGTCTGCGGAATCGGGAGCCGGATAAAATGAGGCTGTATATGATCCGCCACGGCGCGACGAGGGGAAATCTGGAATCAAGATACGTCGGCTCTACCGACGAAGATCTTTTGGACGAGTCGAAACGGCTGCTTGCGGGAAGGAGCGCGCCAAAGGCGAAACGAATCTATGTAAGCCCGATGAAAAGATGTCTCACAACCGCGGAACTATTGTATCCGGGCAAAACAAAGAAAATTATTCCGGGCTTTGCGGAGTGCCGTTTCGGCGTGTTTGAGTATAAAAATTATCAGGATCTAAAGGGGAATGAGGATTATCAGCGCTTTATCGACACTTTTGGAGAGTGCGCTATCCCGGGAGGGGAGAGCAGGAGCGCTTTTTGCGAGCGCTGCGTGCTTGCGATGGAGGCTGTTTTTGAGGAGCCGGAGGAGACGGATCTGGCGCTTGTGGTACATGGCGGTACGATTATGGCGCTTTTGGATCATTATTCCGATCCGCACAGGGACTATTATGAGTGGCAGGTAGAAAACGGCGGCGGATTCGCGATGGAGGCGGTCCGGGAAAACGGGAGCGTATGTTTTAAAAATATTGCGCGTCTCGATAACATGTGACAGGCGAAGCGGGATTGCGCAACGGCGCCATTGGGCTAAGTAGAGGGAGGAAATAATTGAAAGAAAGAATGGTTATATTGTGCGCCGGATTTTTTCTGGATTTGCTGCTCGGAGATCCTCCCTGGCTCTATCATCCGGTCCGGGCGATCGGAAGGCTGATTGAGATTACGGAAAAGGCGCTGCAAAAAATTTTTAATTACGGTCCGGGAAGGGAGGAGGATGCGGCAGAAAAGCGCCTGGCAGGAATGATCCTTGCGATATTTGTCGTTCTGTTTTCGGCGGGGATTTCGGAGGCGCTTTTGTGTCTGGCCGGCAGTATTCATCCGAGAATAAAAACGGCGCTGTCTGTGGTTTTCTGCTACCAGATGCTTGCGGTAAAGTCGTTAAAGACAGAGAGTATGAAGGTGTTTCACGCGTTAAAATCCGGCGATATCCGGGAGGCGAGAGACGCCGTATCTATGATTGTGGGCCGCGATACGAATCATTTGTCGCGTGAGGGCGTTGCCAGGGCTGCTGTCGAGACGATTGCAGAAAATACGTCCGACGGCGCGGCGGCTCCGCTGTTTTATATGTTTTTGTTCGGCCCTGTGGGGGGAGTTGCGTATAAGGCGGTGAATACGATGGATTCTATGATCGGTTATAAAAATGACAGATACGCTTATTTTGGAACGGCTGCGGCGCGGCTGGATGATTTTTTGAATTTTATTCCGGCAAGGCTTGCGGCCTGCGCGATGATTGCGGCGGCGTTTTTGCTGGGATATGACGGGAAGGGGGCGGCGCGGATTTATAAGCGCGACCGGTATATGCACGCGAGCCCCAATTCCGCCCACACGGAAGCGGCGTGCGCCGGGGCGCTTGGCCTAAAGCTTGCCGGGGACGCTCATTATTTCGGCAGGTTATGTAAAAAGCCGTTTATCGGGGATGCAAAAAGAGAGATAGAGCCGGAGGATATTATTCGTGCTAACCGGCTGTTATACGCGACATCGGCGCTTGTCTGGCTTGCCGGGATCATTGTGTGCGCAGTGTGCGCGCTTGTATAAAAAGGAGGGGCAGCATGCATGGTGGAGATATTTATTCGAATGAAGTGGAGTATGATTTTTCTGTCAGCGTCAATCCGCTTGGAATGCCAAAGGGCAGTATAGAGGCCGCGCAGGAGGCTGTTTTGCGCTGCCGCTGCTATCCGGACTGCACAGGGGAGGCGCTGCGGCGCGCGATTGCAGAGCGCGAGGGGTGCGGCAGGGAAGACATTGTTTTGGGGAACGGCGCCGCGGAGCTGATTTATGCGCTGTGCTATGCGATACGGCCCAAGCTGGGATTCACGCTCTCGCCCGCCTTTTCGGAGTATGAGGCGGCGGTTGCGGCGTCAGGCGGCGCGTGCGAGTTTTTGAATCTGAGGGAGGAAGACGGATTCGCTTTAGACAGGAGGATTTTATCCCGGATAAAAAGGGAGACGGATCTTTTGTTTTTGTGTAATCCGAACAATCCGACCGGCAGTTTAATTTCAAAGGAGCTATTGACCGCGATTGCCGCAAAATGCGAAGATACGGAGACGTATCTGTGTCTTGACGAGTGTTTTCTGCCGTTTCTTGAAAATGAAAAGGATTGTACCATGAAATATGAGATACAATGTTTTCCGCATTTGATTGTGCTGCGCGCCTTTACAAAAGTATTTGGAATGCCCGGTCTGCGCCTCGGATATCTGTTGACGGCAAACCGCCGTCTTACAGACCGGATCCGCCTTTGTATGCAGCCGTGGAGCGTTTCCGTTCCGGCGCAGGCCGCGGGGCTTGCGGCTCTTGACGATAAAGAATATCTGCCGCGCGCAAGAGCGCTTTTAAAAGAGGAAAAGGCGTATCTGTCCCGCGCGCTTTGCGGCGGACTTGCGCAGAAGGTATACGGCTGCGCGGCCAATTTTCTTTTTTTCCGCGCCGGGTCGGATTTGGCCGATCGTTTGCTGGAGCGAAAAATCTTAATTCGCGCCTGCGGCGATTATCGGAATCTGTCGGGAAGCTATTTTCGCATCGGGATATGCACGCACGAGGAAAATAGGGAACTGATTCGAAGATGGAAAGGATTGTACGAAGAGGAAAAGCATTATGGCGAAAATTATGATACAGGGCACGATGTCTAATGTGGGGAAAAGTCTGATAGCGGCGGGACTTTGCCGGATTTTCAGGCAGGACGGGTATCGGGTCGCGCCGTTTAAATCACAGAATATGGCGCTGAACTCTTATATCACGGCGGAGAATCTTGAGATGGGGCGCGCCCAGGCCGTGCAGGCCGAGGCGTGCGGTATCGAGCCGGAGGTATGTATGAATCCGATTCTGCTTAAGCCGACAACGGATATGGGTTCCCAGGTGATTGTCGGCGGTAAGGTGATTGGCGATATGCGGGCCGCGGATTATTTTAAGAAGAAAAAAGAGTTTCTGCCGGTGATAGAGGATTCCTATAAAAAGCTTGCGGATGCGTACGACATTGTTGTGATAGAAGGAGCCGGAAGCCCGGCGGAAATCAATTTAAAGCAGGATGATATTGTAAATATGGGAATGGCCGCTCTTGCAAACGCTCCGGTTCTCCTGGTGGGCGACATTGACAGGGGGGGAGTATTTGCGCAGCTGTACGGGACGCTCGCGCTGCTCGATAAAGCGGAGAGGGCGCGCGTGAAGGGTCTTATCGTTAACAAATTCCGCGGGGATAAGAAAATTTTGGAGCCAGGGCTTTCTATGTTAGAGGAAAAGTGCCGCAGAAAAGTTTTCGGGGTTGTACCTTATCTTGACGTCAATATAGAGGAGGAAGATTCGCTTGCGGAGAGTCTTGCGCAAAAGAGCGTCACAGCGGAAGCAGATATTGCCGTTATCCGCTTTCCGAAGCTTTCTAATTTTACGGACGTTTTAGCGCTTTCCATGGAGTCGTCCGTTTCCGTGCGCTATGTAAGCCGTGCGGGCGAGTTGGAGGAGCCGGATCTTATTCTGCTTCCCGGCACAAAAAATACAATTCGCGATATGAAGTGGCTGCGGGAGTCGGGGCTGGAGGCAGAGATTATCAGACTGGCGAGAAGAGGGACGGCGGTGTTTGGCATCTGCGGCGGATATCAGATTTTGGGGGAGAGCATCGCGGACGCCTGCGGCGCGGAGGGAGGCGGCAGTATTCGAGGGATGGGTCTGCTGTCGGTGGATACTTACTTTGAGCCGGAGAAGACAAGAGGGCGCATGGAGGGATATACCGGGGAGCTAAAGGGCTTTTTTGGCGCGCTCTCCGGCAAAAGAGTCTGCGGCTATGAGATTCATATGGGGCAGTCCAGGGTAAGAGACGAGTCTTTACAGGCGATTTATCTAAATGAAAGGTGGGACGGGTGCTGTTGCGGAAATGTATTCGGAACATATCTCCACGGCATTTTCGACGAAGCGGATTTTCGGGAGGCGTTAATTCGTCTTCTCTGTGAGAGAAAGGGAATTTCATATGAAAATAAATCCGGGATGTCGTTTGCGGAGTATAAGGACAGGCAGTATGATAAGCTGGCAAAGGGGCTGCGGGAGAGTCTTGATATGGAGGAGATCTATCGTGTTATGGAAGAAAACGAGAGGCGGCCGACCATAACGCGGGAGAGGGCGTCTTTGCCCCGGGGGTTTGACTTGCTGCCGGAGGAGATTGAAAAGAGAAGTTTTGAGATCCTTACAACAGAGCTTGGCGGTGTACGGCTTGAGCGCGACAGGGAGCCTGTAATTAAGCGCGTAATTCATACGACCGCGGATTTTGATTATCTTGACAATCTCTGTTTTTCCGAAAATGCCGTAACAGAATTGCAAAACGCGCTCCGACGCGGGGCCTGTATAGTCACTGACACGCAGATGGCGAGGTCCGGGATCAACAAGCGCGAGTTAGAGAAATACGGCGGAGAGGTTTACTGCTTTATGAGTGATGAGGATGTGGCCCGGGCCGCGAAGGAGAATAAAAGTACCCGGGCCGCGGCAAGCGTCAACAAGGCGGCAGGGCTTAAAAGGGACGTTATTTTTGCCGTCGGCAACGCGCCGACCGCGTTGATTCGCCTGTATGAATTGATTCAGGAGGGAAAGCTTGCGCCGAAAGGAATCATAGGGACGCCGGTCGGGTTTGTCAATGTGGTGGAGGCAAAGGAGCTGGTTATGCGCTTAGATGTTCCGTACATTGTGGCAAAAGGCAGAAAAGGCGGAAGCAATGTAGCCGCGGCGATTTGTAACGCTCTTTTGTATTCTTTATAAGGGTTCAAATTGGCGCCATTGAGTTAACAAAAAATAATCAGGAGGATGAAATGGAGTTATCAGCGTATTTTCAAAGTATCATCGAACAGGACAGATGTCCGGTTATCATTTGTAATTTGCAGCACGAAATTATCTATATGAATCCGGCGGCGGTTTCAAAATATGCAAGGCGGGGCGGGCGCAAGCTTGTCGGGAAAAGCCTGTTAGACTGTCATAATGCGGTTTCCGGCGGGCAGATAAAAAAGGTTGTCGCATGGTTTGAAGAGAGTCCGGAGCACAATATCATCTATACCTTTCACAATAAGAAAGAGAACCGGGATGTGTATATGGTCGCCCTCCGCGACGAATCGGGAGCGCTGATTGGGTATTATGAAAAGCACGAATACCGGAAGGCCGAGCAAAGCGAGCGATACGATTTTTACGGGACAGAGTCATTATGAGAAAAGTATCCCTCGAAACGCAGTCCCATTAGTAAGATGAATTTAGGAGGATTATGAAGCGTTTTAGAGTCGGATTCGACGTGCGGCAAGGATAAAATTGCCAGAAAAAGCCTTGCGTTTTTATTGACTTTTTATGGATTTTATACTAAACTAACAGGTAGTTATATTGCTTGCCTGAATTTCCTGAAACGTGTGTCTTTCTGGAAATTATGAGATCACTCATTAGCAGGACACTGTAATGGAAAAGCAATGTCTCAGAATAAAATGATCGAAAACAGATTGCGGGCGGGGCTTTAGCTGCCGTCCGCGTATTTTTTCCGATTATTTCAGTTGGGCGTATTTTGTATAAGAAACGGAAAAAGAGGATGGTTGTCGTATGAGGAAGGCACAGAAGAGACAGGCGGAGTCGTTCGTGCAACTGCTTGCGCGTGCGCATGAAAAGATTAAAAAGACAATAGAAGTGAAAAATACCGCTGCCGCGCTGGATCTTCTGGAACAGTGTCAGGAGGGGGCGATCGAGCTCGGCGGCCTGATTGAGGAGTCGGAGGGGGAAGACTTTGTGACCGTGCATATGCTGGAGGATTACTGTGAGCTGATTTATCAGCTTCATGAGGAAATTCGGCAGCAGGCAGTGGTAAATGCGGGCGGCTTTTATAAGAAGCTGCGCAGACTTTTGATTCAAATAGAGAACAGCATCAAAAACGACATTCGGGTGCATCTGGAAATTGCGTTTTTCCCATATAAAGCGTCTATGTGGGATTCTTTAGAGAGCGTCTGGATGGCGGCAAACGCCGATCCTGACTGTGAGGCGTATGTCGTTCCGATTCCGTACTATGAGAGAAATGCCGACGGCTCGCTTGGCGCTTTTCATTATGAGGGCGGCGAGATGCCGGACTATGTGCCGGTGACGCATTACAGTGAGTATCCGCTGCAAGAGCGTTTGCCGGACGCTATTTATATACATAATCCTTATGATAATAACAATTATGTCACAAGCGTAGATCCGCAATTTTATTCCAGCGAGTTGAAAAAGTATACAAATTGTTTGGTTTATATTCCTTACTATACAACTTCCGGAGGAATGTCGCAGGCGCAGGCGCAGTGTATCGCATACTATTACGCGGATTATATTGTGATGCAGGCCGAGAATTTGCGGAAATACTTTGATCCTGCATTGCCGCAGGAGAGACTGCTGCCGCTTGGCTCGCCAAAGTTTGACCGGGTGATTCGGATGTGCGAGAATCCGCCTGAGCCGCCGGAGTCATGGAGAGAGAAGATGGAAGGCCGCAAGGTCTGTTTTTATAATACGAGTATCAACGGAATGCTGGGCAATACAAAAAGCTTTTTGAGGAAGATGGAATATGTGTTCCGCTGTTTTAAAGGACGGGAGGACGTCTGTCTCGTTTGGCGTCCGCATCCGCTTTTAGAATCCACGTTTGATTCTTTAAGAAGCAATCTGCGCCCGATTTACGATGATTTAAAGAGATATTTTATTGAGAATGAAATCGGTATTTATGACGATACGCCGGATATGACGGAGACAATTGCGCTTTGCGACGTCTATATCGGAGATGCCGGGACGTCGGTGACGTCTCTTTTTGGGATAGCGGGAAAACCGATGTTTATACTGAACAATGAAATTCATTCCGCACCGGAAAAAGACGACTGGCGCGGAGAGATTATCAGGGGATTTTGGGTAGACGGGCATGACGACTGGATGATTACGCAGGGGAATAAGCTGTATCACGCGTCGAATCATGATTATCATTATGAGTATTATTGCGACTTGTCGGAATATGCGACCGGGAATTATTATTCGCGTGCGATGGAGTTTGACGGAAGGGTCTATGTGTGCCCGATGAACGCGCAGGAGATTCTTGTGATAGAAGACCGGGAGATAAAAAAGCGCGTGAGCTTAGAGCATGTGCTGGAGCGGGAGGGCGCGTTTGTGGGGGCGTACTGTATCCGGAATTATCTGTTTCTGGTACCGTTTCATTATCCTGCCGTTGTTCGATATGATATGAAAAACGATAAGGTGGAGTATATTCAGGGAAATAGCGAGATCTTAAAGGCAAATGTGCAGGGAGTGTGGCGAATCGGGGGCTTTTGTACATGGCGGTCGTATTTGGTGCTGGCGTCGCCGGCGGACAACCGCGTTCTTATGATCGACGGCGAATCCGGCGAGCAGAATGTTTTGTCTGTGCCGGCAGAGCATTTTAAAGGGTGCGTGGCAATTTTACCGGATCAAAACGGCGAGGAGCTTTGGATGCTGCCGTATACGGGGACATGCGTTGTTTGTTGGAATCCCAAGACGAATGAGGCGCGGGAGTATTCGGATGTTCCTGAGGGATTTAAATGCAAAAACAGGCCGCATGGATATGAGTGTGAAGACATACCGTTTGGCCATGTGGCGTTTGATAAAAATTTTGTTATTTTTCCGCCGTATTGGGGAAATATGTTTCTGCGGCTCGATCGGAATACCGGGACGTTTGAAGAGTGGAAGCCGCCGTTTGATGTGACCGAAGACGGAAAGAACGGATATTTTGTTTCCGGAAATATAGGAGCGTTTGTTCGGCGGACAGATACGCTTGGAGAAGGGACATACCGCTTTTTTTTGACGCCGGATCGAAAATTATATGACGTTAACGTAGAAACAGGGAGATATGAGGAGATCGATATTGTATTCGACTGGGAGGAGCTGCGGGAACATGAGTCTGGATTTGACAATATTTCCGAATGGCTTCAGTATGCCTGTCTTGAAAATGCCTTCAATTCGCTGGAAGACTTTTTGGACGGGGATATAAGCGGAAAATTGTTCGACAGAAAAAGGCAGATTCAGACATATGAGGAGATTGCGGCGAATAACGATGGGACAAGCGGAGAGAAGATTCATCGTTTTGTGAGGGAAACATTATGATAAAAGTGATTACATATGGCACGTTTGATCTTTTCCATGAAGGACATTACCGGCTGCTCCAGAGAGCGAAGGAGCTGGGGGATTATTTGATTGTCGGTGTGACGACGGAGGCATATGACAAGACGAGAGGAAAGTTAAATATTGTCGATTCCCTGATGACAAGGATTGAAAATGTAAAAAAGACAGGATTTGCGGATGAAATTTTGATCGAGGAAGCTCCCGGGCAAAAGTTTAACGATATCAAAAGGTTACATATCGATGTGTTTACGGTGGGTTCCGATTGGAGGGGGCAGTTCGATTATCTGAAGGATTACTGCAAAGTCGTATATCTGGAGCGGACGAAAAATATTTCCAGCACAATGCTGCGGGAAAAGAACAGTCGGATTCAGAGGATCGGAATAATCGGCACAGGGCGGATTGCAGAGCGTTTTATTCCGGAAGTAAAGCTTGTCAGCGGGGTCAGTACGCAGGGCGTCTATAATCCGCGCTGGGAGAGCGCAAGGCGGTTTGCGGACAAGTGGGAAATTGACGCTTATGCGGATATCGAGTCATTTTTTTCGGCGGTCGACATTGTCTATGTGGCTTCCCCGCATGAGACGCATTATGAATATATGAAACAGGCGCTGGAGCATGGAAAGCATGTGATCTGCGAAAAGCCGATGACGCTCAAGAAAAAGCAGGCGGAAGAATTGTTCCGGTATGCGAGAGAGCGCGGATTAATTTTGTTTGAAGGAATTAAGACGGCGTACTGTCCGGGATTCAATAAGCTGCTCGGAATTGCCTGCAGCGGAACGATAGGAAGCGTTCGGAATGTGGAAGCCTGTTTTACGAAACTGGAAAGCGCAGAGAGCAGGGAACTGACAGACAGGAAATATGGAGGCAGCTTTACGGAGCTTGGAAGTTACGTTTTGCTTCCGATTCTGAAGATTTTAGGAGAAGATTTTACGGATGTCCGGTTCGATGCAATCAGGGGAGAAAACGGACTGGATGTTTTTACGAAGGTTTCCATTCGTTACCCCAATGCAGTTGCGACGGCGACCTGCGGGCTTGGAGTGAAATCGGAGGGAAGGCTTTTGATTGCCGGAACGAAGGGATATATTATTGCGGAGGCGCCGTGGTGGAAAACGACGTATTTTGAAGTTCACTATGAAAATCCGCTGGAAATAGAAAAATATACGGAGCGGTTTTTGGGCGACGGGCTGCGCTATGAGATCAGCGATTTCCTGTCAATGATAAACGGAAGCAGCAACAGCGAGTTTAAGCTGACGCGCAGCGAATCGGTTGTTATGGCGGATATGATGGAACAGTTTTTAGAGATGGAGAACCGGAACGCATGAAAATATGGGCACACAGGGGATGCAGCCAGATGTATCCTGAAAATACGCTGCTGGCGTTTGAGAAAGCGGCACAGATAAAGGGGCTTACCGGAATTGAGTTAGATATCCAGTTGACAAAGGACGGTTATCTAGTCGTATGCCATGATGAGCGGGTGGACCGGACGACAGACGGAATCGGCGAAGTCAGGGGATTTACGTTAGCGGAGCTTAAGAAGTTAAAAATAGACGCAGGGAATGGAAGGCGGGAACAGATACCGACAATCGAAGAGGTATTTGATTTGCTTTGGGGAAGGCTGCGGGAGAATCTCAAGCTGAATATAGAGTTAAAGAACAGCGTTGTTTCGTATGACGGGATGGAGGAAGCGATCGTAGATCTGGTGCATAAAAGAGGGTTGGAAGACTGTGTGGTATATTCGTCATTTTATGCGTTGTCGCTTGAAAAGCTAAGAAAGCTGGATGCTTCGGCAGAGCTTGGGATTTTGGACGGTAAGGTGTCAGACTGTTTATACAAACAGAAAGGCGCATGCGGCGCAAATGCGCTTCATCCCTTTTGGCGGGGGATGGATCTGCCGAGAGAGAGGCTCGACGGGTTTACGGTGCGGGCGTACTTTTCCGGACATTTATATCCGGAGAAGCCGACGGGGAACCGCTTGGATTTAGAGATGTTAGAAAAGCAGGGAATTACGGACGTAATATTGAATGAGCCTGAAAAATACTGTCGGTAATCCGCTGTCAGAACAGGAAAATAATATGGATGACAATAAGCAAGTATTTGAGTATACACCGGATATTATAAAGAGAATGCAGCAGATAGAGCTCGATATGCTGGCGGAATTAGACAGGATCTGCAGAGAGAATCATATTCATTACGAGCTGGATGGAGGAACGCTTCTTGGAGCCGTCCGGCATAAGGGGTTTATCCCGTGGGACGACGATATAGACGTGAGAATGCTGCGTGAGGACTATGACCGGTTTTGCGGGATTTGCGAAACGCAGCTTAATACGGAAAAGTATTTTCTTCAGACCTATAAGACAGATCCGGGTTATCGCTGGGGATACGCCCGGATATTGAGAAAAGGTACCGTGTTTATGCGTAAAAACCAGGAAGTCTTGTCTATGAAACGGGGCATTTTCATAGATATCTTCCCCTGCGACGGAATGCCGGAGATGCAGCCGTTTAAGGCAGCGTTTAATTTCCGATGCTTTCTGGTAAGAAAAATATTATATTCTCCGGTGGGCGCGGCGCATGATAAGAACCCGGTAAAACGGGCCGCGTACAAAGTTTTGAGCAGGATACCGGCAGGCTTTGCATTTAAGGAGCTCGAGAGGCTTGCAGACAGATACAGAGGAAAAGATACCAGATTGATTCGGACAATCGGGTGGGGGGCTCCGGAGGAAAACAGAGGATTTCTCAGAGAATGGATGACGCGGTCGTGCGACATAGAGTTTGAAAATTTATCGGTGAGAGCTCCGATCGATTCAGACGGATTTCTCAGATTTATGTTTGGAGACGATTATATGACGCCGCCGCCGAAGGAGCAGCAAAAACCCAAACACACGGCAACTTGTATTAAGTTTGAAGAATAGCGTTGAGAGGGAAGCGGATAAAATGAAGGTTGAAGAATTTAATGTTTTATATGCGATTCACAGACAACAGGGCGATATTGTTTTGGAACAGATTGCGCAGAGAACGGGATATGAAATAGGGCAGGTCGCAGAAATTGTTGACGAGTTGAAGAAAAAGGACTGGTTAAACGGGGGAATTACAGAATCGGGATATGCCAGTCTGAATGAATATAAAGTAGATAACGCGATCATAATGGCGGCGGGTTTTGGCTTGAGAAGTCTTCCTTTATCGCGCATTGTGCCAAAAGGCCTTTACGTCGTAAAAGGAGAGGCGCTGATCGAGCGGCAGATCAGGCAGCTTATGGAGGCCGGCATAAAGGAAATTATTGTCGTCGTAGGATATTTGAAAGAACAGTTTCAATACCTGAAAGAAAAATACGGCGTGATCATCGTTGAAAACGACGATTACTACCGCTACAACAATATATCTTCCATCTATGCGGCAAAGGATTATCTAAAAAACAGTTTTATCTGCTGTTCTGATAATTACTTTAATATAAATGTCTTTGAAGAATACGTTTACGATTCTTATTATTCCTGTAAATATACGGAGGAATATGCGGAAGAATACTGCGTTACCGGAATGGACGGGGACTACATATCGGAGATCCATAAGGGGGGAAGCAACGCCTGGTATACGATCGGAGAGGCATATTTTTCAAAGCGGTTCAGCAAAACATTTTTAAAATATCTGGAGTCGGAATACGCTTATCCGGAAACAAAGAGAATGCTTTGGGATGACTTTCATATCAGGCATATCGAGGAGCTTCCGATTCTGTTGGTAAAATATTCCGACGATATTGTACAGGAATTTGATACCGTCGAGGATGTGATCGAGTTTGACCCAAAGTTTCGGCAGTACCGGGACAGGCTGTTAGAGGAGGATGCGAAAGCCGGAAGGCGGATGCCGGATATTTTTGTAAAATACGATGATGTTGAGCGCTATAATTCTGCCGTGACAGACCAGCATACGGGGCGTCTGCACTTAAACGAGAATACGTTTGGACCAAGCCGAAGGTGTCTGGATGTATTAAAGGATGTCAAAATACAGGATTTGTATGAATATGATATGGCGACGAAAGATTTTCTGGTAGAAGAGATATCATCTGCGTTTTCTATTCCGGAGGATGATATCTATATTCATAACGGTTCCGCAGAGTTGATAAAGTCGGTCTTTTCGATTGCACTGGAGCGGGGCGATTGCGTTTTGGTATCGGATCCGGGCTGGAGTTATTATGCAAGCCTGGCAAAAGAGAAGTTTTGCGACGTCTATTGCTATGATGTTTTGAAGGACGACTATACATATTATATGGACGTTGAGGATATTGTAAAAAAAGCGAAAAAATATCGTCCTAAAATTATCGTGATCACCAGTCCCCACAATCCTACCGGATGCAAAATGGACGGACAGGCGGTCGAAATGATTGTAAAAGAAAATCCGGAGTCGCTTGTGTTGCTGGATGAGGCATATTGGGGATTTTCGGAGGAAGATATAGACGTTCGAAGATTAGTAGAGACATATTCCAATATTATTATCTCAAGAACCTTTTCAAAGTATTACGGATTGGCGAATATGCGTGTCGGATACGGATTTTGCAACGCAAAGGTAAAGCATATTTTCGGTTTGGATTTGCCGCTGTTCAGGGAAAGCTCCATATCGCGAAGGATGGCGGTTGCGGCCATACACGACAAGGACTATTACGAAGAAATGAATCAGGAATTAAACGAAGTGAAGACGTGGTTTATGGACGAGCTGAATAAGATTCCTTCTGTGCGCGCGTTTCAGTCATGTTCTAATTTTGTGGCGGTAAAGGCGGAGCATGCGGATATGCAGCGTGTGAA
Source organism: uncultured Roseburia sp. (assembly GCA_947383215.1). Lineage (GTDB taxonomy): Bacteria > Bacillota > Clostridia > Lachnospirales > Lachnospiraceae > Roseburia_C. The sequence continues at coordinate 28,848 of CANDCP010000018.1, forward strand.
AGAAATATTAAAGGAGAACGGAATCTTAATCCGGTTATTTAATGACAAAGAGGAGCCGGTTGCCAGAATTGCAATATCGGATAGAGAGACGATGGAAAAGACGGTTCAGTTGATGAAAAGCTGTATAGAAGGAGAAAAATAAGATTATGTTGAAAGTATTTGACGAATTCAGAGAACGGCTGGACCGCGTGATGATAAAGGCGTTTGGCCAGAGAGTGGCGCTGTGGGGGTACGGTTATACGGGGCGCTTTTTGGAGTGGTATGCCGAATATTATCACAGCATAGAGATGGATTTTGTCATCACGCAGGATTGGTCTGCAAGAATACCGTACCATTTTCCGCTGTTTCGGGATACCGTATTTGATTTTGATTATAAGGATATTAAGGATGCGATTGTGTGGCTGGCTATCCCGGAGGATGAGAGCGTACGGGAGAAGCTCCAGAAGGCGGGGTATATAAAGAATAAAACGTATTTCAATTTTTTGGAAATTGTGTTTGGAGAAGGTTTCGTTTGTGAGGAACCGATAGAAGCGGACATTTTTGCAAAAAAGAAAACGGGGATACGGGATGTGCAGTTTATGGAATGGCTGGAGTATAAGTATGACTGCAATTTTGTTATGGCCATAGACCGTTCGGATTTTATAGATGAGATTAAGGGGGCGCATAACTATCGGCTGACTGCCCAAAAAGAAATCTTTCCGATTTTAGATCGGTGTCATTGTATTCCGGGGGAGCATGACGCGATTTTTGATTTTGGCTGTGGAAAGGGCGGAGCAATGATTTCGTTTCTGGACTACGGATTTCGGAATGTAGGAGGGGTAGAGTACGAGACAAAGATATACAAGGAATTGATTTCCAATTTTCAAAAGCTGGGAATTAATTTGGAGGATAATAAAAACATTTCTTGTTTACATGGGGATGCGGCGGAGGTGAAAACGGAGCTGGACGCTTACAATTGGTTTTATTATTTTGATCCGTTTGAAAAAGATATTTTTAGGAAAACAATCGAAAATATATGCGACAGTTTAAAGAGGAAGCCGAGAAGGGCCTATATTATCAATATTAATCCTCAGTATCATGACATTGTCTTGGACAGCGGATATTTTGAATTGACGAATCAGTTTTGTATCGCCATGAGACAGAGAGTGGTAGACGTTTTTATTACGAAAAGGGAATGTGAGGAATGTAAAGGTGCAATTTAATTCTTTAGACGAATTTTTAAATGGCATAAAGGTTATAAGTGAAACCAATAAAATATATATCTGGGGAATCTGTGTATATGGGAATCTGTTGGGTAAGCTGCTGAATAAAAATCAAATATCCTGGAATGGATATTATGATAATTTTAACAGCGCCGACAAAGATCAATTGAATTTGAAACGCGTTTATAAAGGCGACGAGGTGAATCATTTTGAACATGCCTATTATATTTTGTCGATGCGGAATTATGAAGCTGTAAAAAAACAGCTGTTATCGGCGGGAGTAGATTCTGAACATATTATTTTCTTTGACAATGTAAAAATTTTAGACAGCATCGAAGAGAGATTGGACGGGTGTCCTGCGTCCGTGGGGCAGTTAAAGCGGCTTAACCGCGTACATAGCGGAGAGAGGTGTTTTATCATAGGAAACGGGCCGAGCTTGCGCGTTGAGGATCTGGATGTTATTTATCATGCGAAAGCGGCGTCGTTTGCCTGCAATCGGATTTTCAGATGTTATGACAAATCGATGTGGAGGCCGGATTACTATTTTATTACGGACGGCGTAGGAATAAGGGAAACGTTTCCGGATAAGGCGGTTTTGGATTTCGTATCGCAAAATTGTAAGTATATATTTAGCCGCAGCAACGGTGATTTGGCAAAGTATGCGAATGATATAGACAATCTGATTTTGTTTAAATATGTTTTTTCGGATTCTGAGGAGGAGTTTGATTTCTCTTCAGATTGCGCGGAAAAAGTATATATAGGACATACCGTGACGTATGTAATGCTGCAGATGGCGGTATATATGGGCTTTAAGGAGATATATCTTCTGGGGATGGATCACAATTTTTCAATCGAGCATTGTGAAAATGGGGAAATTGCAAAAAACGCGGAGGTAGAAGATCATTCATCCATTTTAGGCAGCTATATGTGGGGGGTTGCAGATGGCATTAAGACGACGCGTACCTATGAAGCGGCAAAAAAATATGCAGATTCGCATGGAATCAAAATATATAACGCTACCCGCGGAGGGAAGTTAGAAGTATTCGAGCGGGTAGATTTTGATAAGTTATTTTAACATTAGTTTTCTTATAAGGAAGAATTTTTGTTTGAAAAAGTAGAGAAGGAGACTATCATGAATAATTTGCAGGTATTGGATTGTACATTGAGAGACGGCGCGCAGGTAAATGAGGCGAGATTTGGCGAGGAAGCGATTCGAAATATTATTGAAAATTTGACGCAGGCTAAATTGGATATCATAGAGTGCGGGTTTTTGAAGGATTGTCAATTTGAACGCGGACGGACGTATTATCCGCAGCCGAGCTATGCCAGCCCGTATCTTCCGGAAAAAAACGGGGACATCCTATATTCTGCGCTGGTAGATTATGGAAGATATGATGTCGATTCTCTGGAGCCTTATGATGGAAGCAGTTTTGATTTGATCCGGGTAAGCTTTTTTGAAAAGGATGTGGATCATGTAGGGGAATTTATACAGAAAGTCGCGCATAAGGGGTATCGCGTTTCGATACAGCCTATGGACACTTTTTCGTACAGTGAAGAGAATATTCAAAAAATTGTGAAGATGGCAAACGAAATTCAGCCGGAGGCATTGTCAATGGTCGACACATACTCGCTGGCGTCGGCCGTGGATATTGACAGAGTGTATGGCCTTTATGAAAAAAATCTCGATAAAAATATTAAAATCGGGTTTCATTCACACAATAACCAATTAAATTCGTTTGCGCTGGCACAGCATTTTTTAGAGATAAGCGCGGGAGAGCGGAATCTGATTGTAGACGCCTCGCTGTATGGAATGGGAAGAGGCGGCGGAAATTTAAATACGGAGTTATTTACGGAGTACTTAAACAGGCAGAATCTTAAGAGTTATCAGATGAAATATATTTTAGATCTGATTGACAATTATCTTGTAGAGTTCAAAAAGAAATTTGAGTGGGGATATTCCATGGATATGATGTATGCGGGGATCTACGGGGTACATGTATTTACAACCGCGTACTTAAAGAGCAAGCCGGGCGTTACGAGTTACGACTTAAAGTGTATGTTTGAAATGCTCGACGAGCATAAAAAGAAGCGGTATGACTACGATTATTTGGATTCTGTGTATGAGCAATATATGAAGAGTAAGGTGAAGTAGAATGAAAAAAGTTGTTGCGTTAATTCCGATCAAACTGAACAATCAGAGGCTGCCGGGAAAAAATACGAAACCGCTGGGAGATAAAGTTCTGTGTCAATATCTGTTTGATACGCTGCGGCAGGTTGAAATTATAGATGAAGCATACGTTTTTTGCAGCGATGATTCCATAAGGCAGTATATGCCGGATGAGATTCATTTTTTACAGAGGCCGAAACAGCTTGACACGGATAGCACAAAATCAAAAGATATCATTCAAAAGTTTATTGAGACGGTGGATTCGGATATCTACGCGTTAATGCATGTCACACAGCCGTTTATTAAAGCCGGGACGATTGCGGATACGGTTTCTAAGGTAAAAGAGGAGGATTATGACTCGGCGTTTGTCGCGCATCAGATCCGGGAGTTTGCATGGTATGACGGAAAACCGATCAATTACAGCCTTACAAATGTTGTGCGCACGCAGGAGCTTGAGCCGGTATATGTGGAGGGCGAGCTTTTTGTGTTTGAGAAAAGCGTGTTTACCGAAAAGGGACGCAGAATCGGGGAACGACCATGGATTCAGCCGATTAGCTGGAAGGAAAGCATATGTATCGATGATATGGAAGACTTTGAAATGGCGCAGGCCGTAGTGGAATTGGAGAAAAGAAATGAAAGATATAGTTAACGCTAATTTTGACGAGCTTCGTGTAACGGCAAACAGAAATCGCATTAAAATTCTCGATATGGTACACGGAGGGGCGTCCGGTCATATCGGGGGGGCTTTGTCAGCGGTAGATGTGATTACATATCTCGGGGAATGTGTCATTGATTATGGCGATAAGGAGCGCGACCGCTTCATTCTTTCGAAGGGACATGCGGTGACGGCGTTATATGCCGAGCTGCACGAGCTTGGATTTATAGAGGACGATGAATTAGTCACGTTTCGCAGGATTCATTCGAGGCTGCAGGGCCATACCAATCTTTTATATTTGCCGCAGACGGATTATACGTCGGGGCTGCTGGGACAGGGTCTATCCTACGGCGTCGGCATGGCGTTGGGGAAGAGGCTGAAAAAAAGCGCGGATACGGTTTACGTGATGATGGGAGACGGGGAGATGCACGAGGGGCAGGTTTGGGAGGCGTTGATGGAGGCAAGTTATTACAGATTGGATAATCTTGTCCTTATCGTAGACCGAAACGGATTTTGTTCCCATCAGCCGGTAGAGAATGTGATCAGTATCGAGCCGTTAGCGGACAGGCTCGAGGCGTTCGGCTGGAATGTAAAAGAGATAGACGGACACAGCATGGAGCAGATACATTCCTGTTTGACGGGCTTGCGGTCACAGTACGGGAAGCCAAAATGCATTATATCCCATACGGTAAAGGGAAAGGGGATCAGCTTTATGGAGAATAACGGAAAATGGCACCGAAGCATACCGACTGAAGAAGAATATCAACGGGCCAGAAAAGAATTGATTGAACGAGGAGGGGTGAACTGATGGATCAGGAGCGCAGATGTACAATCCCCAAGGATGCGATAGGTCCGACGCTGCTTGAGCTTGCGAAGGAGAACGATAAGATTGTGGTTATGTCAAGCGATGTTTCCGTATCCTGTAATATAGAGATGTTTCATGAAAAGTGTCCCGACCGTTTTTTTGAGATGGGGATTTCCGAGCAGAGTACGATGAGCGCGTCCGGCGGTTTGGCGGCGGAAGGATTTATTCCGGTCTATGTGGCGTTGGCCATTTTCTCGAACGGAATGACCTGGCCGCAGACCAGACAGGTTTGCAATGCAAACCTCAACGTTAAGATTATCGGAACACATGCCGGCGTGGATGACGGTCAGGACGGGTCGGGCCATCACGCGACAGAGGATGTCGCAATTTCGAGGGCGCTTCCAAGGATGACGGTTTTGACGCCGTCGGATGAAAATGAGGTCAGAGCCGCCGTAAAGGCGATGGTTGAGTATGAGGGACCGGTTTACATGAGAGTCGCGCGTGAGCCGCAGCCGGTAATTCATGAAAAAGAGTGTGAGTTTACGATCGGGAAGGCAGAATATTTGGGCGATGAGGGCGATGATTTTGCGATTGTTTTCGAAGGGACCGCATTAAAGCAGGCGCTTGAAGGCTGGGAGAAGTTAAAAAGTTTGGGGAAACGCGGGAAGTTAATTTCAATCAGATCCGTTAAGCCGTTGGATGTTTCGTGTATACGCGATATTGCGGCGAAGGTGAAGACTATCATTACAGTGGAAAATCATTCTGTCATAGGCGGGTTATACAGTGCGGTGTGCGAGTGTCTGGCGGAAAGAAAATATAAAGCGGTCGTGAAAGCCGTAGGATTTGGCGATGTGTTTGCGATGTCCGGAACGTCTGCTGAGATAAAGGAGACGTATCATGTATCCGGGCAGCGGATCTGTGAAGCCGCGCTGGAAGAGGACAGGTAAAGAGTACAGATTATAGAGGGAAGTAAAACATGGAATGTAAATTGTGCAAAAGTAATCGGGTAAAAATATCGTACCAAGGTTTGATTCGAAACGGCGGCCTTGGCAAATATACAAACGATCCGGTGACAATGTGGCAGTGCGAGGACTGCGGCGTCATCTGGCATGAGAAGGTGATCGAAGATACAAAGCAATATTATCAAAGCAGGGAATACAGAAACTCCCTGGAGGGAAGCTCGGAGGAGGAAGTGTTTTACGCCCTTCATGACAGGGAAACATTTGATAAATTCCAGTATACGGGAACGGACATTTACCGGCATAAAACCGTGGCCGACATCGGGTGCGGGGCCGGCGCGTTTCTTGATTTTTTAAAGGGCGTTGCGAAGGATATCGTAGCGATCGAGCCGTCGGAAGCTTACAGGAAGAGTATGGACAAAAAAGGGTTTGCGACATATGCCTACGCAAAGGACGCGAAGACGGATTGGAAAAACAAGGTCGATGTGATTACGTCCTTTGACGTGATCGAGCATGTGGATGATCCGAGAAAGTTTATGGAGGATGCGTTTGAGCTGCTGGCAGAAGGAGAAGGAAGGGCCGTAATCGGTACGCCGACCGACATGCCGATTATGAGGGGGCTTCTCGGCGAAATTTTTGAGAAAAAATTATTATTCAGCACGCAGCATATATGGGTATTCTCGGAAAAAAACCTCAGAATGCTGGCGGAGGAGGCCGGATTTAAGAAGATAGAAATAAAATATTTCCAGCGCTACGGGATTGGAAATTTTTTGGGCTGGCTTAGGGAAAAAGAGCCGAAATCAGATATAAACGAAACATATATTACGGATACCTTAAACAGCGTATGGAAAAGCGAGTGCAATGCAAGGGCGCTGTCGGATTATATTGTGCTTTATGCGTATAAATAGAAAGAATATGGGCTGATATGGGAGCGAGAATAAAAGTGTTTGTCATGGATGTCGACGGAACGATGACGGACGGAAAAATATATATGGGACCTTCGGGGGAAGCGTTTAAAGTATTTGACATAAAGGACGGATATGGGATACATGAGATCTTGTCGAGAAGGCGCGTAAAGACGGCAATCATAACGGGAAGAGCCTCTGATATTGTAGAAAAGCGCGCAAAAGAGCTGGAGATTGATTATGTGCTTCAGGGTGTAAAAGATAAAAATTCGGCGATGCTTAATCTGGCGAAAGAATTGCAGTGCGAATTGTCGGAGGCCGCGTATATCGGGGACGATACGATGGATATCCCGGCGATGCGGCTGTGCGCGGTAAAAGGATGTCCGGCGGACGCAGTATCGGAGGTAAAAGAAATTTGCGATTACGTTTCAACCAGAAGCGGCGGAAACGGGGCGGTACGGGATTTTATAGAATGGCTGGTAAAAGAGGGCCTGATTTAGAATATACGATAGATAGGCGGATAGAAAGATGGAATACACACAGACAGACATGTATATCAAGGCGGTACAGTCGTTGAAAGGAAATAAAATATATATCGTCGGCGCCGGGAAGTATGGTGAGGTTTTAGGGGAGTATTTTGATAAACATGGAATTTTATGGGAGGGCTATGTAGACAAGAGATTGGATTTGCGGTCAATTAACGGAAAAAAGGTCTATTCCTACGAAGAGGTGGGCGAGGGATATTATATTGTGTCTACATATTTGTATAGAAAAGAGATTGTGGAAGAGTTAGAAAAACGAAATATCATGCCGGACAAAATCATTTTGTATGATAAGCAGGATATTTTCTATGATATTTACCATGATTTGACACGCTGGAAGGATTGTACGGAAAAAATAAAGGCGTTCCGTGAAAAACACAGAGGAGAAGAATGTTTTGTGATAGGGAACGGTCCCAGCCTTCAGATAAAAGATTTAGAGCGATTAGAGGGAACGGTCACGTTTGCCTCAAATTCCATCTATGCATTATATAAGCATACGAACTGGAGACCGACGTATTATTGCGCGACGGATTCCATTTTTTGCAGGCAGATGATGTCAGAGAGAGAAGATATGACAATGCTGATGGACGGGTGTGAGGCGGCGTTTACGTCTATTATGGGCGAAGGGATAAAATACCGGGACGACGCCGATATGGCGCGGTTATATTATATGCGGCTGTCGGGCGATATGGCCGGTAACGGGGAGGTAAAATTTTCCGCGGATTGCAGCGAGCGGATATACGCGGCCGGAACGATTACCTATGACATATTACAGTTAGCGGTTTATATGGGATTTAAGAAAATATATTTGCTTGGAATAGACTTTAACTATTCAGTTGAACGTCATAGGGATCATACGGTTACCAATAAAGACGTATGCAATCATATGAAAGAGATTGAGGAGGAAGAAAAGCGGTTTTATGAGCCGATATCCAGGCGGCACGGCACGCCTTATATGGCGGATGTAGATTTGCAGCTTGCCGGTTACCGGGCGGCGAAAGAGTATGCGGATACGCATGGCGTTGCGATATATAATGCAACGCGCGGCGGAAAATTGGAAGTATTTCCGAGAGTAGATTTTGACAGTTTGTTTGGTTCGATATCACAGTGATTGAGCGAGGAAGATAAGATGGATAGAGTTGGGGAAAAAGAACGCGCGTATATTCAGGAGGTTTTGAACGGTCAGTTTTCATCATCAAATACATATCAAATGGTGACAAGACTGGAGACGTCGTTTGCGGAGAAATTTCATGTAAAGCATGCGGTAGCTATGGTGAACGGTACGGCCACGCTTCATATGGCGTTAGAGGCGGCGGGGGTCGGACCGGGCGATGAAGTGATCTGTCCCCCGCTAACCATGAGCAGCACGTCAATTGCGGTTTTGCATGCAAATGCCGTGCCTGTGTTTGCGGACGTTGACAGAGATACATTTTTAATTACCGCCGCCAACATAAAAAAGGTTATTACAAAAAAGACGAAGGCGATTATCACCGTTTCCCTCTATGGGCTCGCTCCGCAGATGGAAGAGATTATGGAGGTTGCCAGGAATCATCATCTGACCGTGATCGAGGACAATGCGGAGTGCTATGGCGCGTATCAGGAGGGAAAGCCGGTGGGGACGTTCGGGGACATGGCGTCTTACAGTTTCCAGAGTTCAAAGCACCTTACGGCGGGCGAGGGCGGAATTGTGATTACGAACAGCGATGAACTGGCGGATAAACTAAGAAGGTATTCCGGTCTGGGATACGCGGGTATCAGCGGGAAGAAGGGCAGGATTACAAAGGACGATATACAAAGCCCTGATTATGAGAGGCATGTGATATTGGGATGGAATTATCGGATGGCGGATCTGTGCGCGGCGGTTGCGCTTGGACAGACAGAGCGCATGGAAGAGCTGGTGGAGGTACGGCGTAAGGCTGCCGCATATTACGAAGAGCAGGCGAGGGGATGCGAATGGCTGCATCCGCAGGTTGTCAGGGACGGAAACGTGCATTCCTATTGGACCTATGTTATGCGGCTGGATACGGAAAAAGTCGACTGGCATAGATTCCGGGACAAATATTTGGAGCTTGGCGGGGACGGGATATATGCGGCATGGAAATTGACGTATCAGGAGCCGATGTTCCGGGACAAGGCGTTTTTAAACAGAGAAAAGCTTGGAATTTATGATTCCTGTAATTACAATGACGTTCATTGCGTAAATGCGGAATTTCTGCAGCCGCGGTTATTGCAGTTTAAAACAAATTATTACAATTCCGAAGAGGCAAAGGAACAGGCAGAGATATTGGGAAAAACCATTCAATATTTTAATGAAGAACAGGGGATGTGACAGATGAAGTTTTTAGCGATGATACAGGCCAGATGCGGTTCTTCAAGACTTCCGTCGAAGGTCTTAAAGGATCTTTGCGGGAAGACGGCTTTAGAGCGCGTGATAGAGCGCGTGAGAAGCAGCAGGCATGTGGACGAGGTGATGGTAGTAACCACACTGAACAGGGAAGATATTCCGATTATACAGTTGGTTTCCGGTATGGGAATTAGAGTTTTTGCGGGCAGCGCGACAGATGTGCTCGATCGGTATTACCAGGCGGCGAGGCTGATCCGGCCGGAATATGTAATCCGGATTACGGCGGATTGCCCGGTTTTTGACGCTAAGATACTGGACGATGCAATCGAAAAGCTGGAGCCGCAGACAGACTATATGGCGGCGCTTTCCGAGACATTGGCGGACGGGCTTGATTTGGAGATTATGCGTTTCGAGACATTAAAGCGCGCGTGGAGCGAGGCCAGGCTTGCGTCTGAGAGGGAGCACGTCACAATGTATATAAAAAATCATAAGGACTTGTTTCAGATTCAAAATTATGAGAGCACGCTTGGGAATCTCCATGAAGAGCGCTGGACGATCGACGAGCCGGAAGATTATCTGTTTATAAAAAATATTTACGAACATTTTCAGACAGCGGGAAAAGAGGATTTTGATTCGAGGGATATTTTGCAGTACCTGAATGATAACCCTGAGGTTCGAAAGATCAACAGTGGGTTCATAAGGAACGAGGGGCTGTTAATTTCACTTAAAAACGATAGGATCGTAGAAAGACCGATTGAGGAGTAGAAATATGTATAGAGATATCATTAACGGTAAGACCATTCTTGTAACAGGCGGGACGGGGTCCTTTGGAAACCATTTTACGGAATACGTGTTGAAGCATTACAAACCAAAGAAAATTATTATCTATTCCAGAGATGAATTTAAGCAATTCAATATGGCGAATAAATTCAGGCAGTATGAGGACGTCATGCGGTTTTTTATCGGGGATGTCCGCGATAAGGAGCGTATGCTTCGGGCTTTGGACGGCGTCGATTATGTTGTTCATGCGGCGGCGCTAAAGCAGGTTCCGGCATGTGAATATAACCCGATCGAGGCTGTGAAGACAAACATAGACGGCGCCATGAATGTGGTAAACGCGTCGCTGGATACGCCGAGTATCAAGCGGGTGGTCGCGCTGTCTACGGATAAGGCGGTAAACCCGGTAAATCTGTACGGCGGTACCAAGCTGGTTTCGGACAAGCTTTTTATTGCGGCGAACTCTTATTCCGGCACAAAAGATATTCGCTTTGCGGTTGTCCGGTACGGAAATGTGGCGGGCAGCAGGGGCTCGGTCATTCCGTTTTTTCATCAGATTATTGAAAGCGGCAAAAAGGAACTGCCGATTACGGATTATCGCATGACAAGGTTCTGGATCAGCCTGGAACAGGGCGTGGAGCTGGTGATTAAGGCATTGGCGGAGTCGAACGGCGGGGAGACATTTATTTCCAAAATCCCTTCGTTTAAGATTACGGACCTGGCGCAGGCGATGCTGCCGGGATGCGAGATGCCGGAAGTCGGGATACGCGAAGGCGAAAAGCTGCACGAGGTGATGGTGACAAGGGAGGATTCCGCGACCACCTATGAATATGAAAAGCATTATATTATTTATCCGCACTATAACTGGTGGGGAGAGGAAAAGCTGATTCCGGGCGGGAAAGCGGTGGCGCCGGAATTTGAGTACAGTTCCGGGAATAATACGGAGTGGTTAGGCGTTGAAGAGATCAGAAGGCTGCTGAAGGGCATGTAGAAAAATTGTCGTATGCGAATGCATCCGGGAGGGGGGATAAAAACAGTGCGCCAGAAAATGAAAATATATGTTACGGGTGTGGCGGGAATGCTGGGATACGGGATTTACCGCACCTTACATAGCAGGGCAGAGATAACCGGAATGGATCTTTTGGATATCAAAATACCGGGATTGTCATACCGGGTTTTGTCACTGTTTGATACGGACGCAGTAGAGAAAAGCATTGTTGAAGCCGGGCCGGACGTTTTGATACATGCGGCGGCGTACGTCAACGTAGACGGCTGCGAGCAGGAGCCGGAGTATGCCAGACGGCTGAATACACAGGTGACGGAGCATCTTGCGGATATATGCGGCCGTCACGGAATAAAGATGGCGTATATCTCCACGGACGCTGTGTTTGACGGCGCGGATCCAAAGCTTTATACGGAGGACGACCCCGTAAATCCGATTAACGTATACGGGAGGACAAAACTGGACGGGGAGACGGCCGTTTTGAGATATCCGGGGAATCTTGTGTTTCGGACGAATATTTACGGGCTGAATATTCAGAAGAAACGAAGCTTCGGAGAGTGGGTTTATTGTTCTTTAAAACAGGGGGAGACGCTGAACATGTTTACCGACATTGATTTTTCCCCGATATTGGTGGATGAACTCGCCGAGCTGCTGTATGAGGCATGCGCAAAAGGGCTGGACGGGCGATTCCATGCCTGCGGGACAGGCTGTATCACGAAGTATGATTTTGGCATAAAGCTGAAAGAAATTTTTCAAATCGAATCCGGTGAAATTCGCCGGGCCGTAAGCAGCGACGCAGGGTTAAAGGCGAAGCGTTCAAAGCATATGGGCATGTCAAATGAAAAGCTCACAAGCGCGTTACAGATTCCTGTTAGTACGCCGCAGGAGAGCATCGAAAAGTTTTATCAGCTGTGCAAACGCGAAGCGTTTTTATAAATAGTTTCCGGGTAAGGAGGGAGCGGCATGGAAATAAAAATTGGAAACAGGACGATATCCGAGACATCAAGACCGTATTTTATCGCGGATATAGCGGCAAACCACGACGGAGATATTGACCGGGCATACCGTTTGATCGAGCTTGCAAAAGAGGCCGGGGCGGATGCCGCAAAATTTCAGAATTTTAAGGCGGAGACGATTGTGAGCAAAGGCGGTTTTGAAAGTCTCGGCGCGCAGCTGTCGCATCAGTCCTCGTGGAAAAAATCGGTATTTGACACGTATCAGGACGCGAGCCTGCCGGATGTCTGGTCAGAAAGGTTAAAGGCAAAATGTGACGAGGTCGGGATTGAATATATGACCAGCCCGTATGATTTTGCGTCTGTGGATCTTGCGGATCGCTATGTGAACGCGTTTAAGATCGGGTCGGGAGATATTACATGGCCGGAAATTTTGGAGTATATCGCAAAGAAAGAAAAGCCGGTGCTGCTGGCTACGGGGGCGTCGGAACTTTGCGATGTAAAGCGGGCGATGCAGGCCGTCTTAAAATATAACAAACAGGTTGTGCTCATGCAGTGCAATACAAATTATACGGCGTCGGACGATAATTTTTCATTTATAAATTTAAATGTGCTGCACGCCTATCATACGCTGTATCCCGATTGTATTTTGGGCTTGTCGGACCACACGTTTGGACACACAACGGTCCTCGGCGCGTATGCGCTCGGCGCGCGTGTGTTTGAGAAGCATTTTACGGATGACAATGACAGAGAAGGCCCGGATCATAAATTTTCTATGAACCCGGTCACATGGAAGCGGATGGTGCGCGCATGTGAGGAGCTTCGCGAGGCTATGGGAGACGGGATAAAGAGAGTGGAAGACAATGAGCGGGATACGGTAAATATACAGAGAAGGGCGTTTTATCTGCAGAGGAACCTAAAGAAGGGCGATACGATTGAGGAAGAGGATATTTTCCCACTCAGGCCGGTTAAGGACGGGGCGGTCCTGCCGTTTGAGAGGTCAGAGGTGATCGGCAGGAGGGCTGCGAGGGATATACAGAGGGACGAATGTTTGCGCTGGGAGGATATTGAAGATGTTAAAGGGTAAGCAGGTATATTTGTGCGCGCTGGAGAGGGCGGATTTGCCCTATTTAATGGAGTGGAGAAACCGCGCCGGGTTTCGGAAGCATTTTCGCGAATATCGTGAGATTAATTCTGATATGCAAAACAGCTGGTATGAAAAAAAAGTTTTGGGCGACGCGGGAACCATAATGTTTGCGGTTCGGAGCACAGAGAACGACGAGCTGCTTGGGTGCTGCGGCCTTTGCTATATCAACTGGGTGCACCGCAATTCGGATCTTTCGCTTTATATCGGAAAGGATAACGCTTACATCGATGAGCTGGGGTATGCGAGAGAGAGCTGTAAGCTTTTGTTCGACTATGGATTTTTAGAGCTGGGTCTGGAAAAGATCTGGTCTGAGTTATATGAATTTGATGAGAAGAAGATTACTTTGTATCAGGAGCTTGGAATGCAGATTGACGGTACGCTGCGCAATCAGTATTACTATGACGGCAGATGGTGGGATTCAAAGCTGCTGTCTATCTTGAGCGGCGAGTGGAAAAAAGGAAGGGATAACATTGGCTGAATTATGTCTTGGAACCGTACAGTTTGGAATGAAATACGGAATTAACAATCAGGGGGGACAGCCGTCGGAGGAAGCCTGCTTTGAAATGCTCGACGCAGCGCGCGAGAGCGGAATTTGTACGATTGATACGGCCCGGGCTTATGGGACGGCCGAAATTGTAGTTGGCAGGTATCTGCAGGATCGAAAGTGTCAGAGTAAAACAGATGTGATTTCAAAGCTGCGTCCAAACGTTATAGAAAAAGACGAGAGAGATGTGTATTCCGTGGTCCGAAGAGAGCTCGAGGGGAGTCTTGAGCGCCTTCACGTATCGTCGTTAAAAGGGTATTTGCTGCACACGCCGGAATATGTGTATGATGAGAGGATCATTCAGGCGCTGTTTCGGCTGAAGGAAGAAAGACTTGTTGAAAATATCGGCGTTTCGATATACGGAATGGAAGAAGGATATGAGGCGATCCGACAGCGCCTGGATTACGTGCAGTTGCCGTTTAGTATCCTCGATGAGCGGGGAATTCAGTCCGGATTTATGAAGAAGGCAAAAGAGGCCGGATTAACGATTTTTACAAGAAGCGCATTTTTGCAGGGCTTGTTCTTGATGGATCGGGATAAGGTTCCCCCGAATTTGGAGCATTCAAAGCCGTATTTGGATTATTTTGACACACTGGCCGAGCGGTATGAAAAAGGGAAGATAGAATTGCTGCTCCAATTTGTAAAGGCGTGCGGGGAGATCGATTATCTGGTGTTCGGCGTGGACAGCAAAGCGCAGCTCACGGAGGATATCAAGGCGTTTCGTACCGGTACGAAAATAGAAGCCCGTCTATTGAGCGATATACAAAGTTACTATACGCAGGTGGACGACAGTATTATTTTGCCGAGTCTTTGGTCGAATGGGAGGAAGGCAGAATAGGAGAAGAAATTTTATGGAAGAGTTGATTAGCGTAATCGTGCCAATTTATAATGTAGCGCCGTATCTAAAAACGTGTGTTAACAGCATTTTAGGTCAAACGTATAAAAATATAGAAGTTATATTGGTTGACGACGGTTCCACGGATGGGAGCGCGAAGATATGCGATGATTTTAAGCAAAACGACGGCAGGGTTAAGGTGATCCACCAGAAAAACGGAGGGCTTACCGTCACAAGAAGAGCCGGGGCGAATCTCGCACAGGGCGAATACATAGGTTTTGTAGATGGAGACGACTGGATTGAAAGAGATATGTATCAAGTCTTATTTCACTACATTGATAGTGAGAAGACCGATATTGTGACATCGCGCGGTTACAGGGAATATGAATGGGGACGGGGCGGTCAGATACTTGGGGATACGGTTGCGAGCGGCAGATATGAAATCAGCGAAGAGAAGGATTATATATTAAGCTGTGTTTTTCCGGGAATTTACGGAAAGAAGGAATATATGAACGGAGCCGTATGGAACAAACTTTTTAGAGCCTCCATTATCAGGGAGGTTTTAAACGGAGTGGGTGATAACGTACATGGGTTTATGGACGATACCGTTTGTATCGTGGGCTCCATTATAAAATCTAAGAGTATTTATGTGTCGCGCGATGTTTTGTATCATCACAGGGAAAGAGAGGGCGCGTTTACGCATTCCAAAAATCCAAGGGGACTCTTGCAGGTTAATTATGGTTACCTCGCTTTAAAGAAGATGATAGAAAATTCTGTGTATAAAGAAAAATTATTACCTGCATTATGCGAGTATGTTTCTCACTCGTTTTTTGACGCGTACAACAATTTTTTTGAAACAGATCAATGTGCAATCCCCGGTTATCTGTTTAGGAGTAAGAGGATACCGGAGGGTTCAAGCGTATTGATTTACGGCGCCGGAAAAGTGGGAAAGTCATATTGGAGGCAGTTAAAGGCAGAAGGCAGATATCGATTAATGGGGTTTGTTGATAAAAATGCGGACAAAGCGGTTGATTTGGAAGAAGTATACAGAATAGATCAGGTTAGACGTTTAAAATTTGATTTTGTTGTGGTTGCAGTAAAAGATGAGGCTATTGTTGAGGAAATACGGAGCGATTTAGTGAAAAATGAAGTTAATTTAGAGAAAATCATTTGGGAACAGCCGCTTTCTATTATCGAATATTTCAGGCTTCCGATGTGATGAGAGGAATATAGGGAAGGAAAATCAAAATGGAAAAGCAAGGCTTAATTAGCGTGATAGTTCCCGTTTACAATGTTGAGAAATATCTGGAAACATGTATCAAGTCTATTGTGAATCAAACGTATAAGCATCTGCAAATCATATTCGTGGACGATGGTTCGACCGATTCTTCCGGACAAATCTGCGATTTATATGCCAAAAGAGACGGGCGAATCCGTGTTATTCATCAAAAGAACGCCGGATTGGTCAGCGCAAGAAAGACCGGGTTGATGGCGGCGGACGGCGAATACGTAGGTTTTGTCGACAGCGACGACTATATTGACGCGGATATGTATCAGGATCTGCTGCAAGCCATTCGGGAGTCGCAGGCGGATTTTGTGCATACGGGATATTTTGATGAGAGAAACGGAGTGGCGAAAGCGATTCTTCAGTATGAAGAGGCAATGTCTTATCTGGCAGATCAGAGAATAAAGTTTTTGCAGGATTATGTTCTGAAATTTAATCGGAATCACAACATGCTGCATGGCGTTGTGGTGAAATTATTTAAGCGGGAATTGATTACGAAGTGCTATCAGAATGTGCCGGATTGCCAGTCTTATGGAGAAGATCTTCTGGCAACCTGTGCCTGTGTGTTGGAAAGCGGTTCTGTTTATATGAAAAAAAAGGCATATTACCATTATGTATACAGAATGGATTCCTTAAGCCGCAAAAATGACGAGGTCAGGATGGCGGTGTCGCTCGCGGAGTTATACAAGAGCCTTCAGGGACTGTTTAAACAGTACGGCTGTTCTGAGGCGTTAGAAGACGCTCTGAATTACTGGTTTAAAGAGAATTTGCAGGGAGTAATCGCAACATCAAAAGATTCCGGTATCTGTATACATCGCTATTTTTATCCAGACGTCTTAAAGCTTCAGAATAAACGAATTGTATTATACGGCGCCGGAATAGTGGGACAGGATTACTATGCCCAGCTTTGCAAATATCAGCAGTGCCGGATTGTGGCCTGGGCGGATGGAAATGCGCAAAAGTATGATTTTGAATATATGCAGGTGGTCGGCATGGAGCGGATACGTGAGTTTGATTATGACATCGTAGTTCTTGCGGTGGCGGCTTTTGAAACCGCAGAAGCGATAAGAAGAGATCTGATAAAAAGCGGTGTGGAAGAGGAGAGAATCGTATGGATGGAACCAAGATCCGCACTATGGTAAGTAAAAAGGCATGCTTTCAATGACGGAGTATTTGCCGGTAATCATGTAGGAGGAATTGCATGTTTATACAGAATGCCGATAAAAAAATTGTTTATTGGGGGATTGGATTTATTTGTAAACTCTGTTTGGAGCAATATTATAACATACAGCCCGTTTTGTTTATTGATTCTCGTTCCGAACGTGATTTTTTCCACGGAAAGCCGGTAAAGCGTCCCGACGAAATCGAAGATTGGTCTTCCTATTACATTATTATCACGATTAAATCGGACGACGCGCTGGAGCATATTCGAGGCATATTAAAAGCAAAAGGGTTAAAAGAGGGGCGGGATTTCGGCTCTTATAAGGATGTTTTTGAGTGCAGCGTACCGTCTGTCCGGGAAAGTGTAAATTTGCTTGGAAATTTTATGAATAAGCATACGGAGGCGGCCAATCCGATTATGCTGTTGCTGCCGTTTGAGATTATACGCGACAGTATAAATTTTGAATCGTTTATCTCAAGTTACATACGGGCAAGAAAGCCCACAGAGTGCCTGTTTTTTTCTTCTCTTTACGTGTTATCCGAGCAGGAAGCGTCTCTTCGGTTTGGCTGTCCGGTGTTTTGCCTTCCGGATCTGTCTGATGGAAAAACAGAGGACGGGGGGCGGCTAGAGAAGCTGTCGGATGAAGAGCGCGGCTGGATAAGGGAGATGGAAGGGAGAAAGCGCTCATCGGATCAGGAAAAATCCATTGAAGAATCTGAGGCGTGGTATCGTTATTTTAAAACCGTCTTAGAGATTGTCCGCCCGTCGAAGATTATCTACTGGGGAAACTGGAGCAGAGAGAGTTACATACTGGGACATCTGGCCGGTATGTGCGGCGTGCCGTATGGATATATGGAGCACGGCTGGCTTCCGGGAACGTACCAGGTTGACCCGAGAGGGATTATGGGACAGAGCGAGTATGCCGTAAACCCCCGGATGTTTGACGCGGTGGCGGTGGATGCGGTTTACGAGGTGGAGCGGATCAAAGCCTATATAAAAGAACGGAAATTAGACACCAGGGTCTTTGTGGAAACCGCTGAGGATAACGCGGCGCTTGCGGGCGTCGATAAAACGAAGAAAACCGTTTTTTTGGTGGGGATGGACGATCATGGGATGGAGATGAACCCCGATTGCGAGTATTGGAAAACGTATATTTCCGGCGTTGTCAGATCCACGGAGGAGGCGTTGCTTGCGCTGGCTGCCGTCTGTGAGAAAAGGAACTGGAACCTGATTTTTAAGCCGCATCCGGGCAATCCCGCTCCGGAAATTGCCGGCTGTAAAGAGCGCGTAACCTTCGTCCGTGAGACGGAAATCGACCGTCTGATTAAGATGGCAGACGTGGTGGTCAGCATCTGCTCGGCGGTCGACTATAAGACGCTGATTTACGGCAAGCCGCTTGTCCAATTGGGGATCAACGGGCTTTTGGGAAAAGGCTGCTCTTACATTGTCGGCGAAGCCGCAGAACTGGAAGACCAGCTCGCGTTAGCGTTAAAAGAGGGGATGACGGGAAGGCAAAAGGAAAATTTTGACCGTCTGCTTCAGATTTTACTGCAAAGGTATCTCTGGGATGACCGGTCCGAGAGGACGCTGCGGTATGGATTGACGGTAGAAAGGGATTTTATAGATGGATAAATATAATATATTAGATTGTACGCTTCGGGACGGCGGATATATTAATAAGTGGAAGTTTCATGACGAGGCGATCTCGGATATCATAGAAAGGCTGATAAACGCGGGGCTGGATTTTGTCGAGGTCGGATATCTGAACAATGCGGGGGCCGTGTGCGACACGACGCAGTTTCTGACGGTTCCGCAGATCAGACAATATCTGCCGAAGCAGAGGGGCAGCTGCATTCTGCTGGCAATGGCAGACGTGCAGCAATATAGGCCGGAGGATCTTACGCCGTGCACCGGGGACTCCATAGACGGGATACGCGTCGTGTTTTATAAGCGTCAGGTGGAAGAGGCGATGGTTCTTGCGAGGGCGGTGATTGAAAACGGTTACCGGCTGTTTATG
Source organism: uncultured Roseburia sp. (assembly GCA_947383215.1). Lineage (GTDB taxonomy): Bacteria > Bacillota > Clostridia > Lachnospirales > Lachnospiraceae > Roseburia_C. The sequence continues at coordinate 48,150 of CANDCP010000018.1, forward strand.
CAGCCGATGGTTACCATCGACTATACGATAGACGAGTATGCCGCGCTGGTAAAACGGATTGCGGAGTTAAAGCCGTATGCCGTTTCCATCGTCGACAGCTTCGGCTATATGATAAAAGAGGACTTCCGGCGGTATTTTAAAGTGCTCGACAATATTTTGCTGCCGGAAACGATGATTGGGTTTCATTCCCATAACAATATGAACCTTGCGTTCCTCACGGCGCAGGATTTGTTAGAATACAGCACGAACAGGCGTCTTATCATCGATTCGTCCCTGTACGGAATGGGCCGCGGGGCCGGGAACTTAAATACGGAGCTGATCACGAATTACTACAATATGGTGCTCGGGCAGAAATACGATGTGAATCAGATCTTATATTTAATCAGCCGCTATATCATGCCGATCTATCAGGAGCGGCAGTGGGGATATTCGCCGTATCTGTTTATCACCGGACTGTACCACTATCATCCGAATTATGCGTGTTATCTGTTGGAGGATTATGACGTGACCGTGTCAGAGTTCGAGAAATTTATCCATACGGTTCCGGAGGAGATGAAAACAAAGTGCCGGAAGGAGTATGTGATAGAGATGTATAGAAAGTATAAGGGAAGCTTATAGTATGGAAAAGATCATTGCAATTATGCCGATAAAATTACAAAATGAACGTCTTCCGGGAAAAAATACAAAGCTTTTGGGGGGGAAACCGCTGCTGCAATATGAATTGGAATCGCTGCTGCAGATCAAAGAGCTTGCGGGCGTCTATGTTTACTGCAGCGACGAAGAGATCTGCAAGTATCTGCCGCAGGGCGCGTCGTTTGTCAAAAGGCCGGGGGAGCTGGATCTTGCGACGTCTAATTTTACACAGATCTTCTCCAGCTTTATGAGGGAAAAGGACGCGGATATTTATGTATACGCCCATGCTACGGCCCCTTACGTAAAGGTGGAGACAATGCGGGAATGTATCGAGGCCGTGCGGTCCGGGGAGCACGATTCCGCGTTCTGCGCGGAAAAAATCCAGGACTACTTATGGGAGGACGGCGCGCCGCTAAACTTTGACGCGTCCAATCTTCCGAGAAGTCAGGATTTAGGCGTGATTTACCGGGAGACGTCCGGGATCTATGTCTTCCGAAAAGAAGTGTTTATGAAATACAAAAGAAGGATCGGTGCGAATCCTTTTATAAAGGAGGTATCTTTTCGGGAACGGATTGATATTAATGGTCCCGAGGATTTTTCTCTGGCGGAAGCTTTTTTGAATATGGACTGTTAAGGGGGTTTTTATGTCTAAGATATCTGTGATTTTGCCGTGTCTGAATGTGGTAGAATATATCGTCCCGTGTCTGGACAGCGTCGTAGGGCAGACGTATCAGGATTTAGAGATTTTGGTTGTGGACGCGGGTTCAACCGACGGAACGCTTGCGCTTGTAGAAAAATATGCGGACAGGGATTCGCGTATCCGGCTGATCCATTCGGAGAAAAAAAGCTATGGATATCAGGTGAATTTAGGGCTTAGCGCGGCGAGCGGGGAGTATATCGGATTTGTCGACACGGACGATATGCTCGTATGCGACGCGTATGAAGTATTGTGCGGCGAGCTGGAAAAGAATGGGCTTGATTATGTCAAAGGGTATGCGAGAATGTTCTGGGAGATGCCGGATCGGACGCGCGGCGAATTTGATATCGCAAATTTTTTTCTGGAGGATGGGACTTTGGGCCGGGTGGTGGAGCCGTGCCGGATGCCGGAGCTGGTTGTGAAGGATCATTTTTTATGGCTTGGCTTGTATACCAAAAAGCTGTTGGAGCAGGTGCGGCTGAATGAGACGCCGGGGGCCGCGTTCCAGGACCAGGGCTTTTGCCTGCAGGTATTTTTGAATTCCCACAGGGCAATGTATATCGACAAGGCAGTGTATCTGTACCGCCAGGACAATGCGGCTTCTTCTACATATAACAGGAACGGGATGCGGTATATCCGGGACGAGTACGGTTTGAACCTTCGTTTTCTGGATGGAAAAGGAAAACCCTGGTATTCCTGTTTTTATGAGCGGTTCTTGGACCAGTGCCGGGGAAGGTTTGACGTCATGGCGTTATCGGGAGCGTTTTGGACCGAGGCGCATGCAGATATCATGGCGCTGCGTGAGATGGCGGAGGATGCGGTTGCGCAGGGGTATCTGTCCAAAGAGACGCTGTGCGCGGAAAAATGGAAGTGTCTGGAGTTGTTTTTAAGAGAGCCAGAGGAGCTCTATGCGTATGATAGAGAGCGCTGCGTACAGCGCGAGAATGCGCTTGATGCGTTTTGGGGCGCGATCGGGGAGGAGGAAGTTGTGATTGTCGGCTGTGGAAGATGGGGAAGCCTTCTCGTCTATTTATTAAAAAAACATGGATTGAAGGTGGCGGCATTCTGCGATAATAACGAAAAGCTGTGGGGACAGACGCGGGATAATCTAAACGTCTTGTCCCTTCGGGACGCGTTTGCACAGTATGGGGACGCGCAGTTTGTGATTGCCAGTAAATTCCATTCCGGGGAATTGGAGAGGCAGCTTATAGAGATGGGCGTCTCCAAAGAAAAGATACGGATTTATACGTTGGGGTCAAGTGCGGAATTATTAAGATAGCATGTTTCTGGGAAAGAGAGTGTAGGAAATGGCGGTTAAATTAGATGAGATATGGAGTGCGTGCGAAGGGAAAAAGCATATCTATATCTATGGAGCGGGAAAGAATGCCGGACAAATGTATTGTTTTTTAGAGCAAAATCAGGTTAAGGTGCAGGGGTTCGTCGTCTCGGACCTGTCGGGAAACCCGAAGGAACTGTTCGGGCGCTCGGTGGTGGATGTGGATTCCTTTTCGGATGAGGAGGAATTTCTGATTTTTGTTCCCGTATGGAGGGTCAGCAGGGCATATCGGGAGATTTTTGCGTGTCTGATCCGCAGGCAGATTCACAATGTATATTTCTTATCGGCTGAAATGCTGGAGTATATAAAGAAAGAGGATTTGTCTTACCGGAAAGAGCGCCTCTTTGGGACGGGGATGTATTTCCTGAGGAAGGATGTGCCGGTGGAGGCCGGCCACAATGTTTTTGCGATGCGGGGCGGGGGCAACGAGGAGTATCACTGGCGTTTTTCCCAGAAGATGCTGGATAAGCCGATTCCGGATTTTGCCTGCGATATGTTTGCGGGCCGATCCGCCCTCGAGGAGTTCGAGGAACAGTATGGGAAATACCATGTGTTACAGGGGAGGACGCCGGCGGCCGGCGATGAAAACGCCTCTTACGCCGTTTATATGGCCCGCAGCCATGTGGACCGGGCGGTTTTGCCCGGGGAGCTTCCGTCGTGGGTGATCCCGATACAGGTGGGGGCCGCGCTTACGGATGAGGATATCGCCGGGGTGAAGGACAATACCGGGGATCATATATCGGAGCGAAACGGAAATTATTCGGAGTGTACCGCCATTTACTGGATGTGGAAAAATGCGCCGAAGACGGATTATATCGGGCTGTGTCATTACCGGCGGCATTTTGACTTGGAGGAAGCCGGGATTTTTGAGTTAGGACAAAGGGAGATCGACGTCCTTGTTACCTCGCCGAGCTTTGTGTATGAGACGGTCAAAGCCTTTTTTTCGGATATGGCGCCGAAAGAGGATATGGATGTTCTTTTGGATGTGATAGAAGAGCGCCGGCCGCAATACCGTTCGTCGGCAAACGCGTTTTTTGCATCCAGGTTCTATCCGCCCTGCAACCTGTTTGTTATGAAATACGACCTTTTTATGGAATACTGTGAATTTTTGTTTTCCGTCACATTTGGAATAGAGGACTATTATAACCGTATTGGCTTTCACCGAACAGACCGCTATATGGGATATCTCGTGGAATGTCTGCTGGGGATTTTTTTGATGAAAAACAAAGAGCGACTCAAGATTGCCTATACGGATATGCGTTTTTACATATAGATCGGAGGAACTATGCCAAAAGTATCAATTCTAATGCCGTCCTTAAATGTCGCGCCCTATATCCGGGAGTGTATCGAGAGCGTGCTGTGCCAGACGCTGGAGGATATCGAGATTTTATGCGTGGACGCGGGCTCGACGGACG
>CANDCP010000019.1 GCA_947383215.1 uncultured Roseburia sp.
TTCCTATACGAGTGACGAGGCTGAAAAATTGTGTTTACATAGTAGTTCCGACACAGCGTGAGTCTTATGTGCGCAACAGAGGAAATTTCAGGGAGCTGACGGCAAGGGGCGAAGAGGCGGAACCGGAACTGTTTTACCGTACGGACAAGTATAACCGTCTGACGAAAAACGACGCGTGTCTGGACGGCTACGCGTCGACGACGATATTTTCTTCGCTGATGAATATTAAGACGGCGTCTTTGCTGGGCGATCTTGGAATGGAAGCGGGGAATAATTATTACTGCTACAATGGGGCTACGCCGTTGACGGCCGCTATGCTCTCCGTGAAATATCTGATGACGGAAAGCAGTATGGAGGAGAGCCCGATGCGCACGATGACGGACCAGGAAAATGGTATGTATCTGTACCGGAATAATTATTCCCTGCCGCTCGGTTATATGATACCGGAGGATTTAGAGGAAAACTGGACAAATACGCTGGATAATCCGATTGAAAATCAGAACGCGCTTGTCCGGGCGCTTGGAATAGAGGGGGAATTGTTTGTTCCGGTGGATGCCGTGATGCAGGAGGGAAAGACCGTGATCAATGTCGGTCAGGACGGCTGTTTATTCGGATATTACACGGACACGGACGCTGAGAGTATTTATGCGGATTACGGGGCAAAGAAGAGAAGCTTTTACAACGCCAACCATACGTATCTTCTCGATTTTGGATGGTGCGAGGAGGGAAGCTCCATTACCGTGACGACCTCGGAGGGCGAGTCGCTGCTCCTTACGCCGTATCGAATGGATTTGGATGTGTTCGCACAGGCGTATGACAGGCTGAACCGGCAGACGATGCAAACGGAGACCTTTACCTCGAATCAAATATCGGGAGTCATAGATGTCTTGGAAGAAGGAAATCTGTTATTGTCTATACCAAACGAGGCGGGGTGGAGCATAGAAGTCGATGGGGAGAAAAGAGAGTCGAAGGGATTTTTCGGGGCGTTTCTGGAGGTGCCTTTGGAGAAAGGCAGACATCATGTCCGTCTGTCCTACCGGACGCCCGGGATTTTGCCGGGAATGTGCATCTCTGTCGGATCCGTCGCTTTGTTTGCGGCCATATATGTGCGCAGCAGGAAAAAAGTAACATAGAAAGTAAATTTCTACCGTATTCCTTTGCCGATATTGCATGAAAGAGACATTCTTCGTTATAGTGGTTGTAGTAAATTTGTTACAGGAACAGCTAAAAGGAGAATGGATATGATTAAGAGGAAAAGGGCGATAGCGTTATTGCTGAGTTTGTCACTTGTGATATCTCCGCTGTGGGGGGATGCCCGCGCGGCCACGGAGACATCGCAGCCGGCGCTTATGGCGGCAGAAAGCGGCGAGGCGCCGGGGAATCTTTCGTTAAAGGAAACCAAAGAGGGGATGGTTCTTACCTGGGACAGCTATAATAATGCTGCCGGTTATGATATATACCGCGCGGGCAGCAGGTACGGAACTTACACGAAGCTTACGTCGGTAAACGGACTGACGTATACGGATCAGAATCCGAACGCCGATAAATACGCCAACTATTATAAAGTAGCGGCGGCGGGAAGCGATAAGATGTCGGATCCGATTTCCCTGGAAATCGAGATGTTCGGTGAAGATATGTATGTATTTTCGCCGGAGGACGACCTTGAGCAGGTATATAACGCGGTAAACGACGTGTACAAAATCCAGGGGGCTGTGGATGCAAACGGCGACGCCACTTCGGCGCAGCAGTTTGGAAACGGACGGTACACGTTTGCGTTTAAGACAGGCGATTACTCCGGAATGAATGAGACGCAGTTGAATATGTCTTATTACATGCAGATGATCGGGCTCGGCAAAGTGCCGACGGACGTGAAACTTAGAAATGTGCATGTACCGCCGGTATTACCGAATTGGAATGTCACCTGTAATTTCTGGATGAATATTGAGAACCTGTCTCTCACGCGGGAAGAAAATACGGACGACGTGTGGTTTAATTTTATGTGGTCGGTGTCGCAGGCGGCTCCGGCAAGAAGGTTGTATGTAGAGCGTCCGACGTCGTTAAATTATATGTGGGACGGATGGGCGAGCGGCGGCTATATTGCCGACAGTGTGTTTGAGGGAGCGGTCGGTTCCTGGACACAGCAGCAGTATTACATCAGAAATTCAAAATTGAACAATAACTTTTACGGAGTCAACTGGAACTTTGTGGCGCAGGGCGTAACCGGCGTCTCCGTGACGGACGAGAAATTTCCGATGTATGCTCTGGAGAGCGGGCTTGGAAAAACAAACTGGAAGAGCGGCGGAAAATATACACTGTTAGATTCGACGGATATTATCAGAGAAAAGCCGTTCCTCTATTTTGACGAGAGTGAAAAAGAGTATAAGGTGTTTGTTCCGGGAATTAGAACAAACGCGTCGGGCGCGTCATGGACAAAGAACAATATGGGATACGGCGCGTCGGTCGACATCAGTAAATTTTATATTGCAAGGGCGGATAAGGATAACGCGAAAACGATCAATGCCGCGCTTAAGGCGGGAAAGAATCTGATCCTTTCTCCGGGAATTTACTATGCGGAGGAACCGATTCAGATCGAGCGGGCCAATACGATTGTGCTCGGACTTGGACTTGCGACGGTTATCCCGACGAACGAAGAGACGGCGATAAAAATTGCGGACGTCGGGGGCGTCAGCATTGCGGGGGTTATCCTCGACGCAGATCAGTATTCGAAAAATATGCTCGTTGCGGGCGATGAGGGATGCAATAAGAGTCACGCGGCAAACCCGACTGTACTGCAGGATGTATTTGTCCGGATCGGGGGCGTTCACGGGGGCGTTGCTTCCACAGAACAGGCGATCGTGATAAACAGTAACGATGTGATCGGAGACAATTTCTGGATCTGGAGAGCGGATCACGGGGAAGGCGTAGGCTGGAATTTGAACAAGGCGAAAAACGGCGTTGTCGTAAACGGCGATAATGTTACGATGTACGGACTGATGGTCGAGCATTTCCAGGAATACGATATTATCTGGCGGGGGGAAAACGGAAAAACGTATTTCCTGCAGAATGAGAAATGTTATGACCCGCAGAATCAGGCGGACTGGATGAGCCACGACGGAGAATCCCTCGGCTATGCGGCGTATAAGATCGCCAACAATGTGAAGAAGCATTATGCCGTAGGGCTTGGCTCTTACGACGTATTTATCAATACAAACGGCGCGAGTATCTTTTTGGACAATGCGATCGAGGCGCCGGATACGGACGGCGTTATGATCGAGAACGCCTGCATCGTCGAGATTGCAAACGAAAACGGACCGCCGGTCGGCTTTAAGAATATTATTAACAGCACAGGTCCGGCAATTACTACCGGAGCAGGCCTCGGGAAAGGATATGCAAGACAGGCGCTGCTTTTGTACAACAACAAAAAATCCGTATCCCTGGAGGATTATTATGAGTCCGGAGGAAACGAGAGCGGCGTGACAAACGAGGAAGAAGGCGTGCCGCCGACAAACGATGCGGACGCAGAGAAAGACATTGTGAAAGATCCGCCTTCCGTGGACAGTAATGAGAAAAACATTATAGATGAGTACGAAAATGCCGGAGATACGGAAAAAGACGATTACACGCCGAATATCGGAGAGGGATCCGTCGCGTCAGGGCCGTACGCGGAGTGGAAAAATAATGCGGTTACATACCCGGCCAAAGGGCAGCTTGTGGCGGCGGGAATTATTGACGTGAAATTTTCAAGGCTGGCAGAGGCAGTCAAATATGATGTTTACGTTGACAATAAACTGGTAAAGACATTTGAGGGAGACGAGGCAAAGAAGGCCGATTATGCGGTTGAGATAAAAAATGTTAAGGTGAAAAAGCATACCGCATACGTCGTTGCGACGCTTGCCGATCAGACGACAGTGACGTCCAACATCCGTACATTCTTTATTTCCAAAAAGGGAATGGGAATCTGGCAGGACGACGCGGACAAAATTGCGGAGACGAATTTGTCATGGTACTATACATGGTCGCCGAAGCCGTTGAGCGGTGTAAGCAGCCAGGTTGAATTTGTCCCGATGATATGGGGGGATGAGGATGATAACCGTTCGCAGGACAGAAAGGACGAGTGGGCATGGCTGCGGAGAGGAGGATATAAGGATTATCGTTACCTTTTGACCTTTAACGAGCCTGACTTTACCGACCAGTCGCATATGACGCCGGAACGCGCGGTGGAATTGTGGCCGGAGCTTGAGCGGGTCAGCGACGAGGGGACAATTGTAAGTTCTCCGGTTGTGGCGATTCCGACGGTATTTTATGATTCTCCGGACAATGATTACCAAACTGTGGGAGGCTGGTACGGGAAATATGAACAGCTGATGGCGGCGGCAGAGTATCATGATGATTTCACGGCGGTACATTTTTACTTTGATTATCCGGGAGAATATGTGCTCGATGTGATCGATCAGATTCATGAGAAAACGGGAAAACCGATCTGGATTACAGAGTGGGGCGTAGGCCAGTGGAGCCAGGTTCAGGACTTTGACTGGACCGGAGGGCCGGACGAAGGAAACTGGCAGAGAGCGTTGATTGTAGATTTTGTAAAAGAAATCGTTCCGATGCTCGATCAGATCGATTATGTAGAGAGGTACGCGTGGTTCCCGTTTGACGGATCAAACACTGAAAAATATGGAAACGGAGCCGGCGGTCTGTTCTTCTGCGGAAAGGATGACCCGTTAAAAGGGCAGCTTACATCGGTAGGCAAGGCGTATAAGGAAGTGGGAAATCCGGTAGGATGGGATCCTGAAAATCCGGTAGACGATATGGTTGTTATTGACGGGGGAACGACAGAGAACCCGGGCGAGGATCCGTCGGAGAATCCAAGTGAGAATCCGTCGGAAGATCCGAGCGAGAACCCGAGTGAGAACCCTTCGGAAAATCCAAGCGAGAATCCGGGAGGAACCGTATCGGTAACCGACGTGAGACTGGATAAGACATCTTTGGAGATGGAAGCAGACGAGTATGAAAGACTGAAGGCGACGGTTGTTCCGGGCAATGCGAGCAATAAAGGACTGACATGGTCCTCCTCCAATCCGGCGGTTGCGACGGTGACCGGCGACGGTCTGGTTCATAGTCTGACGCCTGGACAGACGACAATTACCGTGACGACAGAGGACGGAAAGAAAACGGCAGAGTGTAAGGTGACGGTAAATGCGCCGAAAGAAATTCATGTGACCGGCGTAACATTAGATAAAACGGATATTTCTCTTGAAGTGGGAATGTCAGAGAGATTAGAGGCCGCGGTGGCTCCGGCGGACGCGACGGATCAGACGCTTTCCTGGAAATCTTCGGACGATTCGATTGCGGAGATAGAAGAGGACACAGACGGTCGCGCGATTGTGACGGCTTACAAAGCGGGAGTGGTGACAATCACCGTGACGACCAGGGACGGTGAAAAGACGGCGGAATGCAGAGTCGAAGTGACCGAGAGATCCGGAGAGACGATATCGGTAGAGGGAGTGGCGTTAGATCAGACGGAGGTTTCCCTGAGAGAGGGAGAGATCGGAAAGGTAAACGTAATCTTTACCCCGGCAAATCCTACCAACAAAGGCGTATTCTTTAAGACATCCGATCAGGAGGTTGTATTTGTATCCTCGACGGGAGATTTAATCGCAAGAAAGGCGGGAGAGGCGACGATTACCGCGAGGACGGCCGACGGATCGTTCCGGGCGGAGTGCCGCGTCGCGGTCCTTCCGGTAGAGACGAACGGAATTGCGCTCAACAAGACAAAGCTTATCCTGGAAGAAGGCGTTTCGGAGAGGCTCGTAGCGACAGTAACGCCGTTTAACGCCAGCGACAAGTCCGTGCGGTGGACCTCTTCAGACACAGGGGTGGCGACGGTAACCGAGGACGGTCTGATTACGGCCGTGAAAGCGGGGGAGGCGGTGATTACCGCCGAGACCGGCAATGAGAAGAACGGAGTTAAGAAAGAAATCTGTAAAGTGACGGTTACACAGCGGAGTCCGGAAAATATAGCGGCAAATGGAATTACCCTGAATAAAGAGACGTTAACGGTAGAAGAGGGCGGCCTGGACGACAGTCTGAGAGCGGTCGTCACACCGGAAAACGCAAGCAATAAGAATGTAATCTGGACTTCATCCGACAATGAGATTGCCGTTGTGACGGGAGAAGGAACGGTATATGCGAGAAAAGCCGGAAAGGCTGTGATTACGGCAATGGCGGCAGACGGAAGAAAAGAGGCCTCCTGTGTTGTAACCGTTACGCAAAGGCCTGCCGGAGCGGTTGCGGTTATAGGCGTAAGGCTGAACCGGAATATTGCGGAATTGGAAAAAGGCGAGAGTATGCAGCTTACGGCGACGGTTTTGCCGGAAAATGCACAGAATCAAAACGTAGCGTTTACTTCTTCCGATGAGAGCGTTGCCACGGTGGGAGAAGACGGTCTTGTGAAAGCTGCGGGAGCCGGCATGGCCGTGATTACGGCGACAACGGCAGACGGAGGATATTCGACCGTTTGCGTGGTTCTTGTAAAAGAGCCGCAAAAAGAGCCGGATAAAGAACCAGGCAAAGAACCGGACAAAGGTTCGGGGAACAATCCGCCGGTGACGCCGGCGCCGGCCTGGAAGGTTGGAATGACGTTTGAAACCTCGAAGTTCATTTACAAGGTTACAAAGGCGGATGAAACAGATCTTCAGGTAGAGTTGGTTAAGCCTTTGAAGAAAGTAAAATCAAAAGTCACAATTCCGGCCACGGTTTCTTATCAGGGAAAGACTTTAAAAGTAACTTCCATCGGGAAAAACGCATTTAAGAGCAACACGAAGTTAAAGAGCGTGATAATCGGGAAGAATGTGACGGCGATTGGAGCGCAGGCGTTTTATAATTGTAAGAAGCTGAAAAAAGTGACATTTAGAGGATCGAAACTTAAAAAAGTCGGTTCAAAGGCCTTTATCAAAACGTATAAGAAGATTACATTTAAGACGGGAAATAAAAAGACCGTTAAGACGTATAAAAAGAGGCTGAGGAAAAAAGTTCCTGCAAGAGCCAGAATCACAAAATAGCGGAGAGAAAAAAGGAGTCGTGTATGATTGCACGGCTTCTTTTTTGGCGTGCGACGGTTTGGAGCGCATGATATTCGGGGCAGTTGAGTAAAAAATGAAAAAGAATGATTGAAAAAAATGTTAAGCGGTGTCATAATTAAAGCTATAATATATTTTCCGGAGGCAGTGAGGAGATAATCTATGCTAAGTGTATTGATAGTAGACGATGAAATGATCACAAGAAAGGGGTTAAAATCCCATGTGAATTGGGAAAAGCTTAAAATAGATAAGATTTATGATTCCGGAAATCCTGCGGAGGCTTTGGAGATTGTGCAGAAAGTAAAGCCGGATCTGATTTTGTCTGACGTATGTATGCCCGGTATGAACGGAATTGAGATGTGTACGAAGATCCGCGAGATTCATAAGGATTGTCAGATCATATTTTTAAGTGGGTATTCAGATAAAGAATATTTAAAGGGCGCGATCCGGCTGGAGGCCGTCAATTATGTCGAGAAGCCGATCAGTATCAGCGAGGTGGAGGAGGCGCTTGCGAGCGCGGTGGACAAGCAGTTAAAGAACAAGCGCAAAAAAGAGCGGATACGCCAGCTTGTGACGGAGAACCACTCTATGACGGAAAAGCGCCTGATTGAGAGGCTTAGTATGCCGAACGCCAAAAGTGAAAATTTGCGGCCTGATTTTGCAAAGCTTCGGATTGACTGGTGTGAGATGGATGAGTTTGCGGTGACGCTGTATCGCCTGTACCCGAGGGACGGGTACGGGGCGGATTCGATTGTGCGTGAAATCAGACAGGATTTTTCGGGGTTTCATTACATTTACAGTGTTAAGGAGTACCGATATCTGATTTTTATCTGCGCTTTTTCAAAGAGGGAAGAGGGGACTTTGTCCGATTTGGCCGGTCGAATTCAGCAGAGGATGCTGGGATACGGGCAGGCGCCGTATTACTGTGTGGTCGGTGAGAGCGTCTCTTCGGTTGAAACAATTTACGAATCGTATCAGTCTGCGGTAATTAAAATGCAGCAGATGTGTTTTTGGAATAAGGCGCGTTTCGGAATGGCTCAAAGTTTGTCGGAGGATGGGCTGAAATTTGACGAACAGATTTTATCCGATTTTACGCAGGCAGTAAAGCAGTATAATGAAGAGAACGCGATTAAGGCCATCGGACAGCTGTATATCTTTATGCAGCGGCAGCAGAACGTGATGGTGAGCCATATTAAGGGGACGTATTTCCGGTTCATTGAGACGTTGTTCCAAAAGGCGGAGTTTACCGTCGGAAAATCAGATACAATGGACGCGGCGATTGTCGGCATGATATGGGAAAAGCTGCATGAGATTGATAATTTAGAGGCCTGTCAGCACTATCTTATGGATGAGACAAAAAATTATTTTAAAAATGTAGAGGAGCTGGCGAAAAACAATCAGACGATTATCACAATTATTTCCTTTATTCAGGCGAATTATCGGGATACGGACTTGTGCCTGGAAAATATTGCGGAAAATGTGTATCTGTCGCCAAATTATTTGTCGAGCCTCTTTAAGAAAAAAATGGATAAGACGATCAGTCAGTATATTGCGGATGTCCGCGTGCAGCATGCCCGAGAATTGCTTCGGGACAGGAGCCTAAAATTATACGACGTGGCGGTGCAGGCCGGATACAAGGACGCCAATTACTTTACGAAGATATTTAAAAAGGCAGTCGGCGTTACGCCTTCGGAGTACAGGGAGAAATATAATATATGAGAAAACTATCCGAGTACTTTTCCCATGCAAAAATACGGACGAAGATGCTGCTTTCATATATAACGATCTTATTGACGGCAGTGATTACAATCTGTTTTCTTATGTATTTTTATACGATGCAGATTTATAAAGACCAGCTCTTGTATTCCGCAAATCAGTCGTTCGGGCAGGCGAAAGAGTTTTTAGGTTACCGGATTGATTCCGTACTTTATGTGTCAAACCTGATTCGTGTAAATGAGAGCGTTCAGTCGGCGCTCTCAAAGCAGCCGGAAGAAATTCAGGAAGATGTCTATGAGCAGTATACCGATATGCGTGTTCTGGAAAACTATATCTATTCAATCTGTAATTCCATTGACATCTACCAGATTTCGCTTTATGTGCCGGATTATCTGACATATTCCGATCAGGAGGTTTTGTTTCGAAATCTGAACCGGTTTCAGGAAACCGAAGAATACGACCGGCTTTTGGATGCAAACGATGCGGGCGTCTGGCTGTCTCCGCGCGAGCTTTACAGCGCGGACACGAATAAGACGGTTCGCGTGATTTCCTATCTGCAGAATATAAAGGATATTTCCCAGATGTCAAAGACCGTCGGCGTGCAGCGGGTGAGCGTTCGAAGCTCCGATATTGACACCATGATGGAAAAATCTAATATCACAACTTCGGGAATTGTCTGGATTGAGAATAAGGACGGGGAATTGATATCCTGTTCAAACGCGGCGATATATGAAGAGATGGGCGAGGGAATTGCGAAGCTTCGGGAGGAAGGCGGGTTAACGGAGAATTGGGAGACAAAAGTGCTGAACGGGGAAACTTACTTTGTCAGGGGCGAGGATATCGAGAAGACAGATTGGAAGCTGATTGCCGCTCTGCCGAATCAGGAATTATTCCAGGCAAGCAGTCTGGTATTAAAGCCGCTGATTCCGATATTTTGCATACTGGTTATTGTGGCGGCGGTAATGGCAATTTTCTTCTCCAGGATGATTACATCCCGGATCTCAAGGCTGGCGACGCAGATGGAAGCCGTGGAAGATCATATTGTCGACCTGACGATTGAGGACGAGGGGATTGACGACGAGATCGGGCATTTATTTCAGAGCTTTCAATATATGTCAAATCGTCTGAAAGAATTGATGGATCGGGAGTATGAGAACGGAAAAGCCGTTAAGCATGCGGAGTTAAAGGCGCTTCAGGCGCAGATCAACCCGCATTTTCTGTATAATACTCTGGATCTGATCAACTGGGAAGCGCTCGACTGCGGCGCCGACCGTATCACAAAAATATCCCAGGCGCTCGCGAAGTTCTATAAATTGAGCCTCAATAAGGGAAAAGAATTTTCGCGTATCAAAGACGAGCTTGCGCATGTAGAATATTATGTTATGATACAGAATTTTCGATACAACGACAGAATCAAGTTAAATCAGAGCGTGCCGAAAGAATTGATGGAATGTGAGATTTTGCATATTGTTTTACAACCTTTGGTTGAGAATTCTTTTGTACATGGAATGGCGGGACAATCGGAGACCGCAATTTTACAGCTGAGCATTGACGGATATGCGCAGGGGGAGGATATTGTTTTAGAGGTTGCGGATAGCGGCTGCGGCATGTCGCAAGAGCAGATGGAAATGATTTTGGGTGAACAGGCAAAAGAAGGGAGCGGTTATGGAGTCCGTAACATTCATATGAGAATCAGACTTGTTTATGGAGAAGAATACGGATTAAAATATTTCAAGAATGAATGGGGCGGCGTGACTGTCCGGATAAGATTCCCGAAAGAAAGGAAGGAAATGCGATGAAAAGGTGGATTCAGGCAGCGGTATTGACTGTCATATCCGCAGCCGTTGCGGGGATGGCGTTGATGTCAAAAGGGTGCAAGGAGCGGTCGAACGGACCGGGGAACGTTTTGGACCATGCTGATATCACAATCTGTCTGATTGGGGATGCACCGGATGATGTAGAAATTGTTATGGAAAAATTCAACGAAATGACAGAGCGCGACCTCAACTGTTCCGTCAAGGTTGAGTGGATTGTATGGGGGGATTTTGCGACAAAATACCCGATTTTGTTGACAACAGGAAAGAATATTGACCTGATCTATGCCGCGAACTGGCTTGATTTCTATGAAAATGCCCAGCGGGGAGCGTTCGCGCCGTTGGACGAGCTGTTAGAGACTTATGCGCCTGAAAGCTTCGCGGCGCTTTCGGAGGCGGCGAGGGCGCAGGCCACGATCAACGGGAACCTTTACGCCATTCCCGCAAATTATACGAATTATAATGTGCTCGGCGCGATTGTCCGCGGCGATTTAATGGAAAAATACCAGATCGGGCCGTTGGAGAGCTTTGAGGATTATCTCGATTTTTGTGAAATTATGGTTTCTGAAGAGGGCATCGATCCGACCGGAATGTGCTCAATGAATACGGATATGATTAACATGTTTTTCATGTCCAGAGGATATTATCCGATCAACGGGACAACGCTGAGCCCGTATTGGGTCGACTTAAACGACGAGAATTATCCCGTCTATTTTCAGTCGGAGTGTCCGGGAGCGGAGGAGTATCTGTCAAAGGCCGAGGAGTGGTATGAGAGGGGATACTGGACCCCCAATGTCCTTGTGAGTAAAGATGAAACGCTTCTTGATTCCGGACTTGCCGCGTCGAGAATTCATAATTACGACGCTTATCTCGGGGAGTACGGAATCAATACGGAATGGAATTTGCGTTATTTTAATCTTGCGGCTCCGATTGTCCGCCAGACTGCGCTGCAGGATGCGATGGCGATACCGGCGTCGTCGGAAAATAAAGAGCGGGCGATGATGCTGCTTGAAAAGCTCCGGAACGACGAGGCGTATTATATGCTGCTGACGTATGGAATCGAAGGGTATCATTATGAGACAAACGGCAGGGAAATCAACTTTTTAAATCACGATTATGGGAACGAGCCCGGAACGTGGGGATTTCGGGAAAATGAATACAAGCGCTGGGACAGCGTTCTGCCGGAGAATGCGATGGAGATGCGCAGACAGTATGAGCGAGATGCAATCGACTTGCCGCTTGTGAATTTTGACCTGGATTTGAGTAAAATTCAGTATGAATACAGCCAGATTAAAGATGTGATGTCGGTCTATTATAATCCGTTAAAGCTCGGCTATATAGAGTACGAGGAGGGGATGCGCACTCTAAACGAAAAGCTGAAAGAGGCGGGGAACGATAAGGTAAAAGAAGAAATACAGCGTCAGATAGCGGAATTTTTAGAAAATTAATATCCAATAATAGAAAAATACTATTACATTTTCGGTCAAAGCTTGAAAAAGCAGTCCTCTTTTTCGTATGATGAAAAAAGGTAAAGGAAAGAAAGGGAGGGGACTGCGAATATGGGGAATCAAAAACGCAAATATACAAAGAAATTGATTTCGGCAGTGTTGTCGGCGTCTCTTGTGATGACGGGGCTTGTGGTTCCGTCTAAGGACGCGGATGCGGCCGGGCAAAAACCGTGGCTGTTATCGGAGGGACGGCCGGCGTACGCGTCGACGGTGAACGGAGGAGATAAGGCGCTGTTTGCCACGGACGGCAGACAGACAACTTCATGGGGAGCCGTTGAAACAAAGGGGACGACCCTGGAGGAGAACCAAAAAGATTTGGATCAGTGGCTGGACGTGGATCTTGGCGCCGCAGCGGATATTTCCTCTGTTGAGATCAACTGGCAGGGCGCATGGGTGTATGCGACAAGCTATGATCTGCTTGTGTCGGACGACGAGGAAAACTGGACAAAAGTTTATGAGCAGTCGAACGGAACCGGCGGAGACGTGTACCATGTGTACGAGGTCGGTGAGAGAAAGACGCCGATCGAGTATCAGGTGAAAAAGTCGGGGGACAAATGGGTGGCCGTAAACGAAGAAGATCAGGCGGCGCTCGACGACTACGCAAAGAACGGCCAGGGAAAGGCATATGAGATATATAGGGAGACCGCAGACCTTTCCGGTAAAACGGCGAACGGCAGATATCTGCGTATACAGACGCACGGAAGCTGGTCGCAGTCGGAAAATAACGAGAGAAAAGGATTCGGTGTGGCGATCCGCGAGCTGAAGGTATATGGCGTCGGAGGCGTTGTGAAGCCGTCCGTCAGCGCGGTAAATATCGCGCCGAATCACCCGACAAGCGCGTCCACGGAAGTTGTGGACTGGGATCATCTGCGGGAATCCGCCGGCGCGTTTGACGGAGACGACGGTACATACTGGAAGTCAAAAGAGGGCAATGACGAGTGGGTGCAGGTAGATCTTGAGAAAGTCTATAAAATTGGAAGGATGACGATTGAATGGGTGGCCGAGTTCGGACGCGTTTATGACCTTCAGACCTCGCTTGACGGTGAAAACTGGACGACGGTCTACCGTCAGCTGCACGGCATCGGGGAAAAAGAAGAAATTCATATGTACCAGGACGCGCGCTATGTGAGAATGAAGGGCTATGCGATGGGGCGCGGTTCCGGCTATACCGTAAAAGAGCTTCAGATATTTGAGTATCAGGAGGGCGATCCGAAGGAGAATCCGCTGGTGGAGGATCTTCCGGAGAAACGGGTAGTCGAGGTCGGCGAGGGAAGCTATGTGATCGACAACGTGAATTTAAGGCAGCCGAGAGAGCCGTATTATGCGACAGAGAATCTAAAGACGCCGATTGTTTCCAACGACTGGTGGTCGTCCGTCCTGTATCAGCGGTTAAGCGATGCGATTGCGACGCTTCCGTACGCGTTACAGTATACCGACACAGGTCTCGGGTTTTATTATGTAAACGAGCAGTATATTACACAGAGTTCAGAATGGGGCGCGAGCGGAGCGATCGGTTCGGGAAGCGAGCAGAACGATCTGACGCTTCATACTTCGGAGATCAAAGGAACGCCGTCGTCAAAAGTGGATAAGTATGGCGACTGGTCGGTAGACGTTGTCTGGAGCGACGACGATACGCCGAAGATGAAGACGACGATGGTCAAGGGATCGCCGTTTCTTTACAATACGTTTTCCAATCCGCAGGAGGTGGAAATTTCCGCCTATAAAATTATCCGGTTTTTTGACAAAGACAATAAAGAGATTCTGGCAAACGACGGGGACTCCGTTACGACAGACCATATCGGCGTTGTGACTGAGAATGTGACAAAGGGAGCGCCGGAATTAAATAACAGGGAGGACAGAAAGCAGGAGCATTCTTTCGGAATCTATGTGCCGGAAGGAACGCGCTTTACAAGAATCGGAAGCAAGATTAAGGTTCAGCTGGGAAACAACGAGAATTATATGACGGTCGGCGTGCTGGAGAAGAATATTGAGCTCAATTATCTTTACCAGTATGCGTATAACTATGTGACCGACACTATCGTAGATTATATTTATGACGAGGCGTCCGGTATGGTGACGACAAATTACCGGTGTGTCGTAGAGCCGAAGCGGACGGGCGCGGAATTTAAAAACGAGACGTTGATGTGCCTTTTCCAGCACCAGTGGAGAAACACAGACAGTGCGGTCGAGGAGGACAAAACGTACTCGAGTATCCGCGGAACGCTAAAAGTTCATGAGGGAAACACGTTCGATTATCGTCTGCGGTTTACCGGAATTATCCCTGCGTTTTCCAATCCGGGCAAGGACGTCGAGGGGTACGACGAGGAGCTTATGAGAGAATATCTGAAGATGTTCAAGGAAAGCACGATCAGCAATTACTGGATTGCCGACCCGTACTGGCAGGGAAAAAAGACGCACCCGATGGCGATGGGAATTATGATTGCAGAACAGCTCGGCGATTATGAGACGAGAGATCTGCTGCTTAAAAATTTAAAAAAGGTGCTGGTCAACTGGTTAAGCTATGACGGAGAGGACGACTGGCCGTATCACATGTATTATTCCGAGAGCTGGGGCGCCTTAAACGGCAACGGCGGCGATTTCGGAATGGCGATGAACTTAACGGACCACCATTTTGTGTGGGCGTATTTCATCTATCCGGCGGCGGTACTTGCGAGCTATGACCCTTCGTTTGTGGAGGATTACGGAGAAATGCTGGAAATGCTGATCCGCGATTGTATGAATCCCGACAAGGACGACGAGCTGTTTCCATTTATGCGTAATTTCGACCCGTATGAGGGGCATTCCTGGGCGGGCGGATACTGCGACAATCCGGACGGAAACAATCAGGAATCCGCGGGCGAGGCGACATTTGCCTGGGCAGGCCTGTATCTGTGGGGGCTGGTAACCGGAAACGACGCGTACAGGGACGCAGGTATCTGGGGCTGGACTTCGGAGAGCAACGCCATTATGGAATACTGGTTTGACGTACATGACGATATCTGGCTGCCGGCATACAACGAAGGCTGCGTGGGTATGGTATTCGGATTAAGCTATAACAACGGCACATACTTTGGCGTAAACCCGAGCAGTATTTACGGGATACATCTGCTTCCGGTAACGCCGGCGCAGTCCTATATGGGATATAACCAGGAGTACGCCGCGCATATCTATGCGAAATACAGGGAAGCGCAGGATCGTTATCAGAACTGGCTGACCACAAATAATAAACAAGAGGACCCGGAGGGGTGGTATCACATTATGCTTCCGTTCCTGTCTTTAACAGACGCCGGTCAGGCGGTAAAGGTCTGGGACGAACAGTGGAGCCAGGTCGATGAGGCCGGACAGCATACAAGTAATCTTGCGAAAGAGCGCGACGAGCTTTACAGTTCCTACTGGTATCTTCAGAATATGAATGCAAAGGGACAGTTTACGGATGAGATCTGGTCCTCCAATTATACCTCTTATCAGGTGTTTAAGAAGGACGGAACGTATACGGCGACTGTATGGAATCCGAAGAGCGAGCCGATTCGCGTGGAGTTTCGGAATGCGCAGGGCGTAACGGCAACCGTGGTGGTTGCGGCGAATTCTCTTGTGGATGTCGATCCGACAAAGAGCGGAACATACGGCGAAGAAGCGCCGCCGGCAGATTTTTACGAAGACGTGTACGGGGTGCCGGGCGTCATCAGAGCGGCGGATTATCACTCGAACTTCAACTGTTCGCTTACAAACGATACGGAAGAGGGGAGCGTGGTGGGCGCAATCAAAAACAATGCGTCGCTTGTGTATAAGGTTGACGTGGAGGAAGCCGGAGATTATGTAATAGAGTACAATATCAAATCTGTCCGCGAAACAACGGGCGGTACGATCCGCACAAAGAGCAGTCTGTCTGACGAGACGCTCTCGACGCTCTCCTTTGTGAATGAGGGAGACTGGAAGAAAGAGACCTGGAGCGTATTGCGCGGAGAGCTCACTCTGGAGGCGGGCAAACAGGATCTTTTGATGTATTTCTCCAAAGGGCAGGAAGATTTTGATGAGATCTTTTTGAGCTGGATTAAAATATATAAAAAAGGTACGACGCCGCCGACAGTCGGAGAAGAAGAAAAAGGCGATATGACCGGCATGCCAAAGATTTCGCTTGCCGATGCGAAAGTGACGGCGAGCAGCGAGATAAATGAAGGCAGCGCGGCGTCAAAGGCTACGGACGGCGACCCTGGCACGCGATGGGAATCGGAGGCGCAGGATCCGCAGACATTGACGATCGAGCTCAAGGAGACGACGCAGATTGGAGGTTTTTCCATTAAATGGGAGGCGGCCGCTGCGAAAGTATATACGATCGACGTATCTGAGGACGGGCAAAACTGGGAGACGGCGTTCGCAAAGACCGACGGAAAGGGCGGAGACAATTTTTCAATAAAATTTGATACGGTTCATTCCGCAAAATATGTCCGCATGCATGGAACAGAGCGCGTCGGCGGTTACGGGTATTCGATATACGAGCTGGAACTGTACGGAAAAGGGGATGATCAGAGAATTCAGCTGGCCGCGCCGGTTGTAACGGCGGCAAAGAAAGGCGAAAACGCGGCGCAGCTTAGCTGGAATGCGGTCGCGAACGTGCGGGAGTACCAGGTTTACCGTGCGCTTTCTACAAAGGCTGCGAAGAAATTGATCAAGACGACGACAGAAGTCTCTTATACGGACGAAAATCTGACAGAGGGAACTTATTATTACTGGGTAGTCGCGGCGCCGGGGGAGAATGACGCGGTGTACGGCGCGAGTAAATACAGCGCCGATATCGCCGGCGTTTCCATCAGCGCGAAGGCTGCGGCGCTTGAGACGACAACCGTAACGGCGCAAAAGAGCGGAGAGAATCAGATAAAATTAGACTGGGAAGCAGTTGCGGGAGCCGCGTCCTATGAAGTATACCGTACAACCGGGATTTTGCCGAAACGGAGAATTGCGACGGTGACGGAGACGAGTTATACGGATGGCAGTCTTTCGGCTGGAACGTATCAGTACCGCATTGTGGCGGTGCCGGCTGAGAATTCCGGTCTTGCGAGGAGCGATTACAGCGAGGCGACATCGTCTGTTCAGATTACGGAAAAACTGGCCGCACCGGCGGTAAAAGCTGTGTTATCCGGAAAAGATGCGGTAAAGCTAAGCTGGGATGAGGTTGAAAACGCGCACAGCTACCGTGTGTATCGTTCAAATTCCGCGACGGGCGAAAAGGCCGCGCTCACAACGGTGTATACGGCGGGCTATACGGATATGGCTCTGACGGACGGGACGTATTATTACTGGGCAGTGGCGGTTCCTTCCTCAAAGAATTATGAGCCAAGCGATTACAGCGCCGATATCGGGGGCGTTACGGTCAGCGGTTCCGGAAATGCGCAGGTGGAGGCAGAGTCGATTGCGCTAAATAAGACAGAATTAAAAATGGAAGTCGGACAGAAAGAAAAGCTGACAGCGGTAATTGCGCCGGATAATGCGACGGATAAGACCGTCGTATGGATAAGCGGCAACGATACGATTGTAACGGCGGAGGACGGCGTAATCACCGCGGTCGGCGCGGGAATTGCGACGATAACGGCAAAGACCGGAAATAATAAGACGGCAGAGTGTAAGGTGACGGTAACGCTGCCGGAGACACCGGGCGATTCGGACAAAGAGGTAAGCTCTGTGACTTTAAGCGCGAGCAAAGCGGAGCTTGCGGTTGGAGAAGAGCTAACGCTGACGGCGAGTATATTGCCGGAGGATGCAAAGGATAAATCAATTACCTGGCGCAGCTCGAATGATGCAGTCGCAACGGTAAAAGACGGCGTGGTAAAGGCGGTTGCGCCTGGAACCGTAAATATTACGGCGTCCGCGTCAAACGGAAAGACGGCAAAGTGCGTTGTGGCGGTGAAGGAGAACGGATCGGGCGGCCCGGATGAGGCGGAAGCGGATTCGGTAACGCTTAACAGGAATGAGATAGAGCTTACGGTTGACGAGGAGTTTACATTGACGGCAAGCGTACTTCCGGAGAACGCAAAGGACAAAACCATTACCTGGTCTTCATCGGATAATACGAAGGCGACGGTAAAAGACGGCGTGGTAAAGGCAGTCGGAGAGGGAACCGCGTTCATTACAGCTTCCACGTCAAACGGGAAGACGGCAAAGTGCACCGTGACGGTAAAAGCAAAAACGACGACGGGCGATAAGATAGAGGTCGAGTCTGTAACAATCAGTCAGAGTGAAGCAGAGCTTATCGTCGGAGATACCTTAGCGTTGACGGCGTCTGTGCTGCCGGAGGATGCGACAGACAAGACAATCATCTGGTCTACGTCGGATGACAAGGTGGCGACGGTCAGCGGCGGAACGGTAACGGCAGTCTCAGACGGAACAGCGGTGATCACGGCTTCTTCCGCAAATGAGAAGACGGCGGAATGTACGGTCACGGTTAAGAAACAAAAAGAGAAGGAAGTAGAATCGGTTGCCTTTGAGACGATGGCAAAAGAGATGACGGTTGGCGAAGAGTTTACCTTAAAT
The DNA here is from genome assembly GCA_947383215.1 of uncultured Roseburia sp. Classification (GTDB taxonomy): domain Bacteria; phylum Bacillota; class Clostridia; order Lachnospirales; family Lachnospiraceae; genus Roseburia_C. The sequence continues at coordinate 18,643 of CANDCP010000019.1, forward strand.
GCGACCGTGTTGCCGGAGGATGCAGAGGATAAGACGCTGACGTGGTCAAGTTCGAAAGAAAACGTTGCAACCGTCGATGAAGGAAAGGTTCGGGCAATCAGCGAAGGGACGACAACGATAACGGCGGAGGCGAAGAACGGTAAAAAAGCGGAGTGCCTGATTACCGTAGGACCGGAGAGTTCGGATCCTAAGGTAGAGCGCGTGGAAATCAGCAGGCAGACGGCGGAGCTTGAAATCGGGGATACATTGGAACTTTCTGCGAAAGCAGTTCCGGAAGACGCGGCAGGGAAGACGCTTTACTGGAAGTCTTCCGACGAAGAGATCACGTCGGTAGTCAGGACGGGAGACGAGACGGACGTGCCGTCAGTCGCGCAGGTTCAGGCGATTGGAGCCGGAACGGCTACCATAACGGTATTTGCCGCGAACGGGGTGAAAGCGGAATGTATTGTCACGGTAAAAGGAAACGCGCCGGAGGTGGAGTCGGTTACGCTCAATACAAACGCCGCAAAATTAAAGGTCGGCGGGACATTAAAGCTGACGGCGGAAGTATTGCCGAAAGACGCCGAAGATAAAGCGCTTGCCTGGTCAAGCTCAAAGGAGAGCGTTGCGACAGTCAACGGCGGAGAGGTTTTGGCAGTCGGAGTCGGAACGACGACAATAACGGCTGCGGCCGCAAACGGGAAAAAGGCGGAGTGCGTCGTTGAGGTAGAGGCGGCATCGTCCACAGAGGGCGAATATCCGCAGGTTATCAAAGTGACATCCATCCGACTGGAAGAGAGCGTACACAAGGTCGCGAAAGGCGCGTCGATACAGCTTCGCGTCACGGTACTTCCGGCGAATGCGCAAAACAAAAATGTGACCTGGGAAACCAGCGACCCTGCGGTTGCATCCGTGGACGCAAATGGAACGGTTACGGCGAAAAATTACGGCGTTGCGACGATAAAGGCGACGGCGGCAGACGGCAGCAACGTAAGCGCCGCGTGTCAGGTGAGGGTTGGATATAAAATAACTTATAAGTTAAAGAAAGGAAAAAATAACGAGGCCAATCCGTCGACATATTACAAAGAGGTTGTGAAATTGAAAAAACCTGCGCGAAAGGGATATCTCTTTAAAGGCTGGTATACGGATAAGAAGTATAAGAAAAAAATAACGAAAATTAAATCAAACGCTGCCAGAGATTATACGCTGTATGCAAAGTGGGAAAAAGTAAAAGTAGATAAGACGGCGATCACAGATTTAAGCAGCCCGAAAAAGGGAACGATCCGAGCGGAGGCGAAAAAAGTTAAAAAAGCGGCGGGATATGAAGTGACCGTTGCGAAGGATAAAAAGTTAAAGAAAGGCAAGAAGGTGGTTTCGGGTAAGAAAGCCGTGCAGACCGTGAAGGTAAAAGCGGGAACGTATTATGTGCGCATAAGGGCGTATAAAAAGGATTCCACAGGAAAGAAAGTATACGGAAAAACCGAATCTGTGGAACAGATTACGGTACAATAAGAGACCGGTCGGTCGCCTTTACTGGGAAGGGAAATTTCCCTTCCTAGTAAAATTTTATCCTTAGGGGGAAAATGATATGCAATCATATTTCCCCCGCTTTTTTATTCCGGCATTTCAATTGAAATACAAGGGGACAGTCGTTATACTGTAACCACAATTATGTTTTTGCCGTTTTTGCGCGGCAGGATATAAAAGAGAGGAAAGGTGAAAAAGATGGGTAACAGAAAAAAATTAACCAGTCGGATTGCTTCGATTTTGCTTTCTGTGGCAATGGTTGTTACGTCCATTCAGTTTTCGGCGCTTCATGTGTCGGCGGCTGAGGGAGACGAGAATGCAAATCCGGAATCAAGAGCAGTGTCTCAGCAGGAGTTGAATGAGGCATTTGTAGTAAAAAACGGGACATTTGCTTATGGTATGGATGGTTGGGATACGTTTGCCATGATCTGGGAGGGATATGGCACGGACGCAAGCTTTAACCGTGTGGAGGAGGGTATCCGTGTGGATATCAAAAATACGGGCGAAGCGGGAAAACATGCAGGACCGTGGACCGTTGCGTTGAATCAGGCCGTTACGGTTCTCTATAAGAAAACCTACACAGTTTCATTTGACGTGGTTTCCACAATGGACCGGACGATTTACTCCGGTATCCAGGAAGGCAAGGAGGGGAATAACGGCTTTGAGAACGGGGATATCGCGTTGATCGAGCCGACAGAGTTAAAAGCGGGCGAAAAACAGCATGTGGAGTATGACGTCGAGATACCGGTGCGTAACGTCAGCGGTAACTTTGCGATTCAGATGGGAGCGGAAGAGCCTGGCGTTGGCTGGGAAGGGGAACATTCCGTCACGCTGTCCAATATCCGTCTGGAGCAAAAGGGCGCTAGAGAGAAATATATTGTGTTGACCGATCCGGATTTTGTAGATACGGACAGATTTGATCTCGTAGGCGGAACGGTTGGAATGCCGGAAGGCGGCGCGGGAAATCGTCTGGAGTTTCCGGCAGGCGGCGGCAGTATTACTTATAAGGGAATTCAGCTGGAAGAAGGCATAACCTACGCAGGGACATACGCGGCGAGAACGCCGTATCAGGCCGCGAAAAAGGCAAATATTAAAGCGACGATTACATATGCGGACGGGACGGTACAGGAAATCAAGACGGAAGAGATTGAGAAATATACCGTTCGTTACAGAGAAAATTTTGTGGCTTCAAAATCGGGGGAAGCGACGCTTACGCTTACGTCTGACGGCGAGGTGCTGCTTGACAACTTCGGCGTCTGGGTTGCCGGCGTTGCCGACGCGCTTGGCGCGGTATTCCCGAGAGCAAATATCATGGGATTAAGCTTCGGACTGGAAAGCACAAAGGTCGTTTTGGGAGAGGATGTCGTTATAAACGCGTCGTCGGCAAGCGGACTGGGCATTCCGGAGGATCGTCCGATGGTTGTAAAGGTAGACGGCGCGGAGATTCCTTCTGAAAAATACAGCTTTCAGACGGTTTCGGTTGGAACCGATAAATTTCAGTCGACATTGACCATTGATCAGAGTGTGTTTGTGGAGCCGGATCACTATGCGGTTAGTCTGGAAGTAGGCGGATATGAAAATGCGGAGCCTGTTTTCGTAACGATTCTGCCGGCGGACGGAAATCTGGTTGAAAACGGAAACTTTGAGAACGGTTTTTCGGGCTGGATCACATGGTTTAACGAGCGTTACAGCGGAACCGCAAATATGACGAACGATTACAGAGTTGCGGTTAATATGGAATTTTTCCTGAACTGGTGGACAGAGTGGGGCGATCAGGGACCGGTAGACTGGTCTACGCAGCTTCATACTCCGGAAAATATTCAGGTAGAACGAGGAAAGACATATAAATTAAGCTTTAAGGCGTCAAGTACCGTAAAGAGGCCGATTGCGGTGGAATTGACCGGCATGAAAATGCCGAAGCGTTATTTCCTGCTCGATACGGAGGAGCAGACGTTTACGGAAACGTATACGGCTGAGCAGACGGGTATGGTAAGCCTTACATTCTTACTGGGACAGTTTACAAAGACGGCGTATGAAGATTATCCGTTTACGATAGAGAATTTCCAGAAACATACAATGTATTTTACAGATGTAAGTCTTGTGGACGATTCAAGGACGGAAGAGTACAAAAAAGTTCCGAGTATTATCGGCGTAAACGAAGGGAAAACCTACAAAGCTCCGGTATCTGCAAAGGTAAATTACAGAGACAATGAATATACGGTTGTTCTGACAAAGAACGGTCAGGCGGTGCCTTATACGGAAGGAACCGAAATTAAGGAAAACGGCGAATACGTAATTACGGTTACAGACAAAGATGACCCGTCGATTACGGCTACAAAGCATTTCACGATTGATATCAATCTTGATTACAGCAAAGGATATCTCGTAATCGCAAACAAATCGACGGAGAAGGTTATTGAGGCGGGCGGAACAAAGGCCGGAAGACCGGTTGTTCAGAGCACATACGCGGGAAGGGCAAGCCAGTTCTTTGCGCTTGACGTTCCGGACAGCGTAGAGAATCCGGATTCGTCAGAATATGTAGTTCTGCGTTCCATGGCAACGGATCTGGTGGTTGATGTTGAAAATTCTTCGACCGAAGACGGCGCGCAGCTTATTTTGAATGATTACAGCGGAAGCGACAGTCAGCTCTGGAAGGTTGACGAGACGGTTCATCAGGGATTTGTGAAGTTTGAGAACAAAGCTTCCGGTCTCGTAATTAATGTGAACGGCGCTTCTAAGACAGATGGACTTCCTTTAAATCAGTCGGCAAATACAGGTAACGGCGACGAGGGACAGCAGAGTACGGACGGACAGCGTTGGGATATCATTCGTACCATCAACGTGCAGGAAGCGATCGAGGGCAAGAAGATTGACGTAAGCACTCCGTCTGCATGGCAGAAAAACGCGGTCATCACTCCGATTGCGGACGAGCTCAATCCGGCAGGACAGATTACGACAGAATTTTATCCGTTGGAGGGCGCGACTTCTTACGATATCTATTTCGACGGAGAAAAAGTTTATACAATTACACAGGATCAGCTTGAAAATGCAAAGTCTACCGATGATTTTATGATAACGGAAGACGGGACGATTAAACTGTTTAACGTGACTTATAGTGTGAAGGTTGCAAAACATACTTTCTATATTCAGGCGAATACAGGCGCGAAGACGGATGAGATTGATATTTTCCTTTCGAAAAAAGGCGTTGGCTGGGCGACGCTGCACCGCGTAGAGGATATGAATCTTAGCTGGTATTATCACTGGGCGACGGGCGAGGCGCTTGGAACAGATGAGAAATTAACGTTTGTACCGATGTTATGGGGCAATTACGGCGCAGAGTGGCAGAGCGATCCGGCGAACAAGAAATACGGAACCGTATTGTCTTACAATGAGCCGGACTGGTCAGATCAGTCGAACGTTCCTGTGTCGATTGCGTCCGCGCAGGCATGGGTAGACCGTTATAACGCGGCGAATCCTGACGCGAAACGCGAGCGTCCGGCATCCGTGGAGGAGGCATGGCAGTCATTTATGGATTCCGGCCTTCGGATCGGCTCTCCGGCAACGGCGATTGCGGCTCCGTACTGTAACGGAAGCGTTACCATGAATAATATTGACGGACCGGACAGATGGTGGTATGATTTCATGGATCTGATGGACGCAAACCGCGATAAGGGATGGGATTATGATTTCGTTGCGGTTCACTCTTATGATGCAGGGTGCAGCGCCAAAGGATTCTTAAAGATGATCGACGATACTTACGCGCTGACAGGCAAACCGATTTGGATTACAGAGTTTGGTGTGGCAGAGTGGAATGATAACAAGGTTTGGAAGGGTGGAAACCCGCAGACGCAGAAGCGCGTTATCGAGTTTATGACGGAAGTAATCAACGGATTAGAGGAGAGGGATTATGTTGAGCACTACGCATGGTTCCCGTTTGATCCGAATGACGATTACGGCGGGGCGTCCGGTATCTTTGATTATGAGACCGGCGAACTGAATGCATTGGGACAGGTATATGCACAGTTGGGCGTTCCGGAGGGATATGAGATTAAGCAGTATGAGACAGAAGTGCCGAAGATTGCCAATATCGAGGCGACGCAGACGACCTTAAAGGTTGGCGATATTGCAAACGTTACGGTTGGAAAGGGCGAGGCGGTTTCCTGGACCTCAACAAACCCGAATGCGATTACCGTTGACAAAGACGGCAATGTAGAGGCAGTCGGCGAGGGAAATGCTACGATCCGTGTGGAGACAGCGGACGGCGCGGTTGGTTCCCGCGACTTTACGGTAAAAAATCCTGAGCTTGACAGTGTGACGATCCGCGCGGTGGACGGTTCTGATTTTGGACAGCTGCTGATCGGAGAAGAAAAGACATTGACATTTGACACAATTCCGAATAAGGAATTTTCCGCTTCCGCAGCGGAGTGGAAGAGCAGCAATGCTTCTGTTGTAAGAATTGACAACGACAGAAAAATTACGGCGTCAAAACCGGGCGTATCGTTGATTACCGCGACGGTAGCGGGAACGACGGGCTATGCGATTGTCACGGTATACGACGGAGACGAGCTTCCGAGCGAGAAGGCTGAGATTACAAAACCGGACGACATTATGGTGCGCGGCGAGACGATGGATCTGACTGCAACGGTTACTCCGGCGGGAACTGCGTACACGTGGAAGTCATACACGGAAAAAATTGCGACAGTAGACGAAAACGGTAAGGTGACGGCAAATAAGGTAGGAACGGCATTGATTTCCGTATGCGTAAACGATGTGCCGATCGCTACGACATACATCACGGTAGCCGCAAAGAGACAGAGTTCGGATGATAAGATTGAGGTGACAGGCGTAACGATTACGCCGTCTGCGAGCAGCATCATGGTTGGCGATACGGTGAAGATTAACGCGGAGGTACAGCCTGAGAATGCCACCAATAAGACGCTTACATACAAGTCAAGCGCGCCGGATGTTGCCAAGGTGGACGCGGAAGGAAACGTAACGGCGTTGAAGGCCGGATTCGTTACAATTACGGCGACCTCTTCAAACGGACTTTTCGATATCATTACATTTACGGTTATGAATAAGGATGAGGTGCCGGTATCAAAGATTACGCTGAACAAAGATAAGACGGCGATGTATACCGGAGAGGAGATGACGCTGAACGCGACGTTTGAACCGGAAAACGCAACGAATAAGAAAGCATTCTTTATTTCAAGCGCACCGGATATTGCGACTGTGGATGAAAACGGAAAGGTGAAAGCTTTAAAACCGGGAACGGTTGTGATTACGGCGGTTGCGGGAGACGGTTTGGATACGATTTCCATTACAATTACAGACAAACCGGGTACTACGACAAAGTATACGATCGCTCCGATTCGGGTACCGTCAAATACGATCTTAATCGGACAGCAGATAACGGCAAGCACGACGGTATCCCCGGCGGCTGCAATTACCTGGTCTTCAAGCAATGAGGCTGCGGCAAGAATAGACAGCAGGGGCGTTATCACAGGCGTTGCCGCTGGACAGACGACAATTACGGCTACCGCGGGAGGCGCAAAGGTATCTGTTGTTATTCAGGTAAATAAGCCGACCGTAAAATGGAACGTAACCTACAAGACCTGTCCGCTGCAGTTTAAGAAATCGACGACGGCTTTGAAGGCAATCGGATTGCAGCCGGGAGATAAGATTGTTTCTTATAAGAGCAGCAATACAAAGATCGCAACGGTATCAAAGACAGGCAAGATTAAAGCAAAGAAGAAAAAAGGTTCCACAAAGATTACAGTGACGACGCAGTACGGCGCGACGGCGACAATTACAATTAAGGCACAGAAGGCGCCTGTAAAAGTAACGAAGCTTACGGTAAATAAGTCAAAGCTGACAATGAAGAAGGGCGAGACATTCCAGCTTAGCGTTGTTAAGAAATATATTACTTCGCGTTATAAAGTGAAATATATTTCGACAAAGAAAAAGGTTGCGACCGTATCTTCGAAGGGTAAGATTAAAGCGAAGAAAAAAGGGAAAACCATGATTGTAATTAAATGTAATAAAAAGACAAAGAAGGTAAAGGTAACGGTAAAATAGCGGATGAGATCTGAGATTTTATCAATGATTTGCGGAGCTGCTGCATGTATGCGGCGGCTCCGCATTTTTTCTGTATGCGGTGCCATATTTTAGTCCGGCGCCATTGACCGGATATGACGGCGGAAGGGAGAGAAGAAGATGGGAGCGAAGCGAGAGCTGCCGAAGGGACAGCTTGATATTTTTGAGGCGATGGAGAGGGCGGCGAAAGCCGTCGACGCGATGGAAAAAAAGAAGGAAACAAAAGAGACGGACACAGAGAAGCGACCGGAAATAAAACAGAAGAAAAAAGTTATCCTGGCACGCGATATGCGCGCCTGTATGCAAAAGACGTTTCTCAATCCTGTGAATGATGATTTTGCAATGATCGCTTATATTGATTATAATATGGTATACCTGAGGAACTGGAATGAGCCTGCACGGTTGAGACAGTTTGAGGAGGCGAAAGATGCGGTAGCGTACTATATAGAACAGATAGAGCAGATCCGACGGGTCGGAGGGGTAAGGCTGAGCAAGGAAAACGAGCCGTTCTCGGATATGGAATACACAGGTGAAAATTTATATGCAGAAATGATATAAAAATAAAAATAGTTTCCAAAAGGTGAATTTTCTGTTATAATGTCCATATAATATCACTTAGGAGGCAGAAATATGGCTGAAGATAGAAAGATAGTTAAGATAAAAGAGGATACTCTGGGTGAGGTACGTATTGCTGATGAGGTGGTGGCGATTATCGCAGGTCTTGCCGCTACCGAAGTGGAGGGCGTAGCTTCCATGGCAGGAAATATCACGAACGAGCTCGTCAGTAAGCTTGGGATGAAGAATCTTTCCAAAGGCGTCAAGGTAGAGGTTGGGGAGGAATCTGTCGTGGTGGATGTGGCGCTGAATATTGGGTACGGCTATTCCATTCCGAAGGTTTCTTCTAAAGTCCAGGAGAAAATCAAGACGGCGATAGAGACGATGACGGGGCTGGGAGTCGAAGGCGTCAATGTACGGATTGCCAGCGTAGACATGAAAAATACGAAATAATGCTTTTTTAATGAGGGAAAATGTTGTATAATTAAGGGTGTCTGTCAAGACATCCTTTTTATCTTTGGGAAATATATACGTGTTGTAATTAGATTTAGGTTAATGTTATCAGCCAGTTTAGCTGATGGATACAGTTTTTATATATTCACTTTTAATTTTGTTTGTGGTTATAGAAGAAACAATCAATCAGAAATTGCAGATTTGGTGAAAAATTGAGAGGAACCAGTATGAATAGAAGAGAACTCAGGGAACAGATTTTTAAGATGCTGTTTCGTATAGAATTTTATGAGGAAGCGGACATGGCGGAGCAGTTCCACTTGTCGCTGGACGAGGCGAAGGCTGCTACCAAAGCGAATCACAGCTATATGGAAAGCAAGTGTGGCGACGTACTGGAAAGGCTGAAAGAAATTGACGAAATGATTAATAAGGCGGCGCATGGCTGGAAGACGACGCGAATGGGGAAGGTTGAATTGGCGATCATCCGGCTGGCCGTGTACGAGATCAAATATGAGGAGGATATCCCGGTCGGAGTTGCAATAAACGAAGCGGTTGAGCTTGCGAAGCGGTATGGCGCAAAGGATTCGCCGTCGTTTGTTAACGGGGTGCTGGCAAAGATTGCATGAAAGAAAACATATATAAAGTAGCTCAGATCAACCATTATATAAAAAATATGTTTGCACAGGATTTTGTGCTGAATCATATTTCGGTGAGCGGAGAGGTGTCAAACTGTAAATACCATCCGTCGGGCCATATTTATTTTACGATAAAAGACGAGGGGAGCGCGTTGAACGCGATAATGTTTTCAGGAAATCGAAAAGGCCTTTCTTTTATGATGCGCGACGGCGATCATATTGTGGCGTCCGGTTCGATAGAGGTTTATGATAGAGACGGGAAATACCAGTTGTATGCCAAGAAAATTATTCCGGCGGGAACCGGCGAATTATATCTGAGATATGAGGCGCTGAAAAGAGAGCTTGAGGAAATGGGGATGTTTGCGGCGGAGTATAAGAGGCCGATTCCGAAGTTTGCGATGCGCGTCGGGATTGTGACAGCGTCTACCGGGGCGGCGATCCGGGATATTTGCAATATTTCCGGAAGAAGAAATCCGTATGTGCAGTTAATCTTGTACCCGGCGCTGGTGCAGGGCGAGGGCGCGGCGGCCAGTATTGTAAACGGGATACGCGCGCTTGACGCTATGGGGCTTGACGTGTTGATTGTCGGAAGGGGCGGAGGTTCCATCGAAGATTTGTGGGCGTTCAATGAGGAGATTGTCGCGAGGGCGGTGTTTGAGTGCGGCACGCCCGTCATTTCGGCGGTCGGACACGAGACGGATACAACCATCATAGATTATGTCGCGGATATGCGCGCGCCCACACCCTCGGCGGCGGCCGAGCTTGCGGTATTTGATATCCGGGCGTTTTATGAAAAACTGGGAAACTGCCGCGTTCTTTTAGAGAAAAATATGTCTGCGCAGCTTGCCGGGGCGAGAGGGAGGCTTAAACAGATGCAAAAGCATCTGCGCTACCTAAGTCCGGCAAATCAGTTAAACCAGAAACGCCAGTATGCGGCGGGACTTGAGGAAACGTTACGGAGGCAGATGCGGGACTTGCTTTTAGCCAGAAAACGCCGGCTCGAGTTTTTTGCGGGCAGGCTCGACGGGATCTCTCCGTTAAAGAGATTGTGGCAGGGATATTCCTTTGTCGCCGGGCCGGATGGCAGAGGGATTAGCGATGTCAGACAGGTCCGGGAGGGGGAGACGCTTGATATTCATGTGTTGAACGGGAACATTTATGCCTCTGTGATGCGAACAGAGGAAAAAGAGAGGAGAGGCGATGGGGCAGAGAGCGGAACATGAAAAAGAAGAAACCCTGGAAGAATGCTTTTTACAGATTGAAGAGCTGATCGAACGGTTGGAAGGAGCGGATATCTCTCTGGAAGATGCGTTTAAAATGTATGAAAAGGGAATGAAAAAGATAAAAGAATGCAATGATAAGATAGAAAAAGTAGAAAAGCAGATGCTTGTGTTAAATGAGCAGGGAGAATTGGAAAGCTTATAGGAGGCTGAGATGGAGATAAAGGAACAAATCGCCCTCCGGGCGGCGGCAATTGAAGAGATTATAAAAAAATACCTGCCAAAAGAGACAGGATATCAAAAGACAGTCATTGAGGCTATGAATTACAGTATGATGGCGGGCGGGAAACGCCTGCGTCCGATGTTAATGCAGGAGACATATCGGATGTTTGGCGGCAAATCGGAAGTGATCGAGCCGTTTATGGCCGCAATAGAGATGATCCATACGTATTCTTTGATCCATGACGATCTTCCGGCGATGGATAATGACGAGTACAGACGCGGCCGCAAGACGACGCACATTGTCTATGGAGAGGCGGTTGCGATTCTGGCGGGAGACGGACTTTTGAATCTGGCGTTTGAGACGGCGGTTGGGGCGCTGGAAATCGAGCCGGAGAATCATAATATTGCAAGGGCGCTTCAGATACTTTCCGCCAGAGCCGGAATATTCGGCATGATCGGGGGGCAGACTGTTGATATCGAGACGGATCGGACAAAGGAAGTCACGAGAGAACAGCTTGATTTTATTTACCGTCTCAAGACGGGAGCACTGATAGAGGCGGCTATGCTGATCGGCGCAATTTTGGCGGGCGCGACAAAAAACGAGCAGAGCCGGATTTCAGAGATTGCGAACTGTGTCGGTCTTGCATTTCAGATACAGGATGATATTTTGGATGTGACAAGCACCGAGGAGGTTCTTGGGAAACCGGTTGGCAGCGATGAAAAGAACGGAAAGGCGACGTACGTTACCTACGAAGGGATTGAGAAGTCGGCGGAGGATGTGGCGCGTTTATCGCAGGACGCCATAAAAAAACTGCAGGCGCTTGTCGTAAAAAATGAGTTTTTGACAGAGCTTTTGTCATTCTTAATACATAGAGAAAAATAATGAGGTACCGGTATGGTATTAGAAAAAATTGAAAAAGAAAATGATATAAAAAAAGTAGAACCGTGTGATTGGAATTTGCTGGCGCAGGAGATTCGTGAATTCCTAATTGAAAAGCTGTCGGTAAGCGGAGGTCATCTGGCTTCCAATCTTGGCGTCATAGAACTGACGATGGCGCTGCATCTGGTGTTTGAACTGCCAAAAGATAAGATTATATGGGATGTGGGACATCAATCCTATACGCATAAGCTTCTGACGGGACGAAAGGCGGGATTTGACACGCTGCGCAAATACGGCGGAATGAGCGGCTTTCCAAAACGCCATGAGAGCGCTTGCGACAGTTTTGACACCGGGCACAGCTCTACGTCGCTTTCGGCCGGGCTTGGCTATGCGGCGGCAAGAGAAATTAAGGGGGAGGATTATAAGGTGGTTTCCGTGATCGGCGATGGGGCGCTGACAGGAGGAATGGCCTATGAGGCGCTGAATAATGCGTCAAAATTAGACAGTAATTTTATTATGGTTTTGAACGACAATAATATGTCGATTTCCGAGAATGTGGGCGGCATATCAAAATATTTGTCGGGACTTAGGACCGCGGAATCCTATAAAGAGCTGAAAACCGGAATTACGAATTCGTTGAGCAGTATTCCAAAATACGGGGAACGTATTATCGAGCGGATTCGCAGGACCAAGAGCGGGCTGAAGCAGCTTGTAATACCGGGTATGTATTTTGAAAATATGGGGATTTTGTATCTGGGGCCCGTGGACGGACATGATATCGTGGCGATGACGAAAGTGCTAAGAGAAGCTGCGAAAGTGGACGGGGCCGTTCTTGTACACGTTCTTACAAATAAGGGCAGAGGATACGCGCCGGCGGAGCGGCATCCGGCGCGCTTTCACGGCACGGAGCCGTTTTGTATCGATACGGGGCTTCCCGCGAAAAGCAGGGTAAAGGCAAATTATACGGATATTTTTTCGACGGTGATGAGAAAGCTTGGAGACCGGGATGAGAAGGTGGTAGCGGTTACGGCCGCTATGGCGGACGGAACGGGTTTAAAGCGTTTTCGCAACATGTTTCCGGAGCGTTTTTTTGACGTGGGGATTGCGGAGGCACATGCGGTGACGTTTGCCGCCGGACTTGCGGCTGCAGGTTTAAAGCCGATTGTGGCGGTATATTCTTCTTTTCTGCAAAGAGCGTACGATCAGATTTTGCATGACGTTTGCATTCAGAATCTGCCGGTTGTGTTCGCGATTGACCGCGCGGGAATTGTGGGGAGCGACGGCGAGACGCATCAGGGAATTTTTGATATTTCTTATTTGTCGGTGATTCCGAATATGACGATAATGGCGCCCAAAAATAAATGGGAGCTCTCCGATATGATTAAATTTGCGGTGAATTTTGATTCGCCGATTGCAGTTCGCTATCCGAGAGGAGAGGCATACGACGGTTTAAAAGGATTTCGTGAGCCGATTGCGTACGGCAGGAGCGAAATGATCTATGAGGAGGAGGAGATTGCGCTCGTCGCCTTAGGAAGCATGGTTAAGACGGCCGAAGTCGTCAGGAATGAATTAAAGTCCAAAGGACACAGGGTAAGCCTTGTCAACGCCCGTTTTGCCAAGCCTCTTGACGAGGAAATGCTGCGGGAAATTGCGCAGAGGCATTCGCTTGTCGTGACAATGGAAGAAAATGTCAGCCACGGCGGTTTCGGCGAGATGGTCAGGCTTTTTTATATGAATCAAGGGATATCGGTAAAATGCATTTCCGTTGCAATACCGGACGGGTATGTAAAACATGGCAGCCTAGATATTTTATATCATGAGACAGGCATTGACGCAGAGTCCGTGATAGAGAAAATTGGAGCGAATCTATGAAAGAAAGATTAGATGTACTACTTGTGGAAAAAGGACTTGCCCCTTCCAGAGAGAAAGCAAAGACGATGATTATGGAGGGAAATGTTTTTGTGGAGGGGCAGCGCGAGGATAAGGCGGGCCAGTCCTTTGACATTAGATCATCAATTGAGGTTCGGGGAAATACGCTGAAATATGTCAGCCGCGGCGGGTTGAAGTTAGAAAAGGCGATGGAGCAATTTGGGATTGCGCTTTCGCATACGGTTTGTATGGATATCGGAGCTTCTACGGGCGGATTTACAGACTGTATGTTGCAAAACGGCGCGGATAAGGTTTATTCTGTGGATGTGGGATACGGGCAGTTTGCCTGGAAACTGCGCCAGGATCCGCGCGTTGTCTGTATGGAGAAGACGAATATCCGCTATGTGACGCGAAACGATATTGAGGAGGCGCTGGATTTTGCCTCGGTGGACGTCTCATTTATTTCCTTGACCAAGATTTTGCTTCCGGCGCGCGAGCTTTTAAAGGACGACGGAAAAATGGTTTGCCTGATTAAGCCGCAGTTTGAGGCCGGTCGGGAAAAAGTAGGGAAAAAAGGTGTGGTCAGAGACCGTCTTGTGCATGAGGAAGTGATCGATAAGGTGATTGCGTTTGCGTGTGAGGCGGGGTTTGCGGTCCTTGATCTCACATATTCGCCGATAAAGGGGCCGGAGGGCAACATAGAGTACCTTGCGTATATCCAGAAGGGCAGTGAGGGGATAGTGAAGGAGGCCGTTGATGTGAAGGCAGTCGTGGAAGCTGCCCATACGTCATTATCATAAAATGAAGCATTTTTTTATAGTCACAAACGCATTAAAAGATGAAGGAATGCGTTTGACGAAAAATATAATTTCATACATAGAGCGTAAAGGCGGAACCGCGTCGTATACAGTGAGCGTGGACAGTCGTGGCAGCTATACGGTGCAGCGCGCCAAAATACCGGAGGAAACGGAGTGTATCATTGTTGTTGGCGGGGACGGGACCTTTATCCGCGCGGCGCGCGACATTGTCGCGTTTGGGATGCCGTTAGTCGGCGTGAATCTGGGAAAGCTCGGCTATCTGTGCGAATTGGAGGAGAGTACGATTGAGAATGCGATAGACGAGCTGTTTGCGGATCATTATTTGTTGGAAGAGCGTATGATGCTCGCGGGTTATGCTTTGAAGCGAAGGGAACGGACAGAAGAGATTACGGCGATGAACGACATTGTGATTCACAGAAGCGGGGCGCTTCAGATTGTGAACCTCAATGTGTATGTGAACGGAGAATATCTGTATTCATTTCGGGCGGATGGAATCATTTTGGCGACGCCAACCGGTTCTACGGGTTATAGCATGTCCGCGGGAGGTCCGATTGTCGATCCGAAAGCGAAAATGCTTTTGATGACGCCGATCAATTCCCATACGCTCAATTCCAGAAGTATTGTAATCAGTCCGCAGGATGAAGTAGAGGTTGAAATCGGCTGCCGTAGAAGCGAAAAAGACGAGCAGGTGGAAGTTAGTTTCGACGGAGACAATAATATTCGGCTCGAGGTCGGGGATTGCATTGTGGTGCACAAAGCGCAGGTGTCGGCGCGGGTTTTAAAAATCAGTAAGAAAAGTTTTCTGGAAATACTGCGCAAAAAAATGCAGGTTTATACCTGATGCCGTGAAACCGAACTGAGAAGGAGGGAAAGAATGAAGGCAGGCAGGCAGGCGAAAATCCTGGAATTGATACAAAAGTATGAAATCGGCACGCAGGATGAACTCTCGGAGCATTTAGAGCGGGAAGGCTATCCTGTGACGCAGGCGACCGTGTCGAGGGACATACGGGAATTGAAGCTTACGAAGGTGGCGGTTTTGGACGGTGGGCAAAAATACGCGGTGCTGTCGGAGAGCGGCCGGGAAATGACGGAAAAGTTTACCCGCGTTTTTCAGGACGGATTTGTGTCTATGGATATGGCGCAGAATATTTTGGTGATAAAGACGGTTTCCGGTATGGCGATGGCGGTAGCTGCAGCGCTTGACGCGATGAACTGTCATGAGATTGTGGGAAGTATCGCGGGCGACGACACGATTATGTGCGCGGTTCGCACGGTGGAGGAAACCGCCGCTTTGATGAGAAGACTTCGAAGAATTGTGGGAGAGTAGAAGGAGAGAATATGTTACGGAATCTACATGTAAAAAATCTTGCTTTGATTGACGAGGCGGAAGTAGATTTTACGTCGGGATTAAATATTCTGACAGGGGAGACAGGAGCCGGCAAATCGATTGTCATCGGTTCCATCAATTTGGCTTTGGGAGAAAAAATATCAAAGGAGATGCTGCGCGGCGGGGACGAGCCGTCGCTTGTAGAGCTGATTTTTGACGTGCCGAGCGCGCAGACAAGAAAACAGCTGGAACAGATGGGAATAACGACAGAGGAGGATTGTCTGATCATGAGCCGCAGAATAGCGGGCGGCAGAAGCGTGGCGCGCATAAACGCAGAGAGCGTTCCGGTGTCGAAAATGCGGGAGGTAGCTTCGCTTTTGATAGATATTCACGGACAGCATGAGCACCAGTCGCTTTTGAAAAAGAAAAAACATCTGGAGATTCTTGACGATTACGCGAAAGAAGAGCTGGATGGGCCGAAGGAAAAGCTAAGGGAGGCGTTTGTCCGTTACCAGTCTGTAAAGAAGGAGCTTTCAGAGCTCTCGGAAGACGAAGCGTCCCGCAGAAGAGAGCTTTCACTATTGGAATACGAAGTAGATGAGATTGAGGCTGCAGCGCTATGTCCGGGCGAGGACGCGCGGCTTGAGGCCGATTTTACGAGGATGTCCAATGGAAGGAAGATTATGGAAGCGCTTGGCGCGGCGCAGGAAATGACCTCTTCGATGACAGACGGGGCAAGCGAGCGCATCGGGCGCGCCTTGCGGGAACTGAGCGGTGTGGAAGCGTTTGACGACGCGCTGCGCGGGTTGACCGGTCAGCTGTCTGAGGTCGACAATCTTTTGAATGATTTTAACAGAGAGCTGGCAGACTATATGGAGGATGCGGAGTTTGACGGGGAGACGTTTGCGAAGACACAGGACCGCCTCAATGAGCTCAATCGTCTGAAGGCAAAATACGGGGATTCCATCGAGCAAATTTTAGAAGAATGCGCCCAAAAGAGGCAGGAGATCCAAAAACTTCAGAATTTTGACGAATATCATGCAAAATTAACGAGAGATCTGGAGGCTGCGCGTCAGAAAGTACGCAAACTATCGGAAAAGGTGTCGGCTATCCGCAAACAATCTGCCGGAAAACTGACCGGACAGGTGCAAAATGCGTTAGTTGATTTAAATTTTCTTGACGTACAGTTTTCTATGGAATTTTTGCAGCTTTCCGATTATACCGCCAACGGATTTGATGAAGCCGAGTTTATGATCTCCACGAATCCCGGAGAACCGTTAAAATCGCTTGGGAAAGTAGCGTCCGGCGGAGAGTTATCGCGCATTATGCTTGCGATAAAGACAGTGCTGGCGGAAAACGATAAGATCGGCACGCTGATTTTTGATGAGATTGACGCCGGAATCAGCGGAAGGACGGCGCAGGCGGTCTCTGAGAAGATGGATGTGATCGGAAAAAGCCATCAGATTATCTGTATCACGCATCTTCCGCAGATTGCGGCGATGGCGGACAGTCATTATCTGATAGAAAAGGCCGTTGTGGGGCAGAATACCATTTCAAAAATTCGCAGGCTGAAAGAGGAAGAAGAGATTGCAGAGCTCGCGAGAATGCTTGGAGGCGTAAAAATTACCGACACCGTCTACGAGAGCGCGAGAGAAATGAAAATTTTGGCGCAAAATTCCAAAAATTCATAGATTGAAAAACGAAGATTGTTACATACTAAAAAGAGATACGCGCAGTATCTCTTTTTTCTGTCATAAGAGAGACGTTGATGCTGTGAATTGTAAGGAAGGGGAACGTCATGAAGGGAAAGAAAAGAACAAAGTTATTCCGTCTGTTTCAGAGAAAGGCGGTGAAAATCTGGGGAATCGAGCTTGCAGCCGTGATCGCCTTTGCCTATGCTACGCTGCTGAACGCGATTCCGGATAACATATATGTACATGAAACGACAAAGGATTTTCATCTGCCGCTGCCGGTTGTATTTACGGAAGTTAAAAAGGAGACGAAGGCGGCGGCCGGAAATATCAGTTCGTACAGAGACGGGGATATCCGGGATGTCGATGTTACACAGCAGAATTTGACGTATCACGGTAAGCTGTTCGGGCTTATTCCTGTGAAAGAGGTTACGGCGCAGGTAAGGGAGCCTGTTTTTGTCGTTCCGGGGGGAACGCCGGTGGGGATTTACGTGAAAACGGACGGCGTCTTGGTGATCGGAACGGGGAAAATCACCGGAAAAAGCGGAGAGGTAGAATCGCCGGCAGAAAATCTGGTAAAGAGCGGCGATTATATTCAGCAGGTGAACGGGGAGACAATCGAGACGAAAGAGCAGCTGATAGACATTATCGGCAATTGCGGGGGACGCAAAGTAATATTAAAGATTTTGCGGGAAGGATCGCTGATTGAGGTTGCGGTTCATCCGGTTGAGAGCGATCAGGGTACTTATAAGATCGGGTTATGGGTGAGAGACGATCTGGCGGGGATCGGAACGCTGACTTATGTAACGGAAAATCAGGAGTACGGCGCGCTCGGCCACGGAGTCAGCGACGCGGACACCGGCGTGATGCTGAATCTGAAGGACGGCGTGCTCTATGAGAGCAGTATTATCGGGATCGTAAAAGGGGAGAGCGGGACTCCGGGCGAATTGACGGGGGTAATTAATTATACGAGAGAGGGGCGTCTTGGAGACATCGAAAAAAATACGCAGGCCGGGATCTATGGGATTATGGAAGAAATGCCCGAGGGGCGAAAAGCAGAATATCCGATCGGTTTTAAGCAGGAAATCAGACAGGGGGAGGCCGAAATTATTACGTCGGTAGATAACCAGACGGATACGTATGCGATCAATATAACAGAGGTCGACTATCATGAAGATGAAGAATATAAAGAGATTATGTTTGAGGTTACGGACGAGAGGCTTTTAGAAAAGACGGGCGGCATCGTGCAGGGGATGAGCGGTTCCCCGATTATTCAAAACGGTAAAATTGTCGGGGCGGTGACGCATGTCTTTATCCAAAATTCCAAAAAAGGTTATGGAATCTTCATAGAGGATATGCTGAAAAACAATTCGTAGTTACTGACAGGATTCGACAAATTCCTATCTCGCTATACCAGTATTATACAAATTGTGCCGTTGCTGTGATATAATGTAGAAGCGCACGGAAAGCGCGCAATAACGGACGTTGAATAAGGCTAGGAGGTTTGGACATGGAGAAGTTGAATGTTGCGATTGCAGATGATAATGAGAGGATGGTACGGATTTTAGGAGAAATCGTCAAAAGCGACGAAGAATTACAAGTTGTTGGAACCGCGAAAGATGGGGAAGAAGCGTACGAATTGATTAAACAGAAGGAGCCGGACGTTGTTTTGTTGGATATTGTCATGCCAAAGCTGGACGGTCTTGGCGTTATGAGCCGTGTAAACGGCGATAAGGCGATAAAAAAACATCCGGCGTTTATCATGATCAGTGCAATCGGACAGGAGAAAATAACGGAGGATGCCTTTAATCTCGGCGCAGAATATTTTATTATGAAACCGTTTGACAACCAGATGGTCCTAAGCCGGATCAAGCGTGTCAAGGAACAGAACGAAAGAAAAAAGAGCGATGTGCGCAAGGTAAACGCCTATGAAAAGACGAAAGATTTTTCGGAACGGAATTTGGAGAGCGACGTGACGAATATCATACATGAAATCGGCGTGCCGGCCCATATAAAGGGGTATCAGTATTTGCGGGAGGCGATTATAATGTCGGTAAACGATATAGAGATGCTTAACTCCATCACAAAAATTCTCTATCCGACGATCGCAAAGAATTTTCAGACGACGCCAAGCCGTGTGGAGCGCGCGATCAGACATGCGATTGAGGTGGCCTGGAGCCGGGGCAAAATGGATACGATCGACGAGCTTTTCGGGTATACGATCAATAACGGGAAGGGCAAGCCGACGAACTCTGAGTTTATAGCGCTGATTGCAGATAAGATACGGCTGGAGTATAAGATGAATCAGTAAAAACCGCTTGCTAATTCATGGGATTGTTGTATAATCAAGATAGATGACCAGAAAGCTCATTTGTTGGGGGTATACAATGAAAAAAGTATTATTTGTAACATCGGAGGCAGTTCCGTTTGTGAAGACCGGAGGGCTGGCTGATATCGCCGGGGCGCTGCCGAAGTATTTTGACAGGGAAAAATTTGATGTGCGCATTATCTTGCCGAGATATCTTTGTATATCGGAGAAGATGCGGGAACAGATGAAATTTGAGTCTCATTTTTACTTGGATTTGGGGTGGAGAAAGCAGTACGTCGGTATATTGTCTGCGGTGTATGACGGGATTACATATTATTTTATCGACAATGAATTTTATTTTGCGGGGATGAGCCCGTATAATAATATTTATGAGGATGTCGAAAAGTTCGCGTTCTTTTCGAAGGCGGTGATAGAAGCGCTGCCGTATGTCGATTTCAGGCCGGATATCGTACATTGCCATGACTGGCAGACGGGTCTTGTTCCGGTTTATTTGAATACCCTGTATAAGGATAAAGCTTTTTACCAGAATATGTACACCGTATATACGATCCACAATATGAAATTTCAGGGCCGCTGGAAGTTAAAGGCCGTGCGCGATATTACAGGGCTTCCGGAAAATCTGTTTACGCCAAAGGCGTTGGAGGCATACGGAGAGTCGAACTATTTAAAAGGCGGCGTTTTGTATTCCGACGCGGTTACGACGGTGAGTGAGACTTATGCGTACGAGATTACGACGGAAGGCGGAGGAGAGGGCTTAGACGGCGTTATGCGCCGGTGCAGGGACAAGCTTTTCGGAATTGTAAACGGCATTGATTACGATGAGTATAATCCAGAGACAGACAAGCTGATCCCATATCAATATGACAGTTCGAATTTCATTGAGGGCAAGCGAAAAAATAAACAGGCATTGCAGCGCGAACTTGGCCTCTGCGAGGATGAAGGCTGCATGCTGATTGGAATTGTGTCCCGCATGACGGAGCAGAAGGGGTTTGCCCTGGTGGAATATATGATGGATTCGCTGCTCTCAGACGGGAGAATGCAGTTCGTAGTGCTTGGAACGGGCGAGGAGCGCTATGAGAGTATGTTTCGATATTTTGCAGGAAAATATCCGAAAGTTCTCTGCGCGAACAATTGCTACTCGGATGACCTCGCGCATAAGATTTACGCCTCCAGCGACGCGTTTTTAATGCCTTCACAGTTCGAGCCGTGCGGGTTGAGCCAGCTTATCAGCTTTCGTTACGGAACCGTTCCGATTGTGCGTGAGACGGGCGGGTTAAAAGATACCGTGCTTGCGTATAACGAGTATGAGCACAGCGGGACAGGATTTAGCTTCGCCAATTATAATGCGCACGAGATGCGCGATACCGTCTTATATGCGCTAAACGTATTTCGGAATCATAAGGACGAGTGGAACAATATCATTGTCAGAGGCATGAGGGAAGATTATTCGATGTACGCCTCGGCTGATAAGTACGCAGAGCTTTATGACAGATTGTATCAGCAGAATTTTGACCGGATTACGACGGTATTTTAATGGTCTGATCTTCTTTGGAATAATAATAGACATGGTCTGAGAGGACTTCCTGTGGCAAAACCTGGGAATCGTTAACCTCTCGGACCATTTTATTTAAGTTTGCGGGAAGAAATTCGGGGTGGTCCGGAAGCAGGATAACTTCGTGGATGCTGCTGGGCAGAAGATAGAAGCTGTTGTCGATGCGGGAAGAAAAGCTCTCTAAAATTCCGGGATAAAGCATGGCGGCGGCTCCGTAGAGCTTTTGCGAGTTGCTTAAAATATACATGGGGGAGCCGGTTTCGGGCGCGTCGCGGCGGCCGGGGGTCGGATTGTTCAAAAGAAGCGAATTCAGATCGTGGAGCGTAACGGGGAGCAGAGACGGCGTGTTCATAGCCGCCTGACGGCAGAGCGTTTCAAGGTCCGTATTCCAGAGCGCAAGATGCGAGTTTCGAATCGGGATGGTGGCGTTTTGGTTTGTGGAATTTGGGAGCAGGCAATAAAATACAATTGCGAGATCCAGAAAAGATTTATGAGGAACGTCGTACAGAAGGTTTTCGTTGAGAGGGGCGCAGATAAGTTTGTAGGCGATGTAGGGGCGGATCTTTTGATAATCCGTGAAAAATGAAGTGTCGATCGTCGTATCCGATTTTGTGGAGAGATAGGTGCGCAGCATTTGAGAAAGGATTTTTGAGAGAGGCGTTTGGTTTTGAAGCTGGTTATAGTAGTAGTTCAGATAAAGCGTCGGGGAGATGTTGCTTTCGTTTTCTAAGACAGTCAGGCCGTCAAGTTGAACATTGTTGTTTTTTTGAACCGGGTAAATGGTGATTTTTGCGTCGCTGCCGAGATTTTCATAAAAAAAAGAGACGACGCGCTGTTTAAAATCAGAATAGGTCATAAGAATCCTCCTGTGATTGGCATGTGAAACTATTTGTCCGGGGATGGTAAGAGATATGATTAGAAATGCGCGATATTTAAATCCACGCAAGATTTCTGCGTGGATTTAAAATATCATGGCTGCAAAAGAAAAGCAAGGTTTTTGCCGATAATTTAGAAAAAATTTACAGATGACAACATTAATTCGATTTTAATTTTTTCCATAGATCGTTGTACAGCTTTGTGGAATCGTCGTCCAAAGAGGATAATACTTCGCAGTCTTCTAAAACTTCATGCGGCGGAAAGATCGTAGGATCGTTTTGAACTTCTTTATCCAGGGCTTTGTAAACCTCCAGATTTGGGGTCGCATAGTAGACATATTCAAAGTTTTTCATTGCGACGTCTTTGCGGCATAAGAAGTCAAGGAATTTTTCTGCGTTTTGTGCGTGTTTGCATGTTTTTGGAAGGAACCAGGAATCGATCCACATGTTAGAGCCTTCCATCGGCACGACATAATCCAGGTCTTTGTTATAAATTTTGGCGGCCGCGGCCTCGCCGGAGTATACAAGCGCCATAGCTGCGTTTCCGGCGACCATCTCGTCGGAAGATTCGTCTACCAGATATGCGTATACAAGCGGTTTTTGGTCGATCAGAAGATCGAGAGCCTTCTGCAATTCGTTTTCGTCCGTTGTATTTAAGGAATATCCCAGCTTTTTCAGCGGGACCATAAAAGAATCGCGCACCGAATTTTCCATGATAATCTGGCCGGAATAATTTTCGTCCCAGAGTACATCCCAGGTATTGACTTCAAAGGCGTCTACCATCTTTGTATTATATAAGATGCCGACAGTTCCAAAAAAATATGGCATGGAATATTTGTTTTCCGGGTCGAAAGCCTTCGAAAATTCAAAATAAGTTTGATCGAGATTTTTTATGCCAGGAATGTTGTCGTAATTCATTTCAAGAACTTCGCCTTCTCCAATCAGTTTCTGTACCATATAATCAGATGTGCAGGCGAGATCATAGTCGATAGAGCCGGCCTTGTATTTCGTATACATTTCTTCCGGGCTTTCATATTCCTCATATTCAACATGAATACCCGTTTCTTCCTCGAACAGTTCCAGCATCTCGGGGTCTAAGTATTTTCCGTAGTTCAGGACGACAAGAGAGTTGTCGGAGCCGCCGGAGCAGCCGGTCAGTGCGCCAAGCAGGAAAGCGGCGGCAAACGCCGATAAAATTTTACGTTTCATTTAAGTTCTCCTTTCGTTTATCTGATCTTCTCTCGAGCGGTAATTCATTAAGAGAAGAAGAATCAGCGCTATTAAAAACAAAATCGTGGAAAGCGCGTACATTTCCGGTTTGATTCCCTTGCGCAGTTCCGTATAAATCATTGTGGAAAGCGTATGAATGCCGGCGCCCTTTGTAAAATAAGTAATGGAAAAATCGTCCAGCGACATCGTCATCGCCATAAGAAAACCGGAAAAAACGCCGGGACGGATATCGGGCCAGACAATTTTATAAAATGCGTAGAGCGGCGTCGCGCCTAAATCCAGAGCCGCCTCATACGTATTCTGGGACAGGCCGTTTAACTTGGGAAGAACGTTTAGTATCACATACGGAATATTAAACGTAATATGTGCAAGGAGTACGGTGGACATCCCAAGCCTTGTAAATCGGACAAATAAGAGCATCAGTGAGATGCCGGTCACAATGTCGGCGTTTAAGAGGGGGATGTTCGTAGCGCCGAGCATAACGGCCTTTCCTTTTTTCCGCATGGCGCCGATTCCGATTGCGGCCAATGTGCCAAGAATCGTGGCGATCACCGCCGAGGTCAGCGTGATAAAAATAGTTGTGTAAAAGGCGTTCATAATGCTTCTGCTCTCAAAGAGCCTGATATACCAGTCGAATGTAAAGCCTCCCCAGCTTACCCGGGATTTGGAGTCGTTAAAGGAGAGTACAATCAGCACGGCGATGGGCAGATATAAAAATAAAAAAATAAAAATCAGGTAAATTCTCTGTATTCCCTTTTTTACCATACGGCTGTTCCCTCCGTTTCTTTGGTGTGCGAATTCATAAACGCCATACTTGCGATTACGAATACCATAAGGACAATCGAGAGGCCGGAGCCCAGATTCCAGTTCATGCCCTGCATAAAGGACTGTTCAATTACATTTCCGATTAGAAGCACCTTTCCGCCGCCTAAAAGATCTGAGATTACGAAGGAGGTTAACGCGGGCACGAATACCATAATGACGCCGCTGATAACTCCCGACATCGTAAGGGGAACAATAATGCGGAAAAAAACAATCATATTGCTTGCGCCAAGATCTTTTGCGGCCTCGATGACATCGCTGCGGATTCTTACCAGCGAATTATAAATCGGCAGTATCATAAACGGAAGGAAATCATATACCATTCCAAAGACGACGGCCGCAGGCGTATTTAAGATACTAACGCCGGAAAATCCGAGGGCCTGTAAAATGGAGTTGATAATTCCGTTGTTTGACAGCAGCATCTGCCAGGCAAGGATGCGCAGCATAAAATTCATCCACATTGGGAGGACGAAAATAAATACGATAAAACTTTGCCGTTTGATCTTCAAGCCGTTTAATATCATTGCCAGCGGATAAGACAAAAGCAGGCAAAGGACGGTGCATTCCAGCGCAAGGCGCACGGATAAAAGCAGCGCTTTTAAGTGGATGGGTTCCGCGATGGAGAGAACGTTTTCCAGCGTGAACCGATGCTCCGGCGTCGTAAACGCGTAGTATAAAATCATTAAGATCGGCAGGACCGTAAATCCGATGATCCAGACAATGTAGGGGCCGGCGCAGAGCTGCCGTTTTAATTTACGCATCGAGTCCCACCGCCCTTTCGTCGCTGGATTCCGGCTTGTGCATAATCTGGATATTAAACGGTATGACCTTAAGACCCACATGCGCGCCAACCGGGAAGAAGCGCGTCGTGTGCACGAGCCATTCAAAGCCGTTTGAGAGCACCTCAATTTCGTAGTGAACGCCTTTAAAGATTACGGAGGTGATATCTCCGGAGAGAAAACCTTCGTCGGGCGCGACAAGCTCAATGTCTTCCGGGCGGATCACGACGTCCACCGGCTGTTTCTGTCCGAATCCCGTGTCTTCGCAGGCATGGCGGATTCCAAGAAAGCTGACTAGCTTATCCGCCAGCATGACGCCGTCAATAATATTGCTGTCCCCGATAAAGTCTGCGACAAAGGCGTTGCAGGGCTCGTTGTAGATATCTTCCGGAGAGCCGATCTGCTGGATGTATCCCTGGTTCATGACGGCGATCGTGTCGGACATGGTAAGCGCTTCCTCCTGATCGTGTGTGACATAGATAAACGTAATGCCAAGCTCATTTTTCAGCCGGATCAATTCATACTGCATATCCTGACGCAGTTTTAAATCGAGGGCGCCGAGAGGCTCGTCGAGCAGCAGGACTTTCGGTTCATTGACAATCGCCCTCGCGATGGCGATTCGCTGCTGCTGTCCGCCGCTTAGGGAATCTACGCTGCGGTTTTCGTAGCCGTCGAGATTTACAAGTTTTAGAGCGTATTTAATTTTATCGTTGATGTACGCCTTGCTTTTTTTGCTGATTTTCAGGCCGAAGGCAATATTTTCAGCGATCGTCATATGCGTAAATAGCGCGTATTTCTGAAAAACCGTATTTACTTTTCGTTCGTTTGGAGGAAGCATGGTAATGTCTTTTCCGTCAAACAGAATCTGCCCCGAATCGGGTTTTTCAAATCCCCCAATCAGCCGAAGCGTCGTCGTCTTGCCGCAGCCGGAGGGACCAAGGAGCGTTAAAAATTTATTTTCATTAAAATATATATTTAAGTCGTCTAAAATTTGCGTTCCGTTGTAAGACTTTTGAATGTGTTGTAATTCAATTAATTTTTTTCCCATGTATGCCTCCTAAAAACTTGGCGGAGTGGTAACCCATATGAAAATGGCATCGCCTTTGCCGTTATTTACAATATGATGTTTTTTGCCGGATTTCAGATAGAAAGATTCCCCCTGCTTTACATTGTAGGTCTTTGTTCCGTAGTAAATCCGGACGCTTCCTTTTAAGATATAACCAAATTCTTCGCCCTCGTGGGGCAGATAGACTTCGGAAGACCCGCCCGGCTTTAAGGTCAGTCTGACGGGTTCCATGGAATCCTTTTGCGCGTCGGGAACAAGCCATTCAATCAGGCTGCCGTGCTGCGGATTTTCCTTTTCAAAATAATCTTCGTGTTTAAAAACGATCTGCGCGGGTTCGTCGTCGGCAAAAAATTCTGCGGGAGTCGTTCCGAGAATCTGGATTACGTCGAGCAGAGTTCCGATGGACGGAGAGGTCAGATTTCGCTCAAGCTGCGAGATAAAGCCTTTAGACAGCTCTAAGCGGTCTGCAAGTTCCTGCTGTGTCAGGCCGTTTAACATGCGAAGCTCTTTGATGCGGTGTCCGATATCCATACGATCAATTCCTTTCAGAAGAAAATAAAACTAATAATTGATTTGAAGTTTAATAATAATAAACACGCTAGATAGTATTATTATCAATTTGCAGAGAAATGTCAATAGGTTTTGGGGATTTTTTTCAGATTGTGAGAGAATGAAAAAGAAACGTCAAAAGTTGTGGTAAACTATGTAGCTCAACGGCGACGTTGAGCAAAGAAGAGTCAGTCTTGCTGTCTTTTTTCGGGTATCGGATAACCGTTTCCCTGCAGATCCGTAGTAATGCTGTCAAGCTGTTGTTCTTTGGAAGGTTTTTTCCGCTCGTTGACAATGCCGCCTTCCCAGACGCCTTTCGGCATTGTGTGGATTGTTTTATCTTTGTCAGTCGCTTTCATAGTATCCTCCTGAAATTTTAGTATTAGTATTACCAGAAGGGCGGATAATATAAGCAGGGCAGGGGTAAACATCAAAAAAATCCAGTAAAACCAAGCTCTTACACTTGTCTCTACTGGATTTTTAGTAAGCCGATAATCGGATTCGAACCGATGACCCCTTCATTACGAGTGAAGTGCACTACCTGCTGTGCTATATCGGCATGTCTGTTACTCACCTAGAACATTATATAATTAAAATGAAAATAATGCAACATTTTTTTTAAAAAAGTTGTTCTTTTTTCTGTTTGATGATAAGATGATAAAAAGAGCGGGGGGTCAGAGGGACAAAATTCATAAATTCTGGCGCGGATAAATTTAGATTATGTGAGGTTTGGTATGGGCGAAGAGAAAAATAGGGGAACTAAGGAGATAAAGATCAGAGAATTTGTAGAAACGGCTCAAAAAGGGAGCAGCGTGAAGCAGAAGGCTTCGAGGGCAAAGCGTGAGTACGCGATGAAAAACAGACGTTTTGCGTACAGAGAGTTTTTTGAGAACAGACAGACGCAGGCGCTTTTCATATATGCCGTATGTGTTCTTGCCGAGATTCTGACCGGCGTCTTTGTGTTTGAGAATCCCGTTGTCTGGGTATGCGTTCTTGCGGTGATTGAGACATTGCTTGCGGTGTGTTTTCATCATCTGCCGGTATGGATTCACGCGGCGGTTATCTCAGTGGAAGTGATCGCGGGTATCGTTTTTGAGCAACTGTTGTTTGCCGGGGTTCTGGCGTGCTTGTATCTGGCGGCAATTTTTTCACTGCGTTTTATCAAGATCGGAAGAGCGTCGTGTAGGGAAAGAGTGTTGCGAGACGTGGG
>CANDCP010000020.1 GCA_947383215.1 uncultured Roseburia sp.
CGTAAGGAAAGTGGCTGCGTAAGCAGCCCGCGCCCCGCGCGTCGAGCAGAGAAAAACATCTCTGCTCGATTGAAAAAGAGGCGCGTAAGGAAAGTGGCTGCGTAAGCAGCCCGCGCCCCGCGCGTCGAGCAGAGAAAAGCATCCCTGCTCGATTGAAAAGAGGCGAGCAAGGAAAGTCTTCCCTATTCGATTCATAAATGTTATGAAAAGTGGAAAACTTATTAGAGAATTTGATGTTATGAAGCTATTTCGAATAGAGGAAAGGAATTATGGGACAAAAAAATGATGCTCAATATCGGAAAATGACACAGACGCCGGTTGGCAGACTTGTGTTGACGATGGCAGTTCCGACGATGATAGCAATGCTTGTTACGGCAGTCTATAATATGGTGGATACGTTCTTTGTATCCAAGCTTGGGACAAGCGCCTCCGGTGCGGTAGGGATTTTATTCTCGATGATGGCTCTGATTCAGGCGGTCGGGTTTACGATTGGAATGGGCGCCGGCGCTCAGATTTCAAGGCTGCTTGGCAAAAAGAAGGCCGAGGAGGCAAATGAGGTGGCGGCAAGCGCCGTAATAAGCGGCCTTGTAATGGGGGGAGTGATAGCGGCGCTGGGCGTTTGTTTTACAAATCCGATTGTAGAAATGCTTGGAGCGACAGAGACGATCCTTCCTTATGCCTGTGAATACGGACGCTATATTTTTCTGGCGGCGCCGGTAATGATTACCTGTTTTATTTTAAATAATCTGCTTCGCGCGGAGGGGAAAGCAAAGTATTCGATGTTTGGTATTATTTCCGGCGGTCTTCTGAATATAGCTCTGGATCCCTTATTTTTATTTGTGTTTCGTATGGGACTTGGGGGAGCGGCGATCGCGACCGCTGTCAGTCAGCTGGTCGGAATGGGATTTCTGTTCCTTCCGTATCTAAGAAAAAAAACGGTTTTGAGTTTACATTTCAAAAATATTTCCCGAAGCGCGGCTGTTTACGGGAGAATATTAAAGTTTGGTACGCCGTCGTTATTTCGCCAGGGATTCGCCAGCGTCGCGTCTGTTCTGTTAAATCGGAGCGCTGCCTTATACGGCGACTTTGCGGTTGCGGCGATGTCGATTGTGGCAAAAGTGTTTATGGTATTATTTTCCGTGTTGATCGGATTCGGACAGGGATATCAGCCGGTGGCGGGCTACAACTACGGGGCGAAGGAATATTCGCGTGTCAGGGACGCTTTCTGGTTTACGCTAAAGGTTGCGACGGCGGGGATGGTTGTCTTTGCGGTTGCGGCATACTTTTTTGCGCCGGAATTAATAGCGGTATTTTTGAAAGAAGACCGGCAGGTTGTAACAATCGGAACGCAGGCGCTTCGCATGCAGAGCGTGGCGATGCCGTTTATGGCGCTTGGGATTGTATGCAATATGACGTTTCAGGCAATCGGCAGAAGCGTCGCCGCGACCTTTTTGACGTCGATGCGCCAGGGAATATTCTTCGTCCCGCTTATCTGGCTGCTGCCGAAATTCTTTGGGCTGATCGGGCTTCAAGCCGCGCAGCCGGCTGCGGATATAATTACGTTCGTCTTCTGTATACCGTACGCCGTCGTTTTTCTGAAAAATATGAAAAAAGCGCAAGAAAACCCTCAGGCGAAGGCCTGAGGGAATATTTTACTTTAATACGATTTTGCGGAAATTCTTTTTGCCGCGTTTTAAGATAAATTCTTCGGCGGACAGCTCGTCTTTGGCGTAAGCTTGCCGGATATCGGTTACTTTTGTGCCGTTTACGGTAACGCCGCCCTGTTCAACCGCACGCCGCGCTTCAGAGCGGGAAGCCGTTAACCCAGAGGCTACCAGCAGGCCGAGGATATCAATCTGGCCGTCGGTAAAATGTGCGTCCGTAATTTCGGCGGACGGCATATCCGTATGGCTTCCACCGCCGGAGAAGAGAGCACGCGCGCTTTCCTGGGCTTTTTTTGCTTCTTGTTCGCCATGAACGAGATTTGTCAGTTCATAGGCAAGAATTTCTTTTGCACGGTTGAGCTGACTGCCCTCCCAGGTATCCATCTCATCAATTTGTTCAAGCGGTAAAAACGTCAGCATACGCATACATTTTAAGACGTCGCTGTCGGCAACATTTCTCCAATATTGATAAAATTCAAACGGAGACGTCTTGTCCGGATCCAGCCAGACGGCGCCGGACTGTGTCTTCCCCATTTTTTTGCCCTCGGAATTCAACAGAAGATTAATCGTCATGGCGTAGGCGTCCTTGCCGAGCTTACGGCGGATTAATTCTGTGCCGCCTAACATATTACTCCACTGATCGTCGCCGCCGAACTGCATGTTGCAGCCGTACTTCTGAAATAAGGTATAGAAGTCGAAGCTCTGCATAATCATATAGTTAAATTCCAGAAAGCTCAGGCCCTTTTCCATGCGCTGTTTGTAGCACTCCGCAGATAACATGCGGTTTACGGAAAAGTGAGCGCCGACTTCGCGCAATACGTCAATATAATTTAGATCCATCAACCAGTCGGCATTGTTGACCATAAGCGCTTTGTCGTCTGAAAAATCTATGAATCGGCTCATCTGTGTCCGGAAACAGTCGCAGTTGTGCGCGATCGTCTCCGGCGTCATCATCTGGCGCATATCGGTGCGGCCGGAGGGATCTCCGACCATGGCGGTACCGCCTCCGATTAAGGCGATTGGCCGGTTGCCCGCCATCTGAAGTCGTTTCATCAGACACAACGCCATAAAATGTCCCACGTGAAGACTGTCGGCTGTCGGGTCAAAGCCGATATAAAAGGTAGCCTTGCCATTGTTAATCAAATCCTTGATTTCTTTTTCGTCTGTTACCTGGGCGATTAAGCCTCTGGCAACCAATTCGTCGTATAAAGTCATAATGTCTCTCCTTTTTCTATCGTCATTATAATTTCCGGCAGAATTTCTGTCAAGATTTTGTTGATTATAAGAAAAATTAAGAAATCCTTTATTGACTTTATTGTATCTGTGTACTATTCTAATAATACAATTAAAGCTTTCAATGTGAAAGAAAGAGGAAAAATGAAAAAAATGAAGATTTACAAAAAGCAGGCTCGTTATATAGAATAGAGCAGGCTAATCATACATATATATGCGGATAAAACATCCACATGAATTTGGCAGTCATGTGGGAGAGGAAAAGAGGAGGAGCTGCAATGAAGAAAATAACATTCACCGTACCTTGTTACAATTCGGCAGAATATATGGAGCGCTGTATCGATTCGCTGCTGTCCGCCGGGTGGGACGCAGAGATTATTATTGTCAACGACGGATCAACAGATGAGACGGCTCAGATTGCCGACAGCTATGCGAAGCGATATCCAAAGATCGTCAGAGTGATACATAAGGAAAACGGTGGGCACGGTTCGGCGGTGAACGCCGGGCTGAAAGCGGCTAACGGGAGATACTTTAAGGTTGTGGATTCCGACGACTGGCTTTCAAAAGAGGCGTTAGAGGCGCTTATGATCCGAATCAGCGACTGGGAATGGGAAGAAAAGGAGATCGATCTGATCATCTGCAATTACATATACGACCATCTGTATGAGAATAAGAAGAAGGTTGTCTCTTACAGGAATGTATTTCCGGAGGGAGAAATCTGCGATTGGAACGGCATCGGTCGTTTTCGCCCTTCACAGTATCTTGTCATGCATGCGCTGGTTTACCGGACGGAGATTTTGCGCGAGAGCCATGTAGAGCTGCCGCTCCATACCTTTTATGTAGATAATATTTTTGCCTATCAGCCTCTCCCGTACGTGAAAAGTATCTGCTATCTGGATTTGAATTTATACCATTATTTTCTTGGAAGAGACGATCAGTCGGTCAATGAAAAGGTTTTGATGTCCAGAATTGATCAGCAGATTAAGGTGACGAAGATTGTGTCCAGAAGCGTCGATTTGGAGGCTGTGAGAGCGCGGTATCCGAAGCTTGCGGGATATATGACGAGAAATGTGTCCATTATGATGGCAATTTCTTCCATCCATCTGCTGCTTATAGGGACGAAGGACGCGTTTTTAAAACGAAGGGAGCTGTGGCGCGGGGTTAAGGCGGAAAATCCCAGGCTGTACCGGAAGCTTAAGTATGGAACGCTGAGCGGCTTCACATATCTGCCGGGGCGCGCCGGCGGCTTTCTGACAGTCTCCGGTTACAGGGTGGCCAAGAAGATTTACCAGTTTCAGTAGAAGCCTGTTCAAAAGAACAAAGGAAAAGGGATGATTAAATGGAAAAATTGTATATTGGTCTGGTGGATACCCCAGGTCTTTTTGCGGCGATTATACGGAGAGTGATTAAGCAGAATTATATCCACGTCGTGCTTGGACTGGACGAGAGGCTGGATGAATGTTATAGTGTAGGAAGGCGGTTTCCTTCCATACCGCTGATCGCAGGGTTTGAGAGGGAGGAGAAGCATAAGGTCGCGCGGGCGTTTCCGACCGCCAGATATATGATTTACAGCATTGAATGTACAAAGGCGCAGAAGGACGCGATAAGACGAGAGCTGGAAGAGTGCTATCGCAGCCGTTACCGGTATCACTATTGTGTGCTCGGACTGCCGTTTATCCTGTTAAATAAAGAATTTTATCAGGAGCGCCATTATACGTGCTCCTCTTTTATAGCAAGAATCCTGGAGCGTCATGGAATAAAGCTGTTTTCCAAGCACTTTTCGCTCGTAACGCCGAAGGATTTTTATGAGCTGGAACAAAAAGAGATCCTTTATGAGGGACGGTTGACAGAGATTTGCGAGGAAGAGAGCTATGGCGTCTTTAAAACTGCATAGGCACGGGAAGCATATGATAAGCGGGATTTTTTTTATCCTGCTTGCCGCGCTTACCTTTTACGCGGTGTTTCATGGAAATGACATGGATGAAGTAATCCGGGCCATAGAGAAGATACGGCCGTGGTACTTGTTTGCCGCCGCGTTACTTGGACTATTTTTTGTGGGAGCCGAGGGAATTATGATCTGGTATCTGCTGCGGGCGCTGAACCGTACGGTGGGAATGCTGCGGTGCGTGAGATATTCTTTTGTCGGATTTTTCTTTTCGGGAATAACGCCTTCCGCCACGGGAGGGCAGCCGATGCAGCTGTACTATATGAAAAAAGACGGTCTGAAAATGTCGGAGAGCACCGTAGTGCTTATGACGGTGGCCGTCGTCTACAAGTTTGTTTTAGTTTTGATGGGAGCAGGAATGCTGCTGTTTTTTTACAGAGACCTTTGCTCTTATCTTGGCGGCTATCTCGGCCTATATTTTCTGGGCCTGTTTTTAAATATAGCGGTCGTCGCGGTTCTGCTTTTGGTTATGGTCAGTCCGGGAGTGTTTGAGGGGCTTGTATTGCGTGCGGAGAGGTTTTTGGTTCGTCTGCATATTTTAAAGGCTTCCGAAAGCCGGATAAACAGTTTGAAGGGGTTTGTGGAGCGTTACCGGGAGGCGGTTCGTTTCTTTTTGGCGCATAAGCGCAAAATCGCGGCTGTAATAGCGTTTACCGTGCTCCAGCGGCTGAGCGTATTTTTCCTGACCTATGTAATTTACCGTGGATTTGCGCTTGAGGGGACGGGAGCGCTGACGGTGGTTGTGCTTCAGGCTTCGGTGTACGTTGCGGTAGATATGCTTCCGCTGCCCGGGGCGCAGGGGATTACGGAGTTGATGTATAAGCAGGTGTTTTTGGGGATTTTCCCGGGAAGCGTTCTGACAGCCTCGATGTGCGTGACAAGAGGAATTAATTTTTATTTCCTGCTGCTTGTGAGCCTGCTTGTAACACTGTGGAGTTATCTGTCAGACAAAAGAAAAAATTGTATTATTTTGGAAAATAAGAATCTGTCGTATAAAAGTTCCTCCGGCTTCAAAGAATAGATTTGGATGGCTGTGAGCGCCGTCCGAAATCGTGCAGGGAGGAATTATCATGAATCAGATATCAGAAAAAGAATTGTCGGCGTTAAACGATCTGCTTTCCGATGAAGAGCTTTTGGTAAAGAAATTCAAAATGCTTGCGGAGCATGCCCAGGATACGGAAATAAAAAGTAAATTTGAGGAAATCTCGAATAAGCATCAGGCACACTTTAATTCACTGTATGAGCAGCTGAGATAGGAGGCAGATTATGGAACAGTTATATACCGATAAAGAAGTTTTGGCGGACGCGTTGTCCGCGGAGAAGACGGCTACGACACATTACAATACGTTTGCGAACGAGTGTGTTCATCAGAGCGTCAGAAGCGCAATTCTGCACTGTTTAGAGCAGGAGCATGAGATTCAGCGGGATGTATTTGAAGTGATGCATCAGAAGGGCTTTTATCCGACGCCGGCGGCGGAGGAGAAGAAGGTCGCCGAGGCAAAACAGAAATACGGACAGTCTATGAAGACTTTTTAAGCACATTAGCGCCGTTTAATCGGCTGTATCCGCGGCGGACGATGGAATTGTCTGCCGCGGATATGGCGGGGCGCGATTATTACTCAAGCGTTTTTTACATACTACTCTTAAAGGAGCGAAAAATGGACATATTTGCGATTCTGACATTGATTGGCGGGCTGGCGTTATTTTTGTACGGGATGAGCGTAATGGGAGCGGGGCTGGAGAAGATATCGGGCGGAAGGTTAGAGCGGATTTTAGAAAAGCTGACTTCGAATCCGCTAAAGGCCGTGCTGCTCGGCGCGGGCGTCACCGCGGTGATACAGTCGTCTTCCGCGACGACCGTGATGGTAGTCGGGTTTGTAAATTCAGGGATTATGAAGCTCTCCCAGGCAATCGGAATTATCATGGGCGCGAATGTGGGAACAACCGTTACGTCCTGGTTGTTAAGCCTGACGGGAATCGAGGGCGACAGCGTCTTGATTCGGCTTTTAAAACCGTCGTCCTTTTCGCCGGCGCTTGCGCTGATCGGCATTATTTTATTTATGTCAGGTAAAAACGGCAGAAAAAGGGATGTAGGGGAAATCTTTCTGGGATTTGCGGTGCTGATGTTCGGAATGGAATCTATGAGCGGCGCGGTAAAGCCGCTTGCGCAGGTTCCGGAGTTTACCAATATATTGATCATGTTCCAAAATCCGCTTTTGGGTGTTTTCGCCGGCGCCGTTTTGACTGCGGTGATTCAGAGCTCTTCCGCGTCGGTCGGTATTTTGCAGGCGCTTTCCGTGACAGGGGCGTTTACTTACGGCACGGTAATTCCGATTATTATGGGGCAGAATATCGGAACGTGCGTGACGGCGATGCTCTCTTCTGTCGGAGCGGCTAAAAACGCAAAG
The DNA here is from genome assembly GCA_947383215.1 of uncultured Roseburia sp. Lineage (GTDB taxonomy): Bacteria > Bacillota > Clostridia > Lachnospirales > Lachnospiraceae > Roseburia_C. Next base: position 7,251 of record CANDCP010000020.1, read on the forward strand.
AGAACCGCGTTTGTGCATTTATATTTTAATGTGATCGGAACCGTTTTGTTTTTGATATGTTATTATGTGCTGAATGCCGCCTTCCGGTTTGATTTTGCCGACGATACTGTGGGAGCGGCGGGGATTGCGGTGATTCACAGTGTATTTAATATTTTTACTACGCTTGTACTGCTGCCGGCGACGGGGCTTTTGGAGCGGCTTGCGTATCTGACGATTCCGCCTTCGAAGGACGAAGAGGGCACGGATGATTTTCCGCTGCTTGACGAGCGTTTTCTGGCCACGCCTTCGTTTGCGATCGAGCAGTGTCATACGGTGGCAAGGCAGATGGCGAAGCTGTCGGAGGAATGTTTTTTTCGCGCGATGGAACTTTTGAAAGGATATTCCAAGGAAGGATCAAGACAGGTGCTCGAGCTGGAGGGTGCGATTGACCGCTATGAAGATAAGCTTCGGGCGTATCTGACAAGGCTAAACAGTGAAAATCTGGCATATGCTGACAGTCAGAATGTTTCCACACTCCTGCACTGTATTACCGATTTTGAGCGTATTTCCGACCATGCGGTGAATGTGGCGGAGGCTGTGCGGGAGATGAATAAGCGGGAGCTTACGTTTTCGAAAAAGGCGATGGAAGAGATGGAGATTTTCGGGAGCGCGGTTTCGGAAATTCTGAATCGATCGATCGGAGCGTTTCTCACCGGCGACGAATCGTTGGCGAGGAGCGTGGAACCGCTCGAGGAAGTAATTGACGAGTTGAACAAAAGTGTAAAGAAGCGTCATGTTAAGCGTCTTAGGAAAGGGAAATGTACGATTGAGGTGGGACTTGCGCTTTCCGATATTTCGACGAGTTATGAGCGGGTGGCCGATCATTGTTCCAATATAGCGGTGTATATGATCCAGGTGCAGGATGGGCAGCTGGAAGAACATGGATATTTGAATCTGTTGCGGGAAGATAGCGGCAAGGAGTTTGAACGTCAGGTTGCCGAATTAAGACAAAAATATATGCTGCCGTAACATGCGCGCATTGCTCTGAATGCGGAACGGAAAAGTAAAAAAAGAGACGCCGTCTCATCATCTGCTTTGATGTAGAAACGGTATCTCTTTTTATTTCCGTAAACATGTTTTGTTTTTAGTATGCCGCAAATCCGTCTAATATCTTATCGCGCTCTGCGTCGTCGTCGTACCAGGTTACAGTCAGAGCCATCATGCGGTCGCCGACTTTTCTTAAGTAATATTCCTGATTGACCGTGATGCCGGACATGTCAACGCTTCCCTTTAATTTTGTGTATGTAGCGCCCGCGAGAGTAACCTCTTCCTCTGAATCCTCAAGGGTAACGTCCATACCGGAAAGCTCGGAAGCCTGCGTTTTGAATGTGTCGACGTATGTGGACAATTTCGCGTTTGTCTTCTCTAATGTGATGTTTGCGTTTGCCGTGCCGGTGTCGCTGGAAACCATCATCTCGTAGATTACAGCGATTTCCGCATATTTTTTCTGGATTTCGCTCATGTCGTCGCCGATTACGTCAAGTGTGGTTCCCATCAAATCTTTCAGTGTATCTTCGTCTGAAAGCATGTATCCTTCCGGCGTCGTGTAACGGAATCCTAAAAATTCCGATTCGTAACCGTTATCTGTAAATTTGCCGGGGGTGTAGGCCTTTTCGCTGCCGCCGCAGGCCGTCAAAAAGGCAGTTGCCGCGACGAGAACCAGAGCAAGCAATTTCTTTCTGAGTTTCATTTTCATCTCTCCTTTTTCTCAAAAAATGTTGATAGTATTAAATTCACAAAATAATATATCATAATAAATGCAAGATATCAAGAAAATTATCCGGCGATCAGAAGATTTTCGAATACATCCGAGACAGGCTGTCCCGATTCCAGCGTAAAGAAATCCTCCAGATAGAGATAATAAGTGCGTTTATCCGTTGTCTTTAACATAAACCAGTGCTCATTGTCCGTGGCCGGAAAGACGACGGAGCCGTCGTCCGGCGTCAGGGTGACGGTACCGGAATCGCGGTCCCGTTCTCTGTAAACCGTCACGTCATCGAGGATGCGGTGAACCTTATAGCGCTCAGCAAAGTCGGATTCGTCTACATAGTACCAGTCTTGCGGGACGAGATTAAGCGCGCCGCCATCTTCAAGTTGAAATGCGGCGAAGGCTTTTGCCGTCTCCAAAAGATTCAGATCTATCTGCGTGTGGATCGTTCCGTCGCCGTTTATGCGCAGGTTCGGATTGCCGATACAGGCGGGTACGCTGCCGAGTAAAGAAAGATTTCCTCTGTCGTATCGGAAAAAGTAGGTGGCCTGCTGATCGTTGGCGCCGTATTCCGTGATGGCGATTTCTAAAAATTCATCGTCTGTATCGAGATCGGTAATATAATATTCCGCCTCCGCTTCGTAAGCGACCCAGTCAGAAATATAGCAGTCCTCGGACTGCAGGCGGGAAGAAAAATCCGTTCCGTTTATGGTAAAGGAGATTGAGATTCCTTCCGATTCATTGTCATAGCAGCAGTCGAAGAAAACGGCGTCCATATTTTCGTTGCCGTCTAGGTCGACAGTCAGGGCGGTTCCCACGGGGGCCGTCATTTCAAAAGGGCCCGTATACTGATATTCCGGCTTCAGTTCGCTTAACTGTTGGTATGGGATCGTGAAAAAATATGCGCCTGCCGCATACGGCCCTAATATATTAATATTTGATACAAAAGTAATCCCGGAATTTGTAAAGTACCAGGTTTCGTTTGTTAAAATATCAGAGTATATCGCAGTTTGAAGCTCCTCTCTCCCGAGCGTCAGATTTTGATAGCGCGGCAGCTCCAACTGGGAAAGTATATAGTTTTTGGCGTTTTCTAAGAGGCTTTGTTTATTTGTTGAAATATCGTCAAGGTTTAGAAGCTTTCCCGTCATTGTGTCAAAGTTCAGGCCGCTGTAACGATAATCTCCGTGCGCGCCCCCAAGCGAGAGGTCGTTCCTGCACTGGAAGGAGAGAATACGGCTGTCGCAGCGCTTGGTATCATAAATTAAGGAAAGATAAAAGGTTGTAAAGATATCCGCGTTTTGTTCATAGCTGTCCTTGGCTTTTTTGGTATAGTTTTTTGAGGCTTCCGTAAACCGCTTTTCCCGATCGGAGAGCTCATTCATAATGGCGTTCGCCGCGCCGGCGTTATCGCGGATGGAGATCTGCGGCCTCGTATAATTACTGTATAGCAGATCGGTTTCGTCGTCGTCGTTTTGATATGTATTGGAAATATTGTCAAAGATAATGGCGACCGCCTCGTCTGTCTGCTGCGGCAGTCCGGTATTTTGCGCGTCGTTTTCAGTCTCCGAGGAAACGGGCGCTTCGCTTGGGTCTGACGGGGGCGTATCGGAAAGAAAGCTGCAGCCGCCAAGCAAAAAGGTTAACGCACATAAAAGTGCGGCGCTTTTTCTCTTCATATACAGTTCTCCTTTAAAGTAACTCAACAGGCATAAATCCACGTTGTTGAGGCGAATTAACATTAAATTAAACTTACTGTCAAATTAATTATAACATACCTTAATACAGAAAAAATCTTAAGATTATCGAAAGGTAACGGGGAAATCTAAATTTTAAAATAAATTGCAAACAGATGTATAGGAGTATATAATCAGAAGTAAATTATAAATAACAGGTCTGATGTTAGGAGGACATGACAATGGATGTATGGAATAAGCTGGGGGAGACGATTGCGACTGCAGGAAGAGACGTATCTCAGATGGCAAAGGATTTGTCAGGGACAGCCAAACTGAATTTCGATATCAGGGCAAAGGAGGACTTTATACAGAGACAATATAGAGAAATCGGAAAAATGTATTACGAGGCGCACAGGGACGACCCGGAGACGCCGTATGAGCAGATTTTGGAGATCAATAAGGCGTTTGAGGCGATCGCGCAGATGAAAAAAGAGCTTCTTGAGATAAAGGGGGCGAAGCAATGTCCGAAGTGCGGCGCGAAAATGTCGGAGGAAGCGGGGTTTTGCAGCAGCTGCGGGGCAAAACTGGATATCTTTGAAGAAGAATAGAATTGACAATTTAAAGAAAGCGTGGTAATTTTAGACATATGGAAATGCGTTGAGAAAGAGAGTACGTTTATCGGAAATTTACAGAGAAGTTCCTGTGCCGGATAGGCAGGCTGAGAGGGGACGGTGGAGGATGAGCGGAAGATGGCTTTTGAGCGGCATGGCCGAACTGCTTTTTTGGCGGCTAGGTTATGACAGGTCCGCCTGTTACAGCGGCGGGTATTTTGGGTGCGGTTGTATTATGCGGCAAGATACCGGATGAGGTTCATATTGCGAGGTATGGATGAAATTAGAAGTGGTAACACGGGTACTGCCCCGTCTTCTTAGGAAGGCGGGCTTTTTTTATTTGGATGAGAGGAAGGAGAGGAAAAGAGATGGAAAACAAAGGAAAATTTTATATGACGACCGCCATAGCGTATACGTCCGGCAAGCCGCATATCGGGAATACGTATGAGATTGTACTTGCGGATGCGATTGCGAGGTTTAAGAGACAGGAGGGATACGACGTTTATTTCCAGACGGGGACGGACGAGCATGGACTGAAAATCGAGCAGAAAGCGGCGGAAGCAGGGGTGACGCCTAAGGAGTATGTAGATAAGGTTGCAGCGGAAGTAAAGCGTATATGGGATTTGATGAACACTTCTTATGATAATTTTGTCCGCACGACGGACGAAGACCATGAGAGACAGGTCGCAAAAATTTTCAGAAAGCTATATGACAAGGGAGATATCTATAAGGGGGCGTATGAAGGGTTATATTGTACGCCGTGCGAGTCTTTCTGGACAGAATCTCAGCTTGTGGACGGGAAGTGCCCGGACTGCGGCAGGGAAGTTTCCCCGGCCAAGGAGGAGGCGTATTTCTTCCGGATGAGCAAATATGCAGATCGCCTGATCGAGCATATTAACAGCCATCCGCAGTTTATTCAGCCCGTGTCCCGCAAAAACGAGATGATGAATAATTTCCTTTTGCCGGGGCTTCAGGATCTGTGTGTGTCGCGGACGTCGGTAAAGTGGGGCGTGCCGGTAGATTTTGATCCGAAGCATGTGGTATATATTTGGCTGGATGCGCTCTCGAACTATATTACGAAGATCGGATATGATGCAAACGGGGACGGCGGCGAGCTGTTTGCCAAAAATTGGCCTGCCGATTTACACTTGATCGGGAAAGATATTGTGCGCTTTCATACGATCTACTGGCCGATTTTTCTGATGGCGCTCGATTTGCCGCTGCCTAAGCAGGTGTTCGGACATCCATGGCTTTTGCAGGGCGGGGAAAAGATGAGCAAGTCCAAGGGAAATGTTATTTATGCGGACGATTTGGCCAATCTGTTTGGCGTGGACGCAACGCGCTATTTTGTGCTGCACGAGATGCCGTTTGACAATGACGGAATCATTACCTGGGAATTAGTGATAGAGCGCTTTAATTCCGACCTTGCCAATGTGCTGGGCAATCTTGTAAACCGCACGATATCTATGAGCAATAAATATTTTGGCGGCATTGTGGAAAAAACCGGCGTCGCAGAGCCGGTCGATGAAGATTTGAAGGCCGTTGTGACGGGAACAAGAGATTTGGTGACCGGAAAAATGGACGAGCTGCGCGTAGCCGACGCGATTTCTGCAATCTTCGCATTGTTTAAGCGCTGTAATAAGTATATTGACGAGACAACGCCGTGGATTCTTGCGAAAGACGAGGCGTCAAAGCCGCGGTTGAGCGAGGTGTTATATAATCTGACAGAGTCCCTGACAATCGGAGCGACGTTGCTGCACAGTTTCCTCCCGGAGACGGCGGAGAAAATAATACGGCAGTTGAATACAAAGATGCGTTCTTTTGACGAGTTGGATAAATTCGGGTTCTATGAGAGCGGGAATCAGGTGACTGACAAACCGGAAATTCTCTTTGCGCGTCTTGATGCAAAGGAGATTATGCCAAAGGTCGAAAAAATTCAGGCTGACCAGAGAGCGGAATTTGAGGCGGGGCAGCGGGCGGCGGGCCTGACGCAGGAAAAGAGTGAGAGTGAGCCGGCGATTGATATTGAGGCAAAAGAAGAAATTACCTATGACGATTTTATGAAAATGCAGTTTCAGGTAGGCGAGATCATCTCCTGCGAGGAGGTGCCAAAATCAAAAAAGCTTCTCTGTTCTCAGGTTCGCATCGGAAGTCAGACAAAGCAGATCGTATCGGGAATTAAACAGTATTATTCCGCCGGGGAGATGGTAGGAAAGAAGGTTATGGTGCTTGTGAACTTAAAGCCCGCAAAGCTGGCAGGCGTAATGTCTGAGGGGATGCTTCTTTGCGCCGAGGATGAGAACGGCGGGCTGGCGTTAATGACGCCGGAGAAAGAAATGCCGTCGGGCGCGGAAATTTGTTAGAAGGTTGTTAGAAGGTGTAAAGGGTCAGAATGGAAATGATATTTGAAACACATGCGCATTACGATGATGAAAAATTTGATGCGGACAGGGAGGAATTGCTTGCGCGGTTGCCGCAGGAGGGAATCGGAGTTGTAATCAATGTGGCGGCGTCTATCGAGAGCACAAAGACAACGCTTGCCCTTGCGGAAAAATATGACTATATCTATGCGGCGGCCGGCGTGCATCCGAGCGACATCGGAGGATTGAATGAAGAAACGTTCCGCTGGTTGGAGAAGGCGGTAAAGAGCGAGAAGGTAGTGGCCGTCGGAGAAATCGGGTTGGATTATTATTGGGAGAAGGATTCTTATGTGCGCCGGCAGCAGCAGGAGTGGTTTGAGCGCCAGCTGCTGCTGGCAAGAGAGAGTTCCCTTCCGGTCATTATTCACTCCAGGGACGCGGCTTTCGATACGGTCAAGGTTATGGAGCGCGTGCACGCCGAGGAAATACAGGGAGTGATACATTGTTATTCCTATTCGCCGGAGCTTGCCCGGGAATTTGTAAAAATGGGCTATTATATCGGCGTCGGCGGCGTGGTGACGTTTAAAAACGCAAAAAAACTAAAAGAGACCGTTCAGAAAATTCCCCTCGAGCGGATCCTTCTGGAGACGGATTGTCCGTATATGGCGCCGGAACCGCACAGAGGGGAGCGGAATGATTCCACAAATTTGCCGTATATTGCGGCCGAGATTGCAGCGCTTAGGGGGATCACCGAGCGGGAAGTGATTGAGACGACGAGGAAAAACGCCGCGAGTCTGTTTCGAATATAGATGATAAGGTTTTCCGTCATGTTCTCTCATTAAATTCTACGATATCCCTCCGGAAGCGTTTTGGAATGTTCTGTTGCTGCAGGCGGGGATTTTTTCGGGCGTCGATCGCGATGCTTTCAAAAAACGCGCACCAGAGTCTGCGGAAGGTTTGTTCATTCTGAGAATATTGTGTTATTATATTCTGGTTCAGTGAAGAAGCGTCTGCGATCAGATAATTTTTGCCGGCTTTGTGGACGACGGCAAGTCTGCGGATCTCATCGTATATTAAAAAATTTTCCAACGGCAGGCGGTCCGTAAAATGTTCTCCGAGAACCGGCAGCACGTTGTTTTTCGGATGAATTGCGGCGAATAGTACGCCGTTTTCAAGCTCACAGAAGCGCAGAAATCCAAGGAGATGGTGAGATTCTGCTTCCGTGGCGCGGCTTAATTCAAAAACGCGGTGGACGTAAGGCTCGCCCAGCGCTTCCAAAACCCTGGAGCCGTTTTTCATCGCGAGTCCCAGGACAATGGTGCGGTAAACGCAGTCGGCTTTATCGGGACCGCCTTTGCGTGTCGTAAGTTCATTGGCGAGGATCGCCTGACAGATCAGATAATGAACTTCTTCACCGAGGCGGTTTTTTAATGTAGCCGCTACTTTTTCGCTCTTTTGGCTGTCGGGGGCAACCGCAATATATTCCTGAAAGAGCTCGTAGTTTTCGGGCGGGTGTGAGATCAGGCGTACATTTTGGTGTCCATGCCCGCTTGCCCAGGCGTCGTAGACGCCTGTGAAAATACCGTCAATACTGTTTTCACATATAAAAGTGTACATAAGAACCTCACAATAGAGAACTGCATGCGTTTGCGTTTATTCCAAAGTCGGCGAGATGTTCGGCGTCGAACAGAGAGAGCTGTTCATAGCCGCTGTTTTGAAGCTCCTTTGGGATCTGGGTTTTGTCGCGCATCAGATTCTGACAGATGTAGTTTTCGTCCAGTTTCGTGTGGTACATCATTTTTCCGGAACAGGTGATAAAATACAGGGCGCGTTTCAGAACGACGCCGATTTTTTTCAGGTCGGTAAAGTCCAGGCGGTTCATGCGTCTCGCTTTGACAATACGTCTGGCCGATTTTGCGCCGATGCCGGGCACGCGCAGCAGCGTCGTATAATCCGCGCGGTTGATTTCAACCGGAAAGTATTCCAGATGGCGCAGCGCCCAATCGCATTTGGGGTCTAAAAAGACGTTAAAGTCCGGACGTTCTTCGCAGAGCAGCTCGTCCGCCCGAAAATGGTAATAGCGCAAAAGCCAGTCCGCCTGATAAAGCCGATGTTCCCGCAAAAGCGGAGGGCCGCCGGGCAATGCGGGGAGCAGCCGGTTGTGAGTGACGTTGATAAAGGCGGAATAAAAGACACGTTTTAGTTCAAAGTTTTGATAGAGGCTTTCCGCAACCTTTATGACCTGATAATCCGTCTCCGGCGTCGCGCCAATAATCATCTGTGTGCTCTGGCCGGCAGGAACAAACCGGGGAGCCTGCCGGTAAAGCGCAACGTCGTATCGGTTTTGCGTGATGCCGGACTGAATCATTCGCATCGGTTTGAGGATCGCCGCGCGGGATTTGTTCGGGGCAAGCGCCCGAAGGCTTTGGGCGGTCGGCAGCTCCATATTAATGCTCATGCGGTCGGCAAGGAAGCCTGTTTTTTCTATGAGAAGCGGGTCGGCGCCCGGAATCGCTTTTACATGAATATATCCGTTAAAATGGTGAATTTCGCGCAGCTTGCGGATCGTCTCATAGATCAGCTCCATAGTGTGATTGGGGCTTATTAAAATGCCGGAGCTTAGAAATAACCCTTCAATATAATTTCTGCGGTAAAATTCCATTGTAAGCGTGCAGATTTCATCCGGTGTGAAGGAAGCGCGCGCGGCATCTGTATTGCAGTTGTTCTGGCAGTAAGCGCAGCGAAAGATACACTCGTTTGTAAAAAGGATTTTAAGCAGGGAAATACATCTCCCGTCGGCAGAAAACGTGTGGCAGATGCCGGGTGCGAGCGTATTGCCCATACCTCTGCCGTTGCCGCTTCGGTCGATACCGCTTGAAGTACAGGCGACATCATATTTTGCGGCGTCTGAAAGAATCTTTAGTTTCTCCGTCAGGGACAGATTTTCGGTTATATACATAGGAACTCCTTTTAAACCGGCGCCGTTGACCGGGGAGGCGTCTCAAACAGAAACGCGCCGGGATAAGAAGATAAAGTACTTTTCACCGGCAGATTTATCTGTTATGATAATAACATAGTGGCAAGGAAATAAGAACGTTTGTTCTGATAAGCATATTATACGACAGCGCAGAAAAAAATGCAAGAGAAAATAGAACAGATGTTTGAAAAAATTGACAGAAAAGAGGCAGACATGGCGACACTGGCAATTCCGGCGAATACGATTGCCGTTTTACAGAAGTATAAGTTTCATTTTCAGAAAAGGTTTGGGCAGAATTTCCTGATTGATCCGCATGTGCTTGAAAAAATTATTGATGCGGCGGGGGTGACGGATGAAGATTTTGTGCTGGAGATCGGACCGGGAATCGGGACTATGACCCAATATCTGTGCGAATCGGCGCGCCATGTGACCGCGGTGGAGATTGACCGGAATTTGATTCCGATTTTAGAGGATACGTTAAAAGAATATGAAAATGTGGACGTGGTAAATGAGGATATTTTAAAGCTGGATCTTGCGGCTTTTGTGAAAGAAAGAAACGCGGGGCAGCCGATACGGGTTGTGGCAAACCTTCCATATTATATTACAACTCCGATTATAATGGGTCTTTTTGAGAGCCACGCGCCGCTTAAAAGTATTACGGTTATGGTACAGAGAGAGGTTGCCGACCGGATGCAGGCAAATCCGGGGACAAAGGATTACGGCGCGCTGTCTCTTGCGATCCGGTATTATGCCAGACCGGAGATTGCCGCAAATGTACCGCCGAATTGTTTTATGCCGCGCCCGAAGGTGGGAAGCGCGGTAATTCATCTTGTGCGCCATGAAAAGCCGCCTGTTTGGGTGGAGGATGAGGCGCAGATGTTCGGCATCATACGGGCCTCCTTTAACCAGCGGAGGAAAACGCTCGCAAACGGATTGAGCAATTCGCCGCAGATACATTTCGGAAAAGAAACGATTTTGGAGGGCATACGGGAGCTTGGCGTTCCGGTCACGGTCAGAGGAGAAGAGCTGACGCTGGAACAGTTTGCGAGGCTTAGCAATATTCTGGGGTCAAAATGAGTGAGCAGGTTCTTATCTTATTTTTATTCGCATATACTTAGCTAGGAGTGGACAGGTATATGAGAGAAAAGATAAGAACTTTTTTTTATGGAGCGATCGTGCTTGTTTTATTACCGTTCGTAATTACGCTTCTGTTTCAGGGGGAAGAATTTTTTCCCGAACTTTTGCAGGGAGTTTCCGCGGAGCCGGAAACGGAGACAGAGGGGACGTATTTTGCGGGAATCGACGTCGAGGGAAAAGTCGTGGCGGTTCTCGCGAAGGAAATTTCCGTCAACAGCGAGCGGGAAGCAATTAAGGCGCAGGCGGTAATTGCGCGGACGAATTTAATCGGGGCGAGACTGACGGGGGAGGAAGAGCCGGAGGGCCTTACTACGGATCAGATGATGAAGCAGTTCGGAGAGGACCGGTTTAAGCGCTGTTACGAAAAGCTGGCAGACTGTGTGGAGGAGACAAAGGGGCTTGTGCTGACATGTCGGAATAAAATTATAGAGGCCCCGTATTTTTCCGTGAGCAACGGCTATACGAGAAGCGCGGGGGAGGCGTTTGCGGGGGAGGAGATTGAATATTTAAAAGGCGTGGAGGCAAAAGAAGATATTTTGTCTGAAAATTTTCTGCGGGTAGAATTTTTAGAAGTTTCGGAATTTGTAGAGAAATGTAATCAGAATTATCCGGACGCCGCGCTTACAGCGGAGAATATCGCGGAGCAGGTGGAGGTGATTTCCCGCGACGACGGCGAATTTGTAAAAGAGCTGCGTATCGGAGGCGTTACGGTAAACGGAGAAGAGTTCCGTAAGGCGATGGATTTTCATTCGGCCTGTTTTTCCATAAAGGAGGTGGAGGGGAAAATAAGAGTTGTGACAGAGGGGTACGGGCACTGTGTCGGATTGAGCCAGTACGGCGCGAATGTGCTTGCCGGCGAGGGAAAGACGTACGAAGAAATTTTAAAAAAATATTATACAAACATAAAAATCACAGAATATAAAAATGCCGAATAAAAGAAAATGATTCCGTCAACACTATGAGTAAAATAAAATTTATGGATGGTGATGGAATGAAAAGAAGAGGGCATAAGTCCTTTTGGGGACAAAAGCAGATTTTGATTGCAGGCGCGGTGATGCTGATTGCCGCTGCGGCAATGACATTTGTATATGTTGCAAACAGCGCAAAAGACAATAAAGAGGAAATTGCCAAGGTGGAGGAGACCGAGAAGCAGGAAAAAAAAGTGCAGGTAGCTAAAAAAGAGGACGAAAAAAAAGAGACGAAAGAGCCTGCCAAAAGCGTTACAAAGGTAGTTAAGCCGAAAGAAAAAAAGAAGGATGAGACCGCGGAGGTAAAAGAGGAACCGGAGAGCGAACAAGAGCAAAGCGATACGCAGCAGGCTGCCGATGAGGCGGTTGCGACATCGACGCCGGCGGCGCAGCTGCATTTCGATGAAGGAGCGGGACTGAACTGGCCGCTGCAGGGAGACGTAATTCTAAATTACAGTATGGATCAAACGATATATTTTGCCACGCTGGATCAGTATAAATACAATCCCGCCGTTGTGATTGCGGGGAAGGTCAGCGATCCGGTCAGCAGTGCGGCCGCCGGAAAAATTACGGACATTTCGATGAACGAAGTGACGGGGTGCACCGTGAGCATGGATCTTGGGGACGGCTTTACGGCAATTTACGGACAGCTAAAAGATGTGCCGTATCAGGTCGGAGATTACGTGGAGAGCGGAAGCACAATCGGATTTATCAACGAACAGACAAAGTATTATTCTCTGGAGGGCAGCAACCTGTATTTCGAGCTGCAAAAGGACGGACAGCCGGTGAATCCGGTGAGCTACTTTCAATAGAAGATCATAGGAGATTTGCGGAATTTCTGTTTGTAATATGTTCCGTGATTTATTATAATAGGATTCGGGTATCAAAGCGTTTTTTGATACCCGATAAGTGCGTCACCGATTTGCGATACCGGCATATATTATTAATGTAACGACCAAAATTCGCAATCGAAATTTCACGGTGCGCTTTATACGGTAATAGAATGATCCGGGTTAACGGATTTTGGGTGATATACTTTTTCTGGTCGATTGCTTGACATAAATGGCCGGGTTTCCGGCCTTTACATATTTGTGCCGCCGGCCTGACAGCGGAATGGAGTCTGGTATGGAAGAAAAAAAGAATTATACTTATATTGTGAGATGCGCGGACGGGACATACTATACCGGGTGGACAAACTGTATCGAGAAGAGGATCGCTGCGCATGACAGCGGAAAAGGCGCGAAATATACGAAGTCCAGAGGTCCGGTGGAATTGGTGTACCTAGAAACATTTCCGACAAAGGAGATGGCAATGAGCCGTGAGGCGAGGATCAAAGCATTGACGCGGAAAGAGAAGGAGGCGTTGATTGGGGAGTGCGGGTTGAGGGATAAAATGGAAAATTAATTTGACAGAAATGTTTCAATCTGCTATGATACAACGGTATTTGAAAGTGTGGGCTTATGCGCCGTTTACAGCAGGACGCCGGGGCGTTCTTGGCTGTGGATGCGCAGAGGCTTTTTTTTCTGCCGCAGCAAATATGCCGGGGCAGCGCGCCGCGGGCCACAAATCGGGCAAAGGCGGCAATGATAGAACAGTTTGTCTCATTATTAAGAAAGAGGTATATATGGAAGCAATCAGATTTGACGAGTTAGATTTGTATCCGCAGATTCTGCGTGGAATTAAAGAAATGGGGTTTGAGGAGGCTACGCCGATACAGAGCAAGGCGATTCCGGTTGTGCTCAGCGGCGCGGACGTGATCGGGCAGGCGCAGACAGGAACGGGAAAGACCGCTGCGTTTGGCGTTCCGGTGTTGCAGAAGGTAGATCCGTCCAATAAAAAAACGCAGGTGATTATTCTCTCTCCGACGAGGGAGCTTGCGATACAGGTCGCGGACGAGCTGCGCAAGTTAAGCAAGTATATGCACGGAGTAAAGGTTCTTCCGGTGTACGGCGGCCAGGAGATTACGAAACAGATACGTTCCTTAAAAGGCGGCGCGCAGATTATCATCGGGACGCCGGGGCGCGTGATGGATCATCTTAGGAGAAAGACAATCCGCTGTGATTACGTGGATACGATCGTATTAGACGAGGCGGACGAGATGTTAAATATGGGATTTCGCGAGGATATCGAAACGATTTTGGAGTATATTCCTGAGGAGAGGCAGACGATCCTGTTTTCCGCGACAATGCCAAAGCCGATTCTCGATATTACAAAGAAATATCAACATGACGCGGTGACGATCAAGGTGGTAAAAAAAGAACTGACCGTGCCGAGTATCGACCAGTATTACTATGATGTAAAGCGTAAGGACAAAGTAGACGTTCTGACACGTCTTTTGGATTATTACGATCCGAAGCTTTCTCTGGTTTTCTGTAATACAAAAAGGATGGTAGACGAGCTTGCACAGGAGCTTCAGGGAAGAGGTTATTTTGCGGAAGGGCTTCACGGCGATATGAAGCAGACGCAGCGCGACCGCGTGATGAAGAGCTTTCGAAACGGAAAAACGGATATTTTGATTGCCACGGATGTGGCGGCGCGCGGTATCGATGTGGATGATGTGGAGGCGGTGTTTAACTATGACATACCGCAGGATGATGAATATTATGTACACCGGATCGGACGGACGGGCCGTGCGGGCAGATGCGGACGCGCGTTTACTTTTGTAAAGGGAAAAGAAGTTTATAAGCTGAAAGATATTCAGCGCTACTGCAAGACAAAGATTTTGGCGCAGCCGATTCCAAGCAGCGACGACGTGGCGCAAATCAAGGCGGAAAAAGTGATGGACAGAATTGCGACCATTATCGAAGAAGAAGATTTGCGGGAAATGATAGACATTATCGACAAACAGGTCAATGAATCGGATTTTACGGCCATGGATATTGCGGCGGCCTTTTTAAAGCAGGCGCTTGGAACCGGGGTGGAAAACGAGACCAACGCGGAGTACGATTTTGAGAATACGGGGGCCGAAGAGGGCATGGTACGCCTGTTTATCAATATCGGAAAAAAGCAGAATGTAAAGCCGGGCGACGTGCTTGGAGCCATAGCCGGCGAGTCGGGAATGCCGGGAAGGCTCGTCGGAGCCATCGACATGTTCGATAAGTATACGTTTGTGGAAGTTCCGAGAGAATACGGACGCGAAGTGCTCGACGCGATGAAGAGTGCAAAAATAAAAGGGAAGTCTGTGAGCGTAGAGCCGGCAAACCAGAAATAATATTTTCTGCCGTTGCAAATGTGAGAATAAAACCGTGGACAAATAATATTTGGTATGCTATATTTTCTATTAAAGAAAGCGTCTGAATATCTATCACAAACGCTTGGAAAGAAGTAAAAAATTGCGGGAAGAATTGGGACTTAAGGAATTGGAGAATGAGATACCGGTTTCGCATTTTAAGGATATGGATGATCCGGTGTTGGTGACGACGACGACGAGCGTCAGCGATAAGCTGTATTTGGCGGCGCAGATGCAGCGGTTTGATACAATTGGAATAGACGTAACAGCGTCCGCGGTAAATGATTTGCTGGCAATGCGTGCGAAGCCGCTTATGATAGCCGATACCATATCGTGCGCAAAGGCAAAGCCGGAAAAAATTGAAGAGATGGAAGCGGGCATACAGTCTGCCTGTGTGACAAGCGGTATTCGTTTTGCGGACAGCCAGGTCAAGGAGCTGCCGGATGTTTTTTCGTATGACCAGTACGATCTTGTAGGGTTTGCGGTCGGCGTCTGTGAATGCCAAGAGAAAGTGCGCTCGTCGCACTTTCGCGACGGGGACGTGATTATAGGCCTTCCGTCCAACGGCCTGCACAACGACGGTTACGTGACTGCGCGAAAAAAATTATACTTAAGCAAGGCTTCTATGGAGATTTACTATGAAACGCTGGGGGCGACGCTTGGAGATTTGCTCATGCAGCCGACGAAGTTGTATAAGCGGCCGCTGGAGGCGGCGTTTGCGTCGGGAATCGAGATCAAATCCTGCGTGCAGGTGGCGCGCGGCGGTTTTGACGCGGCGGTCCGCAGACTGCTGTACAATCGGGCGGGGGCTGTGATTAAGCAGGGAAAGGGAAAGATGACGCCGCTTTACGATATGCTGCACAAGGATGGCAATATCAGCAGAGAACAGATGCGCTGTACCTTTAATATGGGAGTCGGAATGCTGCTCCTGGTGGCGGAGGAGAATGCGGACGCGATGATGGAGCTGCTTGAAAATGAGGGGGAGGAGCCGCTGCTGTTGGGGTTGATGGAGCGCGATTCTTATACAATACGTTACATAAAAAGCTGATATCCGGTATAGACATGAAGTAAGATGCATTGAAGAGAGAAAAGGAGCATGTATCATGAGTACGCAGGACAAACTGGAAAGAGTATTGCGGGATATCCATGTCATGATATCCAGAAGTGAGCTGTACGATAAGACCGGGGATCGGATTGTTGTAGAAAAGAAATTAATGTTCGAGCATCTCAACCATCTGAACGCATGTATCTATGAGATGATGGATGAGTATGAGGCGACGAAGCAGAGCAGGGACAGGGCGGAGCGCGAGGCAAAAAAGCAGGGGGATCAAATCCTGTGGAACGCAAGCCGCAGCGCGGAGGACGTCTATGCGGCGGCCGTATTGTATACGGACGAGGCGTTGGTCAGGGCGCAGAGCATTATGAAAACGGCGGAGGATGCGGTAAAAGAGCTGCTCGAGAAGACGGGCGAGGAATTAAAGCAGCGCAGGGAAATTTTGCGTGAAAATCAGTCAGAGCTGAAAAGCCAGCTGCAGGACATGGTAGACACGGAGAAGTATTTAAAGATAATAGACGACAGGAATAAAGAGCTGGAGAAAGAAAAACGGGAAAAAGAGGCCGGAGCGGATTCGCACGCGGAGGAAGTACGGCGTGAAAAATCCATATACGAGGACCGCAAGACAGAAATAAAAATAAATCCGGCATATTTTGAGCGGATGGGGCTGGCGCTGGAGGAGGCTGCGGACAGAGAGGCAAACGAGGCTGCCGGGAAAATGGAAAAAGGCCCGCAGATTACTGTGGACCTGGATTCCGAATATTTTAAGAGGAAACGCGGCGCGCGCAAAAGACAGGGCTGAGCTAATACAGTTCCCCTTTGAAATTTTTCAGCTTATCATAGGTAGCAAGGATATCCTTGTTACCTTTTTCTAGTTGGTCGCGTATAATTTCCACATAAATTACGGCCTTGTTAATCAGATGGTCGTCCTTGCTGTCCATACAGGAGCGCAGGTATGAGGCGAGCCGGGAGCTTTCGGTAAATCTGTTGACAATATCGGAAAGGATACCGCGGGACGCGGAAACGTCCGTAAGATTTACAGGCTCAATCTGAACGATAAAACCGTTCTCGACTTCTTCCATGTAATAGGAATCGTCCGAGCCCCTTACACGGATAAAAGGAAGAAGGCTGGATTTGTGGATTTTTCCTACAATAAATATTTTTTGTATTTCCATAAAAAGCAAATAAAAAATTATGGCGGAGGCCAGCGAAAAAATAAAAAGGGACGATTGGCTTTCCGTCAGGAGCTCCTGATTCGTATATCCGATAAAGCCGAGGATGCAGAGCATAAGGAATGCAAAAACCGGACGGAAAGACAGACTTGTGATAAGCGATTTCCGGAATGTGGACAGATCCTTGTCTTGTAACGGAATAAAGGCATAATGTTTTTTCATGATATTAATAAACCATCCTTTCCTATATAGTATTGTATGGTGAGATGGAAATAATGTCAACCGGACTGTTTATTCTGTGCCGGGAGAATCTGTAATCGAAGAAAGGGCAAGAATTAAAAAAAATTTAAGAAACTGAACTTATCAAGTTAAAATTCACTTGTTATACTATTTGAAATTTGTACTCTTCGGCGCAAGAGGCATAAAATAAACAAAAAAGAGGGGACGGATCATGAACATACTGGTGTGCGACGACGACAAGGAGATTGTTGAGGCAATTGAAATATATCTGCAGCAGGAGGGATACAGTATCCTGAAGGCGTACGACGGCGAGCAGGCGCTTGCCATGCTGAAAGAAAATGAGGTGCATCTGCTGATTATAGACGTGATGATGCCGAAGCTGGACGGAATTCGGGCGACGCTTAAAATACGCGAGGAGAGCAGTATACCGATTATTATTTTGTCGGCGAAATCCGAAGATTCGGACAAGATTCTGGGATTAAATATCGGTGCGGACGATTATATCACAAAACCGTTTAATCCGCTCGAACTGGTGGCGCGCGTAAAGTCACAGCTACGCCGTTATACGAAGCTGGGCAATGCGGCGGAAAGTTCGCAGGCAGTCTACACAGTGGGCGGATTGATGATTAACGACGATTTAAAGGAGGTCAGCGTAGACGGAGAGGTGGTTAAGCTGACGCCGATTGAGTATAATATTTTGCTTTTGCTCGTGAAGAATCAGGGGAAGGTATTTTCAATCGATCAGATTTATGAAAATATCTGGAACGAGGACGCAATCGGAGCGGATAACACGGTGGCTGTTCATATCCGCCACATCCGCGAAAAGATTGAGATAAATCCAAAGGAGCCGAGATATCTGAAGGTGGTATGGGGCGTCGGTTACAAGATTGAAAAGAACGGATAACAGTGGGAAAGGCGGTTCTCTATGAAAAAAAGGCAGTATGCCCCGTTGTGGAAAAACATTGGGATTGCCGTGCAGATGATACTGACGGTGATATTTGTCGTTTCGGTATGCTTGCTGAGCGCCTTGATTCATAAGAAGGTATTGGACAGCCGGGATGTCAGCAATGCAAATTTTGTGGATTCGGGGTGCTACTCCGATTTGTTTCGGGAAAAGACGGATGAGCTGATTAATTTTTTAAAACTGCGGAGTAAATTTGAGACAAACGGAGAGTATGATCCGAAAAAGATCGTCAATACGCTTCGCTATGCGAAAGACGGAACGATTCTGGAGGATACCGGAAACAGTCATATATATATTGTGTCCCAGGACTCGGAGGGCAACTATGAGTACAGCGAGAGGTACACCGGCGATCTGTTCTCAGAGGAAGGCGAAAATGTGCAGGAAAAGGCGCAGGTGCGTCTTTCAAATTATACGATCGGAGATTTGATAAACTGGTCAAAGAAGGGATATACAAAGACCAACGGAAAACTGGATGAAGAATACCGCTCGATTACGGGGGACAGCATTGCGGAATCGCTTGACGCGGAGCTTATCACGCAGGTGCAGGCGGACAATTTATACAGCGCGCTGGAGGCGACGCTCTCTACGATTGGCCAGGAGGGGAGCGCGTATAAAAAGGGGCTGAATGAATTTCAGGTCGACGAGACAAATTTGACATACAGCTACGGGGAAAACGGCCGACAGCTGTATTCCAATATGGACAGACAGGAGGACTATCTCGGCTATGCGAGGTCGCAGGGGAGCTATCTTTATTACGACGGCATCAATCTGAAATTTCGGACAAACATAGGAGAGATGGAAGAGTATTTTTATAGCACTTTGGACGGGGCGCTCTCAAACCTCGGGTCGCAGGCGGAGTTTATGGTGGCGGTTAACACGAATTTTTCGTATCCGGATGATTTTTCCAAGGCGAGGGCAGAGTACGCCACGCTGCATCCCTGGGTGATCATCAGCATTATAGCGCTTGTCGTGAGCCTTTTTGGGTGGATTATTTCGCTGGTGTATCTGACGACTGCGGCGGGGCGCAGCGAGGAGGACGAGGGGACGCACCTGAATATATTTGACCGTATTAAGACGGAAATCTTTTTCGCGTCTTTTGTGGTAGTAGTTGTGCTTTTAATTGGGATGACGCTCTCGGTGTCCCAGAGCAGCTGGGGGATTCCGGGGATGCTTGTTATGGCGGGCGTCGGCGCGTTTATCTACGACGGCGTATTTCTGCTGTTTTATCTGAGCATGGTAAGACGGATAAAGGCGGGGGTTTTATGGGAACACAGCCTGCTCTTGTGGTTTGTGAAAGGTATCCGCCGCGTGATGTCCACATGGAAGAGCTCCGTGCGGATTCTTGTTCTGTACGGTATGGGGATATTTCTGCTTCTGCTGCTTGCCTACGGAAGTTTTGCGATGAACAGTGTGCTGGCGATCGCAGGCTTGCTGTTGCTTGTCTGCGGCGAGGGAATTATTTACCTTCGGGATGTGGTAGGGCAGCAGGAAATTATGAAGGGAATCGAGAAAATAACGGACGGCGATCTCTCATACAAGCTTCCGCTCGATAATTTGCACAGCGATAACCGGGAGCTTGCGCAGGCGGTCAACAGTATCGGCGACGGGCTGCGCCACGCGGTAAATGAGAGTACGAAAAACGAGCGCATGAAAGCCGATCTGATTACAAATGTATCCCATGATATAAAAACGCCGCTCACCTCAATTATCAACTATGTCAATCTTTTAAAGATGGAGCCGATTGAGAATGAGCGGATAAGGGAATATATTCATATATTGGATGAGAAGTCCCAGAGGCTCAAGCAGCTGACCGAGGATCTGGTAGAGGCGTCCCGCATCAGCTCCGGCAATATTACGCTTCAGATGACGAAGATTAATCTGGTAGAGCTGATTTATCAGACCGGAGGAGAATTTAACGAGAAGTTTGAGGCGAAGGATCTGACGACGATTACAAAGCTGCCGAAAGACGCGGCATATATTATGGCGGACGGCAGGCGGATTTGGCGCGTGGTGGAGAATCTCTATAATAATGTTGCGAAATATGCGATGGCGCATACGCGCGTCTATGTGACAATGGAGAAAAACGAGGACGAGGTAAAGTTTTCGATAAAGAATATTTCGGAGCAGCTGATCGCGGTCGATTCCTCCGAGCTGACCGAGCGTTTCATCCGGGGGGAGGAGGCGCGCTCGACGGAGGGAAGCGGTTTGGGGCTTTCCATCGCGCAAAACCTTACCATGCTGATGGGGGGGCAGTTCGACATACAGCTTGACGGAGACGTATTTACGGCGGCCTTTACATTTCCTCTCGTGAAAGAATCGGAACAAAAACCTATTGACTAACTATGAATAAAGGGATATAATTGGTCCATGGAAAAACAAGCATATAAAACCGAAAAAACAGGAGAGAGGGACAGGATATGGCAAAGATTGCAAAGAAGTTGACAGATTTGATAGGAAATACACCGCTTTTGGAGCTTGGCAATTATGGAGAAAAAAACGGGCTGGAGGCAAGGCTGGTCGCGAAGGTGGAATCTTTTAATCCGCTTGGAAGCGTGAAGGACAGGGTTGCGTTTGCGATGATCGAGAAGGGGATTGAGGAGGGGAAGATTAACCGGGATACGGTTATTATTGAACCGACCAGCGGAAATACCGGAATCGGACTTGCGTTTGTCGCGGCGTCCAAAGGATTGAAGCTGATTCTTACAATGCCGGATACCATGAGTATTGAGAGAAGAAGGATTGTATCGGCGCTGGGAGCGACGGTCGTTCTGACGCCGGGAGCCGAAGGGATGAAGGGCGCGATTGCGAAGGCGGAGGAGCTTGTCGAGGAATACGGGAACGCGATTATCCCGCAGCAATTTGAAAATGCGGCAAATCCGGCGGCGCACAGGGCGACGACTGCTATGGAAATTTTGAGGGATACCGACGGGAATGTAGACATTTTTGTCGCGGGCGTGGGCACGGGCGGAACCGTGACGGGCACGGGCGAAGTCTTAAAGGAGAACAATCCCGACGTAAAAATTGTCGCAGTTGAGCCGGCCGGCTCGCCGGTTTTGTCGGGCGGCAAGCCGGGCCCGCATAAGATTCAGGGGATCGGCGCCGGTTTCGTTCCGGGCGTGTTGAATCTTGACGTTATAGACGAGATTATAAAGGTGGAAAATGACGACGCGTTTGCGGCCGCCAGAGACGCGGCGAAGTCGGAGGGGCTGTTAGTCGGCATTTCTTCCGGCGCGGCACTGTTTGCGGCGACGCAGCTTGCAAAGAGACCGGAGAACAGAGGGAAAACGATTGTGGTGCTGCTGCCGGATACGGGGGAGAGATATTTGTCGACGGCGTTATTTGAGTAAGACGCGCCGTGTTGGAGCCAGAAATATGAACTGTATCAGTATCAGTTTTAAAAATGCGCATATTGATTTTAGAGAGCGGTTTTCATTTTCCGAGGAGGAGAAGCGCCGATTTGAAGAGAAGGCGATTTCGGCCGGAGCCAAAAGCTGCGTCGTCGTTTCGACCTGCAACAGATCAGAGATTTATTTTACCGGGGACGAGCGAGTCCTTGATGGGATGCAGACCCTTTTGACACAAGAAAAGCGCGTAAAAGAAGAGGATTTCAAAAAAGCGGTTGGTATTTACAGCGGGGATATGGCGGCGTATCATCTGTTTAAGGTGGCCTGCGGTATGGATTCGATGGTGCTGGGGGAAGACGAAATTTTGCGCCAGGTGAAAGAGGCTTATCAGTGCGCGCTTGCCCGGGGGCGCTGCGATTATGAGTGCAATATCTTCTTTCAGGAAGCGCTGCATGTGGCAAAGGCGGTGAAAACGGATACAAAAATTTCAAAGACGCCCGTTTCCATCGCGACGCTGACGGCGCATAGCGTATTTGAATTTTTAGAGGGAAAAGAAGGCGGCGCAGTTCTTTTAGTGGGGGCGTACGGAAAAATCGGAGCCGCGGTCGGGCGGAATATAATGGAAAATCAGAGGATACGCCTGCTGGCGACCAGCAGGAGCCACCGCGGCCGGGAAGAAATTTTTGGAAGCAGGCCGAATGTGGCATGCGTTCCCTATGAAAGACGGTATGATTATCTGGATGAGGCCGACGTCATTATCAGCGCAACCGCAAGTCCCCATTATACATTTACCGGGGACGAGACAATGAAATTTTTGAAGCGAAAAAAGAGCCGTCTGTTTGTCGATCTGGCGGTGCCAAGAGATATTGACGGGAAGATCGGCGGGATTGGCGGGATAAAGCTTCTTCAGATCGACGATTTCAGGGAATTGTCGAGAGCAAATAACGCGGTAAAAATAAGGGAAATGGAAAAAGCGCAGGGATATATACAAGAGGGGATGGAGGAAGCGAAAAAATCGCTTGCCTACCACAGGTTTTCGAGGGAGAAAGAGAGGCTGGAGGCGCTTGCGGCAAAAAAAGGCGTGCCGTATCTGTTTTATCAGCTCCGCGACAGAATGAGCGGCGACGAGTTAATTTCTCTTGTGGAAGGACTGGAAGAAATTATGGGAGAACAGTGATATGGCGTATTTTCCGTTTTTGGTCGATATAGAGGGAAAAAATATACGGATTGTGGGCGGCGGAAAGGTGGCGGCGAGAAAGGTTCGCATAATGGCCGAATATGGCGCGCATCTTTTTGTGACGGCGCCGGCGGTGGAGGAGACGATCCGCCTGTTGGCCTCAGATATTGAGAATCAGATTGTAATAGACGAGAGGGATTTTGCGGAATCGGACCTAGACGATATGGATTTTGTGATCGCCGCGACTGCGTCCGAGGCGTTGAACTGCGAGGTCGGCCGGCTTTGCGGGCAGAGGAAAATACCGGTTAACGTGGTGGATATGGAGCAGGAGTGTGATTTCATTTTCCCGGCGATTATAAAAGAACAGGATTTGCTGGTGGCAATTTCCACCGGAGGGAAAAGCCCGCTGTTTGCGGCGTGGTTGAAAAAGGAGCTGCGCAGGCACATTCCGGCGTTTTACGGGAAGCTTGTGGAAGGACTCGGAAGCTGTCGCGAGAACATCTTACAAAACGTTTTGCAGCCGGCGCAGAGAAAGCGGATTTTCGGAGATCTGATCGAGAGAGGGATTTCGCGCGGCGGAGAGCTTACGGACGAGGATGTGAGAGCCGTGACAGAGAAAAATGTCAGAGGGAACAGGTAGTATGAAACGGTTGGTATTTGGAACGAGGGGAAGCGAACTGGCGCTGGCGCAGACAAGGTCTGTGATTGCCGCTGTCGCCAGGCAGTTTCCGGACATCGTCTGCGAGACGAAAGTTATAACGACAAAAGGGGACCGGCTCCTGGATAAGCCGCTTGTGGAATTTGGCGGAAAAGGCGCGTTTATATCGGAAATCGAAGAAA
This sequence comes from uncultured Roseburia sp., assembly GCA_947383215.1. Taxonomy (GTDB): domain Bacteria; phylum Bacillota; class Clostridia; order Lachnospirales; family Lachnospiraceae; genus Roseburia_C. Next base: position 30,744 of record CANDCP010000020.1, read on the forward strand.
AGATAAAAAACGGAGAAATTCATGCGGCTGTCCACAGCGCGAAGGATATGCCGGCAAAGCTGGAAGACGGTCTATACATCGCAGGCGCGTTAGAGCGGGAGAATCCGACGGATGTATTAGTTACGACAGACTGGAAAGGCTTTTTGAGAAAGGAACATCCCGTCGTCGGGACATCCAGCCTGAGGCGTCGGGAGCAGATATCGCGTCATTTTCCGGGCTGCGAGTGTTCTTTGCTGCGGGGCAATGTAAACACAAGGCTGAAAAAATTAAAGGACGGGCTTTATGACGGGATCATTCTGGCGTCGGCAGGGTTAAAGCGTCTCGGATTGTCAGACAAAGCGGAATTTCAATATCATGAGTTTACGGCAGACGAGATGGTGCCGGCAGGCGGACAGGGGATCATAGTGATCGAGACAAAACGCGGCAGTGAATTTGCCGATGTTTTTTCTGCGATTAGCGATGAGCGTGCGCAGATAGAGCTAAAGCTTGAGCGGCGCGCGTTAGAGCTGTTGGGAGCGGGGTGTCATGAGCCGGTGGGAGTATTTACCGAGGCGGATTTATCGGCCCGCAGCGTGCGCATTTTTCTGTTTCGCGGAAAGGGAGAGCCGCAGCGCGCGGTAGTTTCGCTGAAAGATGCGGAAAAATATATAGAGGAAATGGCGCGACATGAGTAAGGTTTATCTGGTCGGTGCAGGTCCGGGAGACGCGGAGCTGATCACCGTAAAAGGAAAGAGACTTTTGGAAGAATGCGACGCGGTGATTTATGACAGATTGGCGTCTTCGGAACTGTTAAAGTACACAAGGGCAGAGTGTGTGAAGATATACGTCGGCAAGGAGGCCGGACATCACTCGAAAACGCAGGAGCAGATCCACGAAATTATGCGAAAGGCGGCGCAAAGATATCAGAAAATCGTGCGGTTAAAAGGGGGGGATCCGTTCGTTTTCGGGAGAGGCGGGGAGGAAGCGCTCTTTTTGCAGGAGCAGGGGATTCCATTTGAAGCGGTTCCGGGAGTTACCTCTGCGGTGGCCGTGCCGGAAGCGGCCGGGATTCCGGTGACGCACCGGGGGATTTGCCAGAGCTTTCACGTGATTACCGGACATACCGGGGACGGGGGGCTGACGGAAAATTACGGGCTGCTTGCACAGCTTGGCGGCACGCTTGTTTTTTTGATGGGGCGGTCCCGACTGGGCGAAATCTGCGGGCAGTTAATGCATTATGGTATGGATCAAAATACGGCGGCGGCGGTGATTTCAGAGGGGACGACACCGCGGCAGCAGACGGTTCGCGGGACACTTAAAGATATAGAGGAAAAGGCGCGAAAAGCCGGGATAAAGTCTCCGGCTCTTATTGTCGTGGGGAGCGTGTGCGCGCTGCCGATTCGAAGCGGCGGCAAAAGGCTCGGCGTGACCGCGACAGCGCATACGGCGGCAAAGCTGAGGACGCTGCTGGAGGAGAAGGGTTTTACCGTCGTGGAGACTTGTAATATGGAGGTTATAGAGACAAGAGAGGCGGAAAACGTTTTGAAAAAGGCTGTGCAGCCGGACGTTCGCTGGATTATGTTTACAAGTCCGAACGGCGTTCGCGTATTTTTCCGGAAGCTTAAGGAAGGCGGCGCGGCTTTGGAGCGCTTGTCCGAAAAGAAATTTGCCGTAATCGGGGCCGGAAGCCGGGAGGAACTGAGAAAGTACGGGATAGAGGCGCATTTTATGCCCGGGCAGTATACCTCGAAGGCGTTGGGGACGGAGTTTGTCCGCTCGGTCAGAAATCCCGGTAAAATTTTGATTCCGCGGGCGGCCGCGGGCAGTGTGGAATTGACGTCTGTCTTAGCGGCAGCGGGATGTGACTACGAGGATCTTCCGATTTATGACGTAAAGGGAAAATTGGCCGTGGGAAGCGAAGAAATGGAGCGGATTCAGTGTCATGTGTTTGTCAGCGCTTCCGGCGTCAACGCGTTTTTTGACGAGGTGGAGCGCAAACTTTCGGATTATCGTTTCGGGGGAGAAATCGCGTGTATCGGGGAAGCGACAAAGGAGGCGCTAGCAAAGCGCGGATACAGAGCCGATCTCGTATCTGAGGTACACGACGCCGAAGGTCTTGCAGGGAGTCTGGAAAAATATTATGCGGAAGGCGAGAAGGAGCAGAAGGCATGAAAAAAAGAATGAGGAGACTGCGCGTGAACGCGCAGATGAGAAACCTTGTCAGGGAGACATATCTTAATAAGAGCGATCTTGTCTATCCCGTCTTTGTGATAGAGGGGGAAAATATCAAAAATCCGGTGGATTCCATGCCGGGGATTTATCAGTATTCCATCGACCGGCTGGGGGAGGAGATCGACCGTGTGCTCTCGGTGGGAATCGAGGCGGTTTTGCTGTTTGGGATTCCGGCAAAAAAGGATGAGCGCGCAAGCGGGGCTTACGACAGAGACGGCGTTACGCAGCGGGCGATACGTTTTTTAAAGGAAAAGGCGCCGCGGCTTTTGGTGGCGGCCGACGTCTGTCTGTGCGAATATACGTCGCACGGACACTGCGGACTTATCTGCGGAGAAGAAATATTAAACGACGAGACGCTGCCGCTGCTCGCAGAGATGGCGGTCAGCCTTGCCGACGCGGGCGCGGACATCATCGCGCCGTCTGATATGATGGACGGGCGCGTCGCATATATCCGGGAGGCGCTGGATCAGGCCGGACATCAAAATACAATGATAATGGCGTACAGCGCGAAATTTGCATCGGGTTATTATTCTCCGTTTCGGGAAGCGGCGCAGTCCGCGCCGCAGTTTGGCGACCGTAAGACGTATCAGATGGATCCGGCGAACAGACGGGAGGCGATAAGAGAGTGGAAGGAAGATATCGAAGAGGGCGCGGACGTAATTATGATTAAGCCTGCGCTTGCGTATCTGGATATTGTCAGGGAGGCGGCGGACCGGACAGATTACCCGATTGCGGTTTATAATGTCAGCGGGGAGTATGCGATGGTGAAGGCGGCCGCGGCGCAGGGCTTTATCGATGAGAAACGTATTGTTATGGAGAATATGACGGCTATGAAGCGGGCCGGAGCGAAGATCATTATTACATATCATGCGCCGGACGTGGCAAAGTGGTTGACAGAGGCGGATGGGGACACGCCATTTTAAGGGAGAAAGGACATGAACCATACAAAATCAGAACAGTTATTTGAACGGTCAAAAAGATGCATTCCGGGCGGAGTAAACAGTCCGGTCCGCGCGTATCGGGCGGTGGGAAGGAATCCAGTCTTTATTGAGCGCGCCTGCGGCTCGAAAATTTATGACGTGGACGGAAATGGATATATCGACTATGTGTGTTCCTGGGGGCCTTGTATTTTGGGACACTGCGACAAAGAAATCATCGATGCGGTAAAAGACGCCTGCGACAGGGGATTAACCTTCGGCGCTCCGACGGAGGCGGAGTGCGCGCTGGCCGAGCTTATCCGCGGCTGTATTCCGTCGATGGAGATGAGCCGTCTGGTAAGTTCCGGGACAGAGGCCGTTATGAGCGCGGTCCGCGTGGCAAGGGGATATACAAGACGTGATAAAATTATAAAATTTGAGGGCTGTTATCACGGCCATTCCGACGGACTTTTGGTAAAAGCCGGATCGGGGGCGCTGACGCAGTCGGCGCCGGACAGCGCCGGCGTTCCGGCGGATTACGCAAAGAATACTCTGGTGGCGCGCTATAACGACGAAGCGTCTGTTCGAAGTCTGTTCGAGGCGAATAGAGGGCAGATCGCGGCGGTGCTTGTGGAGCCGGTTGCGGCCAATATGGGCGTGGTTTTGCCGAAGGACGGTTTTTTGGAATTTTTAAGGGACGTAACGAAGACAAACGGAGCGCTTTTGATTTTCGACGAGGTAATAACGGGATTTCGCCTGGGCCTTGGCGGGGCGCAGGAATACTTCGGGGTTACGCCGGATTTGACGACGCTAGGAAAGATTGTGGGCGGCGGGATGCCGGTAGGCGCGTACGGGGGAAGAAAAGAGATAATGGAAACGGTAGCGCCGAGGGGATGCGTCTATCAGGCGGGGACGCTTTCCGGAAATCCGCTTACGACAGCGGCCGGGATTGCGGCAATCAGGCGGCTTTGCGCCGGTGGAAAAGCGTTATATCAGGAGCTTGACCGGAAAGGAAGGTACCTTGCGGATACCGTGAAAACGGCGTTTGGGGAGAAGGCGCAGGTCAACCGGGCGGGATCGCTCCTTAGCGTTTTTTTTGCGGCAAATCCGGTGACAGACTATGAGACCGCGGTGCGCAGCGATACACGGGAATATGCCCGCTATTTTAATTATCTGCTGGATCATGGGATCTACACGGCTCCGTCGCAGTTTGAAGCGATGTTTGTCTCGGCGGCGCACACGCAGGAGGACCTGGAGAAGACGGCGGAAATAATTCGTCAATTTGTAAGGGAATCTTAAGGAATATCTTTCGGCTTCCCCTTGATTTTTTGGAGCACTATCTATATAATAGACAATTAGAAAACCAAAGGCGGCGGAACATAGATACCGCCGCTTTTTATATCATAGGAAAAGGCAGGAGGATATAAGAATGAAACTGTATAAAGGCGGCGCATACCTTGTAAACGGCAGTCAGCTGGTGGAGGAAGCGCCTGAGGCGGCCGACGTTATAAAAAGCATGACGGGAGAAACCGTGACAAAAGAAGAAGCGGCAAAAAATACGATAGCGTACGGTATTTTAAAAGAGCATAATACATCCGGCAATATGGAGAAGCTGAAGATAAAGTTTGATAAGCTGACCTCCCATGACATTACGTTTGTGGGAATTATCCAGACGGCGCGGGCTTCCGGACTGGAAAAATTTCCGATCCCGTATGTCTTGACAAACTGTCATAACAGTCTTTGCGCGGTCGGCGGGACGATCAATGAAGATGATCACATGTTTGGGCTTTCCTGTGCGAAAAAGTACGGCGGAATGTACGTGCCGCCTCACCAGGCGGTAATCCATCAGTTTGCGAGGGAGATGCTGTCGGGCTGCGGCAGGATGATTCTCGGTTCCGACTCCCACACGCGTTACGGCGCGCTCGGAACGATGGCGATGGGCGAGGGCGGACCGGAGCTTGTAAAACAGCTTTTGGAGCAGACGTATGATATCCAGATGCCGGGCGTAGTTGGGATTTATCTGACCGGAACCCCGGCAAAAGGCGTGGGACCGCAGGATATTGCGCTCGCAATCATCGGCGAGGTGTTTGCGAACGGTTATGTGAAAAATAAGGTGATGGAGTTTGTAGGTCCCGGAGTTTCCAATCTGAGCGTAGATTACCGGATCGGCGTGGATGTGATGACGACAGAGACAACCTGTCTGTCGTCCATCTGGAGAACGGACGATAAGGTCCGCGAATTTTATGATATTCACGGAAGAGTAGAAGAATACGCAGAGCTGAATCCGGGGAAGGTAGCGTACTATGACGGCATGATAGAGATTGATTTAAGCGAGATTAAGCCGATGATCGCGATGCCGTTCCATCCGAGCAATACCTACACAATTGAGGAGCTGAACGCAAATCTTCTGGATATTTTAGACGACTGTGAGAAGAAAGCGCAGGTAAGCTTTGACGGCAAGGTGGATTTAAATTTAAAATCAAAAGTAAGAAACGGAAGACTTTATGTTGACCAGGGAATTATCGCGGGCTGCGCGGGCGGCGGTTTTGAGAATATCTGCGATGCGGCGGATATTTTAGACGGAGCGAGCATCGGGCCGGATGAATTTACGCTGAGCGTATATCCGGCGAGCACGCCGGTTTATATGGAGCTGGTAAGAAACGGAGCGGTGGCAAAGCTGATGCAGACGGGCGCGATCGTGAAAACGGCTTTCTGCGGACCGTGCTTCGGCGCGGGGGATACGCCTGCCAACCATGCGTTTTCTATCAGACATTCGACAAGAAACTTCCCGAACCGCGAGGGCTCTAAGATTCAAAGCGGACAGATTTCTTCCGTTGCGCTTATGGACGCGCGTTCGATTGCGGCGACGGCGGCGAATAAGGGGTATCTGACCGCGGCGACGGATATAGATGCAAATTACACAAAACCAAAGTATTTCTTTGACAAAACAATTTATGAGAACCGTGTCTTTGACAGCAAGGGCGTGGCGGATCCGTCGGCGGAGATTCACTTCGGGCCAAATATCAAGGACTGGCCGAAGATGAGCGCGCTGACCGAAAATCTGATTCTAAAGGTGGTTTCGGAGATTCACGACCCGGTAACGACGACCGACGAGCTGATTCCGTCCGGCGAGACGTCCTCTTACCGCTCGAATCCGCTTGGTCTGGCGGAATTTACACTGTCCAGGAAGGATCCGGAATATGTCGGCCGTGCGAAAGAAGTGCAGAGAGCCGAATATGCGAGAATTGAAGGCGGACAGCCGTATGAGGCGCTCCCGGAGCTTGAAGGGGCCGTTCGCGCGATTAAGACAAAGTTTGCGGATATCAACGAGGCAAATACGGGAATCGGAAGTACAATATTCGCGGTAAAGCCGGGAGACGGTTCGGCGAGGGAGCAGGCGGCTTCCTGTCAGAAGGTGCTCGGAGGCTGGGCGAATATTGCCAACGAGTATGCGACAAAGCGTTACCGTTCCAATCTGATTAACTGGGGAATGCTGCCGTTTCTCATTGAGGAAGGTAAGCTGCCGTTTGCCAACGGCGATTATTTGTTCCTTCCGGATATTCGAAAGGCGGTAGAAGAAAAGGCGGAAACGATAACGGCGTATGCAGTCGGGGATGGCGGTCTGAAGGAATTTACAATGACATTGGGAGATCTGACGGACGAAGAACGTGAAATTATTTTAAAAGGCTGCCTGATTAATTACAACAGAAAGTAGAGGGGAGGCGGGGCCGCCGGGGAAGAATACCGGCGCCCGCCTGCTTTGCATTCGCCCGGCGGGTTTCGGTTCGCCTTGCCGCGCGCACAGAAATCCGGCGGGATACTTTATTGGGTTCAGGAGGAAATTCATGGGTGAAAAGAAGAGCGATTCTTATGATTTTTTGATCGGGAATAAGAAAAAGGAAAAAGCAAACTGGAATATTAAACCGTATCTTGCGCTTGCGCTTCTCGCGTTTATCGTATTTTGTCTGTGTATTACGGTGTTTTTTATTATATACCGGTTTGAGGGCGTGAAAGCCGCGTGGGCGAAGTTGACGGGCGTGCTCCAGCCGATCATTTTCGGGATGGTGATTGCGTACCTGATCAATCCGGTGATGAAGTTTATTGAGCGAAACATGGAGAAAGCGTTGAGGAAGCGGGTTCCCGATGCCGGAAAACGGGCGAAGGCGAGCCGGGTTGTGGGAACCTTCGGGGCGCTAGTGTTCTTTATTCTGATTATTTTTCTGCTGTTTGCGATGATGATGCCGCAGCTGATAAAAAGCGTTAGCGGGTTTGTGGCGAATCTGCCGGCTCAGATGGACAGTTTTTTAGACTGGTTTGAAAGCTTTGTCAGCGGGGACAATAAGAGCGCGCTTATGCTGGAGGAGGCAATCCGCCAGGGTTCCGAATTTTTTGAAAACTGGGTCAAGACGTCTTTGCTGCCGGATCTGCAGACGTATGTCGCGGAATTTACGAGCGGCGTGATCAATGTGGTCAAGATGCTTTTAAATATTGTGGTGGGGTTGATTGTCGCGGTTTACGTGCTGCTCAGCAAGGAAAAGTTTGTAGGGCAGTTTAAAAAGCTTACCTATGCGTTTCTTCCGGCGCGTCCGGCGAATGTGATAATCGATACCGTCCGTAAGAGTAATCAGATATTCGGAGGATTTATTTCCGGTAAAATATTGGATTCCGCAATTATCGGGGTGCTCTGTTATATTGTGCTCTGCATTATGCGTATGCCATATACGCTGCTTGTGTCGGTGATTGTCGGCGTGACAAATGTGATTCCTTTTTTTGGACCGTTTATCGGGGCGATACCGGGGACGATTATCATTATGCTGGCAAATCCGATTCAGGGATTGTATTTTGTGATTTTTGTGTTTTTATTGCAGCAGCTTGACGGGAATATTATCGGGCCGAAAATTCTGGGCGATTCCACGGGGCTTTCTTCTTTTTGGGTCGTGTTTGCGATTTTGGTAGGCGGAGGCCTGTTCGGGTTTGCCGGTATGCTGCTCGGAGTGCCGGTGTTTGCGGTAATCTATTATATTGTGGGGAAGGTCGTGAAATACATTTTGCGCAAAAAGAAGATGCCGGAGGATACAGATTCGTATATCCAGGCCTCGGGCGTAAACGCTTCGACAAATAACATAGAATACAAGAAAAATTAACATGGATGGCATATATGCACAGGCGGGCGGCGCGCTGTGGTTTCGTGTATTTTTTTGACAGAAACAGACGTTTATGGTAAACTTAAGACAATAATTGGGGGAGTTATGCCAGACAGGGTTTTTGAGGTGACATATTTTGGATAAATATGAATACAAATTAAAGTTAGACGAGATAAAGAGCCTCGCGAGTGAAAAGAAATATGAAGAAGCCTCGGCGATTGTGGATACCATTAATTGGCGGAAGGTGAGAAATGTAAATTCACTTGTGAAGGCCGGCGAGATTTACGCTCAGGTGGGGAGATATGAGGAAGGAAAAGAGATTCTTCTTATGGCGTACGACCGTTCCCCAATTGGACGGATGATTATTTATCGGCTTGCGGAGATTGCCATTAAGACAGGCAGTTTTGAAGAGGCGCAGGAGTATTATGATGAGTTTGTGGAGATTGCGCCGCATGATAATTTAAAATATGTTTTGCGGTATGAAATGAGCAAGGCGCAGAATGCGGGAATTGATATTTTGATTGGCATTCTCGAGGAATTGAAGGAGCAGGAATATACGGAGCGCTGGTCGTTTGAGCTGGCGTATCTGTATCACAAGGCGGGGAAGAGCGAGCAGTGTATCAGTGCGTGCGACGAATTGATTTTGTGGTTCGGGGACGGACCGTATGTGGAGCGGGCGCTGGAGCTTAAAATGCTTTATCAGCCGTTAAGCAAAGCGCAGGAAGATAAGTACCGAAGTTTTAAACAGCGAAGGGACGGGATTGTCGAGGTCCGCCCGACCGACGCGTTGGAGTCGGGGGAGATTATCAAAGAGACGGTGACGATTCCGCCGGTTACGACGAACGCCAGCCGGTTTAATACTATGAACCTTCAGGAAGAGCTCGCAAAGAGCATGCAGCAGATTATGGACGCGACAGAGAAAGAGACTGTCAGCGATACCATGGACAATATCAAGAAAATTGTGGAGGAGATACCGTATCTGCAGATTCCCAAGGAGGAAGAGACTGAAGAGGCGCTGGATGAAAAATACGGATATATTGAGACGGACCAGGAGATCGACGATTCCCTGAAGACAAATTTTCAGGAGCTTTTGGGGGAGGAATACGACGGACAGCTCAGTCTTGTGATTCCGGACAGAGGGGTCCTTGAAAAACAGATTACCGGTCAGATGAATATACAGGACGTTCTCGAGGAGTGGGAGCGCACAAGGCGCGCGGCGGAGGCGGCGCTTATGGAGGCCAAGCAGCGTAAGCTGGAGTCGGCGAAAGCCAAGGCGCTGGCGCAGGCGGGCGATATTATGGACAGACTTGCCACGGTAATACCGCAGCTGGACGCGGGGATGACGCCGAAAGACCTTCTGGAACAGGAATATCTCGGTAAGGCGGCCGCAATGGACAGCGAGGAGATTGCCGGAATGATGACGCAGCACAGGCCGAAGGAAGAGGCGGGCGCGCTGATGGCGGATGTAAATGATATTCTGCAGCAGCAGATCGACGAGCTTTCCAGGGTAAATGAGGGGATTGAAGATTTTTTGCATGGCGGCGGAGCGCTGCAGGAGACGCCGCAGCAGGAGGAAGCGGGCGCGCTCCCGCAGATTCAGATCCCCGAGGATGTGGAGGCGGAGCTGTCCGAAATTCAGCGGGAGGAAGAGGTTTTAGCGCAGGATACCAAGGAAATTCCGGAAATTGCAGTGACGCAGGACACCAAGGAGATTCCGGAGGTCGCAATGCCGCAGACGAAGGAGGAGGAGCCGGAAGAGCTGCCGGCGACAAAGCTTACGTCAAGACAGCGGGAGATCTTTACATATTTCACTCCGGTAACCGGGATGGAAGAACAATTGTGCCGGGCACTCGCCGGCGCGAAAAAGCATTTGCGCTCAACGAAAAGCTGTACGGTGGGAAATATTATTATTCAGGGGATCAGAGGCAGCGGCAAGACCGTGCTGGCGACGAACATAATCAAAGCGCTGCAGGAGGAGATCGGCCGTCCCGGACAAAGGGTCGGAAAGATTGACGCTTCCTCTTTGAACCAGAAGGATATTCCGCAGCTTTTAAAAAAGATAGCGGGCGGCTGTCTGATTATTGAAAAGGCCGGAAACTTATCGAGGGAGACGGCGGTAAAGCTTTCTCTTGCGATGGAGGTGGATACCAGCGGCCTTCTGGTGATCATGGAAGATACAAAAGCGGGAATTGCGAAGGCTCTGGGAAGGGACGAGTCGTTTGCAAAAAAATTTACCGAAAAAATTATGCTGCCGGTATTTACCAGCGATGAACTGGTCGCATTTGCGAAATCCTATGCAAAGGAGCTGTATTATGAGATTGACGATATGGCGGTGCTTGCGCTGTATAACCGGATCAGCAATATTCAGAAAGTTGACCGCGCCACGACTCTGACAGAGGTAAAAGAGATTGTGGACGAGGCAATTGTCAATGCGGAGAAGTTCAGTATGAAGAAGGCGTTTGGAGCGTTGACGTCCAGGAAAAATAAAGACAATGATTATGCGATCCTGCATGAAAAGGATTTTGAAGAATAAATTAAGGGGGTTTTTCTTATGGGGAACTTTACAGAGTTGGACATGTACCTGTTCGGACAGGGAACGCACTATGATATTTACAAAAAGCTGGGTGCGCATCCGACGGTAATCAAAGGGAAAAAGGGTGTCATGTTCGACGTATGGGCGCCGCATGCCGATCGGGTGTGGGTAATTGGAACTTTTAACGGTTGGGACGAGACGGCAGACGAGATGGAGCGCTTAGAGCCGACGGAGGGCGGGATCTTTGAGTTGTTTATTCCGGATGCCAAAGAGGGCGATCTGTATAAATATCTGATAGAGACGCCGGAGGGAGAGCTTTTATATAAAGCGGATCCTTACGCCAATTATGCCGAGCTTCGTCCGGGTACCGCGTCGCGGATCTACGATATTACAAAATATAAATGGACAGATAAGCAGTGGATGAAAAAGCGGGAAGAGACTGCGGACATGTATGCGCAGCCGATGTCGATTTATGAGGTGCATATCGGTTCCTGGATGCGTCATCCGGGAAGAGAGGACGAGGGATTTTATACTTACCGCCAGGCTGCGGAGGCTTTGGTAAAATACGTAAAAGAAATGGGATATACGCATGTAGAGCTGATGGGGATTTCGGAATACCCGTTCGACGGTTCCTGGGGATATCAGGTGACGGGATATTATGCGCCGACGTCGAGGTATGGGACGCCGGAGGATTTTGCGTATTTTGTAGATTATCTGCATAAGAATAATATCGGAGTAATTTTGGACTGGGTTCCGGCGCATTTTCCGAGGGACGCGCACGGTCTTGCCGACTTCGACGGCGAGGCGCTCTATGAGTACGCAGACCCGAGAAAGGGCGAGCATCCGGACTGGGGGACAAAGATTTTTGACTATGGGCGTTCCGAGGTTAAGAACTTTTTGATCGGAAGCGCGCTTATGTGGATCGAGCATTATCACATCGACGGGCTTCGCGTAGATGCGGTGGCCTCGATGCTTTATCTGGACTACGGTAAAAATGACGGTCAGTGGGTGGCCAACAAATACGGTGAAAATAAGAATCTTGAGGCGATTGAGTTTTTCCGCCATATCAATACGGTAATTACCGGGCGCAACCACGGGACGGTTATGATTGCCGAGGAGTCTACGGCGTGGCCGATGGTGACGGGCGAGGCGAAAGACGGCGGGCTGAATTTCAGCTTTAAGTGGAATATGGGCTGGATGCACGATTTTCTTGACTATATGAAGCTGGATCCGTATTTCCGCAAAAATAATCATCATAAAATGACGTTTGCGATGAGCTACAATGCGAGCGAGAGATATATTCTTGTGCTCTCCCATGACGAGGTCGTACATTTGAAATGCTCGATGATCAATAAGATGCCGGGGCTTGGAAGAGATAAGTTCCGGAATCTGATGGTCGGTTACGCGTTTATGATGGGACATCCGGGCAAGAAGCTTTTGTTTATGGGGCAGGATTTTGCGCAGGAGCGCGAGTGGAGCGAGGAGCGCGAGCTGGACTGGTTTTTGCTCGATCAGCCGGAGCATAGGCAGATGAAGGAATACATGAAGACGCTTCTCCATATTTACCGCAAATATCCGTGTATGTATGAGCTGGATCACAGCTGGGAAGGCTTTGAGTGGATTAATGCGAACGACGGCGACCGCAGCATTTTCAGCTTTATTCGAAAGGCAGAGTCCGGAAAAAATAATCTGCTCTTTGTCTGCAACTTTACTCCGGTCGAGAGAGAGGATTACCGTGTCGGCGTTCCGAAAAAGAAGAAATATAAATTGATTTTCAACAGCGATGATGTCAAGTTCGGAGGAAGCGGGGCGTCGCGTCCCGTACAATATACGGCCGAAAAGTCTGAGTGCGACGGCAGAGAATTTTCGTTTGAATATCCGCTGCCGGCGTATGGCGTGGCAATTTTTCAGTTTTAAGCGGTGCGGTAACGGCGCGGCAGGGGGCGTCGGTTAATTTTAATTTTTCCCCCTGAATTCTTGAAAAAAGAGAATTTCATGGAATTACGGCTTTCTTAGCCATGACATTCCATGGGATTCTCTTTTTCCTTCTCTGTTATAAATATTTCTTGACATATAAATAGGATTATGATAGGGTATAAAAAAATTTAGGAGAACATGAAGATGCAGAGCTTACATTTTACAATGAACGATATGTACATGTATAACGGACGTACTTAGAGGTAATTGTGTTTCGGTTAGATGCACAGTTACGCGAGTAGGTCTGATATGTCTGTGCATAGTAATCGGTAGGTGTAAGTCGTATTTATATAGAATGCTTGTATAGCCGATCGTTTTAGGAGTGCACTGGACATATTGTATGTTTAGTGTATTTTTTTGTTTGAAAAGGAGGTTTTTATGAGATTATCAAATGGAGCAGAGGTTATTATCAAGCCCTGTCGGCAAGAAGATGCGGAAGAAATACACGCTATGCAGACGGAAGCGTTCAAAGAATTGTTAGAGAAGTATCAGGATTATGATACGAATCCCGGAAATGAAAGCATCGAAAAAGTAGAAGCACGCTTGAAACAGGATTTTACATTTTACTATTTTATCTGTATTGGACAACAAAAAGCCGGAGCGGTTCGTATTGTTGACAAAAAGGAGAGCGGAAAAAACAAAAGGATTTCTCCGATTTTTGTATTGCCGGAATTTCAGGGAAAAGGCATTGCGCAGAAAGCAATCCGCTTATGCGAAGAAATACACGGAAACGATGATTGGGAATTGGACACAATTTTGCAGGAACGGGGAAACTGTCATTTGTATGAGAAAATGGGGTATCGGCAGACCGGCAAGACGAAGGTCATTAACGATAGGCTTACATTAACATTTTATGAGAAAAGGGGGACTGACAGGACATGAATGTAATGATGAAAAGTAAAGTGGAAGAATTATTGTCGAAGGAATTTTATTGCAGTTCAAAAGATTTAAATGGGAAAGCAACTGTGTATTCTGTTAATTCTGATGCGAAACGACCGTACATTAAAATATTGGCATACCGAAATTGCGTTGTAGTTTGTACGTCAGAAGATTTGCATTACAAGGTGCAGGAGCTTTTACGAGATAAGAATAGAGATGAAATTTTTGAACTTCCGTTGGTTTACGGACAGACGATTCATTATATTCCCGATGATAGCTGCAAAGATGGCGCATTGGTATCATTAAATTATAAGTGCGAATATCTTTTTTACAGAGAGGTGTTATCGCTTCATGGATTGACCGGTTTTGAAAACTCTTTAGCATTTGATGAAAGTGGTTCTACATCAACAAGAGCCGTTTACATTGCAAGGGATCGGGATAGAATTATTGGGGTGGCAGGCGCCGCGGAATCATTTGTAAACGGAGTTTGGGAAATGGGGGTAGATGTAATGGAGGAATATAGAAAAGCCGGATTAGGGACATATTTAGTGAGGGGGTTGACGAAGAAATTGCTGGCACAGGATATCATCCCATTCTATTCCGCTTCTGTAACGAATATTGGTTCACAGATGGCGGCGGCCAGGAGCGGCTACATACCGTGCTGGATTGATACATTTGGAACCATACTTGACGGAAGTTCCGTATACAATGATATTGTTGGAGGTTTATCAGCAAAGTTTGCCGGATGAGAGTTGAATTTTCACAGCTGCAGGCAGCCCTTTTTACATTATATTTATACAGGCAGCGGGCCGTATTTCGTTTCATACAAATTCTCCAACCGAAAGGTATTTGACATGCTGGAAAAATGTGTTATACTGGATTATGTAATGGGCGAGAGATGAAAAATATGTTTGGCTGTGGGCTGGTGCGATCGTATG
>CANDCP010000021.1 GCA_947383215.1 uncultured Roseburia sp.
TACCCTTCAGCGTTACAAGGGGCTTGGCGAGATGGATGCGTCCCAGCTCTGGGAGACGACGCTCAATCCCGACACCCGCATGTTAAAGCGCGTGGAAATTGAGGACGCGAGGATGGCGTCGGACGTGACGGAGATGCTGATGGGAACCGATGTGCCGCCGAGACGGGCGTTTATTTACGACCATGCGAGAGAGGCGGAGTTAGACGTGTAACAGATGAGGTGGGTCTGTGTTTTTAACGCACAGGCCGTAAGAAAATGATTCAGAAAGGGATGGCAGGCAGATGGAGACAAAGGAGCAGATTATTCAGACGGAATATTCCGAGATCATGCAGAAATCTTATATTGACTATGCGATGAGCGTGATTATTGCGAGAGCTCTGCCGGATGTGCGGGACGGTCTAAAACCTGTACAGCGCCGGACTTTGTATGATATGTATGAGCTGGGAATCCGCTATGACAGGCCGTACCGCAAGTGCGCGCGTATTGTTGGAGATACGATGGGTAAGTACCATCCCCACGGCGACAGCTCGATTTATGAGGCGCTTGTCGTCATGGCGCAGGAGTTTAAAAAAGGGCTTCCGCTCGTGGACGGGCACGGCAACTTTGGCTCTATTGAAGGGGACGGGGCCGCGGCGATGCGATATACGGAGGCCAGGCTGCAAAAAATCACACAGGAGGCGTACCTTTCCGATCTGGATAAGGACGTCGTCGATTTTGTGCCGAACTTTGACGAGACGGAGAAGGAACCGCTTGTGCTTCCGGTCAGGGTGCCGAACCTTTTGATAAACGGGGCGGAGGGAATTGCAGTCGGGATGGCGACCAGCATACCGCCTCACAATTTTGCCGAGGTAATCGACGGGGTCAAGGCGTACATGAAGAATCCGGATATCACCACGGCGGAGATGATGAACTATATTAAGGGGCCGGATTTCCCGACGGGCGGGATTGTGATCAATCAGGATGATCTGCTCTCCATTTATGAGACGGGGGCCGGCAAAATAAAGGTTCGCGGCAAGGTAGAGATAGAGCCGGTCAAGGGCGGCAAAGAGAGGATTGTTATTACGGAGATTCCCTATACGATGATCGGCGCGAATATCGGGAAATTTTTAAACGACGTCTATGCGTTGGTGGAGTCAAAGAAGACAGGCGATATCGTGGATATTTCCAATCAGTCTTCCAAAGAAGGGATACGCATTGTGATTGAGCTCCGCAAGGGGGCGGACGCGCAGAATCTTACAAACCTGCTCTATAAAAAGACGAAGCTGGAAGACACCTTCGGCGTCAATATGCTCGCCGTGTGCAAAGGGCGGCCGGAGACGCTTGGGATTGTTCCGATTATCCGGCATCATGTGAATTTTCAGTATGAGCTCGCGACAAGAAAATATAAGACGTTGCTCGCAAAGGAGCTGGATAAGAAGGAAATTCAGGAAGGGCTGATTGCGGCGTGCGATGTCATTGACCTGATTATCGAGATACTGCGCGGCAGCAGGAACGTAAAGGATGCCAGGGCGTGCCTGATGTATGGCGAGACGCAGGGGATTGCGTTTAAGACAAAGGCGTCGGAAAAGACGGCGTCGAAATTGCATTTTACCGAGCGTCAGGCTCAGGCAATTTTGGAAATGCGCCTGTATAAGCTGATCGGCCTTGAGCTTGAGGCGCTTATGGCGGAGCATGAGACGACATTAAAAAATATTGCCGATTACGAGGAAATCCTGACAAACCGGACCGCGATGGCGAAGGTGATTATAAAAGAGCTGGACGGTTTTAAGAGAGCGTATCAGAGAGAGCGCCGCACAGAGATTGCAAATGTGGAGGCGGCCGTTTACGAGGAGAAGCAGATCGAGGAGATGGAAGTCGTACTGTTGATGGACCGTTTCGGCTATGCCAAGACGGTGGATGTCGCGACCTATGAGAGAAATAAGGAGGCGGCGGACAGTGAAAACCGTTATGTCATAAGCTGCAAAAATACCGGCAAAATCTGCATTTTTACGGACACGGGGCAGATGCATCTCTTAAAGGTTTTGGATATTCCGTTCGGAAAGTTTCGGGATAAGGGGCTGCCGATTGACAATATCAGCAACTTTGACAGCGCAAAGGAGCAGCTCATTTATATTACCGGGATGGAGCGGCTGTGCGCGCAAAAAGTGATATTCGGCACAAAAACGGGGATGTTAAAGCTCGTTAACGGAAGCGAGTTTGACGTGGCAAAGCGGACCACAATGGCGACGAAGCTGACGCAGGGGGATGAGGTTCTTTTGATCGCTCCCGTGAGCGGGGGAGAGACGCTTATCATGCAGTCGTCTAAGGATATGTTTCTGCGGATTGCGGCGGATAGCGTTCCGGAGAAGAAAAAAGGCGCTGTGGGAGTGCGCGGCATTCGGCTTGCGGATGCGGATTATCTTACGGACATTTATCTGCTGCATGAGGGGGAGAGTATGAGCGTAACCGTAAAAGACAAAGAAATTGCGCTCAACCGCCTGCACATTGCAAATCGGGATACAAAAGGAGTAAAAAAATAAATTGACTTACGAAGAAGCGAGAGCGTTTTTGGAAGAGACGAAACGGTATGGGAGCGTGCCGGGACTTGAGAATATTACGGCTTTGATGGCAAAGCTGTCGGATGTACAGGAGGAATTAAAGATCGTTCATGTCGCGGGGACGAACGGGAAAGGCTCGGTCTGCGCTATGATTGCGCAGATTCTGCGGGAAGCCGGATATTGCGTGGGCGTGTACCATTCTCCCGCCGTCTTTTTCGACGAAGAAATTTTTCAGATAAACGGCGTTTTTATTTCCAGGGAAGATTACGCGGCGTGTATGGAGCGCGTGAAGCGCGCGTGCGACGACCTGACGTCTGAGGGAAGCGCGCATCCGACCGCTTTTGAGATTGAGACGGCGCTTGCGTTTTTCTATTTTTATGAAAAAAAATGCGATATTGCGGTGATCGAGACCGGCATGGGAGGGGCGCTGGACGCGACAAATCTCATAAAAAGGCCGCTTGTCAGTGTGCTGACGAATATCAGCAGAGATCATATGGCATTTTTAGGGGATTCGCCGGCAGAAATCGCAGAGCAGAAGGCCGGGATTATCAAGGAAGGCCGCCCCGTCGTCTGCGCCTGCCAGAGCCCTCAGGCGATGGAGGTAATAAAGAAGCGCGCGGGGGATAAAAACGCCGCGCTTTCGGTTGTGGATTCTAAGGCGTTAACGGAGGCGCATTATGACGCAGAGGGGATGGATTTTGTGTATCGGCCCGGCGGGACAAAGAGCCTGTCGGTTCATCTCTCGCTGACCGGGGAGTATCAGAAGAAAAATGCGCTATTGGCGATTCTTGCGGCAGAGGAGCTGAAGCGGCAGGGATATCGGATTGCGGACCGCGAGGTGAAGGAGGGGCTGAAAAACGCGCGCCTGGCCGGAAGGTTTGAGACTGTCTGTTTGAAGCCCAGGATTATTCTTGACGGCGCGCACAACGAGGGGGCTGCAAGGGAGCTTCTTTCCACCGTTCGAAATTGTTTTACAAATTGTCCGATAACCTATATAATAGGGATGCTTGCAGACAAGGAATATGAAAAGGTCTTAGAGATACTTTTGCCGTACGCGAGGAAGGTCTATACGGTTACTCCGGATAACGAGAGGGCGCTTTCGGGTGAAATTCTGTGCGAGAAAGCGAAAAAATTTCATTCCGATGTGACGGACGAAGAGAGTGTCGCAGCCGCGCTTGCGCACGCTGTCGCGGGGGCAAAAAAGAGCGAAGTGATTTTGGCGTTTGGTTCCCTGTCGTATTTGAGAGAGGTAAAGGAAGCCTGTATGGCGTGGAGGAGATCATGATAGACAAAGAGAAAGTGAAGGCCGGCGTAAGGCTGATATTAGAGGGGATCGGGGAAGATACCGCAAGAGAAGGGCTGATCGAGACGCCGGACCGCATTGCAAGGATGTATGAGGAAATTTTCGGCGGGATGGATATGGAGGCGTCTCAGCCGCTTGAAAAGCGTTTTCATGTCACAAATAACGAGATGGTATTGGAGAAGGATATTACATTTTATTCCACCTGCGAGCATCATCTGCTTCCGTTTTACGGAAAGGCTCACGTCGCATACATTCCGGACGGGGAGGTGGTCGGTCTTAGCAAGCTTGCGCGGACCGTGGAAATATTTGCGAAAAGACCGCAGCTTCAGGAACAGATGACGGCTCAGATAGCCGACGCTTTGATGGAGCACTTAAGCCCTAAGGGGGCGATGGTTATGATCGAGGCGGAGCATATGTGCATGACGATGCGCGGAATCAAAAAACCGGGTAGCACGACGGTTACGTTTGTGACGAGAGGAGTTTTCTCCGAAGACGAGAGCCTTCAAAATAAATTTTTTGGGATGGTGCGCTGATATGATGAAATACGTTTCGCAATTGCTGGAAAATGAGGAGTATAAAGGCGCGCTCGAGAAAATCGGAGCGTGCGAGAGAGAGCGCGTCTATTGCCGCCATGATTTTACACATCTGATGGACGTCGCGCGTCTGATGTGGCAGCGGGTTTTGGAGGAACATGTAAAACTGGATAAGGAGCAGGTCTATCTTGCGGCGCTTTTGCATGATATCGGGCGCGTGAGAGAATATGAAGAGGGAATCTCCCATGATACGGCTGGAAAAGAGCTGGCAGGGGAGATTTTAGTGCATATAGGGTATCCGCCGGGGCCGGCGGAGGATATTTTGGAAGCCATCGGAAGGCACAGAGAGGACGAAGGCGGCCCTTTGCTCCTTGGCGCATTGCTCAGGGACGCCGACAAAAAGTCCCGTCCCTGTTTTTACTGCGCGGCGGCCGACCGCTGTAAGTGGAGTCAGGATGAGCGGAACACAGAGAAGAGCTGGCAGTGACGAGGTAGAAGAACAGAGGAGATGCATTATGAGAATCGGAACGAAAGAGTTTGATGTGGAACATAAGACATATGTGATGGGGATTTTAAACGTAACCCCGGATTCGTTTTCTGACGGCGGAAAATACGTCGGGAGAGACGCGGCGTTAAAGCGCGCCGAGCAGATGATAAAAGAGGGCGCAGATATCGTCGACGTGGGCGGAGAGTCTACAAGGCCGGGCTATACGGCGGTTAGCGAGGCGGAAGAGATCGCCAGAACCGTTCCCGTGATTGAAGCGCTGAGGAGCCGCTTTGATATTCCGATTTCAATCGATACCAGCAAAAGCCGCGTCGCGCTTGAGGCCGTGCGTGCGGGAGCCGATCTTGTCAATGACGTCTGGGGATTAAAATCGGATGAGAAAATGGCGCGGACAATAAAAGAGGCGAATGTGGCCTGCTGTCTGATGCACAACCGAAAAAACGCGGATTATGCCGATTTCATGGCGGAAATGAGGGGGGATTTGGAGGAGACGCTCGCGCTCGCAAAGGACGCCGAAATCCCTGACGATAAAATCATACTTGACCCGGGGATCGGATTCGGAAAGACGTATGAGCACAATCTTGAGGCAATCCGAAGGCTTAAAGAGCTAAAGGATCTGGGGTATCCCATACTGCTTGGGGCGTCAAAAAAGTCGGTAATCGGGCTGACGCTTGGCGTGGAGCCGAAAGAGCGCGTAACGGGAACCGCCGTGACGACGGTATTTGCCGTGCGTGCGGGAGCGGCGTTTGTGCGCGTCCATGACGTAAAGGAAAATGCGCAGGCGATTCGTATGGCCGAAGCCATTTTAGGAGGCGGGAAGATATATGGATAAAATCAGAATCGAGAACCTTGAAATTTTTGCGAATCACGGCGTTTTTCCGGAAGAGAACCGGCTTGGACAGAAATTTCTGGTCAGTATGGAATTGGCCGTAAATACGAGAGAGGCGGGGCTGAAAGATGATTTGGAACGCTCGGTGGACTACGGCGAGGTCTGCCATTTCGCGTCGGATTTTTTGAAAAACCACACGTATCGTCTGATTGAGGCGGCATCGGAGCGCCTTGCCCTTGAGCTTCTCTTAAAATATAAGCCGGTGCGCGGGGTGAGGCTCGCCGTCAAAAAGCCGTGGGCGCCGATCGGGCTGCCGCTCGAGGGGGTGTCTGTGGAAATTGTGCGCACATGGCATAAGGTATATCTCGCGCTCGGGTCCAATATGGGCGATAAAAAGCAGTATATTGCGCGGGGGATAGAGCGGCTTGGCGCACTGGAAAAATGCCGTGTGCTTAGCGTATCGGATCTGATAGAGACAAAGCCATACGGCGTGACGGATCAGGACGATTTTGTAAACGGCTGTCTGGAAATGGAAACCTTGTACACGCCGGAAGAGCTTTTGGATAAGCTGCACGAAATTGAAAATGAGGCGGACCGGAAACGCGAAAGGCGCTGGGGGCCGAGAACGCTCGACCTTGATATCCTGCTATATGACAGTGAGATCATTCAGACGCCGGAGCTTATCGTTCCGCATACGGATATGGCAAACCGGCATTTTGTGTTAGAGCCGCTCGCGCAGATTGCACCGTACGTCGTACATCCCGTCTTTTTAAAAACGGCGCGGCAGATGCTTTTGGAGCTTAAAAACAGAAATCGAAAGGAGGACGGGGATGAAGACGGTATTGTTTGATTTGGACGGAACGCTGGTTAATTCAAAAGAGGGGATTACAAAATGCGCCCAGTATGCCCTTCGCGCATTTGGGATAGAAGAGAAAGCGGAAAATCTTGAGTTTTTTATCGGTCCGCCGTTAGAGCAGACATTTATGGAACACTACGGTTTCCCGGCGGAGCGGGCGGCGCTTGCGGCGGGAAAATACAGGGAGCGCTACCGGCCTGTGGGAATCTACGAGTGTGAGCTTTATCCGGACGTCGAGGAGACGTTAAGGCGGATTTCAAACCATGGCTGCCGCATTGCGCTCGCCTCCTCAAAGCCGGAAGTTTTCTGTGAAAAGCTGATGGAGTATTTTCATTTGAAATCTTATTTTGACGTAATTGCGGGAGCTACTATGGACGGAAAAATAGCAAGCAAAGCGTCTGTTTTGCGCGAGTCGATGCGCCGCCTCGGACAGTGCGACGCCAAATCTCTGCTGTTAGTCGGGGATACGCGTTTTGACGTTCTTGGCGCAAAAGAGGCGGGAATTGACTGCGTCGGTGTGACATACGGTTTTGGAAGCGGGGAAGAGCTGCTTTGGAGCGGCGTGGCGGCCGTCCTCGGAAGCATGAGAGAAGTAGGTGATTATATTGTGGAAAGATTCTAAATGGATGCGCGTCTGGTCGGTAATTTATCCCGTTGGGATGTATTTTGTCGTTTCCAATATCGCGATGCTTGTTTTAACGATGTTTCTTCCGGCAAAAGAGGAGACCTATCTTTTGCGTCATATCATTGTCACGCTTGCGGCGTTTCCCGTTGTATATTCGTTTTATCAGGGGCAGAAAGAAGCGCCGCGGCCGAAGCTTTTTTCGTCTTTTTTTGCGTTTTTTGCCGGAGCCTTGGTCGGCGCGGCGCTGAATAACGTCATTGCTCTGACTCCGCTGATTTCTGTATCGGAAACGTATCAAAGTGTCAGCAGAGCTTTTTTTGGGGGAACGCTTTTTCTTGAGATTGTGGCCGTCTGTGTGTTGACGCCGGCGCTGGAGGAGCTTCTCTATCGCGGCGTTGTCTATCGCCGTCTCAGGGGATGGCTCGGTGTTTGGCCGTCGGTTCTTTTCTCCGCGCTGCTGTTCGGTCTGATGCATGCAAATATTGTCCAGTTTGTCTACGCCGGCCTGATCGGGATATTACTGGCATGGCTGATGGAAAAATACGGCTTGTGGGCGGCGGTATCGGCGCATATCGGGGCGAACCTGATTTCTGTTTTGCGCAGCGAGTTTTCCGTTTTTCCCGCGAAAGAAGAAACGATGGCCTATCTTGCCTGGACGGGAGCGTTCCTTTTTGCGTTTCTTGTCTGTCTGTGGGCGTTGTATCGGGGGACGGACGATACACGCAGCAGATAACATGGTTTTCCTTGCGCCGAAAACAGGTAAAATTGTGCATACAATTAGAAAAAAGAGCGAATATCAGAAAGGTTTTTCGAAAAAATCTGGAAAACAAAAAAGTTTTTTAGATGTAAATTGTTCGAAAAACCTTTTTTTGTTTGGAAAATAGGAAAAACAATTGACACAATAAATGGAATTAACGTAAATAGTCAAATTATTAGACAACTATAAGAGAAAAAGGTATTTACAAAAAAGCGATAGAAGAGTATCATAGTGGACAGAGATAAGAGCAACCATTTAGACAAGTTAGCGTAGTTTGTCTCAGCCGTTGCGGGCGAGAGGCAGAATGAAAGGAAGAGACGATGGAGAGACAGTGGAATGAGAGCAGCGCGGTTTCGGCTGGAATGTACGATCCGCGGTTTGAGCATGACAACTGCGGAATTGGCGCGGTTGTAAATATGAAGGGAATCAAGACGCACAAGACGGTAGCGGATGCGCTGAAGATTGTTGAGAACCTGAAGCACAGAGCGGGTAGAGACGCCAAGGGCGAGACGGGAGACGGAGTGGGGATTCTTCTTCAGATTTCTCACAGGTTTTTCGAAAAGGCGTTAAAGCCTCTCGGGATCGAGCTCGGGGAGGAGAGAGATTATGGCGTCGGAATGTTTTTCTTTCCTCAGGATGAGCTTAAGCGCAACCAGGCGAAAAAAATGTTTGAGGTCATCGTAAAAAAAGAAGGAATGGAGTTTTTGGGATGGCGCGAAGTTCCTACGGATCCTACGAAGCTTGGACAAAAGGCGGTTGACTGTATGCCGTACATCGTGCAGGGCTTTGTAAAGCGCCCGGCCGATGTGGAGAAGGGGCTTGCGTTTGACCGCAAGCTGTATGTGGTAAGACGCGTCTTTGAGCAGTCGAATGACGACACGTACGTCGTATCGCTCTCAAGCAGAACGATCGTATATAAGGGGATGTTTCTGGTAGAGCAGCTTCGCCTGTTTTTCGCCGATTTGCAGGATCCGGATTATGAGTCGGCGATTGCGACGGTGCATTCCCGTTTTTCAACGAATACAAACCCAAGCTGGGAGCGGGCGCATCCGAACCGTTTTATTGTACACAACGGAGAAATCAATACCATCAAAGGAAACGCGGACAAGATGCTTGCGCGCGAAGAGACGATGGAATCGGAGCACTTGAAAGGGGAGCTGCAAAAGGTGCTTCCTGTCATTAACAGCGAGGGGTCTGACTCCGCGATGCTGGATAATACGCTGGAGTTTCTCGTTATGAGCGGGATGGATCTTCCGCTTGCTGTTATGATTATGATTCCGGAGCCTTGGGCAAATAATCATGTGATGTCGCAGAAAAAGAAAGATTTCTATCAGTATTATGCGACGATGATGGAGCCATGGGACGGTCCGGCCTCGATTCTTTTTTCGGACGGAGATATCATGGGCGCGGTCCTTGACCGCAACGGCCTTAGACCGTCGCGGTACTATATTACGGACGACGATTATCTGATTCTCTCGTCAGAGGTCGGCGTGTTAGACATTGATCCGACAAAAATTGTCGTAAAAGAACGTCTGCGGCCGGGGAAAATGCTGCTTGTCGACACAAAACAGGGGCGCGTGATTGACGACGACGAGTTAAAGGAGCGCTATGCGGGAAAACGGCCGTACGGCGAATGGTTAGACCGCAACCTGATTAAGCTTGAAAATTTAAAGATTCCGAACGAGAGGGTGCCGGAGTATACCAAAGAAGAGCGGCAGAAAATGCAAAAAGCCTTCGGATACACGTATGAATCCGTGCGGGAGGAGATTCTTCCGATGGCGAAGTCCGGGGGCGAAGCCACCTCTGCGATGGGAATTGATACGCCGCTCGCCGCGCTCGCGCACGACCACCAGCCGTTGTTTAATTATTTCAAGCAGCTGTTCGCGCAGGTGACGAATCCGCCGATCGATTCGATTCGTGAAAAAATCGTTACGTCGACGACGGTTTATATCGGGGAGGACGGCAATCTTTTGGAAGAGAAGGCGATGAACTGCCAGGTCTTAAAGGTGAATAACCCGATTTTGACGAATACGGATCTGATGAAAATTAAGGCGATGAAGGTAGAGGGATTTCAGGTTGCGGTCCTTCCGATTATCTACTATAAAAATACGAGTCTGGAAAAGGCGCTTGACCATCTGTTTGTGGAGGCGGACCGGGCGTATCGAGACGGCGCGAATATATTGATTCTCTCCGACCGGGGAATTGACGAAAATCATGTTCCGATCCCGTCGCTGCTTGCCGTTTCGGGACTCCAGCAGCATCTTGTCAAGACGAAGAAACGTACGGCGGTTGCCATGATTTTAGAGTCCGGCGAGCCGAGGGAGGTGCACCACTTTGCGACGCTGCTGGGATACGGAGCCTGCGCGATTAACCCTTATCTGGCGCAGGATACGGTGAAACAGCTGGTGGACGAGCATATGCTGGATAAAGATTATTACGCTGCGGTAGACGATTATAACCATGCGATTATCACGGGAATTGTAAAAATTGCTTCCAAGATGGGGATCTCAACGATACAGTCGTATCAGGGTTCCAAGATTTTTGAGGCGATTGGAATAGACGCTGCGGTGATCGACAAGTATTTTACGGATACGGTCAGCAGAATAGGCGGGATTACGCTAAAGGATATCGAGGAGGATGTAAACGAGCTGCATTCCGCGGCGTACGATCCGCTGGGGCTTGAGACGGACCTGACGTTAGACAGCAGAGGGCGCCATAAGATGAGAAGCGGCGCGGACTCCCACCTTTACAATCCGGCGACGATTCATCTGCTTCAGGAATCGACAAAGCGCGGAGATTACGAGTTGTTTAAGCAGTATACAAAGCTTGTCAATCAAGAGGAGAGAGACGGCTGCATCCGCGGGCTGATGGAGTTTAACTATCCGAAAAAAGGGATTGCGATTGAAGAGATAGAGAGCGTAGACTCGATTGTGACGAGATTTAAGACAGGCGCGATGTCTTACGGATCGATCTCCCAGGAGGCGCACGAGACGCTGGCGATTGCGATGAACCGCCTGCACGGCAAATCAAATTCGGGCGAGGGCGGGGAAGATCCGGAGCGTATCGCAAGCCGCAATACCCCGGTAAACCGCTGTTCTGCGATTAAGCAGGTGGCGAGCGGGCGTTTTGGAGTGACAAGCCGTTACCTCGTAAGCGCGCAGGAGATTCAGATCAAAATGGCTCAGGGCGCTAAGCCCGGCGAGGGAGGGCATTTGCCGGGCAAGAAGGTGTATCCGTGGATTGCAAAGACGAGACTTTCCACGCCGGGCGTATCTTTAATATCTCCGCCGCCGCACCATGATATCTATTCGATTGAGGATCTGGAGCAGCTTATTTATGATTTGAAAAACGCCAACCGTGATGCGAGGATTACGGTAAAGCTTGTCTCGGAGGCCGGAGTCGGGACCGTTGCCGCCGGCGTTGCAAAGGCGGGCGCGCAGGTGGTCTTGATCTCCGGGTACGACGGGGGGACCGGGGCCGCGCCGAGCAGCTCGATCCACAATGCAGGTCTTCCGTGGGAGCTTGGGCTCGCCGAGACGCACCAGACGTTGATTATGAACGGACTGCGCAATAAAGTTCGCATCGAGACAGACGGAAAGCTTATGAGCGGGCGCGACGTGGCGATCGCGGCGCTGCTTGGCGCGGAAGAATTCGGATTTGCAACGGCCCCGCTTGTAACCTTAGGCTGCGTTATGATGCGCGTCTGTAACCTGGACACCTGTCCTGCGGGTATCGCGACGCAGAATCCGAAGCTCCGCAAGCGTTTTGCCGGAAAACCGGAGTATGTGGAAAACTTCATGCGATTTATTGCCGAGGAGCTTCGAGAATATATGGCGAAGCTGGGCTGCAAGACGTTAGACGAGATGGTCGGGCGGAGCGAGCTGCTGAAGGTGAGAGGCGATCTGAAAGGCCGCGAGAGGGAACTCGATTTGTCGAGAATCCTGGACAATCCGTTTGCGGGCCCGAAACAGAAGGTGACTTTTGACCCGAAGCATATATACGATTTTGAGCTGGAGAAGACGAAAGACGAAAAGGTCTTGTTAAAGCAGTTAAAGAGCGCGCTTGAGAGCAAGCAGAGGAGAAGCATTAATGTGGAAGTGACCAATACCGACCGGTCGTTCGGTACGATTTTCGGTTCTGAAATTACGAAAAAATACAGTACGGATCTGGAGGAGGATACGTTTATTGTAAAATGTACCGGCGCGGGCGGACAGAGCTTTGGGGCGTTCATTCCGAAAGGGCTGACCTTGGAGCTGATTGGCGACAGCAACGATTACTTCGGCAAGGGATTGTCCGGTGGCAAGCTTATTGTCTATCCGCCGACAGGCGTAAAGTTTAAGCAGGATGAGAATATCATAATCGGAAACGTTGCGCTGTATGGCGCGACAAGCGGAAAAGCGTTTATCAACGGCGTTGCCGGAGAGCGTTTCTGCGTGCGCAATTCCGGCGCATCCGCCGTTGTGGAGGGCGTTGGAGATCACGGATGCGAGTATATGACGGGAGGACGCGTTGTTGTCCTTGGAAAGACCGGCAAAAACTTTGCCGCGGGTATGAGCGGCGGAATCGCTTATGTGCTGGATGAGGATAACGATTTGTATACGAGGATTAACAAGGAGATGGTATTCTCGGAAGAAGTGTCCAATAAATATGATGTTTTGGAGTTAAAAAATATGATCAAAGAACATGTGGCGCTGACGAATTCCGAGAAGGGAAAACAAGTTTTGGAACATTTCAGCGAGTATCTTCCGAAATTTAAAAAGATACTTCCTTATGATTATAACCGGATGTTGATGGCGATTGTCCAGATGGAGGAGAAAGGCCTTTCCTCCGAGCAGGCGCAGATTGAAGCATTTTACGCAAATACAAGAAGCTAGGGAGGGGAACGCAAAATGGGAAAACCAACAGGATTTATGGAGTATGACAGAGAAGATGCAAGGGCGGCGGCGCCGAAAGAGCGGATAAAAAACTACGATGAGTTTCATACCCCTCTCTCGGCCAAACGTCAGCAGACGCAGGCGGCGAGATGTATGAACTGCGGCGTTCCGTTCTGTCAGTCCGGCGTGGAAATTATGGGGATGACAAGCGGTTGTCCGCTTCACAACCTTGTGCCGGAGTGGAATGACCTGATCTATACCGGAAACTGGGAGGAAGCATATAACCGTTTGAAAAAGACGAATAATTTTCCGGAGTTTACGGCCAGGGTATGTCCGGCGCTCTGCGAGGCTGCCTGTACCTGCGGACATTGGGAGGAGCCTGTAACCTGCAAGGCGAATGAGTACGGCATTATCGAACATGCATATGAGATGGGATATACGGCTGCAAAACCGCCGAGAGTGCGCAC
Source organism: uncultured Roseburia sp. (assembly GCA_947383215.1). Classification (GTDB taxonomy): domain Bacteria; phylum Bacillota; class Clostridia; order Lachnospirales; family Lachnospiraceae; genus Roseburia_C. The sequence continues at coordinate 13,287 of CANDCP010000021.1, forward strand.
CGGAAAAAAAGTCGCGATTGTGGGCTCGGGCCCGGCGGGGCTGGCGGCGGCAGACCAGTTGAATAAACGCGGACATTCCGTCACGGTGTTTGAGAGGGACGACCGCGTGGGAGGCCTTTTGATGTATGGGATTCCGAATATGAAGCTGGAAAAATGGGTGATCGACCGTAAGATCAATATAATGAAGGAAGAGGGCGTCGCATTTGTCACCGGGGTTAACGTGGGGAAGGATGTGAAAGCGGCCAAACTTTTAAAGGAATACGACCGCATAATTCTGGCCTGCGGCGCAAAGAATCCGAGAGATATCAAAGCGCCCGGCAGAGACGCCAAAGGAATCTATTTTGCAGTAGACTTTCTTGCCTCCACAACCAGAAGCTTTCTGGATTCCGCGATGAAAGATAAGAAATTTATTTCTGCAAAAGGGAAGCGCGTCGTTATCATCGGGGGCGGAGATACCGGAAATGACTGCGTGGGAACGTGTATCCGTCACGGGGCTTCTTCTGTGATTCAGCTTGAGATGATGCCGAAGCCGAGCGGGGAACGCGCGGAGGATAATCCGTGGCCGCAGTGGCCGAAGGTTCTCAAAACCGATTACGGACAGGAGGAGGCGATCAGCGTATTCGGAAAAGACCCGAGAGTATACCAGACAACGGTAAAGGAATTTTTGAAGGATAAAAACGGCGCCCTTTGCGGGATAAAGACGGTCCGCTTAGAGAGCGCAAAGGATGAGGCGACGGGGCGTATGCAGATGGTGGAAGTGCCCGGCAGCGAGACAAAACTGGACGCGGACATGGTGCTGATTGCAGCAGGCTTCCTTGGAGCCGAAAAATATATTTCCGACGCGTTTGGGGTGCAGACCAATGCGAGAACAAATGTGGAGACGGCGGAAGGGAGTTATCGGACCAGCATAGAAAATGTATTTACCGCCGGGGATATGCGCAGAGGACAGTCTCTTGTAGTGTGGGCGATCCGGGAAGGACGCGAGGCGGCGAGAGAAGTGGACGAGAGCCTGATGGGGTATTCTTATCTGTAAATGATAATTTTTTGTTCGGCGGGCCCAAGGGTCCGCCGGGCCAAGAAAGAAGCAGAGGAAAAAGATGAAGAAAGCTGTATTTTTTGACATTGACGGAACGCTTATGGACGAGCGTTCTTTTATTCCGGAAAGCACAAAAAAAGCGATTATGGCGCTTCGGGCAAAGGGGCATTATGCGTTTATCTGTACGGGCAGGACGAAAGGGTTTGTAAGAGACGCCCCGCTTCTGGCGATTGGCTTTGATGGCATGATCGCGGGGTGCGGCACATATATTGAATGTGGCGGGGAAGAATTGTATTATCACAGGCTGGATAATCAGAAGGTGCGAAAAAGTCTCGCGGTACTTAAAAAATATCAGATGCCCGTCATATTGGAGGGGAAAGAATATCTTTATATGGATTATGAAGATTTTAAAGGGAACGAGTATGCCAGGAAAGTAAAAAACGAGATGAAAGAATATATGCGCGCGATCACCGGAAATGAGGACAATTGGGAGATCAGCAAATTTTCGGCGGCGGGCAGCGAAGAGACGTACCCGTTGGCGTTGAAAGAGCTGGAGGGGGAGTATGATTTTCTGGTGCACGGTCCGCACGCCATAGAATTTGTCCCGGTGGGGTTTTCAAAAGCTTCCGGGATACAAAAAGCATGCGAGCTTCTGGGGGTAAGGCGCGAATGCACATATGCGTTCGGGGACAGCGTCAACGATCTTCAGATGCTTTCTTATGTTGCGCACGGGATTGCTATGGGCAATGCGACTCCGGAAGCGAAAGCGGCGGCGGAATATGTGACAAGGCCGCTTCATGAGGATGGGATCTATCACGGTCTTGCGCATTATGGGCTGATATAAGAGAAAAAATAAAACAAATCGAAACATTGTAAAAAGATTATAAAACAGGAAAAAACAGTTAAAATTGAGAAAATAAGAGATAAAATAAGAAAACAGGAGATAATAGAATAGAAATAGAGAAAAACGGATGAAAAATGCGTTTGCACAATACCTTTTAAAAAATTATTATATGTCTATCGGTTAGCACTCAAACAGAATGAGTGCTAATAACAAAAAGAATGAAAGTAAGAAGACAGCTTTAGAAGGAGGAAATATCCATGAAATTAGTACCATTATCAGACAGAGTTGTATTAAGACAATTAGAGGCGGAAGAAAAAACAAAGTCCGGCATTATTCTTGCGGGCAGCGCGCAGGAAAAACCGCAGGAGGCGGAAGTTGTCGCGGTCGGTCCGGGCGGAATGGTCGACGGGAAAGAAGTGACGATGCAGGTAAAAGAGGGACAGAAGGTGATTTATTCTAAATATGCGGGAACAGAGGTGAAGTTAGACGGAGAAGAATATATCATCGTAAAACAGAACGATATACTGGCTGTTGTGGAGTAAACAAAATAAATAAAATATAGAAATATAGTTGAAAAGAAAGAGGGAAGCATTATGGCAAAGGAATTAAAATATGGAACAGAGGCGAGAGTAGCCTTGGGAGCAGGCGTCGATAAGCTGGCGAATACGGTGAGAGTGACAATCGGACCGAAGGGAAGAAACGTTGTTCTTGACAAATCTTACGGCGCGCCGCTTATTACGAACGACGGTGTGACAATTGCAAAAGAAATTGAGCTGGAAGATCCGTTTGAGAATATGGGCGCGCAGCTCGTCAAAGAAGTTGCGACAAAGACAAACGACGTGGCCGGCGACGGAACGACGACAGCGACGGTTCTTGCACAGGCGATGATACAGGAAGGTATGAAGAATTTAGAGGCCGGCGCCAACCCGATTATTCTGAGAAGAGGAATGAAGAAAGCGACCGATAAAGCGGTGGAAGCGATCGTTGCAATGTCCTCGAAGGTAAAGGGAAAGGATCAGATTGCGAAAGTGGCGTCTATTTCCGCAGGAGACGAGGAGATCGGAAATATGGTTGCAGACGCGATGGAAAAAGTGTCGAATGACGGCGTGATTACCATTGAGGAGAGCAGAACCATGGAGCCGGAGCTGGATGTCGTAGAGGGTATGCAGTTTGACCGCGGTTACGTCTCCGCGTATATGTGCACCGACATGGATAAGATGGAGGCGGTGTTAGACGACCCGTATATCTTGATAACGGATAAGAAGATCAGCAATATCCAGGAGGTTCTGCCATTGCTTGAGCAGGTGGTGCAAAGCGGCGCAAGACTTTTGATTATCGCCGAGGACATCGAGGGCGAAGCGCTGACGACATTAATTGTAAATAAGCTGCGCGGAACATTTAATGTAGTAGCGGTAAAGGCGCCTGGATACGGCGACAGAAGAAAAGCGATGTTAGAGGATATCGCAATTCTTACGGGCGGACAGGTGATTTCCGAGGAGCTTGGACTGGAGCTGAAGGATGCGACGTTAGACCAGCTTGGACGTGCAAAATCCGTAAAGGTTCAGAAGGAAAATACGGTTATCGTTGACGGAGAAGGCGAGAAATCGGCGATTGATTCGAGAATTGCGCAGATTCGTTCGCAGATCGAAGAGACATCGTCTGAATTTGATAAAGAGAAGCTGCAGGAGCGTCTTGCAAAGCTGGCCGGCGGCGTGGCGGTTATTCGCGTAGGCGCTGCGACGGAGACAGAGATGAAAGAAGCGAAGCTGCGTATGGAAGATGCGCTGAATGCGACGAGAGCAGCCGTGGAGGAAGGTATTATCGCAGGAGGCGGTTCCGCTTATATTCACGCGTCAAAAGAAGTTGCAAAGCTCGCAGAGACGTTAGAGGGCGATGAAAAGACCGGCGCGAAAGTGATTTTAAAGGCGCTTGAATCTCCGCTGTATTATATTGCGGCAAATGCGGGGTTAGAGGGAGCAGTCATTATTAATAAGGTAAAAGAGAGAGAGCCGGGCGTGGGCTTTGACGCTTCGACGGAGGAGTATGTCGACATGGTCGAGGCGGGAATTCTTGATCCTGTAAAAGTGACAAGATATGCGCTGCAGAATGCAACATCCGTAGCGGCAACCCTGCTGACAACGGAGTCGGTAGTTGCAAATATCAAAGAAGATGCGCCTGCGATGCCGGCGGGCGGTGCAGGCGGAATGGGAATGATGTAATTATCGCCGCATCATAGATAAAACAGGAAAAAGAACCGAAACCGAATGGAGATCATTCGGGGACGGTTCTTTTTTCTATATTTAGTTCAATGGAGATCGTTGTGAAAAGAATGCAGAACGGAAATACAAGTGTATTTGTCTGTTGAAAATAGCAGAACGCTTGCATTTTGCAAGCAAAAATGATATGCTTTATAACGAAAGGATGTGGTTTTTATGGCAAGGACTTCAAATATATTTGCACGTGTGGAGCCGGAGATTAAAGAACAGGCAGAGCGGGTACTTGACCAGCTTGGGATACCGATGTCAAATGCAGTCGGTATGTTTTTAAGGCAAGTCGTGCTCCAGCAGGGCATTCCGTTTGAGATGAAGCTGCCGAAGAAGGTCCCCCTTGTATATGGTTCTCTTGCGAAAGAGCAGTTTGACGTAGAGGTGGGAAAAGGCATGGAGGATATGCGGGAAGGAAGGGTATACTCAGCAGATGCAGTGGAAGAAGAAATGAGGCGGGATTACGGAATATGAGCTGGAATGTTGTGTACACAGCCGAGGCGAGGCGTGATTTGAGGGATATATATGAGTATATTTCATTTGACCTGCTTGTGCCGGAGACGGCGGTCGGACAGACACAGCGTATTATGAAGGCGATCCGTACCCTTGGTGAAATGCCGATGAGGTTCAGACTGTACGAGGAAGAGCCATGGCACAGCGCAGGGCTTCGTTTTTTTTCCGTCGATAATTACATTGTGTTTTATTTGCCGGATGAAATCGAAAACACAGTGGGTATTGTCCGCATTATGTATGGAGACAGGGATATCCGCAGACAGCTTAGTGGAATAAACTCCGGTAAAAATTGGGGAGGGGATTACGGTGATGGAAACCGGAAGTAAATAAATATTGTGTTTAGAGGAAGAGCCGTGAAACCGGCTCTTTTTTTATATTATGGGAGAGACTTTGTTGCTGTGAAGCGCTAGAACCAATGATTTTCTTATGTTATAAGAATTATTTCAAGCAGGACCGCACTGCGGCGGGGAGATTTATGCGTCGCTGTGGAAAGATGTCGAACAATGTTGAATTTATCGCTGTAATATGATAAATTAACTTTTATATGGAAAAATATGGTAATTTTACCAGAAGGGGGAACATATGTGGTTAGGGAATACATCGGAAAAAATGTGTATGATGTTCTGCAGGATCGCCTGAGGCTGATTTTTGAGGAGTTTGACAATATCTATATATCCTTCTCGGGAGGAAAGGACAGCGGTTTGCTTTTAAACCTTGTCTTAGATTATCAGAAGAAGTATTATCCCGAAAAAAAGATAGGCGTTTTTCACCAGGATTTTGAGGCGCAATATACCGTGACGACAGAGTACATAGAGAGAACGTTTGATAAAATAAAGGACGATGTCGAGGCTTTTTGGGTCTGCCTTCCGATGGCGACAAGGACGGCTCTAAGCAGCTACGAAATGTTCTGGTATCCGTGGGACGATACGAAAAAGGACAGCTGGGTGAGGAAAATGCCGGAGAAAGAATATGTGATTCATCTTGGCAATAATCCGATTACGACCTACAAATATAAAATGCATCAGGAGGATCTGGCAAAGCAGTTCGGAAGATGGTACCGGCAGTCGCACGGAAACGGGAAGACAGTTTGTATGCTGGGGATGCGCGCGGATGAATCGCTGCAAAGATACAGCGGATTTTTAAATAAGAAGTACGGCTATAACGGCGAGTGCTGGATCAGCCAGCAGTTCAAGGACGTCTGGTGCGCCTCGCCGCTGTACGACTGGACGCTTTTGGACGTCTGGCATGCAAATTATCTGTTCAATTACGATTACAATAAGCTGTACGACCTCTATTACAAGGCGGGACTGAAGGTGCGCCAGATGCGTGTGGCATCGCCGTTTAATGATTATTCAAAGGATTCGCTGAATTTATATCGGGTTCTCGATCCGGAAATGTGGGGGAAGCTGCTCGGGAGGGTGCAGGGCGCAAATTTCACCTGTCTCTATGGAAAATCGAAAGCGATGGGTTATCGGAATGTGACGCTGCCGCCGGGGCATACATGGGAGTCCTATACAAGGTTTCTTTTGGATACGCTGCCGACCAGGCTGCGCAACAGCTATGCGAAGAAATTTAATACTTCCATCAAATTCTGGCATGAGACGGGAGGCGGTCTGGACGAGGATACCATACGGGAGCTGGAAGAACACGGATATCAAATAAAAAGGAACGGAGTGTCTAATTATACGCTGAATAAGAAATCGAGGATCGTGTTTACCGGGAAAATTCCGGATGACACGGACGATATCAAATCGTCAAAAGATATCCCGAGCTGGAAACGGATGTGTTACTGTATTTTGAAAAACGATCACATCTGCCGGTTTATGGGATTTGGATTGAGCAGGCAGGAGCAGAAGCGTGTGGATGTGATACGGCGCAAATATAAGAGTATTGAGGAGATAAATTATGGAGTATAAAAGTCCGGTCTATCAGGTGATTTCGGTGCCGATCGAGAAAATAAAAGCAAATACATATAATCCGAATGCAGTTGCGCCGCCGGAGATGAAGCTTCTATATGAAAGCATCAAGGAAGACGGTTATACGATGCCGATTGTATGCTATTATACGGAACCGCAGGATGTTTATATTATTGTCGACGGGTTTCACCGCTATCGCGTAATGCTGGAGCATCCGGATATCTATGAGCGCGAAGAGGGAAAACTGCCGGTCTCTGTGATCGATAAGCCGATCGATCAGCGAATGGCGAGTACGATACGCCATAACAGGGCGCGCGGAAGCCATGATGTTGAGCTGATGAGCAATATCGTAAAGGAACTGCATGAGCTTGGGCGTTCCGACGCATGGATTTCAAAACATCTTGGAATGGAGAGAGATGAGATATTGCGGCTGAAACAGATTACCGGGCTTGCGGCGCTGTTTAAGGATGTCAAGTTTGGGAGAGCGTGGAGACCGGCGGAAGACGACGAAGATGAAATGTGATTTTTCTGGTGAAAAAAGCTGGTTGGTATGTTATAATTCCCGTATAGCTTGGCGGGTTTAAATTGGCGTTGCCCGGCTGGACACGAATGGCAGAAAGGGAATGGTGGAGCTATGCGGTATGACGGAAAATCAGTTTATCAGGAGAAATTTGAAGATGCGTGCGGTCTCTTTTTTACGGAGGAGGAGTTTCCGCGGTTGAGAGAGTGTCGCGACGACGTAAGCGCTGTGTTGCAAAGCGCCATAGGGCGTCTGATCGAAGAGCAGAGCTATGGGATTCTTTATATACCGGAAGGGGAGTATCGGCTGAAGGATACGGTGAGAATACCGCCGTCGGTTCGTCTGATCGGCTATGGGAAATGCCGTCCGGTGTTTGTGCTTCCGCCGGATACCGCCGGATATGAGGGCGGGGCGGCCTGCGTCCGGGATGATCCGATGCAGATGTTTATGGGAGGATATCCGGGTGCGAAATACATGTTCTGGTTTATCGGAGATAAGGGGATCTATGACGAGGAGCCGAGGGACGCGGATGCCGCGACCTTTTACAGCGCGATCAGCAACATTGATTTTCGGATCGAGGGGAATAATCCCGGAGCAATTTGCGTTCGCGCACATTTTGCACAGCACGGTTTTATCAGCCATTGCCATTTTGAGCTGGGAGGCGGGCTCGCGGGGATTTTTGACGTCGGAAATGAGATGGAGGATCTGACGTTTTGCGGGGGCGATTACGGAATTGTCTGCCGGATGTGCTCTCCGGGATGGCCGTTTGCGCTTCTCGATTCCACGTTTGAACGGCAGAGGAAGGCGGCGGTATTATCGGCTATGACGGGTTTTAGCGGATTTCGTCTGAAAATTTCCGACACGCCGAAGGCATTTGATTTATATTTAAAGGATACATGGGAAAAACTTTATTTAGAAGATTGTATCTTTGAAAATATAGGGGAAGAGGCTGTGACGATGTATAACACAGGCAGCGTAATCCAGCAGACAAATCTGGTCCGTCTTTTCTGCAAAAACGTTCCGGTTTTGGTAAAGAAGGCGGAAGAAGGCGATGCCATGCGCGTGGACGAGGATATTTATATGGTAGAAGAATATTCCTACGGCTACACAATGCGCGAGGGAGAGGACGCGTCGCACCGGGAAACCATAAAGATTGCCCCGCTAGACGGGCTGCCGAAGCTTTTAGAGAGCGATATTCCGCCGGCGCCGCCGATGCGCCTGTGGGTATCCGTGAAAAAATACGGCGCAAAGGGAGACGGGGCGACGGACGATACGAGGGCGATTCAGGCGGCTTTGGATGCGGAAGAGACGTTGTATTTCCCGCAGGGAATCTATAAGATCACGGATACGTTATATCTGAGGGAAAACAGCTGTCTTCTCGGCATGAGCCCGATTACGACGCAGATTGTAATTGAGGACGATACGCCTGCCTTTGGAGGCTTCGGCGAGCCAAAGGCGCTTATCGAGACCGCGGAGGGAGGCGGCGCGTATCTGAACGGAATCGGGATAGACACGGGAGGGAAGAATCCGAGGGCGGCGGGCATTAAGTGGATGGCCGGCGAGACATCATATATGAACGACGTAAAATTTGTCGGCGGACACGGACTGATGTTTCGGGACGGAAGAAATGCGTACGCATATCTCTACAATGCCAGCAGAACTGCGGATTATGATCCGGACCGGATTTGGGATTACCAGTATGCGAGCTTATGGATTACAAAGAATGGGGGCGGGGTGTTTAAGGATCTCTGGAGCGCGAGTCCGTATGCGGAGGCCGGGATTGCGATTACGAATACAAAGACAAAAGGGCGCATGTATGCGATTTCGCTGGAGCATCATGTCAGAAATGAGATCAAGCTGTATCGCGTTGAAAACTGGGCGTTTTACGCGCTTCAGACGGAAGAGGAAAAGGCGGAAGGGCTTGAATGCCTGCCGCTTGAAATTGTTTCCTGCAAAAATCTGACGTTCGCCAATTATTTTCTGTTTCGGGTTGTGGCGGTAAACCGTTCCTATGAGACCGGAATACGGGTCTATGACAGCAGGGACATTAGATTTTTGAATCTGCATAATAAAGCTCAGATGCAGTACGTGTTCATGCTGACCCTGGAAGATAAGACGACAGGGTTTTACGCGAAATCTCCCGAGTATGCGCGTTTAGATATTACGGGAACAACGCGCAGGGAAGCGCGGCGGGAGGCCGGGTATGAGGTTCTGGCGGAAGGCTTTGATTTTGCGCAGGGAGCCGTTTTAGATGAGGACGGCAATTTGTACTGGTGCGACAAGGCATATAAGAGAATTTATCGATACGACGCGAAAAAGGGATTTGCGGCTCCGTTTTTGGACATTCATTTCACGCCGTCGGCGCTTGCATTGGATCAGGCGGGAAATCTGCTGGTGGCGGTGGATTACGCGGAATTGAAAAAAACCGTGCCGGGACAGTCGTTTCAGAGCCATGACGTTACGAATTTTCATCCGTTTTTTTCCTGGTTTTACAAACGGGGGGAGAAGGCGTATGCGGTTTCCCTGGACGATCCCTTTAACACAATGCGGCCGCTGAAAAAAATTCCGGCTAAACAGGGCGAACCGGAGACGGTCATTCGTCCGGCGCAGCTCGACTATCCCGGAATGTTTTCCATAGTTGCAAAAGAAAAAATTGCGGACTACTATATGGCTCCGGATCAAAAGACGGCGCTGCAGGGAACCATAGATTTGGCGAGGAGCCTTTTGCTGAAACCGGCCGTTGCGGGGAACGAGTTTTTGATTACGGATGACGCGGGCAGGAAAGTATATTCCTGTCAGGTGACGCCGGGCGGTAATTTTTCTTCCATGGATCAAGTTGCGGCAAGAGGAGAGTACGGAGCGGTGAGGGCGGAAGACGGAATTGTCTGGACGGTGGACGATATGCTGTACGGGTTTTCGCACGGCGAGGCGGTACAGACGAAGACGGCGCCGAGAGATTCTTACGCGGTGCTTTGCGGCCGGGATATGTTTTATATTATAGGGAGGAACAAAATTTATCGCCGTCAAAAAGCAGACTAACAATATGAAAGTGAGTCATATGCCGGCTTTCAGCCTGAATTGTCAGAAAAATATGGAAAAACAGGAGAAAAATACATCAAATCCGTATCAAGTTTTTAATGATATTTAAAAAAAATGTGATACAATAAAAAGAGATTTTATGACCGGGGGTTCATACATGGAAGATAAAACCAATACAGGTCTGAAAAAGCAGCGTGAGCGCAGAAAACGGATTAACCGCATAAAAGTGGGATTGATGATGTTTATGCTGGTGTGGATGACGGTTTCAATGGTTGTGTGCATAACACTTGTGATAAAAGTATATTCTCTGGAACGTCAGGTTGGCATTATGGCGCAGAGCAGCGTCTGGACGGGACAGATGAACAAGCAGGAGAACGAAGCTGAAAATTATCAGGAATATGACGCGCTGGAAGATACGGAGAACGACAAGGGAACAGAGAGTATTTTTGACCGTGTGAAGCTGGCGACGGGAAAGATTATGAGTTCGGCGGACAAGTCAAACCGTGCGGAGGAAGGCGATGAGTTAAAGGTATACCTGACGTTTGACGACGGGCCAAGCTCGAATACGGCTGCAATTTTGGACACACTTGCAAAATATAATATAAAGGCAACCTTCTTCGTTGTGGGAAAGGATGACGAGGAGTCAAAGCTTCTGTACAAGAGGATTGTGGACGAGGGGCATACGCTTGGAATGCATTCCTATACGCATAAGTACAGCGCGCTATATGACTCGCTGGAGGGGTTTGAGGCGGATTTCTCCAGAATCCAGAATTTTCTGTATGACGTGACGGGAGTGGACAGCAGGTTTTACCGTTTCCCGGGGGGGAGCAGTAACCGGGTCAGCAACGAAGATATGGAAAAATTTATTTCTTATTTAAACGAGCAGGGAATCACGTATTTTGACTGGAATGTTTCCAGCGGCGACGCGACTTCGCAGGCTTATACTTCGGATGAGCTGGTTGAGAATGTGGTTACGGACGTCGTAAAATATAAGACGTCGGTAGTCCTGATGCACGATGCGGAGACAAAATCGGCGACAGTGGAGGCGTTGGAGCCGATGATCGAGGCGCTGCTTGCTCTGGACGCCCACATATTGCCGATAGACGAGAATACAACTGCGATTCAGCATATCACTGCAGACAGAGTAAAATAACGGCAAAGCCCGGCTTTTGCCGGGATCGTGTAAATACAAATATATGGAGGAAAAGAGATGAGTTTTTTTAAAGACTTTAAGGACGATTTGTCTCAGGCGGTCAATGAGCTGATGCCTGGGGAGGAGAATCCGGTTTCAAATGAGATGGAAGACGATGACGATATGGTGGTGAATACCCTGGAAAGCGATCTGGATGTAGAGACAGAGCTTTCAAAGCTTGACGGTCTTTTGGAGAAGGTCTCAAGGGATGTGAACAACCCGAAACCGTCGGAGGAGCGGGCCGTGAAGCCGGAGACCATCAATAAGATCGAGGCCGTTCCCGTGATGTCGAATACGCGCAGGCCGAACCTTGAGAAAAAGGAGGCGGCGAAGCCGAAAGAGGAGGCAAAGCAGCCGCCGGTGGAAGAGACAACTGAGAAAACGACAGGAAATAAAACGTTAGAAAGCCCGAAGAGGGTTGAGGAGGATAAAGAAATGAGCGAATTAAATAACGATTTAGAGCAGGTAAACACAATGGGAGACGATGCGCTGGCAATTTCAATCGCCGACGGCGAAATTTCCGATGAGGTTTCCGTTATTACAGAGGGGACAAACATCAAAGGAAATATGGAATCAGCGGGTTCTCTGGATATCAGAGGGGCAATAGAGGGAAATGTGGCATGTAACGGCAAGCTTGTCGTAACGGGAACGATCAACGGAAACAGCACGTCTTCGGAGTTTTTTGCGGATGCGGCGAAAATTGAGGGAGAGGTTACGAGCACGGGAACCGTGAAGGTCGGACTTGGTTCAGTAATTATCGGAAATATTTCCGCAACCTCGGCGGTGATTGCAGGGGCGATCAAAGGCGATATTGACGTGCAGGGGCCGGTTGTCGTCGACACCTCGGCGGTAATTATGGGAAATATCAAATCGCGTTCCGTACAGATTAATAACGGCGCGGTTATCGAGGGATTCTGTTCTCAGTGCTACGCGGAAGTAGATGTGGAAAGTCTCTTTGGCGGCAAGAAGGTAAAATAATATGAAAAGAATCTTATTAAAGTTGAGCGGCGAGGCTCTGGCCGGCGAGAAGAAGACCGGATTTGACGAGCCTACCGTGACAGAGGTCGCCCGCCAGGTGAAACAGCTTGTCGATAAAGAAATACAGGTGGGGATTGTGATTGGCGGCGGCAATTTCTGGCGTGGACGTACCAGCGAGACAATAGACCGTACGAAGGCCGATCAGATTGGGATGCTGGCCACGGTTATGAATTGTATTTATGTGTCGGAGATATTCCGCTCGGCGGGGATGAAGACGCAGATACTGACGCCGTTTGAGTGCGGCAGCATGACAAAGCTTTTTTCCAAGGACCGTGCAAATAAATACTTTGATCACGGGATGGTCGTCTTTTTTGCGGGCGGAACCGGACATCCGTATTTTTCGACGGATACGGGAATCGTACTGCGCGCCGTTGAGATGGAAGCGGACGGGATTTATCTTGCGAAGGCGATTGACGGCGTCTATGACAGCGATCCGAAGACCAATCCGGCTGCGGTGAAATACCAGGAGGTGTCGATACAGGAAGTGATTGACCGGAAGCTGGCCGTCGTAGATTTGACGGCGTCGATTATGTGTATGGAAAATAAAATGCCGATGTATGTTTTTGGCCTGAATGAGGAGAACAGCATTATAGATGCGGTTGCAGGAGAGTTTAAAGGCACAAGGGTGACCGTGTAGCCTGTCGGAATAGAAGGAGACGGAATCATGGATGATAGATTAGTGCAGTATGATGAGAAAATGGGGAAATCCCTTGAAAATCTTGTTGAAGAGTTAGCGTCCATTCGCGCAGGGCGTGCGAATCCGCATATTTTAGATAAAATAAGAGTAGATTATTATGGAACGCCGACTGCTTTACAGCAGGTTGCAAACGTCAGCGTTCCGGAGCCGCGTATGATTTTGATCCAGCCGTGGGAGGCGTCTCTTGTGAAAGAGATAGAGAAGGCCATTCTGACGTCGGATCTTGGATTGAATCCGAATAACGACGGGAAGACGATTCGTCTCGTATTTCCAGAGCTTACGGAGGAGAGAAGAAAAGAGCTGGCGAAGGATGTGAAGAAAAAAGGCGAAAACGCCAAAGTTGCGATTCGCAATATCCGAAGAGAAGCCAACGATTCGTTTAAGAAGCTGTCAAAGTCTTCCGACATTTCCGAGGATGAGATTAAGGATCTGGAGGACGACGCGCAGAAGATGACTGACAAGTACATTGGTAAGATTGAGGCGGCGGTCGAGGCAAAGACAAAAGAAGTGCTTACCGTATAAGAGAAAACTTTCATGGGGACATAGCAGATGCCATGTCCTCTTTTGTGTATTGTCGAAAGGCCAAACGGTCAGAGAGGGAGGAAGGGAGACAGGCGATGAAAATTCCGAATCATGTGGCGATTATATTGGACGGAAACGGGAGATGGGCGAAGAGCAAGGGAATGCCGCGCAATTACGGTCATACGATGGGGGCCAAAAATGTGGAAGTGATCCTTCGGGCGGCAGATGAGCTGGGAATCCGTTATGTGACGATGTATGCGTTTTCAACCGAAAACTGGAACAGACCCGAGGGCGAAGTCGAAGCGCTGATGAAGCTTTTGAACAGCTATCTGAAAAATTGTATCAAGACGGCAAAAAAGAACAATATGCGCGTGCGCATTATCGGCGATATTTCGAGGCTGGAGCCAAATTTTCAGCAGAAAATCCGAAATCTGGAACAGGAATCGAAGAGCAATACCGGGTTGAATTTTCAAATTGCGATTAATTACGGGAGCAGAGACGAGATGGTGCGGGCGATGCGGCGGATGGCCGAGGACCAGGTTGCTCCGGAGGATATCACGGAAGAAAAATTTAGCGGATATCTCGATACAAACGGGATACCGGATCCCGATCTTTTGATTCGCACGAGCGGGGAATTGCGTTTGTCCAATTATCTGCTGTGGCAGCTTGCGTACAGCGAGTTCTATTTTACCGATGTGCCGTGGCCGGATTTTTCACCGGAGGAACTGAAAAAGGCGGTGGAAGATTTTTCGAACAGAGACCGCAGGTATGGGAAAATCAAGGAGGAAGCGTGATGTTTAAGACACGATTGTTAAGCGGGATTGTGCTTGTTGCGGCGGCTCTTTTGCTTATCATAACGGGAAAAGACGTGCTTCTTGTCGGAATCGGGGTTGTGTCGCTTATCGGGCTGTACGAAATGTACCGTGTTTTTCATGTTGAAAAGAGCGCGGCGGGGATTGCGGGATATGCGCTTGCAATTCTGTTTTACTGCAATTTGAAATGGGATATGATCGAGGATCCGATGCTGTATGTAATCCTTTCGCTTGTCGTCTTTATGTTCGTCTATGTTTTTACCTACCCTAGATATAAAACGGAGCAGATACTGGCGTCGTTTTTTAGTATTTTTTATATACCGGTTATGCTCTCATATGTCTATCAGACAAGAATGACGGAGAACGGCGTATATCTTGTGTGGCTTATTTTCCTTTGTTCCTGGGGCAGCGATACATGCGCATACTGCGTCGGAGTCCTGATTGGCAGACATAAAATGACGCCGAAGCTTTCGCCGAAAAAGTCGTGGGAGGGTGCCGTCGGAGGGGTGGCAGGCGCGGCGCTTTTAGCGTTTATTTACGGGGTTGTTTTCCGCAGCGCGATGGGGACGACGACGGAGGAAATTCTCTCATTTACCGCAGTCTGCGCGGCGGGAGCGGTGATTTCCATGATCGGGGATTTGACGGCGTCCGCGATCAAACGGAATTATGAGATCAAAGATTACGGCAGGCTGATTCCCGGGCACGGGGGAATTATGGATCGGTTTGACAGTGTGATCTTTACGGCGCCGGTTATTTATTATCTGCTGACATATGCATTTGGGGGTAACTAAAGTGAAAAAGATAGCGATATTAGGGTCTACCGGTTCTATCGGCACGCAGACGTTGGAGATTGTGAGGGAGCAAAGAGATTTGGAAGTCGTAGCCCTCGCGGCGGGGAGCAATATTCAATTGCTTGAAAAACAGATTCGGGAGTTTCATCCGCGGATTGCGGCGGTGTGGGATTCAAAAGCCGCGGCCAGGCTTCGGGAGAATCTAAGAGATCTCGACGTAAAAGTTTTGACGGGGATGGAGGGGCTTTTGGAGACGGCGGTGTATCCGGATTCCGAAATACTCGTGACGGCAATTGTCGGAATGCTCGGCATTCGCCCGACGGTAGCGGCGATTGAGGCGGGGAAGACGATTGCGCTTGCAAATAAAGAGACGCTGGTGACGGCGGGGCATATCATCATGCCGCTTGCGAAAGAGCGCAACGTGCAGATTCTGCCTGTGGACAGCGAGCACAGCGCGATTTTTCAGTCGCTGAACGGGGAAGGCGGAAACAAGATTTCCAGGATTCTTCTGACGGCGTCGGGCGGGCCGTTCCGCGGAAAAAAGCGGGAGGAGCTTACAGATATTCAGGTTGAGGACGCCCTGAAACATCCGAACTGGTCGATGGGGAAGAAAATTACGATTGATTCCTCCACTATGGTAAACAAGGGGCTGGAAGTCATAGAGGCAAAGTGGCTGTTTGATGTAAGTCCCGATGATATACAGGTTGTAGTGCAGCCGCAGAGCGTGATTCACTCTATGGTAGAATTTGAGGACGGAGCCGTGATCGCGCAGCTTGGCACGCCGGATATGCGCCTGCCGATACAGTATGCCCTGTATTATCCGGAACGCCGGCCGCTTGGGGGAGACAGACTCGATTTTGAGGCTCTGAAAAGTATTTCTTTTGAGGAGCCGGATAGAAAAACATTTCGGGGGCTGTCGCTTGCCTATGACGCAATTGCGCGAGGCGGGAACATACCGACGGTTTTTAACGCGGCGAACGAGCGCGCCGTCGCAAAGTTCTTAAACAGAGAGATTCGGTATCTGGAAATAGACGAGATGATAGAGGCCTGCATGTCGGATGCAAATTATATGCCGGCGCCTTCCATAGAACAGATTTTAGAGACAGAAAGAAGCGTATATGATTATATAGAGAGTAGGTGGTAAGGTGAAAGTGATTATCGCGCTTGTAATTTTCAGTGCAATTATATTATTTCACGAGCTGGGACATTTTCTTTTGGCAAAGAAAAACGGAATCCGCGTTAACGAGTTTTGTCTGGGACTTGGACCGACAATTGTCGGAGTTACAAGAGGGGAGACAAAATATTCCATCAAGCTGCTGCCGTTTGGCGGCGCCTGCATGATGGAGGGGGAGGATGAGGAGAGCGGCGCGGAGGGCGCCTTTAACAGCAAATCGGTCTGGGGCAGAATGTCCGTGGTTGCGGCGGGTCCGATATTCAATTTTATACTGGCGTTTGTACTCGCCTTGATCCTGGTGGGCTGCATCGGTTTTGATCTGCCGAAAATTACCGACGTGACCGAAGGATATCCGGCCGCTGAGGCGGGACTTACGGCGGGGGATACGATTTTGAAGCTGAACGGAAAAAAGATTCATTTTTCAAGGGAAGTCAGCTTTTATATGTATTTTCATTCCGATGAGGAGTTGGACGTCACCTATGAGCGCGACGGGGAACGGCACGAGACGCATCTCATTCCCAAATTCAATGAAGAAGAGAACCGGTATATGTTCGGCTTCTCCTACAACAGCCTTCGGGAAAAGGGCGGCGTGTTTGATACGATAAAGTACGGCGCGTACGAATTGAAATACTGGATATGCACTACGATAGAAAGTTTAAAATATTTAATTACCGGGGTGGTCGGCGTCAATGATTTGTCCGGTCCGGTGGGAATTGTAAAATCAATCGGAGATACCTATGACGCGAGCAAAAGCGTCGGAATGTTTACCGTCGTCATGAGTATGATCAATATGGCGATTATGCTTTCGGCGAATCTCGGCGTGATGAATCTGCTTCCGCTTCCGGCGCTCGACGGCGGACGGCTTGTATTTTTGATTATTGAGGCTATCCGCGGAAAGCGCGTCAATCCGGACCGCGAGGGCATGGTGCATTTTGTGGGGCTGATGCTGCTTATGGGGCTGATGGTATTTGTAATGTTTAACGATATTCGCAAATTGTTTTAAAAGACGCGGATGGATGGGAGAGAAAAGGGAATGGAGAGAAAAAAGACGAAAGAAGTGCGTATCGGCGGGCGTGTGATCGGAGGAGGCAATCCGATTTTAATACAGTCCATGACGAATACAAGGACAGAGGACGCGGCGGCGACGGCGGCGCAGATTCAGGCGTTAACGGCGGCGGGCTGTGAGATTATCCGCTGTGCGGTTCCGACCGAGGAGGCGGCGCGCGCGCTTGGCGAAATAAAAAAGCAGATTGCGATACCGCTTGTTGCGGATATCCATTTTGATTATCGGCTCGCAATTCTCGCGATGGAAAACGGGGCGGATAAGATTCGGATCAATCCGGGAAATATCGGGAGCGCAGAGCGCGTAAAGGCGGTCGTGGACGCGGCGAGAGAGAGGGGAATCCCAATCCGCGTCGGCGTAAACAGCGGTTCCCTGGAAAAAGAGCTTGTGGAGAAATATCACGGCGTTACTGCGGAGGGGATTGTAGAGAGCGCCCTGGATAAAGTCCGGCTGATCGAGGATATGGGATACGATAATCTTGTAATCAGTATCAAATCCTCGGACGTTTTAATGTGCGTAAAGGCGCATGAGCTGATTTCGGAAAAGACAGACCATCCGCTGCATGTGGGAATAACGGAGGCGGGGACGTTAATCAGCGGAAATATAAAATCTTCCATCGGGCTTGGATTGATTTTGAGCCGGGGAATCGGAGATACGATCCGTGTGTCGCTGACGGGGGATCCGTTGCAAGAGATTAAATCTGCAAAATTGATTTTAAAGACGCTTGGTTTAAGGAGCGGCGGGATTGAGGTTGTGTCCTGTCCGACCTGCGGGAGGACAAAAATAGATCTGATCGGACTTGCCAATCAGGTAGAGAACATGGTTGCGGATATTCCGCTTAATCTTAAAGTGGCCGTGATGGGCTGTGTGGTAAACGGGCCGGGGGAGGCTAAGGAGGCGGATATCGGAATTGCAGGCGGGATTGGCGAAGGTTTGATTATTAAGCATGGCGAAGTCTGTAAAAAGGTACCGGAGAGCGAACTGTTGAACGAGTTAAGGCGGGAGCTTTTGAATTGGAGTGAGTAGCGGATGGCAAAGCTGTTCTTTGAGGTGTTTCCGGCTTTAAAATTAGACGGTGAGATGCAAAAGCTGATGGAGGAGACAGAGGTAACCAGGGTGTCGTCAAACCGCGCCAGGGATTCGCTGAAGGTTTATCTCACAAGCGCCCGGCTGATTGAAAAGCCGCAGATATATTTTTTGGAGCGGGAAATTATCAGACAGTTATTCCCAAATAGGGGGATAACTGTTAAAATTATGGAAAAATTTAATCTTTCCATGCAGTATACGCCCCGGACGCTTATGGATGTCTATAAGAGGAGCATCTTAGAGGAGCTTCGGGAATACAGCCTGCTTATCTATAACGTGTTCCGCTGTGCGAAGATGGAATTTGACAGGGAAGACCATATGACTCTGAAGCTTGAGGATTCCATTGTAGCCAGGGAGCGGGCGGATGAGCTCGTTGATATTCTGGGAAAAATTGTCTGTGAGCGGTGCGGGCTGCGTCTTGTGATAGAGCCGTCCTATGAGGCGGCAGAGGAGAGCCGCCATATCAAAAACGCCGATATTCAGATGCGGCAGGAGATCGCGGGTATTATTCGCCTGGCTGAGACAAACAGGGATTACGGAGAGCAGGAGGCCCCGTTGGGGGAGAAAAATGAAAACGGCGCGGCGAATGTCGAAGAAGCGGAGACTGCGCCGCCAAAGGTTTCGTTATCCGGCAGAGCGAAAAGCGTTTCAAATCGGGAACGGAAAGGAGGCTATGCGCCGAGAAGAGAGTTCAAGGCGAGGCCGGATCATCCGGATGTGATTTATGGCCGCGATTTTGAGGATGATGTGATTCCGATCGAGGCAATTGAGGGCGAGATGGGGGAGGTTGCGATCCGGGGGCAGATTCTTTCTCTTGATACGAGAGAGATTCGCGGAGAAAAGACGATTGTGATTTTAGCCTTATCGGATTTTACCGACACGATTGTGCTAAAAATTTTTACAAAGAATGAGCGTCTTAGCGAGCTGCTGGAGGGACTGAGCAAGGGGGCGTTTATCAAAGTAAAAGGCGTCACGACGATTGACAAGTTTGACGGCGAATTAACGATCGGTTCCATAGTAGGCATAAAAAAAATACCTGATTTTACGTCCGTGCGCATGGACAACAGCCCCGAAAAGCGCGTGGAGCTGCACTGCCATACAAAGATGAGCGATATGGACGGCGTTTCCGACGTGCAGGAGATTATAAAGCGCGCGGCCGCGTGGGGGCACAGAGCGATTGCGATTACGGACCACGGGGCGATACAGGCGTTTCCGATCGCCAATCACACAAAGCTTTCCGACGGGCAGGAGATTAAGATTATTTACGGCGTGGAGGCGTACCTTGTCGATGATTTAAAGGATATCGCGCAAAATTCCAAGCAACAGTCGCTTTTTGATACATATGTAGTGTTCGACCTTGAGACGACGGGATTTTCCCCGCTTGTGAACAAGATTATAGAAATCGGGGCGGTCAGGGTTGAAGCGGGGAAAATTACGGAGCGTTTCTCTACGTTTGTCAATCCCGGGGTTCCGATTCCGTTCCATATTGAAAACCTGACAAGCATCCGTGATGATATGGTTATGGACGCGCCTTCGATTGAGGAGATTCTTCCTGAATTTATGCAGTTTTGTAAAGGGAGCGTTATGGTAGCGCACAACGCCGATTTTGACATGAGCTTTATCAGCCATAACTGCATGAAGCAGGGGCTTGCGTGTGATTTTACGGTTGTAGATACCGTGGCAATGGCCAGGATGCTTTTGCCGAATTTAAACCGCTTTAAGCTGGATACGGTTGCGAAGGCGGTCGGCGTGCCGCTGGGCTTTCACCACCGGGCGGTCGACGACGCGGCGTGCACGGCGGATATTTTTGTAAAATTTATAGAGATGTTAAAGGCGAGGGGGCTTCATACGTTAGACGACGTCAATGCGATGGGGCATGTGACGGGACAGATGGTGATGAAAATGCCGACTTACCATGCGATTCTTCTCGCCACAAATGAAATCGGCCGCGTAAACTTGTATCGCCTGGTATCCCTGTCCCATTTAAAATATTTCCATAAGCGTCCGAGAATCCCAAAGAGCGAATTTTTAAAATACCGGGAGGGACTGCTTCTTGGCTCGGCCTGCGAGGCGGGAGAGCTGTATCAGGCGATTTTACAGGGACGTCCGAACGAGGAGATCGTCCGTCTGGTGCAGTTTTATGATTATCTGGAGATTCAGCCGCTTGGAAACAATGCGTTTATGTTGCGGGATGAGAAGTTTCCGGTGTCCACGGAAGAGGAGCTGCAAAACATAAACAGGCAGATATGCAGACTGGGAGAGGACTTTCATAGGCCGGTCGTCGCGACGTGCGACGTGCACTTTTTAGACCCGGAGGATGAGGTTTACCGGCGCATTATTCTGGCCGGAAACGGATTTAAGGATGCGGACGAGCAGGCGCCGTTGTTTTTGCGCACGACGGAAGAGATGATGAGGGAGTTTCGCTATCTCGGCAGCGAAAAGGCCAGAGAGGTTGTCGTCGTAAATCCGAACAAAATTGCGGATATGTGCGAGAAGATTTCTCCGGTGCGGCCGGACAAATGCCCGCCCGTAATCGAAAACTCGGATCAGATGCTGCGCGATATCTGCTATAAGAAAGCGTATGAGATGTACGGGGATAAGCTCCCGGATATTGTGTATGAGCGGCTGGAGAGAGAGTTAAATTCGATTATCAGCAACGGGTATGCCGTAATGTATATTATTGCGCAGAAACTCGTCTGGAAGTCGAATGAGGACGGTTATCTGGTGGGTTCGCGCGGCTCGGTCGGCTCGTCCTTTGTGGCGACCATGTCCGGCGTTACCGAGGTAAACCCGCTGCCGCCGCATTACTACTGCAAAAATTGCCATTTCAGCGACTTTGATTCCCCGGAGGTCAAAAAATACGGCGGCGCGTCCGGCTGCGATATGCCGGATCGCGATTGTCCCGTCTGCGGCAGGCCGCTTGTGAAGGACGGATTTGACATTCCGTTTGAAACCTTTTTGGGGTTTAAAGGAAATAAGGAGCCGGATATCGACCTGAATTTTTCCGGCGAGTATCAGAGTAAGGCGCATAAATATACGGAGGTGATTTTCGGGGACGGACAGACCTACCGCGCGGGCACGATCGGTACGCTTGCGGATAAGACGGCGTTCGGCTATGTAAAAAAATATTATGAAGAGCGGGGCGTCCACAAGCGCAACTGTGAGATCGACCGCATTGTGCAGGGCTGCGTCGGGATCAGGCGGACTACGGGGCAGCATCCGGGAGGCATTGTAGTGCTTCCGGTGGGCGAGGAAATCTATTCGTTCACGCCGATTCAGCACCCGGCGAACGATATGACGACGGATACGGTGACGACGCATTTTGAATATCATTCGATCGACCACAATTTATTAAAGCTTGATATTTTAGGACACGACGATCCGACGATGATCCGTTTTCTTGAAGATCTGACGGGGATAGACGCCCGGAAAATTCCGCTGGACGATAAGGCGGTGATGTCGCTGTTTAAAAATACGTCTGCGCTTGGGGTTAAACCGGAGGATATCGGAGGCTGCGCGCTCGGCGCGCTTGGGATTCCGGAATTTGGAACCGATTTTGCCATGCAGATGTTGATTGACGCAAATCCGCAGTCGTTTTCCGATTTGATACGGATTGCCGGGCTTTCCCACGGCACGGACGTGTGGCTTGGAAACGCGCAGACATTGATTGAGGAGGGGAAGGCGACGATTTCCACGGCAATCTGCACGCGCGACGATATCATGATTTACCTTATCAGCATGGGGCTTGACAGCGAGGAATCCTTTACCATTATGGAATCCGTGCGCAAAGGGAAAGGGTTAAAGCCGGAGTGGGAGAATGAGATGACGGCGCACGGCGTGCCGGACTGGTATATCTGGTCGTGCAAGAAGATTAAGTACATGTTCCCGAAAGCGCATGCCGCGGCCTATGTTATGATGGCGTGGCGCATCGCATACTGCAAGGTGTTTTATCCCCTGGCCTATTATGCGGCGTTTTTTTCCATCCGCGCGACGGGATTTAGCTATGAACTGATGTGTCAGGGACGGGAGAAACTGGAATATTTTATGCGGGATTACGAAAAGCGCAAGGATACGCTTTCCAAAAAGGAACAGGACACGTACCGGGATATGCGGATTGTGCAGGAAATGTATGCGAGAGGGTATGAGTTTACGCCGCTTGACTTATATCAGGCAAAGGCGCAGCGATTTCAGATTATCGACGGCAGGCTGATGCCGTCGCTTGGCACGATAGAGGGACTTGGAGGCAAGGCGGCGGACGCCGTAGTGGAGGCCGCGAAGGACGGTCCGTTTTTGTCGAAGGATGATTTCAGAGTGAGGACCAAGGTCAGCAAAACCGTGATAGACTTGATGGGGGATCTTGGAATATTCGGGGATTTGCCGGAGTCAAACCAGCTGTCGCTGTTTGACAGTTTTGTGGGATAAAGAAAGGAGAAGAAAGATGAATCAGGTATACGAAAAATTATTGAAATGTTATGAGAGTGTGAGAAGTCAGATTGCGTTTGTACCGAAGGTGGCGCTCGTCTTGGGATCCGGGCTTGGCGACTATGCCGATGATATCCGCGTGGAGGCGACGCTCGATTACCATGATATTGAAGGGTTTCCGGTTTCGACCGTGCCGGGGCATAAAGGAAGGTTTATATTCGGTTATGTGGGGGAGGTTCCGGTTGTGTGTATGCAGGGAAGGGTGCACTATTACGAGGGATATTCCATGACGGACGTGGTGCTCCCGATTCGGCTGATGAAGCGAATGGGAGCCGAAATCCTCTTTTTGACGAATGCCTCCGGGGGAATCAGACAGGGCTTTCATGCAGGAGACTTTATGATGATTACCGGACAGATTGCAAATTTCGTCCCGTCGCCGTTGATTGGGGAAAATATCGAAGAGCTGGGCGCGCGTTTTCCGGATATGAGCCATATTTACGATGAGGAGTTACAGGCCGTAATCAAGAAGGCGGCGGCAATAAACGACATCCCGTTAAAGGAGGGCGTTTATATCCAGCTTACGGGGCCGAATTACGAATCGCCGCAGGAGATTCACATGTGCCGCGTGCTCGGCGCGGATGCGGTCGGAATGAGTACGGCCTGCGAGGCAATTGCGGCAAATCATATGGGGATGAAGATCTGCGGCATTTCCTGTATTGCCAACCTGGCAGCGGGAATTTCTCCGACGCCTTTGACGCACGCGGAGATTCAGCAGACGGCAGACCGCGTGGCGCCGATGTTTAAAAAGCTTGTGACAGAGTCGATTCTGGCGATGGGAAGGTGACGGACAATTTGTTGCATAAGAGGAAAAAGAAGATGAGAGAAAAATCCTATATGGTGGCGGTTCCGTCAAATGAGGAATCTATTTACGATATAAAAGGAATGCTTGAGCGCGTATCGCAGGTATCCGGGATAAAGCTGTTATCTCATAAATTCGATAAAAGCCTGCAGTTAAAAATCGAAGCCGACCAGACGGAATATGAGGTGGAGGTAAATCCGATCGAGTTTGAGCTTCCGAAGATGTACCGGATACAGCATTTTTTCCCGGATATTGACATAGAGACGGTAGAAAGTAGCAGGGTCGGTCTGGAGGTGGCGATGGAATTTTCCGGGGAGGCGCTTGCCTCTTATCACCTGCAGCTGAAAGTAATTTGCGCGCTGCTTGCGAATGTTGCCGCGGTGTTGGATCATAGCTCCGAGAAGATTTTATCCGGGAGATGGGTCGCTCTTGCGGCCGCTTCAAGCGTGCCTCCCGCGCCTCGTTACATTTATACGGTTCAGGCCGTTGCGGGCGAGGAGGAGACTTGCGTCTGGCTGCACAGCCACGGTCTTAATCGCTGCGGACTGCCGGAATTGGAAATTTTAAATACGACAAAAGAGACGTATCAGACGCATTACAGCATAATAGAGACGATGGCAAACAGAATGCTGGAGCTTGAGAAGCCTCTTACGCCAAAGGAACCGATGTTTCTCGCAAGATTGGCCGTGGACATGCCGCTTGTCGTGACAATGGTGGACTGGAGAGAAGCGGTTGCGCTTTATCCGCCGCAGATGCTTGGGGGAAAGAATGACAGAAAAGAGGGACATAACGAAAATACGTGCGCGGTTTTTGCCTATCCGACGCAGGAGGATATGGAACAAAATAAATACGCGCCGGTATCCGTTTTCGATTCGTATTTAGAGGGCAATCCGATTTATATGATTTCAGACAGGGAGACTGCGCGGATGAAGCGTCTGGCGGCCGAGCGGATTTCATACTTGCAAAAGGCGTTTTTAAACCGGGAGAATAAAATTATCGTAAAAATTGGATTGAAGATGGACGCGGAGTTTTCGGAGGATGAAAATGAGCGGGAGCATATCTGGTTTGAGCTGTTGGAAATTTTAGACGGAGAGATAAAAGGAAAGCTGACGCAGGAGCCGTACTATGTAAAGAATATGCACGAGGGGAGCGAGGGCGTTTATTCTTTTACGGAGATTACCGACTGGATGATTTATACGAAAGAGCGCAGGATTACGCCGGACGACGTGTACCTTTTGGATTAGCGGCGCTTAACCTGTAAGCGGGAAGGAGAAGGGAATGAATATCAGATTTTACAATGCGAAAATAGCAAAGACACAGGAAGACCACACCTTTACGATTGAGACGGGCGAGCTTTGGGTAAAAGGCGATACGATCTGCTATATCGGAGACGGAACGGACGCCGGGAATATATTTGAAGATCACAGAGAACGCGTTATTGTCTGGGACAGAGAGATTGACGTGTGCGGCAATCTTTTGATGCCGGGCTTTAAAAATGCGCATA
Organism: uncultured Roseburia sp.; assembly: GCA_947383215.1. Lineage (GTDB taxonomy): Bacteria > Bacillota > Clostridia > Lachnospirales > Lachnospiraceae > Roseburia_C. The sequence continues at coordinate 38,579 of CANDCP010000021.1, forward strand.
CGCACACGGCGATGACGTTTCTGCGCTCCTATGCGGATGATCTGCCGCTTCAGGACTGGCTGTTCTCCCAGGTGTTTCCGAGAGAGGATCAGCTGACGCCGGAGGATGTATATTATCTGGATATCCTTGGAATTATGGAGTATTTGACAAGCGGAATCACGTCAAATTTCGATATGTATTTTTTCCCGCCAAAGAATGCGAGGGCGTCTGTGGACTGTGGATTCCGCACGGTACAGACAAGCGGCCTGAACAATTTCGGCGGAACCGTGGAGCAGTTAGAGGAAAATTATCATATTGTGAACGAGATGAGCGATCTGTCGAGTTTTCTTGTCGGCTTCCACGCGGAGTATACGACTTCAAAGGAGCTGATGGAAGGCGTCTGCGATCTTGCGCATAAGTTAAAATCGCCTGTGTGGCTGCATAACGCGGAGACGAAAAAAGAGGTGGAGGAGTGTAAGCAGCGCTGGGGGATGACGCCGACGCAGCTTACCGACAGCCTTGGCATGTATGAGTACGGCGGGGGCGGCTACCACTGCGTATGGTTTGAGGACGCCGATTTTGAGATTTTTAAGAAACGGAATTTGACGGCGGTGACAAATCCGGCTTCGAATCTGAAGCTTGCGAGCGGCATCGCAAATGTAAAACGTTTTCTGGACGAAAACATTTCGCTTGCAATCGGTACGGACGGCGCCGCAAGCAACAACTGCCTGGATATGTTTCGGGAGATGTTTTTGACGACGGCGCTTGCAAAGGTGCGCGAGAACGACGCGTCCTGCGTCGGCGCGGACGGCGTGTTATATATGGCGACCGCGGGCGGCGCGCGCGCGATGGGCTTAGAGGACTGCGACCGGCTTGCGGTGGGGAAAAAAGCCGATATTATCCTGTTGGATTTAAAACAGCCGAATATGCAGCCGGAGAATCATATCATAAAAAATATTGTGTACAGCGGGAGCAAACAGAATGTAAAGATGACGATGGTTAACGGGAAGATTCTCTATGAGGACGGAAAATTTTCGATTGGATTTGAACCTGCGGACATATACAGAAGGGCGAATGAGATTATCGGAAGGATGAAATAAAATGAGGGTCATATTTGTGCATCACAGCTGTTTTGTGGTAGAGCTGAAGGAGAAGACGCTGGTATTCGATTATTTTGACGGGGAGCGTGTAAACGGTTACCATTTCACCGGAAAGCTGCCGGAATTTGACAGGGAGAAGCCGCTTTACTTTTTTGCGAGCCACCGCCACCAGGATCATTTTGATCTGGAAATTTTAAGATTTTGCGGGCGGTATCCGAAGATACATTATATTTTGTCGAAAGATATCCGTCTTGGAAGCGCTTATCTGAAACGCAACAAAATTTCGGCGGATATAAAGGAGCGCATTACGTTTGTGACGGCGAATCAGGAATATACGGTTGCGGATTTAAAAATAGAAACGCTTCGTTCCACCGACGAGGGCGTGGCGTTTTACATTGAGACGGAAGGCGTGCGTCTGTATCACGCCGGCGATCTGCACAACTGGCGGTTCGAGGGCGCGGGGGAGCTTGTCAACGGAAAGATGGAAAGCGGTTATAAGGCCGCGCTGCGCCGTCTGGAGGGAAAGCATATCAATCTGGCCTTTGTCGTGCTGGACGGACGGCTCGGGATGCATACGAACCGGGGACTCGATTATTTTATGCAGCACGTCAATGCAGATTTTATTTTTCCGATGCATCTGTGGCAGGAGTACGGACTGATTGCGGATTACAAAAAAATGTGCTCCAACGCAAGGTATACGGAGCGGATTGTAGATATCAGCCGGGAAAACGAAGTGTTTGAAATATAAGCAAAACAGTTGAAAAATCTTTTCGGCTGGGCTATAATGGCGTAAAGTGCCGCAGTGCGTTTCGATACTGCCGGCAAAAAGGAGGAAGCGTATGACAGCATTTATCGGAAGTTTTTTACAATATTTGATTACGTTTGTGGTTTTGATTGCGATCGCGGTACTCGGCGTTTTTGCGGGCACGGCGTGGCGGAAACATACGGATGCGAAGAAAATGACTGAAACAGGGGAAAAACGGGAAGATAAATAGATTTTGGAGGATTAGTCGTGAAGAAGTATGGCGTAAATGAGTTGAGAAGGATGTATCTTTCCTTTTTCGAGAGCAAGGGGCACCTGGCAATGCAGAGTTTTTCACTGGTGCCGCATAACGATAAGAGTTTACTGTTGATCAATGCCGGAATGGCGCCGTTAAAGCCTTATTTTACCGGGCAGGAGATCCCGCCGAGAAAGCGCGTGACCACGTGCCAGAAGTGTATCCGTACCGGGGATATCGAGAATGTGGGCAAGACGGCGAGACATCTGACTTTTTTTGAAATGCTTGGGAACTTTTCTTTCGGAGATTACTTTAAGCGGGAAGCGATCGCATGGTCCTGGGAGTTTTTGACGGATGTGCTCGGATTAGAGCAGGAGAGGCTGTATCCGTCCGTCTACGGAGAGGATGACGAGGCGTTTGATATCTGGACGAAAGAGGTCGGCGTTCCTGCGGAGAAGATTACGCGTTTTTACCGCGATCCGGTAACCGGGGCGTGCGATAATTTCTGGGAACACGGCGCGGGTCCGTGCGGTCCGTGTTCGGAGATCTACTATGACAGAGGAGAAAAATACGGCTGCGGCAGTCCGGACTGCAAGGTTGGCTGCGACTGCGACCGTTTTATGGAAGTGTGGAATAACGTATTTACCCAGTTTGACGGCGACGGGAAGGGCGGCTATGAGGAGCTCGAGCAGAAGAATATCGATACCGGTATGGGACTTGAGCGCCTTGCGGTTGTGATGCAGGATGTGGATTCCGTATTTGACATCGATACGATGAAAGCGATCCGCGATAAGGTTTGCGTGCTTTCCGGCAAGGCGTATATGCAGGATGCGCTTGACGACGTGTCGATTCGTCTGATTACGGATCATATTCGTTCTGTGACCTTTATGGTGTCCGACGGCATTATGCCAAGCAACGAAGGGCGGGGCTATGTGCTGCGCCGTCTGATTCGGCGCGCGGCAAGACACGGCAGGCTTCTTGGCATTGAAGGGCTGTTTCTCGCGCGTCTTAGCGAGACTGTGATTGCGGAGAGCAGGGACGGATATCCGGAGCTGGAGGAGAAAAAGGAATTTATCTTTAAAGTGCTCTCCCAGGAGGAGGAGAAGTTTCATAAGACCATTGACCAGGGACTTGAGATTTTAGCCCAGATGCAGCGTGAGATGGAGGAGAGCGGCGCAAAGGAGTTATCCGGCGCGGATGCGTTTAAATTGTATGATACTTATGGATTTCCGCTTGATCTGACGCAGGAGATCCTGGAGGAAAAAGGCTTTACGATCGACGAGGCGGGCTTTTGGGCCGAGATGGACGAGCAGAGAGAAAAGGCGAGAAAGGCCAGAAAAGTGACGAATTATATGGGGGCGGACGTGACGGTGTACGAGTCGATCGACCCTTCCGTTACGACAGAGTTTGTAGGCTACGATAATCTGACTTACCGCTCAAAGATTACGGTTATGACGACCGAGACGGAGATTACGGAGGCGCTGTCCGACGGCGAAGTCGGAACGATTTTTGTGGAGCAGACGCCGTTTTATGCGACTATGGGCGGTCAGAATGCGGATACGGGCTTTATAAGAAGCGAAGACGGAAGCTTTCTGTTTGCGGTGGAGGATACCGTAAAGATGCTTGGCGGAAAAGTCGGCCATATCGGTAAAGTAGTAAAGGGCATGGCAAAGACCGGTGATTTTGTAGAGCTTGCGGTCGACAAAGAGAGACGCGGGTCGATCGGAAAGAACCACAGCGCGACGCATCTTCTTCAAAAGGCGCTGCGCGAGGTGCTGGGAAGCCATGTGGAGCAGGCGGGTTCCGATGTCAATGCGGACAGGCTGCGCTTTGATTTTTCACATTTTTCCGCTATGACGCCGGAGGAAATCCGGAAGGTAGAAGCGATGGTGAATGATAAGATATCGGCTGCAATTCCGGTTGTGACGCAGGTGATGTCTTTGGATGAGGCGAAAAAGACGGGGGCGATGGCGCTGTTTGGCGAGAAGTACGGCGAGACGGTGCGTGTCGTGAAGATGGGTGATTTTTCTACGGAGCTGTGCGGAGGTACGCATGTTGCAAATACCTCTTCGATCGCGGCGTTTAAAATTGTTTCCGAGACCGGCGTTGCGGCTGGGGTGCGCAGAATAGAGGCGTTAACCGGCAATGCGGTATTTGAATATTATGACAAAATTGAGGAGGAACTTCTTGCGGCGGCGAAATTAATAAAAGCTACGCCCGCAACGCTCGCGGAGCGCTTAGGGCATCTCATGTCCGAGATGAAGGCGCTGCAAAGCGAGAATGAGTCGCTAAAGAGTAAGGCGGCCAAGGACGCGCTCGGCGACGTAATGGATCAGACGGTGGAGGTTCAGGGCGTGAAGCTTTTGGCATCCTCCGTAAGCGGAGTTGACATGAACGGGCTGCGCGATCTTGGCGACCAGTTAAAAGAGAAGCTCGGCGGCGGCGTCGTTGTGCTGGCATCCGAAAATGATGGGAAGGTAAACTTGATTGCGATGGCGACGGACGACGCGATAAGGCGCGGCGCGCATGCCGGAAATCTGATTAAGGGAATTGCGGCAAAAGTCGGCGGCGGCGGCGGCGGACGGCCGAATATGGCGCAGGCGGGCGGCAAAAATCCGGCGGGAATAGCGGCCGCCCTGACAGAGGCAAAATCGGTATTGGAAAACCAATTACAGTAAACCAGATTCAAAAAAGGAGATTTAGTATGAAAGCAATGAAACAGATGAAGCACGTTATGCTCACATTGGCGATTGCCTTTGTGATGGCGCTTGCATTTTCGGTGTCCGCGAAAGCGGAGCTGGTGACGCCGGGGAAGGTGACCGGGATTAAACAGGTAGACGCCGGATCCGACTTGAAGATTACGTGGACGGCGCTTCTGACAAATGACGTCCGCTATAACGTGGAGGTCAGCACGGATAAGCAGAATTGGGTTTCCAAGGAGGATAATCTTGCCGGCAATTCGGCGCAGATAAGAGGACTGACTGCAGGAAGTACCTACTATGTGCGCGTTCAGGGGTTTACAAGTGAACGGCAGAACGGCGAGGTTGTCTATGCGAGAGGCGCCTATTCTGATGTGGTAGAGTGCGTAACCGCTCCGAATGAGAAAGTTTCTTATCTGAAAAAGATAGATTCCACGACATCGTCCGTGACGTTAGAGTGGCCTTCCGTTTCGGGCGCGAACGCTTACAAAGTGAAACTTGGCGGCGCAAAAACGGGGGAAACGATTATATACGGTACAGGCGCAAAGATAACGTATACGATAACGGGTTTGTCGGGGGACGCGGCGTATACGGCGAGCGTTTATCCGGCAAAAGCCAACAGTACGAAGAGTTTTGTGGCTTGCAACGAAATGTATTATAATTGTGAGACCATTTATTCGCTTACGGTAACGCCCGGAAAGGTGACAGAGGTTGACGTTCCGTATTACTGGAATGCAATAGGAGAGCTTGAAGTAGAGTATAAAAGGATTTCTTATGCGGAAGGTTACGAGGCGGAGCTGTATACGGCAAACAAAAAGAAAGATAAAAAAGTGGCGTCTGCACAGGGGAATCATTACGGTATTTTTGTAAAATATTCAGGGCTAAAAAAACATAATTTCTATAAGGTGCGCGTCCGCGCGTATACCACAACCACAGACGGCGTGAAGAAATACGGCGCGTGGTCGGATTGGAAGCAGACCTGTCAGCAGCCGGATGTAAAGTTGCGCCCGACTTCAAATGGTATGAAGGTCAAATTCGATAAGATTTCCGGCGCCGACAGATACGTTGTGTATATGTCCACGAAAAAGGACTCCGGCTATAAAAAAGTGGCGACGACAAAGAAAACGTCTGTCACGGTGAAAAAGCTTGGCAAAAAGAAGCTGAAGAGGGGAAAAACGTATTACGCGTACGTTGTGGCCTACAACAAGGTCGGCAAAAAATATTATTCCGGCGCGGCCGGCAATGCGAATAGCTGCTGGCCTATTAAATACTAAGAATTTGTAAAAACTGTTGACAATATGGATTTATTTGGTATAATAATTTATAGTGCAATAAAATATGACCCAAACAGTTGAATATGCACAATACGCAACTGGAGGGAGGTTAGGTGTGAGACTATGTCAAATGT